>NZ_JBSSDH010000001.1:0-719944 GCF_054060555.1 Pseudomonas sp. TE6283
CATGGATGCCCGTCAAGCGCTGGGGCCCAGGATGGGCCCTGCAGCGCGGTCCTCCCGGGAGCAAGGCCGGAGTGAGGGAACCCCGGAGCGAAGCGCAGGGGCCGGATGAATGGAGCGCAGCGGCTTTGGTTACTTTGGCCAAGACCAAAGTAACCCGCCGTAAGGGCGGAAAGGTGAATAAGCGTCGACATCACAAATGAATGCGCATACAACTCCCAAAACAACCACGAACCAACAACTAACAACCAACAACCAACAACCAACAACCAACAACCAACAACTAACAACTAACAACTAACAACCTTACTCCACCACCAAGTCCCGTCCAACATCCCACCCCCCGCCAAGCGCCGCAATCAACTGCACACTCGCCACCAACCGCCCCTGCAACAACGTCAACACACTCCGCTCGTTGCTAAGCGCCGTCGTCTGCACATTGACCACATCCAGATACCCGATCAACCCCGCCTTGTACTGGTTCTCGGTCAACCGCAACGACTCCCGCGCCGCGTCCAGCGCCTCCTGCCGCACCACCGCCTCGTCCCCGTACACCTTGAGCTGCACCAGATAGTTCTCGACCTCCTTGAACCCGTCGAGCACCGTCTGCCGATACTGCGCCACGGTCTGGTCGTACACCGCCACCGTCCGGTCAACCTCGGCACTGCGCTTGCCGGCGTCGAACAGCGTCAGCGCCAGTTGCGGCCCGACCGACCAGTAACGGTTGGGCAACTCGATCCAGTTGTTGAAACTGCTGCTGGAATACCCCCCATTCATGCTCAAGGACAGATCCGGGAAATACGCCGCCCGCGACACACCGATGTTCGAGTTGGCCGCCATGACCTTGCGCTCGGCCGAAGCGATGTCGGGACGCCGCTCGAGCAGCTGCGACGGCAGCGACAGCGGCACCTGCGGCAATGCCGGAATATCATCGCTCGCAGCCAGGGCAAAGTCGGCAGGCGCCTTGCCCATCAGCACGGCGATGGCGTTCTCATACTGCGCCCGCTGCCAGGCCAGGTCGATCAGGTCGGCCTGGGTACTCTTGAGCTGGGTACGCGCCTGGGCCACGGCATCCGGCCCGGCAACCCCGGCGCGGTACTGGTTTTCGTTCATCTTCAGCGACCGCTCATAGGCCGCCACCGTGGCTTCGAGCAGGCGCTTCTGCGCGTCGATCACCCGCAGTTGCAGGTAGTTCTGTACCAGTTCCGACTGCTGGCTCAGGCGAATGGCCGCCATGTCGGCCAGACTGGCCTCGGCGCTGGATTCGTTGGCGTTCATGGTTTCACGCAACTTGCCCCACAGGTCGATCTCCCAGCTCACCCCGAGCTGCGCGTTGTAGGTGTCGCGGATGCCGCTGCTGTTGTTCGACAGGCTGGAGCTGGAACTACCGGTGCCCTGGGCCGAACGGTTCTTGCTGGTGGTCAGGTTCAGCGAAGGGAACAGCGAGGCACGGCTACTGCGCACCAACGCCTGGGCCTGGCGGTACTGCGCCTCGTACTGTGCCACCGTCTGGTTGCTGCGGTTGAGCTCCTCAACCAGGGCGTCGAGCTGCTTGTCGCCATAGATCTCCCACCACGCCCCACGAGCGATGGCATCGGACGGATTGGCCTGGGTCCAGCCTTCGGCCTGCTTGAACTGCGCTGGGGTACTGACCTCGGGGCGGTGGTAGTCCGGGCTCAGGGTACAGGCGCTGAGCATGGCCACGCACAACCCGGCGCTGACCAGGCGCGAACCGCGTCCCTGGGTCAGCAGCTTGAGGGCACGGTGGATTCGGGTGTGGGCAAAGTTCATAGCGGGTTATCCAGGGCAGCGTCGGTGCGCACGCCGCGCCAACGGTTGAACCGGTGGCGCAGGCGATCAAGGTACAGGTAGACCACAGGAGTGGTGTAAAGGGTGAGGATCTGGCTGAACACCAGGCCGCCGATGATGGTCAGGCCCAGTGGCTGGCGCATCTCCGCGCCCTCGGCGCGACTGAGCAGCAGCGGCAGCGCGCCGAGGATCGCGGCCAAGGTGGTCATCAGGATCGGCCGCAGGCGCAGCAGGCAGGCGCGGCGGATCGACTCCTCCGGCGACAGGCCTTCATGGCGCTCCAGTTGCAGGGCCAGGTCGATCATCAAGATGGCGTTCTTTTTCACCACGCCGATCAGCAGGAACAGCCCCAGCAGCGAGATCAGGCTGAACTCGCCACCGGTCAGGTACAGCGCCAGCAACGCGCCGACCCCGGCCGAGGGCAGCGTGGAAAGGATCGTCAGTGGGTGGATGTAGCTCTCGTACAGAATGCCCAGCACCAGGTACACCAGCACCAGGGCGCCAAGGATCATCAGCGGCTGGCCTTCGGTGGTCTTGGTGAAGGCGTCGGCGTCGCCGCCGAGCTTGGCGATCACCGACTCGGGCAGGCCGAGCTTGGCCACCGCGCGCTCCAGCGCGGCCATGGCCTGGTCGGGGCTGTAGCCTTCGGCGACGTCGAACGAGATGTCCTCGGAGGCGAACTGCCCTTCGTGACTGACGCGATCGTTGGCCAGGCTGTTCTCGTAGCGGGCGAAGGTGGACAGCGGCACCCGGGCGCCGTCGGCAGTGATCACCTGCACCTGCTCCAGGGTGCTTGGGTCCCAGGCGTATTTCGGGTTGATCTCCAACACCACCTGGTACTGGTTGAGACTGTCGTAGATGGTCGAGATCTGCCGCTGGCTGTAGGCGTTGTTCAGCACCGCAGTGACCATGTCCATGTCGATGCCCAGGCGCTTGGCCTGGTCACGGTCGACCACCAGGGTCACCTGCTGGGTGCCGGCGCCGTCGCGGGCGTCGATGGCGGTCAGCTCGGGCAACTTGCGCAGCTCGGCGGCCACCTTCGGGAACCACTCGCGCAGGGCGGCCAAGTCGCCGCTCTGCAGGGTGTAGAGGTACTGCGACGTGCTCTGGTCGCGGCCGCCGCCGCCCAGTTGCAGGTCCTGGTCGGCCATCAGGTACAGGCGCCCGCCGGGGATCTTCGGCAGGTCCTTGCGCAGGCGGTCGATCACCTTCTGCGCGTTCTCCTTGCGCTCGGCGATCGGCTTCAGGCGCACCAGCACGAAGGCGTTGTTGGTGCCGCTGTTGCCGCCGATGAAACCGGCGACGCTCTCCACCGCCGGGTCCTTGAGCAGGGCGCGGCGGTAGATCTCCATCTTCGGCTGCATCACGGTGAACGACAGGCCGTCGTCGCCACGGATGAAGCCTTGCAACTGGCCGGTGTCCTGCTGCGGCATCAGGGTCTTGGGCACCACCACGTACAGGGCGATGTTCAGGCCGATGGTGGCCAGCAGGCTGAGCAGGGTCAGGCGCTTGTGCCGCAGCGCCCAGCCCAGGCTCTTGTCGTAGCCGGCGACCATGCGCTGGTGAATGTGGTCGCTCCAGCGCTGCAGGCGGGTCTGCTGCTGCGGGCCATGGACCTTGAGCCAGCGCGAGCAGAGCATCGGCGTCAGTGTCAGCGACACCACCAGCGACACGACAATCGCCGCGGCCAGGGTGATCGAGAACTCCTTGAACAGCCCACGGACGATCCCGCCCATGAACAGGATCGAGACGAACACCGCCACCAGCGAGACGTTCATCGACAGCAAGGTGAACCCAACCTCCTGCGCGCCCTTGTAGGCGGCGCGCATGGGGTTTTCGCCGTTCTCGATATGCCGCGAGATGTTCTCCAGCACCACGATGGCGTCGTCCACCACCAGGCCGGTGGCGAGGATCAGCGCCATCAGCGACAGGTTGTTCAGCGAGAACCCGCACAGGTACATGACCGCGAAGGTGCCCACCAGCGAAACCGGCACCGCCAAGCTCGGGATCAGCGAGGCACGCAGGTTGCCGAGGAACAGGTAGACCACCAGGATCACCAGCACCACGGCGATCAGCAAGGTGTGCTCGGCCTCCTTCAGGGTGGCCTTGATCACCGGCGAGCGGTCCATGGCCACATTGAGCTTGACGCTGGCCGGCAGCAGCGACTGCAAGGCCGGCAACTCGGCCTTGATCTGCTCGACGGTCTGGATGATGTTGGCGTTGGTCTGGCGGTTGACCACCAGCAGCACCGCGCTCTCGTCGTTGAAGAATCCGCTGTTGTAGCGGTTCTCCACGCCATCGCTGACCTTGGCCACATCGGACAGGCGCAGGATCGCGCCGTTCTGCTGGCGGATCACCAGCGGCTTGTAGTCCTCGGCGGTTTCCAACTGGTCATTGGCGCGCACCTGCCAGTTGCGTTCGCGGTCTTCGACGAAGCCCATGGGCCGGCGCTGGTTGGCGTTGGCCACAGCATTGCGCACGTCGTCCAGCGACAGGCCGTACTGGTTGAGCAACTGCGGTTCGAGCTCGATACGCACCGCCGGCAGCGAGCTGCCGCCGATCTGCACCTCCCCTACTCCGCTGACCTGCGCCAGGCTCTGGGACAGGATGGTGTCAGCCAGGTCGTAGAGCTTGCCCTTGGACAATACGTCCGAGGTCAGCGACAGCACCATGATCGGCGCCTGGGACGGGTTGATCTTCTTGTAGGTGGGCATGCTGCGCATGCCGCTGGGCAGCAGGTTGCGGGTGGCGTTGATCGCCGCCTGCACCTCACGCGCCGCGCCGTCTATGTCGCGGCCCAGCTCGAAGCCGATGATCACCCGGGTCGAGCCCTGGTTGGAGCTGCTGGTCAGCGTGGTGACGCCGGCAATGGCGCCCAGCTTACGCTCCAGCGGCGTGGCCACGGTGGAGGCCATGACCTCAGGGCTGGCGCCGGGCAGGCTGGCCTGCACCACAATTACCGGGAAGTCCATCTGCGGCAGCGGCGACACCGGCAGCAGGCCGAAACTCACACCACCCAGCAGCATGATCGCCAGGCTCAGCAGCATGGTGGCTACCGGCCGGCGGATGAAAGGTCCGGACAGGTTCATGCTTCGGCCTGCCGCGCATCGTCAGCCGGGCGCCAGCGGCGCGCCAGGCGGTCGAAGTACAGGTAGATGACCGGCGTGGTGAACAAGGTCAGCACCTGGCTGACCAGCAGGCCGCCGACCATCACCAGGCCCAGCGGCTGGCGCAGCTCGGCGCCGGAACCGGTGGCGAGCATCAGCGGCACGGCGCCGAACAGCGCCGCCAGGGTGGTCATCAGGATCGGCCGGAAGCGCAGCAGCGCCGCCTGGTAGATCGCGTCACGCGGACTCATGCCCTGGTGGCGCTCGGCCTCCAGGGCGAAGTCGATCATCATGATCGCGTTCTTCTTGACGATGCCGATCAGCAGGATGATGCCGATGATGGCGATCATGCCCAGGTCGTTGCCGCTCAGCAGCAGCGCCAACAAGGCCCCCACCGCCGCCGACGGCAGCGTGGAAAGGATGGTCACCGGGTGGATGTAGCTCTCGTAGAGCACGCCCAGCACGATGTACATGGTCACCACCGCGGCCAGGATCAGCAGCAAGGTGCTCGACAGCGAGGCCTGGAACGCCTCGGCGGCGCCCTGGAAGCGGGTCTGCACGCCGATCGGCATGCCGATATCCTGCTGCACCTGCTCGATCACCTTGACCGCCTCGCCCAGCGACGCGCCATGGGCCAGGTTGAACGACATCATCACCGCGGGGAACTGGCCGATGTGCGAGATGGCCAGCTGGGCCTGGCGCTGCTCGATGCGCGCCAGGGCCGACAGGCGCACCTGGCCGCCATCGGTGGCCTTGACGTGGATCGATTCCAGGGCCTGCGGGCCGAGGCTGGCTGCGGTCTGCGACTGCAGCACCACGCGGTACTGGCTGGCCTGGGTGTAGATGGTCGAGATCTGCCGCTGGCCGAAGGCGTCATACAGCGCGTTGGTGATCTGCGCCACGGTGATGCCCAGACGGCTGGCCATGTCCCGGTCGATCACCAGGAATACCTGCAGGCCCTGGTCCTGCAGGTCGCTGGCCACGTCCTGCAACTCGGGGCGGTCCTTGAGCGCCTGCGCCAGCTTGCCGCTCCACTCGGCGAGCATGTCGGCATCTGGCGAGCTGAGGCTGAACTGGTACTGGGTGCGGCTAACTCGGTCCTCGATGCTCAGGTCCTGCACCGGCTGCATGAACAGGCGGATGCCGACCAGCTTGTCGAGCTGTGGCTGCAGGCGGTTGATCACCTCGGAGGCAGTGACGTCGCGCTCGCCGTGGGGCTTGAGGTTGATCAGCAGACGGCCGCTGTTAAGGGTGGCGTTGTCGCCGTCCACGCCGATGTAGGAGGACAGGCTCTGTACCGCCGGATCCTGCAGGATCACCTTGGCCAGGGATTGCTGGCGCTCGCTCATGGCGGCGAACGAGGTCGACTGCGGCGCCTCGGAGATACCTTGGATGACCCCGGTGTCCTGGGCCGGGAAGAAGCCCTTGGGCACCATCAGGTACAGCACCACGGTCAATGCCAGGGTGGCCACGGCCACCAGCAGGGTCAGCGGCTGGCGCTCGAGCACCCAGGTCAGGGTGGTGCCGTAGTGCTTGATAAGCCAGTCGATCCAGGCACCGCTGGCGCGGTAGAAGCGGCCCTGTTCCTCTTCCTTGGGTTCGCGCTTGAGCAGGCGCGCGCACATCATCGGCGTCAGGGTCAGCGACACCACCAGGGAAATCAGGATGGCCACCGCCAGGGTGATGGCGAACTCGCGGAACAGCCGCCCGACCACATCGGCCATGAACAGCAGCGGAATCAGCACGGCGATCAGCGAGAAGGTCAGCGAGATCAGGGTGAAGCCGATCTGCTTGGCGCCCTTGAGGGCGGCCTGCAGAGGCGTTTCGCCCTCCTCGATGTGCCGGGAGATGTTCTCCAGCATGACGATGGCATCGTCCACCACGAAACCGGTGGCGATGGTCAGGGCCATCAAGGTCAGGTTGTTGACCGAGAAACCGGCCAGGTACATCACCCCGAAGGTGCCGATCAGCGACAGCGGCACGGCGATGGAGGGAATGATGGTGGCGCTGAAACGGCGCAGGAAAACGAAGGTGACCATCACCACCAGGGCGATGGCGAACAGCAGCTCGTGCTGCACATCGCGCACGGCGGCGCGGATGGTCTGGGTGCGGTCGGTGAGCACGCTGACATCCAGGCCCGCCGGCAGGTTGTCGGTGATCGACGGCAGCAGTTCCTTGATCCGGTCGACCACCTCGATGACGTTGGCGCCGGGCTGGCGCTGGATATTCAGCAGCACCGCCTCGTTCTGGTTGGCCCAGGCGGCCAGGCGTTCGTTCTCGGCGCCGTCGACGATCTCGGCGACGTCCTTCAGGCGCAGTGGCGCGCCATTGCTGTATTTGAGGATGAGGTTGGCGTATTCCTCGGGCGAGCGCAGCTGGTCGTTGGCGTCGAGCATCGACACCCGGGTCGGGCCGTCGAAGTTGCCCTTGGGCTGGTTGACATTGGAGGCGCCGATCAGGGTGCGCACGTCGTCCAGGTTGAGGCCGTTGGCCGCCAGGGCGTCGACGTTGACCTTGATCCGCACGGCCTGGCGCTGACCGCCGGCGATGCTGACCATGCCGACGCCGCTGATCTGGGCGATCTTCTGCGCCACGCGGGTGTCGACCAGGTCGTTGAGCTTGGGCAGCGGCATGGTCTTCGAGGAAATGGCCAGGGTCAGCACCGGCGTGTCGGCCGGGTTGACCTTGTTGTACACCGGCGGCGCCGGCAGGTCGTTGGGCAGCAGGTTGCTGGCGGCGTTGATCGCGGCCTGCACCTGCTGCTCGGCGACATCCATGTTCATGTCGAGGTTGAAGCGCAGGGTCAGCACCGAGGCGCCGCCGGAGCTGGTGGAGGCCATCTGCTCCAGGCCCGGCATCTGCCCGAACTGGCGTTCCAGCGGCGCGGTGACGGCGCTGGTCATGACCTGCGGGCTGGCGCCAGGGTACAGGGTCATGACGCGGATGGTCGGGTAGTCGACCTGGGGCAAGGCCGCCACCGGTAGCAGCTTGTAGGCGATCAGGCCGGCCAGGACGATGGCCAGCATGCTCAGCGTGGTGGCGACCGGCCGCAGGATGAACAGGCGCGAGAGGTTCATGCGCCCGCCTTGGTGCCTGGTTCAGCGGTCTGGGCCGAGCCCTTGGCGCCCTGCCCCTGCAGGTGCTGGCCGGGGGTGGTCGGAACCTGGGAGCTGTCCTCGACCACATCGACCTTGGTGCCTTCGCGCAGGCGGTCGGTGCCTTCCAGCACCAGGCGCTCGCCGGCGGCCAGGCCCTCGACGATCACCGTGTTCTCGCCATCGCTGGCGCCGACCTTGAGCTTGCGCACGTTGATGGTGTTCTCGGCGTTGACCACATAGGCGAAGGTGCCGTCGTTGCCGAACTGGATCGCCGCTGCCGGGGCCAACACCACCTGCCTGAGGGTGTCGGCCAGCAAGCGCACGTTGACGAACTGGTTGGGGAACAGCGCGTGGTCGGTGTTCTGGAAGGTGCCCTTGAACTTCAGGGTGCCGGTGGCGACGTCGATCTGGTTGTCGAGGCTGCCCAGCACACCGGTGGACAGCAGCTTCTGGTCGCCCCGGTCCCAGGCCTCGACCGGCAGGCTGGCGCCGCTGCGGTAGCGGGCCAGCACGGTGTCGAGCTGGGTTTCCGGCAGGGTGAAGGCAACACTGATCGGCTGGGTCTGGGTGATGACCACCAGCGCCGTGGTGTCGTTGGCCGCCACCAGGTTGCCCAGGTCCAGCTGGCGCAGGCCCACGCGGCCGCTGATCGGTGCGCGGATCTGGGTGAACTCGAGGTTCAGGCGTGCGTCGTTGACCTGGGCCTGGTTGGTCTTGACCAGCCCCTGGAACTGACCGACCTGGGCTTCGGCGGTGTCCAGGGTCTGCTTGGCGATGCTGTCCTCGGCGTACAGGCCTTTATAGCGGGCCAGGTCGACCTGGGCATTCTTCAACTGCGCCTGGTTCTGCGCCAGGGTGCCCTCGGCCTGCTGCAAGGCGATGCGATAGGAACGTGGGTCGATCTCGGCGAGCAGATCGCCGGCCTTGACCTGCTGGCCCTCCTTGAAGTGGACCTTGACCAGCTCGCCGGCCACCCGGCTGCGCACGTTGACCGTGTTGGTCGCCGTCACGGTGCCGAGGGCCTTGTAATAAAGCGGGAAGTCTCCGACCCGCACCGGCTCGACCCGCACCGGAACGGCTTCGGTGGAGGCGCCGAAGCCCGGCCGCCCGCCCATGCCCAGGCCCTTGCCCGGACGTTGCCCGCCGCCTTCCTTGTGGACGGTCGCCGCGGGCCACAGCCACCAGGCCAGCAGGGCCACCAGCAGCAGGATCAGCAGGCCGAACAGCCAGCGACGAGGGGAACGGGAATTGGAGGCTTGCATGGGTCGAACGAACCTTGTTCAGAGAAAGACGGCGTGGAGAGCGTGAACGATAAGCACTGGCATCGCTTTAGCAAAGGAGCTTTACCAGTGCTTTACCTTCGGCTGACGTTGGCAAAGGGGTGAACTTTAAATGAAAACGGCCTGGAACAGGGTCCAGGCCGTTACCGGGTGTTACCTGGTTCGCCGGCAAGCCGGCGAACACTTACTTCAAGACAGCCAGCGCCGCCTCGTAGTTCGGCTCGTCGGCGATCTCGCCCACCAGCTCGCTGTGCAGCACCTTGTCGTTTTCATCCAGCACCACCACGGCACGGGCGGCCAGGCCGGCCAGCGGGCCGTCGGCGATGGCGACGCCGTAGTTTTCCAGGAACTCGCGGCCACGCAGGGTCGACAGGTTCTTCACGTTCTCCAGGCCTTCGGCGCCGCAGAAGCGCGCCTGGGCGAACGGCAGGTCGGCAGAGATGCACAGCACCACGGTGTTGGCCACGTCATTGGCCTGGGCGTTGAACTTGCGCACCGAGGTGGCGCAGGTCGGGGTGTCGACGCTCGGGAAGATGTTCAGCACCTTGCGCTTGCCGGCGAAGTCGGCCAGCGACTTGTTCGACAGATCGCCAGCGACCAGGGAGAAGGCAGGTGCCGCGGCGCCTTGCTTCGGCAGTTCACCGCTGACCTGAACCGGGTTGCCTTTGAGAGTCACTTGAGCCATGGCAAAAATCCTTATACGGGGTTGGAAAAGGCTTCAGAGTTAACCACGAAGGGACGCAAGTGCCTATGGGCAAAGATGAAATTGTCCTACGTTCGGGCAATTCCTGTAGACAAACGCCCGGGTGACTGGCGTCGACCCGGGCGTTTTTCCTACGGGACGGGAGCTCAGGCCAGCAGGCCGTACACCACCGAGGTCAGGGCCACCAGCCCGACGACCACCACGAACAGGTTGGACAGCGCGCCGCTGTACTTGCGCATCGATGGCACGCGGCGGATGGCGTACATCGGCATCAGGAACAGCAGCACGGCGATGATCGGGCCGCCGAGGGATTCGATCATGCCGAGGATGCTCGGGTTGAGGGTGGCGACGATCCAGCACACCACCAGCATCAGCGCGGCGACGATGCGGTCCAGGGCCTTGGCGCCCGGGCGCATGCCGGCCTTGACGATCATGCCCTTGAGGCCCTCGCTGGCGCCGATGTAGTGGCCCAGGAAGGACTTGGCAATGGCAATGAAGGCGATCAAGGGCGCGGCGAAGGCGATGGCCGGCTGCTCGAAGTGGTTGGCCAGGTACGACAGGATCGACAGGTTCTGTGCCTTGGCCTCGGCCAACTGGGCGCTGCTCAGGGTCAGCACGCAGCTGAACACGAAGAACAGCACCATCAGCACCATCAGCAGGTGCGCGCGACGCAGGATCTGGCCGCTGCGCTCATCGGCATTCTCGCCGTAGCGGCGCTTCTGGTCGACGGCGAAGGCAGAGATGATCGGCGAGTGGTTGAACGAGAACACCATCACCGGAATCGCCAGCCACACGGTATGCAGGAAGGCAGAGCCCGAAGGCACCTGGGTGGCGGTGTCGAGGATGCCGCCGGTCCAGTGCGGCACCAGGTACAGGGCCAGCAGCGCCAGGGCGACGATGAACGGGTAGACCAGCAGGCTCATGACCTTGACCGTGGCCTGCTCGCCGCAGCGCACGATGGCCAAGAGGCCAAGGATCAGCACGAACGACAGGATAGCCCGCGGTGGCGGCGCGATGTGCAGCTGGTGCTCCATGAAGCTGCTGACGGTGTTGGTCAGCGCCACGCTGTAGATCAGCAGGATCGGGAAGATGGCGAAGAAGTACAGGACGGTGATCAGCGCGCCGGCGGTGATGCCGAAATGCTCCTCTACCACCTCGGTGATGTCGCCGCCCTTGCTGCCGGAAAGCACGAAGCGGGTCAGCCCGCGGTGGGCGAAGTAGGTCATGGGGAAGGCCAGCAAGGCCAGTACCAGCAGCGGCCAGAAACCGCCAAGGCCGGCGTTGATGGGCAGGAACAGGGTTCCGGCGCCGATGGCCGTGCCGAATAGGCCCAGCATCCAGGTGGTGTCTTGACGCGACCAACTGCCAAGGGTGGCGGGGGGCGATTCTACAAAGCGTTGTTCAACGCTTGGGGCCTGCTCATTCATTCCGGGTGAAGCTCCACTCGCAAGACTGCAACAGGCTGAGAATGGCGAAATAGACGATTCGCCCAACTCAACCGGGGAAGAGGGGCGCGATTGTGCATGCAAAGGTTGCACTTGGGGAAGCCCCGCCCGAGGGACGGTTGCACTTGTCTTTACAAGCGGGTTGTGCTGGAGGGGGCTGCTTGGCAGCCCCTTGGCAGATTACCGCTGAACGGCGGCAAACGCCTCGGCCACCTGGCGCAGGTTGGCCGGACGCAGGCCGGACATGCAAACCCGGCCGCTGTCGATCAGGTAAACGCCGAACTCGTCACGCAGCCGACGCACCTGCTCGACGCTGAAGCCGGTGTAGCTGAACATGCCGCGCTGGCGCAGGAAGAACTGGAAGTCCTGGCCCGGCAGCAGCTCACCGAGCAAGTCGACCAGGCCCTGGCGCATGTCGAGGATACGCTTGCGCATCACCTCCACTTCCGCCGCCCACTGAGCGTTGAGCACGGCATCGCCAAGCACCCCGGCCACCAGCTGGGCGCCGAACGCAGGCGGGCTGGAGTAGTTGCGGCGCACGGTGGCCTTGAGCTGGCCGAGCACACTGGAGGCGGTGGCGGCATCGTCGCAGACCACCGACAGCCCCCCTACCCGCTCGCCGTACAGCGAGAAGATCTTCGAGAACGAGTTGCTGACCAGGCACGGCACGCCGGCACGGGCCATCTCGCGGATGGCGTAGGCGTCTTCCACCAGGCCTTCACCGAAGCCCTGGTAGGCGATGTCGAGGAACGGAATCAGCTGGCGCGCCTTGACCACTTCGACCACCTGCTGCCACTGGTTCTGGTCCAGGTCGACGCCGGTGGGGTTGTGGCAGCACGGGTGCAGCAGGACGATGCTGTTGGCCGGCAAGGTCTGCAGGGTCGCCAGCATGCCGGCGAAGTCGACGCCGCGGCTGGCGCTGTCGAAGTACGGATAGCTGTGCACCTTGAAGCCCGCGCCTTCGAAGATCGCCCGGTGGTTGTCCCAGGTGGGGTTGCTCACCCATACCTCGGAACCCGGGAAGTAGCGCTTGAGGAAGTCGGCGCCGACTTTCAGCGCGCCGGAGCCGCCGACGGTCTGCACGGTGGCCACGCGGCCATCGCTCACGGCCGGGTGATCGGCGCCGAACAGCAGCGCCTGGATCGCCTGGCGGTAGGCAGCCAGGCCTTCCATCGGCAGGTACAGCGAGGCTTCGTGGGGCTGGCCGGCCAGGCGCTTCTCCACCTCGCCCACCGCCGCCAGCTGCGGCACCACGCCGGCTTCGTCGTAGTACAGGCCGATACTCAGGTTGACCTTGTCGGCGCGCGGGTCGGCCTTGAAGGTCTCCATCAACGAGAGGATCGGGTCGCCGGCATAGGCATCGACATGTTTGAACACAGCGTGCAGCTCCTTGGTACGGATTGGTCGAAAGAGTAATCCACCGAGAATACCGCCTGCTGGCGCCGGTTACACCCCCCTCTCGGAAATCGCAGATGGCAGCAATGCAATGATTCGACGTCAACTGTTAATTTTGACAGTTTTCACCTTGACGAATAGACAATATTTTTAATTCTCATCCAGAAATAGGGAATTCCCAACATGTCTACTGTAAAAAATGTAGCTGTTCATACCAAAGCAAACATTCAAAACTGGGGCAAAGATAAATTGAAGGCATTAGACGAGGAAATTGCCAAGGAACCGCTGAAAGCACACGCCCCTGATATCATTTTCCAAAAACGGTTTTGGAAGGGCATTTCTGAAATCGGCAACCACAATGAAGTCCAAGCACTGGTGGACGCTGTTGTATCAACGCTTTATCAAAATACTAATATCGAACCCATCACCCTCGAGTCGTTGAAATAGTACCTGGGTGAACCGGCGTGTCGTGCGCCCAATACACCGGGCGCACGTCTTCTTGAGTTAAAGCAGAGCCTTTAAACCGCCCAACTCTTCACAACCAATTCTCACCCCTTCCCGCCCAGCCACCTCGCGCTCCCGATAGCGCCGCTCCCCTGGCATGCGCGTCAACCCCGCCATCTGCATCTGATCCACCAACGCCCGGCTGCGCTGGGCAAACTGCTCGCCTTCAGCCTTGCGCGGGTCGATCACAATGATCAACTGCCCGGTCCAGGGGGTCTTGGCTCCAGGGTGGCCCGACCAATCGAACTCCCAGGAGAAATTGCCGCCCGTCAGCGCCGCCGCCATCAGCTCGACCATCATCGACAGCGCCGAGCCCTTGTGCCCGCCGAACGGCAGCAAGGCGCCGCCCTCGAGAATCGCCTTGGGGTCGGTGGTCGGCTGGCCCTCGGCATCCACGCCCATGCCCGGCGGCAGCTGCTCGCCCGCCCGTGCGGCGATCTGCACGTCGCCATGGGCCATGGCGCTGGTGGCCATGTCGAAGACGATCGGATCATGCCCGGCGCAAGGCGCGGCAAAAGCAATGGGGTTGGTGCCGAACAGCGGCTTGCGCGCACCGTGTGGCACCACGCAGCTCATGCTGTTGACCACGCTCAGGGCCACCAGGCCGTCGTCGGCGAACGGCTCGACATCCGGCCACAGCGCGGCGAAATGATGCGAGTTGTGGATCGCCAGCACCGCGATGCCTGCCGTGCGCGCCTTCTCCACCAGCAGCGGGCGGGCCGCGGCCAGCGCCGGCTGGGCAAAGCCGCCCTTGGCATCGACTCGCACATAGGCCGGCGCAAGATCACTCACCTGCGGCTCGGCGCGGCCATCGACCCAGCCGCTGGCCAGGGTCGAGACATAACCGGGAATACGGAACACCCCATGGCTGTGGGCACCGTCGCGCTGGGCACTGGCGCAGTTGTGGGCAAGCACGGCGGCCACCGCCGCGCTGCAGCCATGACGCTCGAAGATCGACTGCAGCAACGCCCGCAGTTCGTTAAAAGGCACGCGCACGACAGGGCCGGTGGAAGGTGAAGACATCTGGAGCTCCTTTCTTGGAATTGGATTCGCTACAGCGCAACTGCACAGACTTTCCCGCCAATGACAGCTATCTGTCAAATATTGACTTGAAGACAGAAAACAGCCATTTTGGCTTCCACGCCAGAAATCAACCGGAACCGACCATGAGCCAATCGATCAAGCAACGCCTGGAAAGCAGCCTGCACACCGCTGCCGCCTCGGGCCGCCAGATCGCCAGCTACATGCTCGCCAACCTCCATGAACTGCCGTTCCAGACCTCGGCCAGCATCGCCGCCAAGCTGGGCGTGAGCGAGTCGAGCGTCGGCCGCTTCTGCCGCTCGCTGGGCTACGCGCACCTCAAGGCGCTCAAGCAGGACCTGCAGAACGACCTGGGCGACGGCCCCTGGCTGGTGGGCGACCGCCTGCAGGCGTTCCGCCAGCAACCCGAGGACGACCAGCGCTCGGGCAGCCTGGAGCTGGAAATGGCCGCGCTGGTGCGCGTACACGAATACAGCCGCGGCGAAGCATGGCAGCAAGTCGCCCGGCGCCTGGCGGAAAAACCGCGGGTGTTCGTCGCCGGCTTTCAGACCGAACGCGGCGTGGCCATGTGCATGAGCCACCTGCTGCAGTACCTGCGCGACGGCGTGCAACTGGTCGACGGCAGTGCCGGGCACTTCGCCGAGGTGCTGCTGGGGCGCCCCCAGGACTGCGCGCTGGTGGTGTTCGAGGCGCGCCGCTATTCCCGCCATGCCCTGCAGCTGTGCCACAAGGCCCGCGAGCTGGGCATCCCGGTGACCCTGGTCACCGATACCTTCTGTGAATGGGCCGATGCCAACGCCGACGAGGTGTTCCGCATCCCCACCGAATTCAACCTGTTCTGGGAATCCACCGCGACCATGCTGTCGTGGGTGCACCTGATGGTCAACGAGGTCTGCAAGAAGCTCGGGCCGGATGTTGAAAGACGCTTGGAAGCAACTGCCGCTCTACATAACGAGTTCGTCGGCTACACCTCGTGGCCGGCGGGCAAACAACAATAGCAAGAGTGCAACTACCGAGGTGCGAGATGAAAGGAACCATGGCTGTGGTGGGTGCGTGCGCCCTGCTGCTGGCGGCCGGCGCCAGTGCCGAGACCCTGCGTTTTGCCACTGAAGGCGCTTACCCGCCGTTCAACTACGTCGATGCCGACAACCAGCTGCACGGCTTCGACATCGACATCACCCATGCCCTGTGCGAGCAGATGAAAGTCGAGTGCACCCTGGTGGCCCAGGACTGGGAAGGCATCATCCCGGCGCTGATGGCGCGCAAGTACGATGCCGTGGTGGCCTCGATGATCGACACCGAGGAACGGCGCCGCAAGATCGCCTTCACCGACCGCTACTACCGCACCCCGCTGACCGTGGCGGTCGCCAAGGACAGCAAGATCAGCGACGCGCAGACCGACTTCAAGGGCTACACGGTCGGCGCCCAGTCCGCCTCGACCCAGGCGATCTACGCCGAGGACGTGTATGGCAAGGCCGGCGCGGATGTGAAGCTGTACCCGACCCTGGACGAGGCCAACGCCGACCTTGCCGCCGGACGCCTGGACGGGGTGATCGCCGACAAGTTCCCGCTGCACGAATGGCTGAACAAGAATGGCAAGGACTGCTGCAAGATCCTCGGCGACGTCAACGGCACCAAGGCCGACGCGGCGATTGCCGTGCGCAAGGATGACGAAGCCCTGCGCGTGCGGCTGAACGAAGCGCTGGCAGCGATCGTGGCCAATGGCACCTACCAGAAGATCGCGAGCAAGTATTTCGCCTTCGATATCTATAACTGATACGAATCCTGGGGCTGCCCGCAGCCCTTTCGCGACACCAGGCCGCCATCCCCCTGGGAGCGGCCTTGCATCGCGATCAGGGCGCTATGCGACCCGCCGACCTCGAGGATGCATCCATGCTCGATCAACTTTCCCTGCTCTCCTTCGCCAGCGGTGGCTGGGGCCAGGCGCTGCTGGCCGGCGCGCTGGTGACCGTGTCGCTGGCCCTGGCCTGCCTGCCCATCGGCCTGCCGCTGGGCCTGCTGGTGGCGCTGGCCGCGCGCTCGCGCAAACGCCTGCCGCGGGCCTGGGCCACCACGTTCTCCACGGTGTTCCGCGGCCTGCCCGAACTGCTCACCCTGCTGATCATCTACTACGGCTGCCAGATCGCCGCGCAGAAGATCCTCGCCGCGATGGGCTACCAGGGCGAGGTGCTGATCAACACCTTCCTCGCCGCCATGGTTGCCTTCAGCCTGGTGTTCGCCGCGTTCTCCAGCGAAATCTGGCTGATGGCCTTCAAGACCCTGCCCAAGGGCCAGCTGGAGGCCTGCGCGGCCCTTGGCCTGGGCAAGCGCACCGGATTCTTCAAGGTGGTGCTGCCGCAACTGACGCGCATCGCCCTGCCGGGCCTGTCGAACAACTGGTTGAGCCTGCTCAAGGACACCTCGCTGGTCTCGACCATCTCGCTGATCGACCTGATGCGCCAGACCAACCTGGCGGTCAGCGTGACCAAGGAACCGATGCTGTTCTACGGCGTCGCCTGCCTGGTCTACCTGCTGTTCTCGGCGCTGTCGGGCAGGGTCTTCGCCCTGCTGGAGCGGCGCAGCAACCGCCATCTGCAAGGAGCCCGCCCATGAGCCCGGAGCAACTGCTGGCCTACGTGCTCGATCCCGACCTGCTGGAGCGCTACGGCGCGCGCTTCGTCGATGGCCTGCTGGTCACCGCCAAGCTGGTGGCGATCTCCTTCACCCTCGGCGCGCTGCTGGGCATGCTCCTGGCCCTGGCGCGGATGTCGCGGAGCCTCGTGCTGCAACGCCTGGCCGCCGGCTACGTGTACTTCTTCCGCGGCTCGCCGCTGCTGGCGCAGCTGTTTTTGCTGTACTACGGGCTTGGTTCGCTCAAGGGGTTCTGGCAGGACCTGGGGCTGTGGTGGTTCTTCCGCGAGGCCTGGTACTGCGCCCTGCTCGCCTTCACCCTCAACACCGCCGCGTACCAGGCCGAGATCTTCCGCGCCAGCCTGATGGCTGTCGCGCCAGGCCAGTACGAGGCCGCCAAGGCCCTCAACCTCAAGCGCTCGACCACATTCTTCAAGGTGGTGCTGCCGCAGTCGCTGCTGGTCGCCATCGGCCCATTGGGCAATGAGCTGATCATGATGATCAAGGCCAGCGCCATCGCCTCGCTGGTGACCATCTACGACCTGATGGGGGTGACCAAGCTGGCCTTCTCGCGCAGCTTCGACTTCCAGATCTACCTGTGGGCGGCGGTGCTCTACCTGCTGATCGTCGAGGTGGTCCGGCGCACCCTGAAACACCTGGAGGCCCGCCTGGGCCGCCACCTGAACTGATTGAAGGAATCCTTCCATGCATTGCCAGACCATCGTCCTCGGCGCCGGTATCGTCGGCGTCAGCACCGCCCTGCACCTGCAGGCCCGCGGACGCCAGGTGCTCCTCGTCGACCGTGACGAACCGGGCAGCGGCACCAGCCATGGCAACGCCGGGCTGATCGAGCGCTCCAGTGTGATCCCCTACGCCTTCCCGCGCCAGTGGAGTGCCTTGCTGCGCTACGGCCTGAACCGCCAGCCCGATGTGCGCTACAGCCTGACCCACCTGCCCAAGGCAGCGCCCTGGCTGCTCAGCTACTGGCGCCAGTCGGCGCCTGGGCAACTGGCCAAGGCCGCCGCCGACATGCTGCCGCTGGTGCAACGCAGCGTTGAGGAGCACGATGCGCTGATCGAGGCTGCCGGCCTGCAAGGACTGGTACAGGCCAAGGGCTGGATCGAGGTATACCGTGATGCCGCGCTGTTCAAACAGGCCAAACGCGATCTGAAGGGGCTGGCCCGTTACGGCCTTCGGTACGAGATCCTCGAACGCGAACAACTGCTGGCCCGCGAGCAGCAGCTGGACGGTGGCGTGATCGGCGGCATCCACTGGCTCGACCCGAAGACGGTGAGCAACCCGGGAGGCCTGACCCGTGGCTACGCCGCGCTGTTCGTCCAGCGCGGCGGGCAGTTCCTCCACGGCGATGCCCGTAGCCTGCGCCAGGTCGAGAACGGCTGGCAGTTGGACACGCGCCGCGGCAGCGTGACCGCCGACGACGTGGTGGCCTGTCTCGGCCCGCAGTCGGCCGACCTCTACGAGCGGCTGGGCTACCGCTTTCCACTTGGCATCAAGCGCGGCTACCACATGCACTACGCCACCCGCGACGGCGCCGAGCTGGGTCATTCGATCTGCGACACCCAGGGCGGCTACGTCCTGGCGCCAATGGCCCGTGGCGTGCGCCTGACCACCGGCATCGAGTTCGCGGCGAGCGACGAGGCCGCCAACGAGATCCAGCTACGCCGCTGCGAGGCCCTGGCACGCCGGCTGTTCCCGGCCCTGGGCGAGCGCCTGGACGACAAGCCCTGGCTGGGCCGCCGCCCCTGCCTGCCGGACATGCGCCCGGTGATCGGCCCGGCGCCCCTGCACAAGCACCTGTGGTTCAACTTCGGCCATGCCCACCACGGCCTGACCCTGGGCCCGGTCAGCGGCCGCCTGCTGGCCGAGCTGATGACAGGCGAGCGCCCCTTCACCGACCCTGCGCCCTACAGCGCCGCACGTTTCAACTGAACCTTGAGCGGGAGAACAACAAGATGACCGCCCCCCTGAGCCTTGCCAGCCTGCACCCTGCCCCCGATCCACGCCCGGAGCTGATCCGCATCGAGGGCCTGAACAAGCACTACGGCGCCTTCCATGTGCTGCACGACATCGACCTGTCGGTACGCGAGGGCGAACGCATCGTGCTCTGCGGCCCGTCAGGCTCGGGCAAGTCGACGCTGATCCGCTGCATCAACCGTCTGGAAATCGCCCAGCAGGGCAGCATCCGCGTGGCCGGCACCGATCTGGCGAGCAAAGGCCGCCAGGCCGACCAGGTGCGCAGCGAGATCGGCATGGTCTTCCAGCACTTCAACCTGTTCCCGCACATGAGCGTGCTCGACAACTGCCTGCTGGCGCCGATGAGCGTGCGCGGCCTGTCGCGCCGGGAGGCCGAGGAGCGGGCGCGGTTGTACTTGAGCAAGGTCGGCATCGAGAGCCAGGCGCACAAGTACCCCGGCCAGCTGTCCGGCGGCCAGCAGCAGCGTGTGGCGATCGCCCGGGCGCTGTGCATGAAGCCGAGGATCATGCTGTTCGACGAGCCGACCTCGGCGCTTGACCCGGAAATGGTGGCCGAGGTGCTGGATGTGTTGGTGCAATTGGCCGGCACCGGCATGACCATGCTCTGCGTCACCCACGAAATGGGTTTCGCCCGGCAAGTGGCCGAGCGGGTGCTGTTCCTCGAGGGCGGGAAAATTATCGAGGACAGCCCGCCGGAGGTGTTCTTCGGGCAGCCCAGTACGGCACGGGCACAGGCGTTCCTGAAGCAGATACTGCATTAGCGATTCGCGGTTCTGGGTGCAATAAGCGCCACCCTGTCCGCCCCCTCTTGCAAGGCTGCGTCACCGTTCATACTGATGCGGATCTTGATCTTGGCAGCCGCATGTTCAACCTCATTGGCAGCTAGCGGCAGCTGCGCCAGCCCAGGCGCCGCCCGTAACTTCGCGACGTCAGGAGGCCAAACGCAGGCCTCCTGACGCCGCAATTGGCGGCGCCTGAACTATTGCGCACTTAGAAGCAAGATCAAGATCCGGCATGAGGCCAAAACTCCGCCCCAGCCAAACACAATCATTGCACCGACGCAAAGACCCAACTGCGTCGTTAAATATTATTGACCAACACCCCCGCCAAACCCTTGTCACCAAAGGCCCCGGCGGCCCCAAGCCCCCGCAAAACGGCGCCTGAACGCTCCGCCACTCGTTTGACATATCGAACGCCTCTGGCAAGCTATGCGTCAGGCCCCGACCGACATCGCCTGCAAGGCGAGCCGGCAGTGCTCGGGGCTCCAGGCAGCACTCAAGGCCCCGGCCGTGCGCCTGCACAACAACGACAGGCATGACCTGTCTCAAGGTGACATATGTCCAACAGCAACATTGGCAACAAGCAACCCTCCCTGCGCAAACCCGTCGTCCTGATGACCATGGGCAGTCAAGAGCGCAAAGGCCATGACTATCAGGTCATGACCCATAAATACATCACCCCGCTGGTCGAGTTCGCCGGTTGCGTCCCGGTCCTGGTGCCCACCTGCTGCGGCGTCGAAGACCTCGAGACCTACCTGGACATGGCCGACGGCGTCTACCTGACCGGTGCCGGCAGCAACATCGACCCGACCCTCTACGGCCAGGAAAACCAGACCCCCGGCAAGGGCCAGGACAAGGACCGCGACCTGTTCGACATGCCGCTGGTCAAGGCGGCGATCAAGCGCGGCCTGCCGATCTTCGGCATCTGCCGCGGCATGCAGGAAATCAACGTGGCCCTGGGCGGCGACATCTACCAGAAGGTCTATGCCGAACCCGGCTTCAACGACCACCGGGAAAACCCGGAAGATCCGGTCGAAGTCCAGTACGCCCCGGTGCACAGCGTGAAGATCAAGCCAGGCAGCTGGCTGCGCGAGACCCTCGGCACTGACGAGATCCGCGTCAACTCGCTGCACGGCCAGGGCCTGCGCAACCTGGGTGCCGGCATCGAGCCGATCGCCCATGCCGAAGACGGCCTGGTCGAGGCGATCCACGCCCCGAGCCTCTCGCCCTTCCTGTTCGCGGTGCAGTGGCACCCGGAGTGGCAGGCGGCGAAGAACCCCGACTCGATCAAGATGTTCCAGGCCTTCGGCGACGCCTGCCGCGCCCAGGTCCGCAAGTCCCAGGTCAAGCACCACCAGGCTGCCTGACCCACCGAAGCTTCGTTAGCTTTGATCGCGGGGCGGTGCAATACCGCCCCCGTTTCCCCGGTCACCCTCTGCTGGTCCCAGAACACCTCCCGTGGAAGCGGGCGGCGGGCTTGTGCCTGTCTCCGCGATCTTTTTTTCCTCCCCCCGCTAGTCATACGGGGTTTTCATAGACCCTGGCGTGCCGTCGACGGCGGCTGGCCCATGACTCGCCGGTACAGGCTGGAAAACGCGCTGGGGCTTTCATAGCCCAGGTCCAAGGCGATGGTGGTCACTGCATCGCCGGTAGCAAGCCGCGTCACCGCAGCCATCAGACAGGCCTGCTGGCGCCACTGACCGAATGACAGTCCGGTCTGTTCGCGAAAGCGTCGGCTGAAGGTACGCGGGCTCCAGTTGAGCTGCGCTGCCCAGGTTTCGCCACGGGTGTGGACCGACGGCTGCGCCAGGAATGCCTGGCACAGGGCCGCCAGGCGTGGCTCGGCCGGCAGCGGCGCGAACAGCGGCAGACGTTCGGCCTGGCCCAGCTCATGCAGCACCAGACGCAGCAGCAGGCCATCGCGTCCCGCCTCGTCATGCAGGGCCGGCACCTCGGCGCTGGCCAGCAACAGCTGGTGCAGCAGCGGCCCGACCCGCAGTGCCTCACACACGCTGCCCGGCCTTGGCAGCGCGGTTGGCTCGATGTACAGGCTGCGGGTACTCACCTCGCGCATGCGCACCTGATGCGGCTTGCCGGGCGGAATCCACACCCCGCTGCCGGGCGGAATGACCCAGGCACCGTCATCGGTCAGCACCTCCATCAGTCCGCTCATGCCATACAGGAACTGCGCCCGGCGATGGACATGCCTGGGCAGCAAGGTGTCGGGCGGATAGTCGGTGGCAATGGCCAGCACTGCACGGGGGATGGCATCGACCTGGGACAGGGGAACATTGCGCATGAAAGGAGGCTCTGGCCGAAACACGACGATTATTGGCCAAGTTGCGCAAGCCAGCCAAGAGACAGCCGCCTACCCTGACCGCCTCAACCCTGGCCCGAGGCCCACCCCATGCTCTATCCCCTGCTTGGCCTGTTCGGCCTGTGCGCCGGCATCACCACCTTGCTGTTCGGCTTTGGCGGCGGCTTCTTCGCCGTGCCGCTGTTCTATGCCCTGCTGCTGGCCAGCCATGGCGCGGGGACGGCCGTGGCCCAGCACGCCATGCAGATTGCCGTAGCCACCTCGGCCACCGTGATGATCTTCAGCAGCGCCCTGGCCACCTGGCGCCACCACCGCGCGGGCAGCCTGCGCTGGGACCTGGTTCGGCCCCTGGCGCCGGCTATCGCCCTGGGCGCGCTGTTCGGGGCCTGGGCGGCGCTGTCCATGACCAGTGCCTGGCTGCGCTGGCTGTTCATCGCCTACCTGACGCTGAGCCTGCTGGACGCCTGGCTGCGTCCGGGTTTCGTGTGCGCTGGCGAACATCGCCTGACGCCCTTGGGCAAGACCGACGCCAGCTTGGTCGGCGTGCCCATCGGCGCCCTGGCAGCGCTGCTCGGAGTGGGCGGCAGCGTGATGACCGTACCGCTGATGCGCCGCCGCGGCGCCAGCATGCGCACCGCCACGGCCATGGCCAACCCGCTGTCGCTGCCCATGGCCCTGGCGGCCACGCTGGTCTATGCGCTGCTGCCGGCCGGCCAGCCCGACCTGGGCCCGGGCCTGCTGGGTTTCATCGACCTGCGCGCGGCCCTGGTGATGACTGTCGGCGCCTGGTTCGGCATGCACCTGGCCGCGCCCCTGCTCGGGCGCATCTCCGACAGCGTGCACGCCCGGGCCTACCTGGCGCTGCTGGCCTGCGTGCTGCTGGTGATGCTGGTCAACGGCCGCTAAGACTGGCGAATGGCCACGGCGAAGCGGTAGGCTGCGTCCAGCATTCACCAAGGAAGGCACTGCATGAAGACGTTCGATCGCCTGCTGCTCGCCAGCGGCTTGCTCATCCCCCTCTGGCTATTGCTGGGCGTTACCCTGACGGCGCTGGCCTACCCCGGCTACGACCACCTGCAGCAAGCCATGAGCCAGCTCGGCGCGGTCGGCGCGCCCACCCACGGGCTGTCGCCGTGGGTCAACAATTTCCCGCTGGCCCTGTTGTTCGCGCTGTTCGCCTGGGGCCTGGCGCGGCGCTGGCGGCGCTCGAAGCTGGCGCGACTGAGCGCCTTGCTGGTGCTCTTGCATGGCCTGGGCAGCCTGGCGACCGGCGGGTTCGCCTGTGACCAGGGCTGTGCGCCGCTGCAGCCATCGTTCTCGCAACAGATGCATAACCTCGGCGGCCTGCTGATGTTCCTCTCGCTGACCCTCGCCAGCATGCTGTGGATCGGCCTGGGCACGCGTCTGGCCCGATCCCCGGGGCTGGCCTGGGGGTCGCTGCTGAGCGCGCTGCTGGCGGTGCTCACTGTCGTATTGATGGCCAAGTCTGTGCACAGCGGTGAATTGTTCGGTCTCTACCAGCGCCTGAACTACGGCGTCGGTGTGCTGTGGATCGCGGCCCTGGCCCTGCTGTCGCTGCGCACGCGCCAGCACGACGGCCTGCAAATGGCCATCGCCTGACGGCAAACTGCTGGCCCCCAGGCGTCGCGAGCGAAGGCAAACTTTGTTTTCCTTCAGATGCTTAGGACAGCAACATGCGAGTGATTCTAGCAACCGTGGCCGGCTGCCTGCTGGCCACCGCCGCCTTCGGCGCCCAGGCCCGGGCATTGAGCCAGAACGATCGCCAGGTGTGCGGCTGGGGTGCGCAGATTGCCGCCGAGGCGCAGCAGGCCAAGCTATCCGGGGTCACCCTTTACGCCACGCGCAAGAAGCTGCAGGTGCGCAAATTTGCCAAGCCATGGATGCGCATGACGGCGTTCGGCATTACCGAGCAGACCTACAACAGCCGGTCGCGGCTCAAGCCCACGGCAATCAAGCAGACGTACTACGAGCAGTGCGTGCAGCATGCTGTAGCAAAAAGATAAAACCTTATAGATCAATTATTTACATCAATTAACTAAACCAGTTTGTGAGGCCTAGTTAATGTCATTTCGAGATTGTGTTGTCGTGCGCCAGCGTCCCGCTAACTCGATGAGTCAAGCCCAAAGGGGACGCCAGGCGTCCCCCGTCGGACCATCAGGGCTCCACGGTGCCCGTCGTGTCACCCACTAACGATTCCGCCTTGAGCGGCACAGGGGGCGCCTTGCGCAACTGCGCCACCTGCCCTGCACTCACCCCCGCCGCCTGGTTGCCCCAGCTGCTGCGGATGAAGTTGACCACATCGGCCACCTGCTGGTCCGACAGCCGCCAGCCGAAGCCTGGCATGCTGAAGGTAGAAGGCGCCGTTGCAGTGGCCGGCAAGGTCGCGCCCTCGAGCACGATGTGGATCAGCGAGGTGGCGTCCTCGCCCTGCACCACCGGGTTGCCGGCCAGCGCCGGGAACACCCGGGCGTAGCCCTTGCCGTCGGTGCGGTGGCAAGCGGCGCAGTTGTCGACGTAGCGCGCCGCGCCGGTCTTGCCGTCATTGCCCTGCCACAGCGCCTGGGCGACGGTACGGTCCTCGCGAAACGGTTTGTCGTCCGGGTTCGCCGGCGGCAAGGTCTTGAGGTAGCGGGCGATGGCGGTCAGGTCGGCGTCGCTCATGTACTGCATGCTGTGCTCGACCACATCGCTCATGCCGCCGAACACCGCGGTGCGTTCGTTGCGCCCGGTCTTGAGGAAGGCGACGATCTGCGCCTCGTCCCAACTGCCCAGGCCATCCTTGTGGTCACCGCGCAGGCTCTTGGCGATCCAGCCCTCGAGGGGCGCGCTGCCGGACAGGAACGCCGCGCCGTCACCGGCATCCAGGGCTTTTTCCTGCATGGTCAGCGCCCGCGGCGTGTGGCACGCGCCACAATGCCCCAGCCCTTCGACCAGGTAGGCGCCGCGCGCCACCACCGCATCGCGCCCAGCGGCTTCGAACGGCTTGACCGGCGGCGCGAACAACCCGCGCCAGAGCGCCAGCGGCCAGCGCATGCTCAGCGGCCAGGGGATGTCGCTGCCCTTGTTCTGCTGCTCCACTGGCTGCACGCCATGCATGAAGTAGGCGTAGAGCGCCTGCATGTCCGGGTCGCTGACCCGGGCGTAGGACGGGTACGGCATGGCCGGGTACAGCGTGCTGCCGTCCTTGCCGATGCCCTGGCGCACGGCGCGTTCGAAGTCCTCGTAGCTGTACTGGCCAATACCGCTGGCGTGGGGTGTGATATTGGTCGAGTACAGGGTGCCGATGGGCGTTTCCATGGGCAACCCGCCGGCGAACGGCTTGCCGCCCTTGGCGGTGTGGCAAGCCACGCAGTCGCCTGCGCGGGCCAGGTATTCGCCTTGCCTGACCTGCGCCGGGTCCACCGCGTCGGCGGCCTGCAGCAAGGTACTGGCGCCCAGGCCCAGCATGGCGATGAACAATGTCTTCATGTTGGCCTTCCTCATGCCTGCACCAATGGACCGGGGTTCTTCAGGTAGCGCTCGCGGATCGCCCGCGCCGACCAGTAGGTCAGTGCCGCCACCAGGCCGGTGGGGTTGTAGCCCAGGCCCTGGGGGAAGGCCGAGGCGCCGGGCACGAACACGTTGTGCACGTCCCAGCACTGCAGGTAGCGATTGAGCGCGCTGGTCTTGGGATCGGTGCCCATGATCGCGCCACCGTTGAGGTGGGTGGTCTGGTAGGTGGAGGCGTCGAAGTGCTGGCCGAACGCTTTCTTGCCCGCGCTGATTGCCTTGGGCCCCATCGCCTCGGCGATCTTGCCCATGCGTTCGACCATGAAACGGTTCATCTTCACGTCGTTGTCCTTCCAGTCGAAGGTCATGCGCAGCAGAGGCAAGCCGTAGGCATCCTTGTACACCGGGTCCAGGTCAAGGTAGTTGTCGCGGTAGGACTGGTGCGCGCCATGGGCGTCCATCGACAGCATGTGCTGGTAGCTGTCGGCCACCGCGGCCTTCCAGGCACTGCCCCACTTCGGCGTGCCCGGCGGCACCTTGGTGCCGGAGATCGGCTTGGCGCCGGCCTGGTTGACCCAGAACGGAGAACCGCCGACGAAGCCGTGCGGGCCATGGTCAAAGTTGTCGGCGTTGAAGTCATCCACCGCCACGCCGTTGCCGCCGGCGCCGATGAAGGGGTTGGTGTGGTGGCTGTCGCGGTCGAAGAACGCGGTCACGGTGGAGATGTTCTGGTAGGCGAAGTTGCGCCCCACCACCCCTTCATTACTCACTGGGTCGTAGGGCTTGCCGATACCCGAGAGCAGCATCAGGCGCACGTTGTTGTACTGGAACGCGCCGAGGATCACCAGGTCGGCGGGCTGTTCCACCTCGCGTCCCTGGCTGTCGACGTAGGTCACGCCGGTGGCCAGGCGCTTGTCGGCGGTCAGGTTGACCCGCAGCACATGGGCGTTGTTGCGCAGCTCGAAGTTCGGCACCTGGCGCAGGGCCGGGAGGATGTTCACGTTGGGCGAGGCCTTGGAGTACATGTAGCAGGCATAGCCGCTGCAGTAACCGCAGAAGTTGCACGGCCCCATCTGCGCGCCGTAGGGGTTGGTGTACGGCCCGGAAGTGTTGGCCGACGGCAGGTTGTAGGGGTGGTAGCCGATCTCGCGGGCGGCCTTCTCGAACAGCTGCGCCGACACAGTGTTCTTCTGCGCTGCCAGCGGAAAATCGCTGGAGCGGTCGGCGGCGAACGGGTTGCCACCCTTGTCGCGGCCCACCACCTGACCTTTGATCGACCAGGCGGTGCCGGAGGTCCCGAACACCTTCTCGGCAAAATCGAAGTAAGGCTCCAGCTCTTCATAGCTGACGCCGAAATCCTGGATGGTCATGCCCTCGGGAATGAACCGCTTGCCGTAGCGCTCCTCATAGTGGCTACGCAGGCGCAGTTCCACCGGGTCGACGCGAAAATGCACGCCGGACCAGTGCAGCCCCGCTCCGCCGGTACCGGTGCCGGGCAGGAAGGCGCCGAACTGGCGGTACGGCACGGCCACGTCGTTGACGCTGTGGCGCAGGGTCACGGTCTCGCGGGAAATGTCCATGAACAGCTTCTTGCGCGAGTTGTAGGTCAACTCGTCCATGGTCTGCGGATAGACGCCGTCCGGGTAGGTGTCACGGGCCGGGCCGCGTTCCAGGGCCAGCACCTGCAGGCCGGCCTCGGTCAGTTCCTTGGCCATGATCGCACCGGCCCAGCCGAACCCGACGATGACCACATCGACTTTCTTCATCACTTGGCTCATGGCTCAACCTCGCTCGCCGCTGATGGACACCGACGGGAAGGGATAGCGCTCGTCGCGCTCCACCCAGTCCATGAAATCGGCGCGGGCGCCGGGGAAGCCGACCAGCTTCCAGCCGGCAAGGCCCTGGTTGCCGCCGTGCAGGGGGTCGCTGAAAAAGCCCTCGCGGGTGTTGAGCCAGAGCATGCCGAGGAAGGTGGGGGCCGGCACCGAGGCAAAGGCCGGCTTGCCGCCGTCCAGGGCCTCGAGCACCTGCTGCTGTTGTTCAAGGCCGAGCCGGGCGAACGCCTTGCCGAACTGTGCCTGGCACCAGGCGTCGGTTTCGGCGATGCCCAGCCGGTAGATCTCCTGGGGGCTGAGCTTGAGCTGGTAGCCCAATTCGCTGGGCGCGTCGGGGCGGAATGGCCCCTGCATGTACCACAGCCCGCCGCTACCGTAGCGGGTGTTGAGCTGACGGTCGATGAACTCGGGCACGCCGGCATCGGCCGCACCGGGGCCAAGGGCGTCGGTGGGGATGAGCACGGCCACGGCGGCGCTGACGAAAGCCCACTCTTCCTGGGTGAAGAAGCGCGGCTGGTAGGCACGCGCCGGGGCCGCTCGGGCCGGTTCGGCGGGTGCCTGGGTGGCGCTGTCGGCGAGCACTGCGCCGCCCAGCCCCGTGCCGGCGAGAGTCGCCACCGGGATCAGGGTCAGGGATTGGCGCAGGAACGCCCGGCGCGCCGGATGCACGGAGGCGGGTTGGTCCTTGGACATGAGGATGTCTCTCTGTTGATCAGGTCATACGGAAATCGTCGCCCTTTTCACCGATGAAGTTCCCGGGGCCGCAGACCGAGACAGCGCTGTCTCGGCGAAGCGGCCTTGTTTTGCCAAAAGGGCCGCGGCGCGACCCCGGGATATCGAATCGGGCAAGGGCTGTTGTTATGGCAAACACGGGGCGAGCGCAGTGCTCGCCCCGCTCATGGGTTTCGCCGCGCCCAGGCAAGTGGGTTGACCAGATTCTGCGGCCGCTCGCCGGCCAGGGCGGCCAGCAGGTTGTCCACCGCGCAGCGGGCCATGGCCTCGCGGGTCTCCTCGGTGGCCGAGCCGATGTGCGGCGTCACCACCAGGTTGTCCAGTTGCAGCAACGGTGAATCAGCCGGCAACGGTTCGCGCACGAACACGTCCAGGCCGGCGCCGCGAATGCGTCGCTCGGCCAGGGCCTGGAGCAACGCCGTCTCGTCGAGCACCCGGCCACGGGAGATGTTCACCAGGATCGCCGACGGTTTCATCAGCGCCAGCTGTGGCGCGCCAATCAGGTTCTCGGTCGCGGCGGTCAACGGCAGGCACAGGCAGACGAAATCGGACTCGGCCAGCAATGCCTCCAGGCTGCGATGCGCGGCGGCGAACCGCGCCTCCACCTCGGGCCGCGGCTGGCGGGTGTGGTACAGCACGCGCATGCCAAAACCGGCATGCGCGCGCCGGGCCAGGGCTTCGCCGATGCGGCCCATGCCGACGATGCCCAGGGTCTTGCCCTGCACGTCGCAACCGAACTGCGCCGGCCCGATGCCCGCCTGCCAATGACCGGCGCGGATCCAGCCGTCGAGCTCGACGACCCGCCGGGCACAGGCCAGGATCAGGGCGAAGCCGGTGTCGGCGGTAGTTTCGGTGAGCACATCGGGGGTGTTGGTCAGCAGCACGCCGCGCTGATTGAAAGCGTCGATGTCGTAGTTGTCGACGCCGACCGAGACGCTGGAGACCACCTCCAGCTGCGGCGCCAGGTCGAGCAAGGGGGCGTCCAGGCGCAAACTGGCGCCAAGCAGCCCGTGGGCGCCCGGCAGCGCCGCACGCAACCGGGCGAGGCCGTCAGCACTGGGCGATTCGACCAGGGTGACCTCGGCGTGCGCCTGCAGACGGGCCATGAGCGCGTCGGACAGGCGTTTGTAGAGGACGATGCGTTTCTTCATTGCACGGTACCTATCGGCTGGGCGCCAGGCTTTGCCGGCGTGTCTGTTGCAAGGGATTGAGAACGGCGGTCAGGGCCACGGCCAGCAGCAGCGCCGCGCACATGAACAGGTAGGAGGCGCCGGGGCCGCCGGTGGCGCCATTGAGGTAGCCCACCAGCCACGAGCCGGAAAACGAGCCCAGCGCACCCATGCTGTTGATCAGCGCCATGGCGCCCCCGGCGACGTTGGCCGGCAGCAGCTCGGGCACGATGGCGAAGAACGGCCCATACGGCGCATACATGCAGGCCCCGGCAATCACCAGCAAGGTGTAGGACCACCAGAAATGTTCAGTGCCCAGGCTGTACGAGCCATAGAATGCCAGGGCGGCGATCAGCAGCGGCGGCCAGACGAATCGCTTGCGCTTCTGCAGGCGGTCCGAGGCCCAGGACACGCCGAGCATGGCCACCACCGCCCCCAGGTACGGCACCGCCGACAGCCAGCCGGCGGTGACGATGTCCAGCGCCGCCGCCTGTTTGAGGATCGACGGCAGCCAGAGGACGAAACCGTATACGCCGATGCTCCAGCAGAAGTACTGCAGCGACAGGATCAGCACCGTGGGCGAGCGGAACGCCTCGCGGTAGTTCTTCACCGGCTTGATGCCCTGCTGCTCGGCGTCCAGCGCCTGGCGCAGCGCCGCCTTCTCGCGGACGTCCAGCCACTTGGCCTGCTCCGGGCGGTCATCCACCAGGCGCCACCAGATGAAGGCCCAGAGAATCGCCGGCGCGCCTTCGATGATGAACATCCAGCGCCAGTCGAACTGCTGCACCAGGTAGCCCGAAACCACCGACATCCACAAGATGGTCACCGGATTGCCGAGGATCAGGAAGGTGTTGGCCCGTGAGCGCTCGGCGCGGGTGAACCAGTGGCAGAGATAGATGAGCATGGCCGGCATCACCGCCGCCTCCACCACACCCAGCAGGAAGCGGATGACGATCAGCAGATAGACGTCGTGGACTACGCCGGTCAGGGTCGCCAGGCCGCCCCAGAGGATCAGGCTGGCGAAGATCAGCTTCTTCACGCTGCGTTTTTGCGCGTAAAGGGCGCCCGGCACCTGGAAGAAGAAGTAGCCGAGGAAGAACAGCGCGCCAAGCAGTGACGACAGCGCGGGGGTGATCTTCAGGTCGTCGGCCATGCCCGAGGCCGCGGCAAAGCCGTAGTTGGCCCGGTCGAGGTAGGCCAGGCTGTAGGTGATGAAGACGATGGGCATGATGTACCACCAGCGTCTGGGAGCGAGTCGATCAAGCTGCATGGGGAATTCTCCTGGTCTTGTTGTTCTTGTCACATCAGGTGCCGGACGGTCCGGCGATTCAGCGTGGTTGGATCGAAGCGTTTTCGTGCAGGTCCAGTTCGTGGCGTTGCGGCAGGCCTTCCATGTCGCCCCGGCTCTGCACCGCCCGGCTGCCGCACCAGTTGCCCCGGGCCACTGCCCGGCGCAGCGGCAGGCCCTCGAGCAAGGCGCTGATCACGCCGACGGCGAAGGCGTCGCCCGCACCCACGGTGTCGACCACCCGGGCCACCGGAAAACCCGGGACCACCCCATGTTCACCCTTGGCGTCGCGCCAGTAGGCGCCTTCGGCGCCGAGCTTGATGGCCACGCATTGCACGCCCTGCTCCAGGTAGAACTCGGCGATGCCCTGCGGCGACTGGCGACCGCTCAGCAGGCGCCCCTCCTCAAGCCCCGGCAGGACCCAGTCGGCCTTGAACGCAAGTGCATTGATCTCGCGCACCATGGTCTGGCGGTCCGGCCACAGCGAAGGGCGCAGGTTGGGGTCGAAGGAAATGCTGCGGCCATGGGCGCGCATGTCGTCCAACAACTGGTGGCAGAGCGCGCGGCAGCTGCCGGACAGGGCCGGCGGGATTCCGGTGGCATGCAGATGCCGGGCCTCCAGCAACGCCGGTTGCAGCTGGGTCGGCGACAGCCGGCTGGCCGCCGAGCCACGGCGGAAATACTCGACTTTCGGATCGCTGCCATCGTCGCAGCGTTCCTTGAGCTGGAACCCGGTGGGGTGCTCGTCATCGATCTCGACGCTCGAGCAGTCCAGCCCTTCCTGGCGCAGGGTGTCGAGCACGAAGGCACCGAGCGAATCATTGCCGACCCGGCTCAGCCAGCGCACCCCCAGCCCCAGACGCGCCAGGCCGATGGCCACGTTGCTGTCGGCGCCGGCAATGCGCTTGCCGAACCCCTCGACGTGGGCCAGCTCTCCAGCCTGCGCGGCCACGAACATGGCCATGGTTTCACCGAAACACAGGACGTCGTGCTCAGCCATGGCACACCTGCCCTTCCAGCTGCGCCAGTTGCGCGACCTGCCGCGCGGTCAGCGCCAACAGGTCGTCACCGGCCAGGGGGTACTCGATGGCCCGCGGCAGGTCCGGGGCGAAATGCGTCATCAGTTCGCGCCACTGCACCAGGTCGAGCGCCTGGGGCACGACCGCGACCAGGCGCCCGTCGGCTCGCCGGGCCACAGCCTTGCAGTGTACGTAGCGCACCCAGCGGCCCAGCAGTTGCGCCGCCAGCAGCGGCGATTCGTCGTGCCAGTACCAGTTGCCGATATCGAAGGTCATGCCCGGCGCCACGCCCTGTGCCTGCGCTTCGCGGAAGAATCTTTCCAGGGTTTGCAGCCGTCCGCCGTAGGGCGTCTGGTCGTTTTCCACGTACAGCGCCGTCTTGTGCCCCAGCAATGGCGCCAGGGCCTGCAGGTCGCAACCCGCCTGGTAATGCCCCAGCGACACCTTCAGCGCCACCGCGCCGATCTCGCTTGCCCGTTGCAAACGTTGGGCGATGGCCGGCTCCAGGCTGCCATCCTCGCGCCACAGCTCCAGTGGCGTGGAGTAAAGACTCTGCAGGCCATGCTCGGCGGCCAGGCTGGCCAGGGTAGCGGTATCGGGCGCGGCATCGAACAGTTCCTCGCGCCATTCCACCCGTCGCGCACCGGCGGCGGCCAGCAGCGGCAGATAGCTGGCCTGGCCCAGGCGCCGCACGGCATCGGCACCGAAACTCGACAAGCTGATGGAGACAATGGGCGTTTGCATGTGTGTGGTCCTTGTTCTTGTAGATGAAACCGGTTTCATTTTTCGTCAGCAGCAACGGCGTCAAGGACGCCGTCATGCTTGTGATCGGGTGGAGCCTCGCGGGATCAGTTCGGCTTGCAAATCCAGGCGCCGCGCCGGCGAACCGCTGCCTTGCAGGCGCTCCAGCAGGCACTGGAACGCTGCGGCACCGATCCGCCCGGTGGGCTGGGCCAGGGCGGTGATGCCGCTGCCTACCAGCGGGTACCAGTCCAGTTCGTCCAGCGCCAGCAGGCCCAGATCCTGGAACAGCGTCCCGCCGCGGGCGTGCAGCACGCCTACCACTGCCAGGGTGGCAACGCCGTTGCAGGTGAACAGCGCCTGCGGGCCGTGCCCTGCCCCGGCGATGAAGCTGCCCAGTTGCTCCGGCAGGTCCACACCCACCTCCAGCACCTGCCCACGCAGGCCAGGGCGCCGGGCGATGGAAGCCTGGAAGGCATCGACCCGCTCCTCGCGGGAGCTGGTGCCATCGAGCGGCTCGGTCACGGCGAGGATGTCGCGATAACCGCAACGCTGCAGGTGATCGAGGGCCTGTTCGACGGCGTCGGAGTTGTCCAGCCCTACCAGGTCGACCGACAAACCAGCCAGTTGCCGGTCGACCAGCACCATCGGCAGGTCGCGGGCCAGCTTCGCCAATTCATCGGCGCGGTGGCCAAGGGTGTTCACGATCAGGCCGTCGACGTTGTACGACTGCAGGGCCTGCAGGTGATTGCGTTCCTGGTCGTCATCGTAGTCGGTGTTGCACACCACCAGGCTGTAGCCGTGCTGGCGGCAGGCGGTCTCGACGCCGTGCATCACCGCCACCGAGTAGGGGTTGCGGATATCCGCCAGGAGCATGCCGATCAGCCCGGTGCGGCCGCGCTTGAGGGCGCTGGCCATGCGGTTGGGGCGGTAGCCGAGGCGTTCGACGACGGCCTCGATACGTTGCGCGGTGGCTTCGGCGAGCAGTTGCCTGTCTTCGCCCATGTAGCGCGAGACCGTTGCCTTGGAAACGCCGGCGGCCTTGGCGACCTCGCTGATGGTGACCCGCCCGCGGGCGGGAGCTGGCTCTTTGTTCACCCTGTTTCCTTCTTGTTTGCGCTTTTGCAGGGTTGATGAAAACGGTTTCAATCAAATCAGGGATGGGGGGTGGCGTCAAGTGACGGGCTTTCTGCCAAAGCGGGGGGATTCAGTGCCAAACGCTTGTCCTGGCGGTGTCGATGGGGGGCTTCAGGTTTATGGTGGTTTTCTGGAGTTCGTTAACCCCACCTTGGAGTTGGCCATGACCGCACTGTTTCGGATCAGTCTGTTTTTGATGCTTGCTGGTATGGGGATGGGGGATATCGTGGTGGCCAGTGTAGGGTTGGTCGGGTTGTGTGGGGGGGCTGTGGTGCTCAGTGTTCGGCAGGATGAGGGTGAGGGGCGGGAGGTTGTGGAGTCGGAGTTTATTGCCTGAAAGGTTTGGTTCTGGTTCTGTTCTGGTTATGGGATTATTGTTTTTGATATTTTTATGCGCATTCATAGAAGATAGCGACATTTAGTCACCTTTCCGCCTTTACGGCGGCCTACTTTTCTCGTGGGAAAAGTAGGCAAAACCGTTCCGCTCCGTTCATCCGGCCCCTGCGCTTCGCTCCGGGGTTCCCTCGCTCCGTTCTTGCTCCCGGGAGGACCGCGCTGAACGCCCCATCCTGGGGCGCAGCGCTTGACGGGCATCCATGCCCGTCACCTCCCTCCGCAAGTCCTGCGCTCGGCCTCCTGAAGTCGCAATTGGTGTTGCCTGAACTATCGCGCGCTTAGAAGCAAGAGCAAGAGCAAGAGCAAGAGCAAGAGCAAGAGATCATTTGTTCTGTAGTTTGTTATTCCTTGAATGTTTCAACCTCTTCGCGGGGCAAGCCCGTTCCTACAGGGCTGTATATAACCGCGACTGGCGATATTCGAGAGATTAATTAAACTTTCAACTAGCGACAGCTGCGTTAGTTCAGGCGCCGCCCGTAACTTGCGCGACTTCAGGAGGCCGAACGCAGGCATTGCGGAGGGAGGTGACGGGCATGGATGCCCGTCAAGCGCTGGGGCCCAGGATGGGCCCTGCAGCGCGGTCCTCCCGGGAGCAAGGCCGGAGTGAGGGAACCCGGAGCGAAGCGCAGGGCCGGATGAATGGAGCGCCACGGCTTTGGTTACTTTGGCCACGACCAAAGTAACCCACCGTAAGGGCGGAAAGGTGAATAAGCGTCGACATCATAAATGAATGCGCATACAACTCTCAAAACAATCAACAATCACTATCTCACCCAGAAACCACCGGCTCACACCGAACCTCAGTCTTCACCGAGTTGGCAATAAAGCACGCCTCATGCGCCATATGATGCAACCGCTCCAACTCCTCAACCCCAGGCCGCCGCTCCCCGGAAAATTCGACCACCGGCCGCAAGGTCACCACGGTCATGGCCATGCGCCCAGCCCCATCAATCCCCATTACCCCCAAGGCATCATCAACATACCGCTCGACACAAAACCGCTGCTTGGCCGCCAGGGACAGGAACCACAGCATGTGGCAACTCGACAACGCCGCGACAAACGCCTCCTCAGGATCCACCGCCGAGGCATCCGACATCGGCAACGGCACCACATGGGGCGAGGAAGAGCCCGGCACTTCCACCCCACCATCGAAACGCCACACATGCCGCCGGCTGTAGCGGTTACCGAGAAAATCCTGCCCATCACGGGTCCAGGTCACTTGTGCGGTGTACTGCGCCATCCGATATCTCCTTGATCAAATAAACACATTGTTCAGCGCTTGCGCGCACAGATGCCAAAGGCCATGTCGCCGATGTAGATACCCCGTGACTGAAGCCGCTCGGCCTCCAGTCGCGCGTGCAGCGTATCGATCCCGACCTGCCTGGCCGTAGCCACGCCATGGGCGATGATCCGCGGCAGGCAGGCGCGAACGATATCGGCCAAGGGGTAGGCACTGTCGGGTGTCTGCACCAGGCACTCGGCACGCAGGTCCTCGACCGCCAGCCCCGCCTCGCTGAACAGCCGATGCAGGTTGAAGCCGATATGCAGGTCCGCCCCCTCGTGGGCCAGCATCCGTTGCAGCCATTGCTGGGCCTTGCGATGCAGCGGGAAGGGCTCCAGGCTGGCCGGGGTGAGACTGCCGTCATGCTCCTGGAACACCATCAGCCCACCGGGCAGCAGGTGCCGGGCCAACAGGCGCAGGGCCTTGACCGGCTCCGCCTGGTACATCAACACCCGACGCCCGACGATGGCGTCGAACAACCCCAGGGACTCGGGCAGTGCCTGCAGGTCAGCCTGCACGAACTCAGGTACCACCGCGCCCTTGGGTGTCTCGCGCTGGCGTGCGATTTCCAGGGCGCCCACCGCCAGGTCAACGCCGACCACCGCACCATCTCCGTCCACCAGGCGAGCCAGCAGCCAGCTCACATCGCCGCTGCCGCATCCAACGTCGAGCACGCGCATGCCAGGGCCGACACCGGCATCGACCAGCAGGCGCGTGGTGAAATCCGCTTTCGCAAGTGCCATGCCATGCTCCTTCGCAGGTGCGCCAGTGTGCAGAGCAAAGGACCTCGGATACAAGGCTGTCCTATGCTGAAGCCACCCACCTTCATCGAACCTGACCATGCCCACCACCACCGATCCCCTGCTGGACAGCTGGCGGCACAACGCCCAGGCCTGGATCGAGGCCGTACGCTCCGGCACCATCGCCTCCCGCCGCGAGGTCACCGACCAGGCGATACTGCTCGCCGTGCTCGCACGTCAGCCTGCCCGGGTGCTCGACCTCGGCTGCGGCGAGGGCTGGTTGCTGCGGGCCCTGGCGGCGAGAGGCATCGACGCGGTCGGTGTGGATGGCGATGGGACGCTGGTTGCCGCCGCGCACTCGGCGGGCTCACCACAGGTTCACCTGGCCAGCTACCGGCAACTGGCCGAAGGCACGGTGGACATCGGCCACGGCTATGACCTGGTGTGCGCCAATTTCGCCCTCCTGCAACAGGACATCATCCCCCTGCTCTGCGCCATGCGGGCCTTGCTGCTGCCCGGCGGCACGCTGCTGATCCAGACCCTGCACCCGTGGACGGCCGCCGCCGGCCACTACCAGGATGGCTGGCGCGAGGAGTCGTTCGCCGGTTTCGCCGGTGACTGGTGCCCCATGCCCTGGTACTTCCGCACCTTGGGCAGCTGGCTGAAAGCGCTGGAACTGGCCGGGTTCGGCCTGCTGGAGTTGCAGGAACCGCAGCATCCGCAGAGCCAGGTACCGCAATCCCTGCTGTTGACGGCGCAGCGGCTGGGCTGACGCCCCTGCGGCTACTCGTCGCAGCCTTATCCTACTTGGCAAATCCTGCACAGGCCTTAAAATCCCGCCTCCTTTTCGCCCGTCGCCCCAGCCGGTGGCAACCGCCCGCAAAGACAGCGTTCACGCCTCATCACATCGCGCATGTGCAACAGGCTCAACCGCCCCCGCCTGGCCTGCCTCTATCAGGTCTGCGGTTGAATCTTGCCAAGGTCGCAGCCCGCCCAGGTCGCACTGCACTGCGCCACGACCCGGCCCGTGCAGCCGAAAAGGCGCATCTGAGCTCTTTTCAACCTTGAGGTAACTATGTCTGTGCGTTTGCTGGCGATGGCGCTGGCACCCCTGCTCGGCCTGTTCATCATTGCCCTGGGCAATGGCGTGCTGTCTTCCCTGACCACCCTGCGCCTGGGCGCCGCCGGCGAATCGGCGACCACCATCGGCGTAGTCTCCTCGGCCTACTTCATCGGCCTGACCCTGGGGGCGATCTTCAACGACCGCCTGATCCTGCGCATCGGCCACATCCGCGCCTACAGCAGCTTCGCCGCCCTGATCGGCGCGACCATCCTGCTGCAGGGCCTGTTCTACGACACCACCTGGTGGTTCGCCCTGCGCCTGATCAACGGTTGGGCCGCGGTCGGGGTGTTCCTGGTGATCGAGAGCTGGCTGCTGCTGGCCGGCGACGCCAAGATCCGTGGGCGCCTGCTGGCGCTGTACATGATCGCCTTCTATGGCGCCGGGGTGATCGCCCAGGCCGGCCTGGGCGAAGTCACCGGCTGGGGCGAGACCGCGCCGTTCATGGTTGCCGGCATGCTCGCCACGCTGTCGGTGCTGCCGATCGTGATCCTGCCGCGGGTATCGCCGCTGCTGGACCAGGTCGAGCCGCTCAAGCCGCGGCAACTGCTGGGCGTGGCGCCGACCGGGCTGGTCGGCTGCTTCGGTTCGGGGGTCGCCATCGCTGGCATCTATGCCCTGCTGCCGCTGTACCTGCAACGCATCGGCCTGGATGTGGGCAAGGTCGGTGACATGATGGCCTGGGTGATCCTTGGCGCCATGCTGCTGCAGTATCCGGTCGGGCGCTGGTCGGACCGCAAGGACCGCCAGGACGTGCTGATCGCCCTGGCCGCCCTGTGCACCGTGCTGTCGGTGCTGATCGTGCTGCTGCCGGCCGACACCGTGCTGTTGCCGGCGCTGCTGTTCCTGCTCGGCGGCGGCGTGTTCGCGCTGTACCCAGTGGCCGTCAGCAGCGCCGCCGACCGGGCCCCGGCCGACGCGCTGGTGCCGATGATCCAGGGGCTGCTGCTGATCAACTCGCTGGGCTCGGCCATGGCGCCGCTGGCCATTTCACCGATGATGACCGCCTACGGCGAGGCCGGTCTGTTCTGGGCCTTTGCTGCGATCAACCTGGCCATGGTCGGTTTCTTCCTCTGGCGCCGCGGCAAGCGCCCGGCCCCGGAGCACCCGGCGCCGTTCGCGCCGACCGCGACCTTCTCGCCGACCGGCGCGGAGCTGCGGGTGACCGAGGACTTGATGCACGCGGCCCAGGAGCACCCGACGCTGGAGGCGATGGACACCACGCACGGCCAGCAGGCGCCGCGTCCCGAGGCGCACTGACCGCTCATACCAAGGACCGCCCGTCGCTTGACGGGCACCTTGTCGCGGCTGTGGCGACCCAACCATGACACGTCATCCGAAAGGAGATTCATCATGGCCAATCCACGTCCCCTCGCCTTGTTGCTGGCCCTGCTGCTTGGCAGCGGCGCCACCCTGAGCCTTGCGGCAACCGACATGAACGGTGGCGGCAGCCACACCGAACACTCAACCGACCAGGGCAAGACTGCCGGTGACGGCAGTAGCGTCAACAGCCCCGGTGGCAGCAAGGACAACGACAGCAGTGACACCGGCACCGATTCCGATGCTGCCGACGGCGCTGCCGGTGGCTCCAACAGCACCGGTGAAGCTACAGGCTCCGGGGCTGGAGCGTCGGGTGGCAGCGCCGAGGATCAGGACAGCCGTTGACCCGACTGTCTGTCAACGCCAGTAGCGGGGCTCATCCGCCACCCGCTGGTGCTCGGCAAACAGCAGCGGCAGTTGTTCCTTGAGAAAATCCAGCCAGGTGCGCACCTTGGCGTCCAGAAAATGCCGCGACGGGTAGATCGCGTAGATCTCCCGTTGGCGCAGCCGGTGCGGCGCCAGCAACCGGCACAGGCGCCCCTCCTCCATGGCCTGGCTGGCCGAACAGTAAGGCAGCAGCCCCACCCCCATGCCCAACTCGGTGGCCTTGAGCATGGCGTCGGCGACGTTGGTGAGGAAGGTGTCCTGGGGCACGATCACACAGCTGTCGGAATGCCCCTCGAACGACCAGTCCTCCTCGAACAGCGGGTCGACCGTGCGCAGGCAGACATGCTCATGCAGGTCCTCAGGCCGCTCGGGCACGCCGTGGCGGGCCAGGTACTCGGGGGAGGCGCAGAGAATGCTGTGGATGCTGCCCAGCGGGATGGCGATCAGTTGCGAATCAGGCAAACCCTGGCCGATGGTGATCACCACATCATGCCCCTCGGCCAGCGGGTCGGGGTTGCGCTGCGACAGGGTCAGTTCCATCACCACTTCCGGGCAAGTGGCGTTGTAGCGCGCCACCAGCGGCATCATCAGCAACCCCAGGCCATGGGTGCAATGAAAACGCAGGTGGCCGCGAGGCGTGAGGTGGGCGCCACGGGCCTCGTCCACCGCCTCCTCGGTGAGCAGCATGATCTGGCGGGTACGCTCGAGAAACCGCTCCCCCGCCTCGCTCATGCGCAAGCGCCGGGTGGTGCGGTGCAGCAGGCGGGTCTGCAGCTGATTCTCAAGCTCCGCGACGATCCGCGACACCTGCGCCGCCGAAATGTCCAGGGCCTGGGCTGCCGCGGCGAAGCTGCCGCACTCCACTACCCGGGCGAAGGTTCGCATCGCATGCAGCATGTCCATGGGCCGACACCCTCATTCATACATGAAAGGCAGCAATCTATCACGGGATAGCCCATTTATTGTGAAACACAAATGAATGGATCATTAGGTCATCCGCACTGAATGAGGAGCCTGTCATGAAACGTTCCATTGCCCTGCTCGCCCTGAGCGCCACCCTCGCCTCGTTTGGCGCATTGGCCGACACCACCGCCAGCACCTACGAATACGGCATGCCGCTGGACATCGCCAAAGTCATCTCGATCACTCCGGCCAGCAACGACGCCGACTGCCAGGTGGGCACAGCGCACATGGTCTACGTCGACCACCAGGGCCAGACCCGTGAAATCGACTACCGCCAGATGGGCAATTGCTCGCAGCTCTAAACCCTGGGAAAAATACCAGCCATCTTGCTGAAAGTGCATTTGCCCGCCCGCGACACCGCCGCATGATCTGCCGGGACAACAACAAGAACGTCCCGGACCATGAATACGATAGAAACCTCCACGGCCACGTCCGTGCGCGCCTGCGACGCCACCCATGCCCGCATCAGCTGGCGGCTGATGCCGCTGCTGCTGGTGTGCTACCTGTTCGCCCATCTGGACCGCATCAACATCGGCTTTGCCAAGATGCAGATGAGCGCCGACCTGGGCTTTTCCGACACGGTCTACGGCCTGGGCGCCGGCCTGTTCTTCATCGCCTACGCGCTGTTCGGCGTGCCCAGCAACCTGGCCCTGGACCGGGTCGGGCCGCGGCGCTGGATCGCCACCCTGATGGTGGTCTGGGGGCTGCTGTCCACCGGCATGATGTGGGTGCAGGACGCCGCCGGCTTCTATGTCCTGCGGTTTCTGCTGGGGGTGGCCGAAGCGGGCTTCTTCCCCGGCATCCTCGTGGTGCTCAACCGCTGGTACCCGGCGCGGCGCCGTGCCCAGATCACCGCGCTGTTCGCCATTGCCGTGCCTTTGGCCGGCGTGGTCGGCGGGCCGTTGTCCGGTGGCATTCTCCAGGCCTTCCATGACCAGGGCGGCCTGCGCGGCTGGCAATGGATGTTCCTGATCGAGGGTCTGCCAGTGGTGCTGCTCGGGCTGGTAGTGCTCAAGTGCCTGCCGGACAGCTTCGAGCAGGTCGCCTGGCTCGATGCCGGGCAGAAGCGGGCGCTGCGCGAGGAAATGGCCGGCGAGGAGCGGCACAAGCCGATCAGCTCGCTGCGTGGCCTACTCGGCAACGCGCAGGTCTGGCTGCTGGTGGCGGTGTATTTCGCGGTGATGCTGGCGGTCAACACCCTGGCCTTCTGGATGCCCAGCCTGATCCATGGCGCCGGCATCGGCAGCGATGGCCAGGTCGGCCTGCTCAGCGCCATTCCCTATCTGGCCGGATGCCTGTTCATGCTCGGTTGCGGGCGCTCCTCGGACCGCCAGCGCGAACGCCGCTGGCACCTGTGCGTGCCGCTGCTGATGGCCGCCGCCGGTATTGCCCTGGCCGGCTCGGCACCGGGCAATGCCTTGCTGGTGATGACCGGGCTGGTGGTTGCCGGCATGGGCGCCAGCGCTGCCCTGCCGATGTTCTGGCAACTGCCGCCGGCGTTCCTGGCAGGTGGCGCCCAGGCCGCCGGTATCGCCATGATCAGCTCGTTCGGCAGCATCGCCTCGTTCGCCGCGCCCTACCTGATCGGCTGGATGCGCGACAGCACCGCCAACCCGGGCCTGGCCCTGCAGGTACTGGCGGTGGCCATCGTGCTCGGTGGCATGCTCGTGCTGAAGGTGCCCGCCAGCGTGGTCAACCCGAAATGAATGGGCTCAGGCCAGCAGCTCGCGGATCCAACCGGCCTGGCGGGTGATGTCGCGCACCTTGTCCTCGGGCACCGGCTGGCGTGCCCGGGCGAAGTTGTCCAGGCTCTGCTGCTTCTGGCGCAGCATGCGCTGCCACTTGAACAGAAAAGCCGGGCTGCGTGCCTGCATCAGCAGCGGGCCGAAGTACAGCTGCTCGGCCGTGTAGGCGACCGCCTCGGCACGTTCGGCGACGATGATCTCGTAGTCGAAGCGGTTTTCCCGCAGCACTTCCTCGCCGACGATCCGGTAGCCGCTGCCCATCAACCACTGGCGCAGCGCGGGCTCACCGCCGTTGGGTTGCAGGACCAGGCGCTCATGGCCGCCCAGGTGCTGCTTGCCGGCCTCGAGAATATCGCGGATGGTCTCGCCGCCCATGCCACAGATACTGATCGCGGTGATGCCATCGCCCGGCTCGATGGCCGCCAGGCCACTGGCATGACGCACCGTGATGCGATCCTCCAGGCCGTTCTCGCGCACGGTGCGCCGTGCAGCCTCATAAGGCGTGAGCGCCACTTCACCGGCCACCGCCGCGACAATCGCTCCACGACGCACCAGCGCCACCGGCAGGTAGCCATGGTCCGAGCCGATATCGGCCAGGCGCGCCCCGGCCGGCACATGGGCGGCCACGCGCTCCAGGCGCATGGACAATGTGTGTTCGTTCAACGCAAGCCTCTTCTGACAACCTGGGCCCGGCGCCAGTGGCCGGGTCGGGGCGCGATTCTGACCGCCCGCGCCGCGCATTTCAAATGCCCGCGACCGGCCGCCCGCCTCGACCTGCCCGACCCGCTCGCGTAGGCTTGGCGGTTTCCTTCCGTTGCAAGGCGAAACCCCATGGTAAACACCGACATCATCTACACCCCCGACCCGGACGCCGACTCGATCTCCTCGGACGTTGCCGAGTACAACGGCATCCTGGTCAGCACCCAGATCCCCGTGCAGGCCGACGGCAGCCTCGAGCTGGGCGACATTACCGCCCAGTGCGAATGCACCCTGCAGGCGCTCAAGGTCGCCCTGGAACGCGCCGGCAGCTCGATGGACCGGGTACTGCACCTGACCATCTACCTGACCGACATGGCCGACCGGGCGGCGTTCAACGAGGTGTACCAGCGGTTCTTCAAGAAGCCATGGCCGGTGCGCGCGGCGGTGGGCGTGGCTGCGCTGGCGTTCGAAGGGATGCGTGTGGAGGTGACGGCGATGGCGGCCAAGGGCTGACCGCCTCAAGTCGACTTTTCTTGCACTACGCCGCCTGCCAACTGCATCTGCTTGTCAGGCGGCGCGCCCCTCAAACCGAACTAGTAGTCAGGGCGCTCGCCCGACTACCTCGTCCTCCTTGTGGGGCACCATCAGGTTGTCTTATAGACGCCCTTCTAGCGTTCAACTCCTCGACTTTCTCTGACCCCTTGCGAGCAAGTTCTTTATACTTCCCACTCAAGTCCCCAGCCATGGCATCGCTCATTTTGGAGGCACCAGCGGTCAGAAGATTGAGCACCGGTAGAACGATTTCCCCAACCGGATCAGATACGCCAGGAGCAGCTGGAATGATGTCGACAGCCTTGGCACTCATCTGAAGCTCGTTGTACGTACCGCCTGCCGCAACAGCAAATGCAACAGTACTGGTCACAGCGCCGAGTACAGCTTGTCCTACATCCCTTTTGGAAAGCGCCGGGAGATCCCTGGCCGCTGCTGGATCTAGCGTCAGTGCCTTTGCTCTGTCCACGTTGTAACTGAACATGTTCCAAAGGGTCAGCAAGTGCTCATGCAACTTCCCTGACGCATACCCGCCAGCCGTGTACAACGCCACGTTCAACGTCGCGACACGCCCCGTTGGATCGTTCCGGTTAATAGGGTCACCCATGCAGTACGCGTAGACATTCAAGCCCCCCACCGCAAACGGACTCAATCGATCGGGCGAGCTAAACCGCATCAGCAAAGGATTAAAGGTCCGATGCCCATTGCCCAGGTGGTAATGGCCTGTCAGTGAATCACGGGCCTGGCCGCAATAGGCCAAAACTGCTCCACGCTTATCAGAAACCGCCCCATACGGCGTGTAAGCCCTAGGCAGGCTGGAGCTCCCCAACACTGATCGCTGCTGGTCGATCACAGCCAAACGGTTGGAAGTCATCGCATAACCTTTCGCAGAAAGATTTTGGGCCCAACGCTATCACCACCGCGCCGCACGCATAACTGACAAAAATGCCAGGCCCACTACCACCGTTTGGGCAAGTTCATCAGTTATGGATGCCCCCGCCCCGATTCACCGTTACAATGCCCGCCTTACCGTGACAGCCCGAACCTATAACGACATGTCCCTTCCAAAGCACCACCTGGAACTGCTCAGCCCTGCCCGTGACGTGAGCATCGCCCGCGAGGCGATCCTGCACGGCGCCGACGCCATCTACATCGGCGGCCCGAGCTTCGGCGCGCGCCACAACGCCTGCAACGAAGTCAGTGATATCGCCGAACTGGTGGAGTTCGCCCGGCGCTACCATGCCCGCGTATTCACCACCATCAACACCATCCTCCACGACAACGAGCTCGAACCTGCCCGCAAGCTGATCCACCAGCTGTACGACGCCGGTGTCGACGCGCTGATCGTGCAGGACCTGGGGGTGATGGAGCTGGATATCCCGCCGATCGAGCTGCACGCCAGCACCCAGACCGACATCCGCACCCTGGAACGGGCCAAATTCCTCGACCAGGCCGGCTTCTCCCAGCTGGTGCTGGCCCGCGAGCTGAACCTGCAGCAGATCCGCGCCATCGCCGCCGAGACCGACGCGGCCATCGAGTTCTTCATCCACGGCGCGCTGTGCGTGGCCTTCTCCGGCCAGTGCAACATCTCCCACGCCCAGACCGGTCGCAGCGCCAACCGTGGCGACTGCTCCCAGGCCTGCCGCCTGCCGTATACCCTCAAGGACGACCAGGGCCGCGTGGTGGCCTTCGAGAAGCACCTGCTGTCGATGAAGGACAACAACCAGACCGCCAACCTGCGCGACCTGGTCGATGCCGGCGTGCGCTCGTTCAAGATCGAGGGCCGCTACAAGGACGTGGCCTACGTGAAGAACATCACCGCCCACTACCGCAAGGAGCTCGACGCCATCCTCGAGGACCGCCCCGAGCTGGCCCGCGCCTCGAGTGGGCGTACCGAACACTTCTTCGTGCCGGACCCGGACAAGACCTTCCACCGCGGCAGCACCGACTACTTCGTCAGTGATCGCAAGATCGACATCGGCGCCTTCGACTCGCCGACCTTCACCGGCCTGCCGGTCGGCGTGGTGGAGAAAGTCGGCAAACGCGACCTGCTGGTGGCCACCGATGTGCCGCTGACAAACGGCGACGGCCTCAATGTGCTGGTCAAGCGTGAAGTCGTGGGCTTTCGCGCCAACATCGCCGAACTCAAGAGCGAATCCGAGGAAGACGGCCAGAAGCGCTACCGCTACCGTGTCGAGCCCAACGAGATGCCCGAGGGCCTGTACAAGCTACGCCCCAACCACCCGCTGTCGCGCAACCTCGACCACAACTGGCAGCAGGCGCTGCAGCGCACCTCCGCCGAGCGTCGGGTGGGTGTCGAGTGGCATGCGGTACTGCGCGAACAGCGCCTGATGCTCACCCTCAGCAGTGAAGAGGGTGTCAGTGTGCAGGTGGCCCTGGACGGGCCGTTCGGTGCAGCCAACAAGCCACAGCAGGCCCTGGACCAACTGCACGACCTGCTCGGCCAGCTGGGGACCACGATGTACCACGCCACGGCCATCGACCTCGATGCACCGCAGGCGTACTTCATCCCCAACTCGCAGCTCAAGGCCCTGCGCCGCGAAGCCATCGAGGCGCTGACCGAAGCCCGGGTCAAGGCGCACCCGCGTGGCGGACGCAAGGCCGAGACCACGCCACCGCCGGTGTATCCCGAGTCGCACCTGTCGTTCCTGGCCAACGTCTACAACCAGAAGGCCCGCGACTTCTACCACCGCCACGGCGTGCAACTGATCGACGCCGCCTACGAGGCCCATGAAGAGCACGGCGAAGTGCCGGTGATGATCACCAAGCACTGCCTGCGTTTCTCCTTCAACCTGTGCCCCAAGCAGGCCAAGGGCGTGACTGGCGTGCGCACCAAGGTGGCGCCGATGCAGCTGATCCAGGGTGACGAGGTGCTGACCCTGAAGTTCGACTGCAAGCCTTGCGAGATGCACGTGATCGGCAAGATGAAGAGCCACATCATCGACCTGCCGACCCCGGGCAGCGCAGTGGCCCAGGTGGTTGGACACATCAGCCCGGAAGACCTGCTCAAGACCATCCCACGCGCGCCGCACTGAAAGACGACCCGCCGTCGCTCCACGGGATTTCACCGGCGGCGGGTCTAGACTGAACAGGGGGCTGCCACACGTGGAGGTGTGAGATGAGCCAGTTCAAGCGATTGTTGGTCATGCTCGGCCCGCAGATGCGCCATACGCCTGCCCTGCAGCGCGCCGCGGCGCTGGCCGAATCCAGCGGTGCCCTGCTGGACCTCAATGTCTTCGTCGACGATGTCGACACCTTCGGCCTGATGAGCGACGGCCGCGAGCGCGAACGCCTGCTCGAGGACAACCGCCAGTGGCTGGCCGACGAGGCCGAGCAACTGCGCAATGCCGGCCTGGATGTCTCCACCGAACTGCTGCTGACCCGCGACCCGCTGGGCAGCGTGCTGGAACAGGTCGAGCGCCTGGGCTGCGACCTGCTGGTCAAGGACGTGCAGCACGAACCCATCCTCAAGCGCCTGCTGGTCACGCCGCTGGACTGGCAACTGCTCAAGGACAGCCCGGTGGCGGTGCACCTGGTCAGCGACATCCGCCTGCCCCTGCCCCGGCAGATCGCCGCGGCGGTCGACCTCAACAGCCATGGCACCGGCGAGCACCTGGACGACCAGGTGATCCGCAGCGCCCATGCCCTGGCCCTGCAGTGCAACGCCGAGCTGCACCTGTTGCACGTATGCGATGCGGCCAGGACCCATATCGCCGATTTCGGCGCCGGGACCGTGACCATGCCAGGTTTCGACACCAGCGTGCGCACGGCACAACGGACGGCCTTCAACCGCCTGGGCGACCACTACCAGATCGACCTGGAGCGCCGCCACTTCCTCGAAGGGCCGGCGGTCACGGCAATTACCCAGTACATTGCGGCCCACCGGGTGGATGTGATCGTCATGGGCAACCACCGGCACGATGCCTTGCAGGCGTTTCTCGGCGGTACCACGGCGCATGTGCTCGAGCACCCGCTGTGCAATGTGCTGGCGATCAAGGCCGTGCGTTAACGACTAAAGCCCGCTCCCTCGCTGCGGGAGCGGGCTTGTCCGGTTCAGAAGGCTTTGCTGTAGAACAGCGAGTACGACTCGATCCCATCGTTAGGCTGTTTCAGCCCGGCGTTGGAATAGTGCATCGCGCGAATACCGATCTTCTGCTCTGCCGGCAGTTTCAGGCCAAAACCGATCCGGTCCTCGAAGTTCACCGACGAACCCAGGCGCTGGTCGCCCACATCCGTCTTGGAGAATGCCGCCAGGCCGATCCCGGCCTCGATGAACGGGGTGTAGGTGAAGCCACTGAACTCATAGACGAACACCGGGCTGAACGACAGCGAGTGGGCGCCGCTGGCCTCCCCGCCTTCCCAGTAGGTGTAGGCCGCGTCCCAGTAACCGGTCAGGTGACCAGTGCTGCTTTCCAGCCATTTCTTGTCCCAGTCGAACGACAACCCGATACGGTAGGTCATGTCACCCTGGCTAGTGGCGCCCACGGCACCGGATACTTGGGCGGCCTGGGCCAGGTTGGCGCCGGCGCATGCCAATACGGCGACAACCAACGCTGTGGCGAGACGGGTCTTCATTAAATGACTTCTCCTGATGGTCTTCACGGGCAGGCCCACGATCTTGCGCGTACCTGCGGGCAAGTGGGGGCTGCGCCCCTCGTTGTGCACCGGCGACCCGGCACATCCAACCGGGTTACAAGTGGTAATACTTCTTCGATTATTGTCCGAATGAACAGAAAGTGGAAAGTGATTTGCCACTATTGTTTAAGGACACTGCGTTCCATTCAAGGGTTCATTCGTTTTGCGCCTCTTCGTGTTCGCCGCGAAGGCTCCTGCGCTCGATCTCACAGGCGGTGCAAGCCTGACGGCGGATACGTGGTAGCCCTCACTCGGTCAATCGCCTAGCGTCCAAAACACCTTGAAAGGGCTAGCCCTCAGCGCCAGTTCAAATCCACCCGCGCCGGCGCCTTGCCGTCCACCGTCACCTGCTGCTGCACGGTCCGGCCATCGGCATTACCGATCACCCGGTAGTGCCCCGCAGGCAACTGCACGAAGATCAGCGGCCCCACATCTTGCAGCGCCAGCACCGATTGCCCCTGGGCCGACTGGATATCCAGCGCAGCACCGGTCTGGAACTTGCCGTCTGCTCCCGTCGAGAGGGCGATATGCAGGTCATAGCCGGGCGTGCGGCGCAGGGCATTGGCCTCGTCCTGGCCAATACCGCCTTGTAGGTAGCGGATGCCGTTCTGCTCCTGGGGTTGCAGCTGCACGCCCTGGGGATCGATCGGCGCGTTCAGGTCGGCGGCCGCCGCCAGGTTCCAGGGCATGGCCAGTACCAGCAACAGCGCCGCACACCAGCCGTAATGATGGGTACGCATGGTGCATTCCTCCCACTTGGGGTGGTCTACACAATTTGGAGGATTTTCCGAGGCCGTGGTTCACATCGCCGCGCACCGTTAGTCCATCAGGGCGTGGGCAGCTCACGACGCTCTTCGAGCAGCTTGATGAACATGCTCAAACTGCGCGACACCGTGCCCCGCCGCCACACCAGCCAGGTCTTCAGGTAGCGGAAGTCCTCGGCCATCGGCCAGGCGCTGACCGTGCTGCATCCCGGCATGTTGTCGAGCATGCTGCGCGGCATCATCGCCAGACCCGCGCCAGCACTGACGCAGGCGAGCATGCCGTGGTACGACTCCATTTCGTGGATCTTGCCCGGCACCGCCTGGTCGTGGACGAACCAGCTCTCGAAATGGTGGCGGTACGAGCAGTTGGCGCGGAACGCGTAGATGCTCGAACCGTTGACATCACGGGCGCGGCTGACCGGCGGGTGGTTCAGGGGCGCGATGACCATCATCTCTTCCTCGAACACCGGCATGCCCTCGAGCGTCGGGTGCAGCACCGGGCCATCGACGAAGGCCGCCACCAGGCGCCCGGACAGCACGCCTTCGAGCATGGTCCCCGACGGGCCGGTGGAGAGGTCCAGGTCGACCTTGGGGTAGCGCTGGTTGTACGCCGCCAGCAAGGCCGGGATGCGTACCGCCGCCGTGCTTTCCAGCGAGCCCAGGGCGAAGGTGCCCTGGGGATCCTCGCCCGCCACGGTCAACCGCGCCTCGTGCACCAGGTCGAGGATGCGCCGGGTGTATTCAAGGAAGTTCCAGCCGGCCGGCGACAGGCGCAGGCGGCTTTTCTCGCGAATGAACAGCTCGACGCCCAGGTCTTCCTCCAACTGCTTGATGCGGGTGGTCAGGTTCGACGGTACCCGATGGATCTGCTGGGCGGCGGCGCTGATGCTGCCGTGCTCGGCCACGGCCTTGAACATCTCGAGTTGCACCAGGTCCACGATCATTCTCCAAACGTGAATGTTTCGCTCATTATTATTCAGTTTTCATTAAAGCGCGCCACCCCTAGTCTGGGCTCATCCGATCAAAACAACGAGAGTCCTGCCATGAGCGAGATCAGCAGCCTGACCCACGCCATTTCCGTCGATCCCTACAGCGGCGAACGGATCGGCCACTACGCCTTCGACACCGACGCCGCGCTGGACGCGGCGCTGCAACGCGCCAAGGCCGGCTACAACCAGTGGCGCAACGTGTCGCTGGGTCAGCGCAGCGAGTACCTGGTCGAGCTCGGGCGGGCCCTGCAGGCCAACGCCGAAGTCTTCGCCCAGATGATCGCCCGCGAGATCGGCAAGCCGATCAGCCAGGCACGTGGCGAAGTCAGCAAATGTGTCGGCCTGTGCCAGTGGTACGCCGAGCACGGTCCGGCCATGCTGGCGCCGGAGCCGACCCAGATCGAAAAAGCCCGCATCGAATACCGCCCGCTGGGCCCGATCCTCGCCGTGATGCCATGGAACTTCCCGGTCTGGCAGGTGCTGCGCGGCGCGGTACCGGCGCTGCTGGCGGGCAATACCTATGTGCTCAAGCACGCGCCCAACGTAATGGGCAGCGCCTACCTGCTGGCCGACCTGTTCAAGCGCGCCGGCCTGCCTGAAGGCGTATTCGAGGTGATCAATGTCACCCCCGAAGGCGTCACCCGCGCCATCAACGACCCGCGCATCGCCGCCATCACCCTTACCGGCAGCGTGCGCGCCGGCATGGCCATTGGCGCGCAGGCCGGTGCGGCGCTTAAGAAGTGCGTGCTGGAGCTGGGCGGCTCCGATCCGTTCATCGTACTGGCCGATGCCGACCTCGATGCTGCCGTGAAGGCCGCCGTGATTGGCCGCTACCAGAACACCGGCCAGGTCTGCGCCGCCGCCAAGCGCCTGATCGTCGAAGAAAGCATTGTCGAGGCGTTCACCCACAAGTTCGTCGAGGCCACCCGTGCGCTGACCATCGGCAATCCGCTGGACGACGCCACCTACATCGGCCCGATGGCACGCTACGACCTGCGCGATGAACTCGATGGCCAGGTCCAGGCAACCCTTGCCGAAGGCGCCACCCTGCTGCTGGGGGGCAAGAAGGTCGAAGGCGCGGCCAACTTCTACGAGCCGACCGTGTTCGCCAACGTCACCCCGGACATGACCGCGTTCAAACAGGAGCTGTTCGGCCCGGTGGCGGCGATCATAAGCGCTCGTGACGCCGAGCACGCGGTGGCGCTGGCCAACGACAGCGAGTTCGGCCTGGCCGCGACCATCTACACCGCCGACTACGCCTTGGCCGAGCGCATGACCGCTACGCTGGACACCGGCGGCGTGTTCATCAACGGCTACTGCGCATCCGACCCCCGTGTGGCGTTCGGTGGCGTGAAGAAAAGTGGCTTTGGCCGCGAGCTGTCGCACTTCGGCGTGCGCGAGTTCACCAATGCCCAGACGGTGTGGCTGGATCGCAACTGATCTGGCGGCTTGCCCCCGCTGCCGAGCGGGGGCAAGAAACTTCGAAACCGCGAGCGCGCTGCCGGCCGGTCAGCCCCTGCCACGCCGAAGCGTCTCACTGGGCAGTTCGTGAAACAGCTGCCGGTAGCTTTCGGAAAACCGCCCCAGGTGCCAGAACGACCAACGCATCGCCACCTCGGCAACGGTCGCGTCCCCCACCAGCAGGTCACGCCGCGCGCCGTTCAGACGACGCAGGCGCAACCACTGCGCCGGTGGCAGGTTGGTGAAACCCTTGAAGGCTTGCTGCAACTGACGCACGGAAACACCGGCAACCTTGGCCAGCTGCAGCAGATTGAGGGTTTCGTCGGGGCAGTCGGCGGCCCACTCGCTGACCCGGCGCATGATCGCCCGTTCCTCGTCGCGCCGCCCCAACGCATCCCCCTGCAGATGCTGCCCGGCGTTGTCGAGGATGAACAGGCAGTCCTCCAGCAACTGCTCGCCCAACGCCCCGCCTTCCAGCGGGCAATCGGCCTGGCCCAAGCGGGTCAGCGTGGCGCTCAGCCAGTTGCCGAACAAAGCATTTTGCTGGCAGCTCAGTGGCACCATGAACAAGCCGCGCAGGCGTTCCAGGTCGAGGCCATGGCTGGCCAAAAACGGCTGCTCGAACACCACCGCCACCTCCTGGTAGTTCTCCGGGGTGATCCAGATATTGCGACTGTCTTCGTTGAGTAGATAGAGGCTGTTCTCGCTACGGTCGAAGCAGAACGCCAGGGCGCCGCTGGGCGCGCGAAAGAACTGCTCGACCCGGGTATTCAGGCGCTCCTCGTACACCTCCACGCCATCGAGGCCAAGCCAGCGCAACTGACCGTTGAAATGCCCGGGGGACATCTGCCGGTATTGCTGCTGCCAGCCCGGGGTGGCGCGGGTCTGTTCGGTCACATCGGTGGTGCGGTAATCCTGGACCTGCAAGGCGGTTGGCGTTGTCACGCGCTGTCCTAGATGCACTCTTTTGGTGCATTGCTTGTCGAAAAAAGTGGATAGATCGCCGCGGAGGCTGCGACCAAGATAGTCCTCAGCGTCACCTGTGGGAAGTGCCCTGCGGCGATGAACGCCTTGCGTCCCACCACAACTACCCAACCAAGAGGTTTGTATGAACGCCCCCTTCGATCAGCTGTCCACCTGGCTGAAAGAACACCGGATCACCGAAGTCGAATGCGTGATCAGCGACCTGACCGGCATCGCCCGCGGCAAGATCGCCCCGACCGCCAAGTTTCTCCACGAGCGCGGCATGCGCCTGCCGGAGAGCGTGCTGCTGCAGACCGTCACCGGCGACTACGTCGACGACGACATCTACTACAGCCTGCTCGACGCCGCCGACATCGACATGGTCTGCCGCCCCGACCCCACGGCGGTATACCAGATCCCCTGGGCCATCGAACCGACCGCGATCGTCATCCACGATACCTTCGACAAGCAGGGCAACCCCATCGAGCTGTCGCCGCGCAACGTGCTGAAGAAGGTCCTCAAGCTGTATGCCGACAAGGGCTGGCAACCGATCGTCGCGCCGGAGATGGAGTTCTACCTGACCCAGCGCTGCGAAGACCCGGACTTGCCCTTGCAGGTGCCGCTGGGCCGCTCGGGTCGCGCCGAGAGTGGCCGCCAGTCATTCTCCATCGATGCCGCCAACGAATTCGACCCGTTGTTCGAGGACGTCTACGACTGGTGCGAAATCCAGGGCCTGGACCTGGACACGCTGATCCACGAGGACGGCCCGGCGCAAATGGAGATCAACTTCCGACACGGCGACGCCCTGGACCTGGCCGACCAGATCACCGTGTTCAAACGCACGATGCGCGAGGCGGCGCTCAAGCACAACGTCACCGCCACCTTCATGGCCAAGCCGATCACTGACGAGCCGGGCAGCGCCATGCACCTGCACCAGAGCGTGGTCGACATCGCCACCGGCAAGCCGATCTTCGCCAATGACGACGGCAGCATGAGCGAGCTGTTCCTGCACCATATCGGCGGCCTGCAAAAATACATTCCCAAGCTGCTGCCGATGTTCGCGCCGAACGTCAACTCGTTCCGCCGCTTCCTGCCCGACACCTCGGCGCCGGTGAACGTCGAGTGGGGCGAGGAAAACCGCACCGCCGGACTGCGCGTGCCGACCTCCAGCCCCGAAGCGATGCGCGTGGAGAACCGCCTGCCGGGCGCCGACGCCAACCCCTACCTGGCCATCGCCGCGAGCCTGTTGTGCGGCTATATCGGCATGGTCGAAAAACTCGAGCCCAGCGCCCCGGTGCAGGGCCGCGCCTACGAGCGACGCAACCTGCGCCTGCCGATCACCATCGAAGATGCGCTGCAGCACATGGAAGACTGCGAAAAGGTCCAGCAGTACCTGGGGCAGCAGTTCGTCCAGGGCTATGTCGCGGTCAAGCGTGCCGAGCATGAGAACTTCAAGCGCGTCATCAGCTCGTGGGAGCGGGAGTTCCTGCTGCTCAGCGTGTGATCCGCCTTGGGGGTACCGTGCCCCCTTCACTGACAAGCCCGCTCCCACACCAGCAACACCATTGCTGGGGGAGCCGGCTTGCCGGCGATGGGCTGCAAAGCAGCCCCCACACCACCGAATTCGAAGAACAAGACCAACGAGGTGTCGACATGCGTCATCCGCAAGCTTTGATCCCCGCAACCTTCGCCCTGCTGTTCGGCGCCGCCGTCCAGGCCCAGCCGACGGTGAGCGTATACAACTGGACCGACTACATCGGTGACACCACCCTGGCCGATTTCCAGGCCAGCAGCGGGATCAAGGTGGTCTATGACGTGTTCGATTCCAACGAAACCCTGGAGGGCAAGCTGCTGGCCGGGCGCACCGGCTACGACGTGGTCGTGCCCTCCAACCATTTCCTTGCGCGCCAGGCCCAGGCCGGCGCGTTCCTGCCGCTGGACCGCAGCAAGCTGCCGAACTGGCGACACCTGGACCCGCAGCTGCTCAAGCAGCTGGAGCAGAACGACCCGGGCAACCAGTACGCCGTACCGTACCTCTGGGGCACAAACGGCATCGGCTATAACGTCGACAAGGTCAAGGCGGTGCTGGGCATCGACAAGATCGATTCCTGGGCGGTGCTGTTCGAAGCCGAGAACCTGAAAAAGCTCAAGCAGTGCGGCGTGGCGTTCATGGACTCGCCGGACGAACTGTTCCCGGCCATGCTCAACTACCTGGGCATGAACCCGCGCAGCGAGAAGGCCGACGACTACCGCAAGGCCGAGGCCCGCCTGCTGGAGCTACGCCCCTATATCACCTACTTCCACTCCTCCAAGTACGTCTCGGACCTGGCCAATGGTGATGTCTGCATCGCCTTCGGCTATTCCGGCGACGTGCTGCAGGCCGCCCACCGCGCCGAAGAGGCCGGCAATGGCGTCAAGGTTGCCTACAGCATTCCCAAGGAAGGCAGCAACCTGTGGTTCGACCTGCTGGCCATCCCCAAGGACGCCAAGAACCCCGAGCAGGCCCTGGCCTTCATCAACTACCTGCTCGACCCCAAGGTGATCGCCAAGGTCAGCGCCACGGTCGGCTATGCCAACGCCAACCCGGATGCCAAGGCCGACATGGACCCGGCGCTGGTGAACAACCCCGAGATCTATCCGCCCCAGGAAGTGCTGGACAACCTGTATGTCTCGACCATGCAGAGCCCCGCGATCCTGCGGCAGATGACCCGCTCCTGGAGCAAGATCAAGTCCAACCGCTGAGCCGAGCCCACCCATGCCACAGATGAACGAACACACCGCCTCCTACTACGCCGCCTCGGCACGCCAGACGGCCACCTACCCGGCGCTCGACCAGGACCTGCAGGCCGATGTCTGCGTGGTCGGCGGTGGCCTGACCGGGGTCAACGCCGCCCTGGAACTGGCCGAGCGCGGCCTCTCGGTGATCCTGCTGGAAGCGCGCCGCATCGGCTGGGGCGCCAGCGGGCGCAACGGCGGCCAACTGATCCGCGGCATCGGCCATGACGTCTCCGGTTTCGCCCGCCACGTCGGCCAGGACGGCGTGCGCTACCTCAAGCAGGCCGGCATCGATTCGGTGGCCCTGGTGGCCAATCGCATCGCGCAGTACGGTATCGAATGCGACCTGCGCTGGGGCTTCTGCGAGCTGGCCAACACCCCCGCCCAGTTCGCCGCCTTCGAAGACGAGCAGCGCGACCTGGCTGAACTGGGCTATCGCCACGAGACCCGCCTGGTCAATCCCGAACGCATGCACGAGATCGTCGCCAGCGACCTGTACGCCGGCGGCCTGGTGGACATGGGCTCGGGCCACCTGCACCCGCTCGACCTGGTCCAGGGCGAGGCCCGCGCCGCCCTCGGCCTTGGCGTACGGATCTTCGAGCAAAGCCCGGTGCTGCGCATCGAGCATGGCCGAACGGTGACGCTGCACACTGCCCGGGGCAAGGTGCGCGCCCAGAGCCTGATCCTGGGTTGCAACGCCCATCTCGACGAACTGGAACCGCGCCTGTGCGGCAAGGTGCTGCCGGCCGGCAGCTACGTGGTGGCCACCGAGCCCTTGCCCGAGGCCCTGGCGCGTACGCTGATCCCAAGGAACATGGCGCTGTGCGACCAGAAGGTGGGGCTGGACTACTACCGGCTGACTGCCGATCGCCGCCTGCTGTTTGGCGGCGCCTGTCACTACTCCGGGCGCGACCCCAAGGACATCGGCGCCTACATGCGGCCCAAGGTGCTCAAGGTGTTCCCGCAACTGGCCGAGGTGCGCCTGGACTACCAGTGGGGCGGCATGATCGGCATCACCGCCAACCGTTTCCCCCAGGTCGGCCGCCTCGGCCAGCACCCCAACGTGTTCTATGCCCAGGGCTATTCCGGGCATGGCCTGAACGTCACCCACTGGACCGCGAAGCTGCTCGCCGAGGCCATCGCCACCGAGCACAGCCAGGGGTTCGACGTGTTCAGCGCGGTGCCGCACCTGACCTTCCCCGGCGGCAAGGCACTGCGCTCGCCTCTGCTGGCGCTGGGCATGCTGTGGTACCGGTTGCGCGAGGCGCTGGGCTGACAACCCTGCTTCAGAGGATGGCCTGCAGCCCCTTGTCGGCAATGATGTTCAGTAGCTTCAAGGCGGGCCCTGCCGGGCGTGTTTCGCCCTGCTCCCACTTGCGTACCGTCGATGCGCTGGTGTGCAGGTGGAGGGCGAACACCGGTTGGCTGAAGTTCAGCGCTTCGCGCAGGTGGCGGATGTCCTGGGCGCTGAATGCCCGCACCGGGGCCGGACAGATCGCCTCGAAGTCGCGCAACGTGACCTTGCCGACGGCACCTGCCTGCTCGAGGTCAGAGAGGTCGACGCGTAGTGATTCAATGAGCTTGCTGGTCACAGTGGACCTCCATCAATACGCCACAACCCAATGCCGTGGCCAGGGCGTGGGGTGACAATTGCAGAAAGACCCTGCCGGCGAACTGAAGCGCTTTCTGCTCGGCCGGCGTGACATTGGCCATGTCGCTCTTGGCGAACCCATGAAGGAACACGTAGCGACTGCCGATGCGAGCCGACAGCAGTGTTCGGTAGCCTCCCCGCTTGCCGCTGCACAGGCCCGCAACACGTTTCTTGAACAGCAAGCAACCAAGGCTCGCGTCAACCAGCCCACTCTGCATTTCCAGGACAGCGCGGCAGAGCAGGTGGTCTGGTACGCACTCCTTGAGTTGCCAGCGGGCAAACTCCCTTCGCTTGTAGACATCCATGGCCGGCACTCCTAAACATACCCGTAAAGGGCATACTTTTCCAGCTTCAAAGACCAATGGATAGTCGGCGCACTCAGACAGCGCCGTAGGAAACGGCAACCGTCAACACCTGACCGCTGGCCTTCGGCCAACCACCTGCTAGCGTTGTTCTGGCCACTTCCCTCATGGACCTCGTCATCATGAAGCACCTGCCTCGCACCACCCTGCTGTGCGCTGCTCTGCTGGCCTTGGTTGCCTGCTCCAGCAACCGTGTCGATCCCAAGGACTATTCCGGTTTCCTGAAGGACTACAGTCGCCTGAAGCCCGCCGAGAGCGTCTCCGGCGCGCCGGTGATGCGCTGGATCGACCCGGACGTGAAGGCCAGCCAGTACACCCAGGTGTTCATCGAGCCGAGCCAGTTCTATCCCAAGCCACAGCCGACCAATGTGATCTCGGCGCAGACCCTGCAGGCGATCACCCGCTACTTCAACGAAGCCATGCGCCGCGAACTGGGCAGCGTGCTCACCCTGGTCAAGGAGCCTGGCCCGAACACCATCGTGGTGCGCCCGGCGATCACCGCGGTGTCCACCAGCACCGAAGGCCTCAAGCCCTACGAGGTGATCCCCATCGCCCTGGTGGCCGCGGCGGTCAACACCGCCGCCGGCGGTCGCGACCAGGCCGTGGACATCGCCGTGGAGGCCGCTTTCCTCGATGGCGGCAGCCAGAACGTGCTGGCCCAGGTGGTGCGCAAGGGCAGCGGCAAGGCGCTGGAGAACGACAGCACGCAACTGACCCTGAACGACGTCAAGCCGGTGCTTGATGGCTGGGCCAGCGACATGCGCCGCAGCTTCGTGGCGTTGCAGCAGAAGTCGAAGTGAGGCGGTCCGCCCTGTAGAGCTCATCGCGGGACAAGCCGGTTCTCACGGGGCGGGAGCCGGCTTGCAGACCTGGATGTCACCACTCGTCGGACATAATGCAAAAAGGCCATCACGGCATCTTTTGCCTGCTTAACTCAAGCGGGCTGCCAGGCAGGCGGCACCGCACTTCAGGGATGGCTGCACAAGCCGGCTGCCAACAGCCGCTCGCACCGGGCACGCCAGTACATCCGCCCGTCTACCTGCCTCTCCCCTTTTCCTCCGCCCGCCTGCGCAAGCGTTGGTTACGGTATTTCATTCATTGAATGCAACGGAGGCAATCATGTCTGTATCGCTGACCGCACCGTCGGAAGGCCTGTTCCCGGTGTCCTACCTCATTGGAACCAATGCTCCTGGCGCCCCGCGCCTGCAGCTCGACCTGTTGGTCTACACGCCAGATCGCAGCGTCAACGGCCACGCGCTGATCACCCAGACCACCAACCCACCGCTGGAGCTGGCGCTGGATGCCTGGGGCACCTACAGCTACCTCACCGTGCAACCGCCCAGCGAAGGCAAGATCCTGCTGACGGTGCGTGGCAACCAGGGCGGCCCGCACGCCAATTCGCCGGAGCAGTTCGAACTGCGCGCATTGCTCGACCTGGACTGGCAGAAAGGCACGGCCAGCTACCGTTACTACAACGGCCAGCGTTGGATCGAAGTGGACAACGTACCCGTCGTGCTTGAACTCAAACGCATCCAGACACTGGCGAACGTCGACCTCACGACCGAACTGCACAACGCCACCCTGGAGGCAGTGATCGCCACCGGTGACGTCGCGCAACTCAAGCAACTGGCCAGCGGCGCCGTGGGCAAAGCCCTGGACCAAGCCCTCGCCTCGACCAAGAGCCCGGCCACCAAGGCCGCCAAGAAAGCCTGAGCAGACAAGGAGAATCAGCATGTCCTTCGGACTTTTTCATACCCGCCTGAATGTCAGCAACGGGCTGCTCGGCGCCCCTATCCTGACCCTCGACCTGCTGGTGAATACCGTGCAGAAGAAGGTCACCGGCAGGGCCTCCATCATCCAGGCCACGCACCCGGTCCAGGTGTTCCAAGCCAAGGTGTGGGGCGGCTACAGCGAGCTGCCGTTCGCGCCCGCTGGCAGCCCGTCGATCGTCCTGCACCTGGATGGCAGCCCAAGCGGCCCGCTCAGCCAGATCGCCCAGACCTTCCATCTGCAGGGCCTGCTTGACCAGGGCTGGAACGCCGGCACCGCCAGCTACCGTTACTTCATCAACGGCCACTGGGTCGACCAGCATGGTCGCGTGCGCAAGGCGCCGGACATCACCCACCAGGACCAGCCGCAACCCGCGCAGCGCCTGAAGGCTGCGATCAAGCACCTGGAAAGCGTCTGACCTGAACGGATCGCGGGGCCAGCCCGCTCCCACCTGAATGCGTGGGAGCGGGCTGGCCCCGCGATCATCGGTCAGGCCATGAAGCTGTAGACGATCGCCGACAGCGTGATCAGCCCGATCACGACCACGAACACATTCGACAGCTTGCCCGAGTACTGGCGCAACGCCGGCACCTTCTGCACCGCATACATCGGCATCAGGAACAGCAGGCAGGCGATCACCGGCCCACCCAGGCTCTCGATCAGCCCGAGGATGCTCGGGTTCAGGGTCGCCACCGCCCAGCAGGTCACCAGCATGAACAACGCCGTGACGCGCTCCAGGCGCTTGGCCGGCCAGGTCTTGCCGCGTCCGCGCAGGGTCTTGACGATCATGCCCTGGAAGCCTTCGCTGGCGCCGATGTAGTGGCCAAGGAACGACTTGGTGATCGCCACCAGCGCGATCAGCGGCGCTACGAAGGCAATCACCGGGGTCTGGAAGTGGTTGGCCAGGTACGACAGGATGGAAATGTTCTGCGCCTTGGCCGCGGCCAGGTCGCCCGGGCTCAGCGCCAGCACGCAGCTGAAGCAGAAGAACATCACCGTCAGCACCATCATCACGTGAGCGGTGGCCAGGGTGCGGCCGCTCTTGCGGTCGGCGTCAACACCATAACGGTGCTTCTGGTCGACGGCGAACGCCGAGATGATCGGCGAGTGGTTGAACGAGAATACCATCACCGGGATTGCCAGCCACAGGGTCAGCAGTAGCTTGGAGGCGCTGATGCCTTCGTTGGCCTGGGCGAAGAATGCGCCGTTCCAGTTGGGAATCAGGCTCAGGGCCAGCAACAGCAACGAGACGACGAAGGGATACACCAGCAGGCTCATGGCCTTGACGATGATCTGCTGGCCGCAGCGCACCACGATCATCAGCCCGCAGATCAGCAGCAAGGCCAGCAGCGCCCGTGGCGGCGCACCGATGTGCAGCTGGTGTTCGAAGAAGCTGGTCAGGGTGTTGGTCAGCGCCACGCTGTAGACCAGCAGGATCGGGAAGATCGCGAAGAAGTACAGCAAGGTGATGAGCTTGCCGGCACCGACGCCGAAGTGCTCCTCCACCACCTCGGTGATGTCCTCGTTGCCGCCCTTGCGCCCGGACAGCACGAAGCGGGTCAGCGCCCGGTGGGCGAAGAAGGTCATGGGGAACGCCAGCAGCGCCAGGATCAGCAGCGGCCAGAAACCGCCGACCCCGGCATTGATCGGCAGGAACAGGGTGCCGGCGCCGATCGCCGTCCCATACAGGCCCAGGGCCCAGGTGGTGTCGTGGCGGTTCCAGGTGGTCGAGCCGCTGGTCGAAGCCAGGGCAGCCGAATCCGCACGAACGCTCGCGGTGCTTTGTACATCAGTCATTGGGTATCGCCTTGTAGTTGTTTTTGTCGCAGGTACAGCGGGTGTTGCAGGTTCAATCAGGATTGTGGGAACAGCCCGCTCTCACGAAGCCGTCCCGCCCAGGAAAGCGCTTGTGTGTCAGCACTCGACGAACGCGACGGCCAAGCCGCCGCGGGAGGTTTCCTTGTAGTTGGCGTGCATGTCCGCGCCGGTGTCACGCATGGTGCGGATCACCCGGTCGAGTGAGATGAAGTGCTCGCCGTCACCGCGCAGGGCCATCTGCACGGCGTTGATGGCCTTCACCGCGGCGATCGCGTTGCGCTCGATGCAGGGAATCTGCACCAGGCCGCCGACCGGGTCGCAGGTCAGTCCGAGGTTGTGTTCAAGGGCGATCTCGGCGGCGTTCTCCAGCTGCGGCGGCGTGGCGCCAAGTACCTCGGCCAGGCCTGCGGCGGCCATCGAACAGGCCGAGCCCACCTCGCCCTGGCAGCCAACCTCGGCGCCGGAGATCGAAGCGTTTTTCTTGCACAGGATGCCCACCGCGGCAGCGGCCAGGAGGAACGCCACCACGTCGTCGTCACAGGCGCCGGGATTGAACTTCATGTAGTAGTGCAGCACCGCCGGAATTATCCCGGCCGCGCCGTTGGTGGGCGCGGTGACCATGCGCCCGCCGGCGGCGTTCTCTTCGTTGACCGCCAGGGCGAACAGGTTGACCCACTCCATGGCGCTGAGGGTCGAACCGATGACGTTGGGCTTGCCGACCTCCTGCAAGCTGCGGTGCAGGCGCGCCGCCCGGCGCTTGACCTTCAGCCCGCCGGGGAGAATGCCTTCGTTGCGCAGGCCGTTGTCGACGCACTCGCCCATGGCCGCCCAGATCTTCAGCAGGCCTTCGCGCACCTCGCTTTGCGGACGCCAGGCGCATTCGTTGGCCAGCATCAACTGGCTGACACTCAGGTTGTGGGCCTTGCACAGGGCCAGCAACTCGGCGCCGCTGGAGAATTCGTAAGGCAAGGCGACCTGGCTGGCGCCTCCCTGCGGGGCGTCGATCTCGCTTGCCTCGACAATGAAGCCGCCACCCACGGAAAAGTAGGTCTGGCTGAACAGGCTGCCCTGCCCGTCGAAGCTCTCCAGGGTCATAGCGTTGGGGTGATAGGCCAGGCTCTCGTCGAGCAGGCGCATGTCACGGCTGTACTGGAACTCGATCGGCTGGCTGCCATCGAGCATCAGGCACTGCTCCTGCATCAGTTGGTCGATGCGTGGCTCGATACTGTGCGGGTCGATGCGGTCCGGCCACTGGCCCATCAACCCCAGCAGGCAGGCACGGTCCGTGGCGTGACCGACACCGGTAGCCGACAGCGAGCCGTAGAGACGCACCTCGACCCGCCGCACCTGGGCCAGCAGGCCGCGCTCACGCAAGGCCTGGGCGAAGGTCGCCGCCGCGCGCATGGGGCCGACGGTGTGGGAGCTGGATGGGCCGATGCCAATCTTGAAAAGGTCGAAAACACTGATAGCCATGCTAATGCCTGGCCGTGACAAACGTTTACGATGTGCCACGGCTCTCTGGAAAATTTGAGCGGTATTGCCAAGTTGCGCGATACTGCCGCGCTCATGCCAGCTTGACCAACGAAACTTCCTACACAAGCCTTTAGCAGGACTAAACGATGAAAGGCCCACTCAACGGCCAGGTGTTCGTCTGGCTGCACGTGTTCTCCTGTGCGGCGCGGCACCTGTCGTTCACCCGCTGCGCCGAGGAGCTGCACATCACCCCCGGCGCGGTCAGCCAGCAGATGCGCCAGCTCGAGGAGCGCCTGGGCTTTCGCCTGTTCCTGCGCCGCGCCCGCGGCGTCGAGCTGTCCGCCGAAGGCCAGCGCCTGGCGCAGACCGTGGCCGAGGCCTACGGCAGCATCGAGGCCGAGCTGCTGCGCCTGGATGCCGGCGAAATCCGCGGCACCCTGCGCCTGCGCTCGATCCCGTCGTTCCTGGCCAAGTGGCTGACACCGCGCCTGCCGCGCTTCCAGCAGCGCTACCCGGATATCGAACTGCGCCTGGTGGCCGAGGACAGCAACCAGGCGTTGCACCCGGAAGACTTCGACCTGGCCATCGACCTCAACGACGGCAGCTACCCGGGCATGCTCTCCACCCCGCTGCTGGACGAGCAGATCTTCCCGGTCTGCTCACCTGCCCTGCTGCGCGGCCGCCCGCCCCTGCACGGGCCGGCGGACCTGGCTCACTACCCGCTGCTGCACGACATCACCGCCTGGCGCGGCAGCTCGGAGTACGCCGAATGGGAGTTCTACCTCGACGGTATCGGCGCCGGCGGGCTGGATGTGCGTCGTGGGCACACCTTCAACCGCAACCACCTGACCATCGAAGCGGCCATTGCCGGTGTCGGCGTGGCCATCGCCCGACGCACCCTGCTCAACGACGAGCTGGAGCGCGGCGCGCTGATCGTGCCGTTCGGGGTGCCGATCGCCAACCACAAGCGCTATGTACTGCTGTATCCGCCGGGCGGGCTGAGCCAGCCTGGCGCGCGGGCGGTGCATGACTGGTTGGTGGAAGAAGCGTTGGGATTCCGCGCCCTGCATCCCTTGGCACTCCCGGGGTAATCGTCGACACGCGACAAATGCCAATGATTTTCATTGAGGTTTTTCCCTTCTGATTCGGAATCCCTAGTGAATGCCTTCACTCACTTGCGAATCGAAAGGACTCCAGCATGTCGCAACAGCGTGTCAGCCCGGTGCAGCAGCCGGCTGTGCCCCACTTCGACCTCAATCGCACCTTCACCGCCGTGCACATGGCCTTGCTCCTCGGCTTGGGCGGCGTGTCCATGGGCGTGACCGCGGCGCAGGCCGTGGAGCAGGCCGAGGCAGTGGAAAAGACCCGACAGGGCCAGACCAATGGCAGCCTGGAGCTGACCGAGACCCGGGTCGAGGGCAACCTCGACGCCCCGAGCGCATTGCCCCCCGCCTATGCCGGCGGCCAGGTGGCCTCGGGCGGACGGGTCGGCCTGTTGGGCAACAAGGACTTCATGGAGACGCCGTTCAGCACCATCAGCTACACCGACCAATACATCCAGGACACCCAGGCGCAGACCATCACCGACGTGATTGCCGCGACCGATCCCGCCGTGTTCAGCAACGGCCTGAAAGGTACCTACAGCGAGAACTACTCGATCCGTGGCTTCAACTCCAACATCAGCGATGTGAGCATCGGCGGCCTGTACGGCATGGCGCCCTACTACCGGATCTCGCCGGAGATGTATGAGCGCATCGAAGTGCTCAAAGGGCCCTCCGCCCTGCTCAACGGCATGCCGCCGGGCGGCTCGGTGGCCGGCAGCATCAACCTGGTGCCCAAGCGCGCGGGTGCCGAATCTTTGACGCGGATCACCACCACCTACATGTCCGACGCACAGTTCGGCGGTCACCTCGACGTCGGCCGCCGCTTCGGTGAGCAGCAGCAGTTCGGCGTGCGCTTCAACAGCGTCTATCGCGACGGTGATACAGCAACCGACCATCAGCGCATGAAGGCCGAGCTCAATGCCCTGGGCCTCGACTGGCGCGGCGAGCGGGCGCGCCTGTCCGCCGACCTGTACGAAAGCGAGGACCGGGTCAGGGGCCAGAACCGCGGCATCGGCCTGGCCGCGGGCGTGCCGGTGCCCAGGCCGCCTAAGTCCGAGACCCTGCTCAACCCGGACTGGGGCTTCGTCCAGACCCGCGACAAGGGCGTGATCGTGCGCGGCGAATATGACCTCAACGACAACCTCACGGCCTATGCCGCGGCCGGCACCAGCAAGACCGACTATGCCTACAGCGGCACCATGCTCGCCGAGGTGTTCAACACCGCCGGGGATATGGAGACGAACATGGGCCAGTTGAAGATCGACCTGAAGAAGACCTCGGGAGAAGCCGGCTTGCGCGGCCATTTCGACACCTTCGGCGTGGGCCATCAGTGGTCGCTCAACGCCACGCACTACTCCGACAAGCAGCGCGACTATGGCCGGCGCAACGTCCCGGGGGCCGAGTGGATCAACAATATCTACCACCCGGTCTGGGGACCGGAGGCCGCCAGGCGCTACCCGGCCATCGCCCATACCGAGTCGCGCCTGAGCAGCTACGGGCTGGCCGACACCCTGTCGTTCCTCGACGAACGCCTGCAACTGACCCTGGGCGTGCGCCGCCAGCAGGTGCTGAGCGACAGTTTCAACGTCAGCACCGGCGCGCACACCACTCGCTACAACGAAAGCGCCACGACGCCGGCAGCGGCGGTGCTGATCAAGCTCACCGACGAAGTGTCGCTGTACGCCAACTACATCGAAGGCCTGAGCAAGGGCGCCATCGCCCCGATTACCGCGCCCAACGCAGGCCAGGTGTTCGCCCCCTACAAGTCCAAGCAGAGGGAAGTCGGCATCAAGCTCGACCTCGGCGACTTCGCCCACACCCTGAGCCTGTACCAGATCGAACGCCCCAGCAGCTTCACTGACCCGGTGACCAAAGTGTTCTCCTTCGGTGGCGAACAACGTAATCGCGGCCTCGAATGGAGCTTCTTCGGTACCCCGCTGACCGATGTCCGCCTGATGGGCGGCGTGGCTCGCCTGGACCCCAAGGTGACCAAGGCCGAGAATCCCGCCGAGGAAGGCAAGACCGCCACCGGCCAGCCGAAACTGCAGGGCAAGCTGGGTGTGGAGTGGGACACCCCGCTGCTCGATGGCCTGACCCTGACCGCCAATGCCACCGCCGTATCGAAGCAATACATCAGCGACGACAACAGCCAGTCGATCCCTGGCTACACGATATATGACGTCGGCGCCCGCTACCGGCTGCAGGTGGCGGACCACCCGGTGACCTTCCGTGGCACGGTGGAGAACGTGACCAACAAGGCCTACTGGGGCATGCCGCTGCTCACCAGCCTGGGGCTGGGGGCGCCACGCACGGTGCAGGTCTCCGCCAGCATCGACTTCTGATCCTAGTCAGCCTTGCCCACCGGCATCGGCTGCCCCGCCAGGACACTGGCGGGCGTGACCACCTGCCCGAGGTCGATGTGGCGAAAGTCCGGCTTGGCCCCCAACCGCGCATTGAAGCGCACGTTGAAGGTAAACGGGTCATCCGTCGGCATGTCCAGCGAACGGCCGTAGAGCGCGCTCACGGCCGTGCCGTCATAGCCCATCAGCTTGAGCAGCGTGGGGAACAGGTTGTAATGGCTGGAGGCGTTGCGGTTGGCCGGCAGGTGAGCCTGCCAGTCCAGCGTGCGCAGGCCCTCGCCCTGGATCACCACCAACGGCACCAGGCCTTCTTCGGGTACCGGATCGCTGTCGCAATGGGTGTTCAGGCCGGGGTTGCCGCGCTCATGCAAATCCTGGCCGTGATCTGAGGTATAGAGCACCACGGCCTGGCTGAGGTCGCCCTCGGCGAACAGCCGGCGGAAGAACTCGCCGACATTCCACAACACGGTGTTCTGGTAGGCATTGCGGTACAGCACCCAGTCCTGGGGCCGGCCATCGAAACCATCGCGGGTGCCGGTGTCGGCGATATCGACGTAGCGCCCCCGTGGCAAGGCCGGCTGGTACTTGAGGAAGTCGTCCGGGTACTTGTCGTGCACCGGGAAGTGGGCGCCGACCTTGTTCACCACGATCAGCTGCGGCTTGCCGTCCTTGAGCAGCGCCACCAGCCGCTCCAGCGCCGCCATGTCGCGTTGCACCACGGGGGTGTCGTCAAACTGGATGAACTGGTCGATATCGCGCTTCTCGGTCTCGGTCATCAGGTTCTGCAGGTTGCCGCCCGTGCGCTGGCCATCGATATACACCGTTCCCAGGCCCGCGTGTTTGGCGTACTGCCAGATCGACGGCTGGGTCGAGTTGATGCGCAGGTAATCACCGCGGGTGCCACCGTAGCGCAGGGTGACGTTGGTGTCGGCGCTGCAGTTGGCGATGGACGCGGCATAGCCGAAGTTGACGATGGAAACGCCCGGCTGGGCCTGGGCCAGGTGGCTGGTGACCCCGGCCGGAGTGTTCAGGTCCAGGTAGTTACCCGAGATGCTCTCGTCGATCAGCAGCACGATATCCCGCGCCATCGCCGGCCCCGACTGGGCCAGACTCACTGGCTGGCGCGGCCCGACATGGTCGTGCACGGTCTCGTAGCCGAACAGGCTAAGGTAGGCCAGCGGCGTGTACATCACCGGCAGGCCCCGTGCGCCCTCGCCGGCGCGCACGAACAGGATGGCGATCAGCACCAGCAGGCCCAGCACCGGCGCCACGGGTGGCAACAACCTTGGCAACCACGGGGTCGGCCCCGGACGCAAGCCAAGGCCAAACAACAGCAACAGCGCTCGCGCCGCGGCCAGGGTAATAGCGTAGTGGTATTGCTGCAGGGCCTCCTGGACGAAAGCGCCGGCATAGACCATGGACACGAATGCGCTATAGGTCAGATAGGCGTCGGTGATGCGGTTATAAGCGTCGAGAAAGATCGCGCTGATTGTAAACGCCAGCGCCAGCGCCCAGCGCAACCAGCCGGGGCGGGTGAACGCCGTCAGCAGCAGGGCCAGCGCCAACAGCGCGAACACCCCCAGGTACAGCACAAGGGGCAGGCCAATACCCAGCGCTTCTATGCGTTCGCGGTAATAGGCATGAAAGCTGGCCAGATAGACGAGCAACAGCAAGAGCTTGATCCATCCGCGCATGTTTCGGCCACTCCAGTCATGGAAATCTACTCAAACCGTAGCAGCTGTGAAACAAACCACAACGCAAAAAAGTCAAAATTCCGACGACATACCGACACCGGAATCTGGCACCTAACGCAAGTTGCTGTTGATTCTCCCTATCGGCTGCAGCCCGCTTATTCCGCTGCATTGAACCGTTCATCGGTTCGTCGAACGGCCAATTGCCACTAGCTATGCGCGCTAACACACGGATTGGCAACGGGTTGGTGGCAGATCGCCCGTTTCAACAGGGCCTGTAAATTCGACGAAACATGCCATTGCTTTGACGCAATTCCACCGGGCTGAGCTATACCCAATTCACACCACTGTTTCATCTCCCTTACTCATCCATACGAGGCACCGCGCATGGACGTGAGCGTTTTTGGCACCGGTTATGTCGGACTGGTACAGGCAGCAGCCCTGGCGGACGTCGGTCACAGGGTCCTGTGCGTGGATGTCGATACCCACAAGATCAACCAGTTGCGCCAGGGCGTGCCGCCGATCAGCGAGCCGGGTCTGTCGGACCTGCTCGAGGACAACATCAGGGAAGGCCGCCTGCTGTTCAGCACCCAGGCCAGCGACGCGGTCAGCCACGCCGAGCTGATCTTCATCGCCGTCGGCACGCCGCCCGACGAGGACGGCTCGGCCGACCTCAGCCACGTGCTCAACGTCACCCGGCAGATCGCCGCGCTGATGGAGACCGACCATACCCTGATCATCAAGTCGACCGTGCCGGTGGGCACCGCCGATCAGGTCATGGCCCTGGCCCGCGACGAACTGCAGCGCCTGGGCAAAAGCCAGTTGCACGTGCGCGTGGTGTCCAACCCCGAGTTTCTCAAGGAAGGCAGCGCCCTGGCCGACTGCATGCGCCCGGACCGGATCATCGTCGGCACCCTCGACGAAGTGGCCCATGACCAGCTGGCGGAACTGTACGCGCCGTTCTGCCGCAACCACGAAAAGCTGATGTTCATGGACAACCGTAGCGCCGAGCTGACCAAGTACGCCGCCAATGCCATGCTCGCCACCCGCATCAGCTTCATGAACGAGCTGGCCAACCTCAGCGAACACCTGGGCGCCGATATCGAGGCGGTGCGGCGCGGCATCGGCTCCGACCCGCGCATCGGCTACCACTTCATCTATCCGGGCTGCGGTTTCGGCGGTTCGTGCTTCCCCAAGGACATCAAGGCCCTGCTGCACACCGCTGCCCACAGTGGCATGCCATTGCGTCTGCTGCAAAGCGTCCACGAGGTCAACGACCAACAGCGGCGCATCCTGTTCGCCAAGCTCAAGCAGCGCCTGGCTGGCCTGGCCGGAAAATCCATTGCCCTGTGGGGCCTGGCCTTCAAGCCCAACACCGACGACATGCGTGAAGCCCCCAGCCGTTACCTGATGGAAGCCCTGTGGGCCGAAGGCGCCACGGTGCGCGCCTACGACCCCGAGGCCATGGATGAGTGCCGGCGCCTGTACGGCTACCGGGACGACCTGCAACTGTGCGCCACCCGCGACGACACCTTGCAGGACGCCGACGCCCTGGTGATCTGCACCGAGTGGAAGAACTTCCGCGTGGTCGATTTTTCGATGCTGGCCAGCAAGCTGCGCGAGCGGGTGATCGTCGATGGCCGCAACCTGTACAACCCCGAGCAGGTCGCCGCCCACGGCCTGCACTACAGCGGCATCGGCCTGCGCCAAATCGCCCCGCAGGCGGACGCGCCATGAAGATGCTGGTGACCGGCGCGGCCGGTTTCATCGGCGCCCACACCTGCCGCCAGCTCCTGCTCGAGGGGCACCAGGTGGTGGGCCTGGACAACTTCAACGACTACTACGAGCCGGCGCTCAAGCACGCCCGCGTGCACTGGGTACGGCAGACTGTCGGCGACTTTCCGCTGCACTGCCTGGACCTGGGCGACCGCGACGGCATGGCCCGGCTGTTCGCCAGCGAGCGCCCGGAGGTGGTGGTGCACCTGGCGGCCCAGGCCGGCGTGCGCTACTCGCTGCAGAACCCTCAGGCCTACCTGGACAGCAACCTGGCCGGTTTTCTCAACATTCTCGAAGGTTGCCGCCGCCACCCGGTCAAGCACCTGCTGTACGCCTCCTCCAGCTCGGTCTATGGGGCCAACCAGCAGACGCCCTATCGGGTGGAGGACCCAGTGGACCACCCGCTGTCGCTGTATGCCGCCACCAAGAAGGCCAACGAGGCCATGGCCCACAGCTACAGCCACCTTTATGGCATTCCCTGCAGCGGCCTGCGCTTCTTCACCGTATACGGCCCCTGGGGCCGCCCGGACATGTCGCCGATGCAGTTCGCCAAGGCGATCAGCGAAGGCCGGCCGATCCAGCTGTTCAACCATGGCCGTCACCAGCGCGACTTCACCTACATCGACGACATCGTCGAAAGCCTGGTGCGGCTGATCCCCCTGCCCCCGGTCGCCGACCCGCAGTGGGACGCGTTCGCCCCGGACCCGGCCAGCAGCCACGCGCCCTGGCGCCTGTACAACATCGGCGGGCAGCGCCCGGTGGAGCTGCTCGACTACCTGGCCCTGCTGGAGAAACACCTGCAGCGCAACGCGGTGATCGAACTGCTGCCGCTGCAGCCAGGCGATGTGCTGGCTACCTGCGCCGACGCCAGCGCGCTGGCCAGGGTCACCGGTTTCACCCCACAGATAGGCCTTGATGAAGGGCTCGGGCGCTTTGTCGCCTGGTTCAAGAGCTACCACTCGCCCGCCGCCAGCGAAGCGGCGCCCCTGGGCGAGCAGCCAGATAAACGGAGGGCGGTATGACAGGGCAACCCAAGAGCGCGCAACTGCAGGCGCTGTACCAGGACAAACGCATGGATCCGGCGCACCGCCAGCGCATCGATGCCGCCATCCACATGCAGGGTCGTGGCTGGATCACCGGTCGCGCCGGAGGCCGGCCCTGGACGCTGTCGCGCACCAACCGCGTGCTGTCGTGCCTGGCCGCGCTGACCCTGCTGCTGCTGCTGTCGCCGGTGTTTCTGGTGCTGGGGCTGCTGATCAAGCTATCCAGCAAGGGTCCGGTGTTCTTCGTGCAGAAACGCACCGGCTACCGTGGCCGCGCCTTCGGCATGTACAAGTTCCGCACCATGGTGGCCAACGCCGAGGCGCTCAAGGACTCGCTGCGCCACCTGAACAAGCACGGCGCCGAATCCATCGATTTCAAGATCGACAAGGACCCGCGCATCACCTCGGTGGGCGGCTGGCTGCGGCGCAGCAGCCTGGACGAGCTGCCCAACCTGATCAACGTGGTCACCGGTGACATGCGCCTGGTCGGCCCGCGCCCCACGTCATTCAACGCCTACCGCTACCACGACAACCACCTGGCGCGGCTGTCGATCTACCCGGGCATGACCGGCCTGTGGCAGATCTCCGGGCGCAGCAACATCGACTTCGACCAACGCGTAGAGCTGGACCTGAGCTACATCAACGAACAGAGCCTGATGCTGGACCTGAAGATCCTGCTCAAGACCCCGTTCAAAGTCTTCACTGGCCACGGAGCAAGCTGAGATGGACGGTTCATCCTCGAGAAGCCTGACGATCGCTACCCCAAGCGAGACCAACCTGACCGCCACCGTGCTCGACCTCGACCAGCGCACCCTGCTGCTGACCGCGGCCAACACCGGCAGCGGCACCAGCACCAGCGCCCTGGCCTTCGCCAGCCAGCTGGCATTGATGAGCGCGGGCAACGTGCTGCTGATCGACGCCAGCCTCAGCCCCGGCGGCCTCAGCCAGCAACTGGGCCTGGGCAAGCTGCGCGGCTACAGCGACCTGCTGTTCAACCAGGACACCCCGCCGCTGGCCCAGGACTGCATCGTGCGCCTGTCCGACCAGCCGTTCGACGTGCTGCCGGTGGGCACCTGGAAACGCGGCCGCGACCGCCTCGACCACGAGCAGTTGCGCGTACTGCTGCACCAGCTGAGCAACCAGTACCGCTTCGTGGTGATCGACGGCGAAGCCATCTACGCCAGTGCCGACAGCCTGGTGATCGGCACCCTGGTCGACGGCGTGATCCTGGTGGTGTGCGCCGAGGAGACCCGCTGGGAGGTCGCCCAGGCCGCCAGCCAGCGGCTGACCCAGGCTGGCGCGCGATTGATCGGCAGCGTGTTCAACAAACGCAAGTACTACATGCCCAAGTGGCTGTACGAAAATCTCTGAGAGGCCGCACAGGATGAACGCCATGAGATACCCATCGATAGCCCTGTGCGTGCTGGCCCTGGCCGGCTGCGCCAGCCAGGAAGACCGCCAGATGCCGGTGCAGATCCTCACCGCGCCACCGGCCGAGAGCCAGGCCACCGAGGTCGCCCGCCGCGAACAGGTACTGCGCCCGCAGGACGTGCTGGAGGTGATCTTCCATGTCAGCAACCGTTCGGCCGGGGTCTACCGCATCCAGTCCGGTGACACCCTGGACCTCAACTTCATGGCCGCCAGCGGTCTGAACGGCAACCAACTGGTGCAGCCTGACGGCACCATCACCCTGCCCAGCACCAACGCCGCGGTGCGCGTCGAGGGCATGACCCCCGGCGAGGCCGAGAGCGCCATCCGCCAGGCCTACCAGGACAAGCGGGTGTTCAAGCCCAACCGTGACCAGGTCACCGTGCGTGTGTTGAGCCCGATGACCGACGAGGTCAACCTGAAGAACGCCCTCAACCACCCCGGCACCGGCATGAGCCGCGACATCACCGTGGGCAACGACGGCCGCGCCACTTTCCCGGAAATTGGCTCGGTGCCGCTGCAGGGCATGACCGTCAACCAGCTGCGTGACTACCTCAACGAGCGCTACGCCACCCTGCCCGGGCGCATGAGCGTGGACGTACTGCTCAAGTCCACCGCCGCCAACGAGATCTACGTACTCGGTGAAGTCGGCCAACCCGGCGCCTTCCAGATCCGCCGCCCGGTATCGGTGCTCGAGGCCCTGACCCTGGCCCGTGGCCCGACCCTCAAGGCCAAGCTCGGTTCAGTGGTGATCATGCGCCGTGAAGGCAACACCGTGCACGCGGTCAACTACGACGTCGACCAGGCGCTGTCCGGCGGCAGCCAGAAGCTCGCCTACCTGCAGCCAGAGGACATGCTCTACGTGCCCAAGACCAAGCTGGCCAGCGCCGCCGAGCTGTCCCGGCAACTGGCCGACGTGGTGCTGTTCCAAGGCTTCGGTTTCAGCTTCAGCTACCGCGTCGACAACAAAGAAAGCAACGACTGACCGGGGGACGGACCATGACCACGCAACCCAAAGAAAACTATGTGCATGAGTTCTTCCGCATCTTCTTCGCCAACCGCCAGTTGGTGAAACGGGTGTTCCTGGTGTTCGCGGTGATCGCCGTGCTGTTGCCGCTGGTGCTCAAGCAGAGCTACGACATCACCGCCGAAGTCATCGTGCAGTCCAAGAAGCTCTCGCAGAGCGACACCACCTCGGCGCTCAGCCAGCAAGCCGATCAGTTCATCCCGCCGTCGCTGGCCGACATGGAGACCGAGAGCAACATCCTGCGCTCGCCAACCCTGATCCGCCAGACCATCGGCGAGCTGCGCAAGGAGGGCCATTACCCGGACGAGCCCGGCCTGCTGCGCCGTACCGTGCTCGACCCGCTGCGCCAAGCGGTGCTCGACCCGCTGCGCCGACTGTTCGGCAACACCGTCGCTGATGACCGCGACACCCAGCTCGACACCCTCACCGACCAGGCGGTCAAGGACCTCAAGGTCGAGACCCTGCCCGGCTCCAACGTGATCTCCATCACCTACGGCGCCAACGATCCGAAGCTCGGCACGCTGTTCGTCAGCCGCCTGCTGGAAAACTTCCTGACCAACCGCCAGGACCTGCAGTCCAACGAACTGCCCGAAGCGTTCTACGAGCAGAAGAAACTGCACTACCAGGCACGTCTGGGCGACCTGGAAAGCCAGCGCCTGGGGCTGCTGACCGCCATCGGCTCGTCGGACCCCAAGGAGGAGATCACCTTCCGCCTCAATGCCATCAACACCGAGGAGCAGGCGCTCAACCTGCAACGTGACCGCCAGTTGCAGAACCAGAAGTGGCTCGACTACCTGCAAAGCAGCCTGGCCGCGGCCAACAAGGCGAAGATGGCCGACTACGCCTTCCCCTACACCTTCACCACCACGGTCGACAACATCGCCTTCGAGGACCGCGAGATCAAGCAACTCGGTGAGCAACTGACCACCCAGTTGGCCCGCTACAACGGCGACGCCACGGTGTTCCAGCCGGGCTCCGACCAGATGGTCATGGCCCGCCAGCAGATCGCCCAGTTGCGCGCGCAGTTCCTCAAGATCGTCGAGAACCGCATCCGTGAGCGCCAGCAGGACCTGGCGGTGACCCAGCAGGTGATCGAGCAGAAGACCCAGCGCATCGCCGACTACAGCAAGCGCATCCTCCAGCTGCGCGAGACCCAGAGCAAGACCCGCCAGCTGGATACCGAGATCGATGCCCTGCACAAGGCCTTCTCCACCTACGCCCAGCGCTACGAGGAAAGCCGCGGCCAGGGCCTGCTCGACGGCAGCCAGTCCAACGCGCGGATCCTCAGCGCCCCCTATGAACCCACCGCGGCAAGCTTCCCGAAACCTGGCCTGATCATTCCGTTCGGCCTGATCACCGGCCTGCTGCTGGCGATCGCCGTGGTCTACGTCAGGGAGTTCTTCGACCACCGCTTCAAGCATCCGGCGCAGATCAGCCACGAGCTGGGCCTGCCGGTGCTGCTGGTGATCAACGACCAGGCCCCGGCGCTGCCCAACCCGCACAAGAGCTGGTCGCTGCCACGCCTGTGGCACTGGGTGCGCAATTGAACGCCGCGCTGCACGCCGGCCGGCCGATCCTGCACCTGCTCGGCAGTGGCGGGTTCTACGGCGCCGAGCGCATGCTCCTGGACCACTGCCAGGCCACTCCCGGCCAGCATCGGGTGCTGTTCCTCGATGCCCCGGCAGAGCTGGTAGCGCGCTTTCGCGAAGCCGGTGTCGAGTGCGACACCTGCCAGGGGCTGGGGGCGGTGCTCAAGGTACTCGGCGCGCAGCGCGGGCAACGTCCGTTGGTGAACAGCCACAACTTCAAGGGCCAGCTGTTCGGCTGGATCGGCGCCACCCTGTGGCGCCTGCCGATGGTCAGTACCCAGCATGGTTTCACCCCGCGCAGCCGCAAGCAGCGTTTCTATACCTGGCTAAGCCTGCAACTGTGCCGCACGCCGACGGTGGACACGGTGGTGTGCGTGGCCGAGAGCATCGCCCGCATCCATCGCGATGCCGGCGTGTCCGAGGCCAAGTTGCGGGTGATTCCTAACGGGTTGCCCGAGCACCAGGAGGTTGACCTGACCGGAGGCGTGGGAGCGGGCTTGCCCCGCGATGGCGATGCCGAACACAGCACTGAATCGCGGGGCAAGCCCGCTCCCACGTCTGCTCCTCGCCAAGGCGATAGAAAACCCTGGCTCGCCGCCTACGTCGGCCGCCTGTCGAGCGAAAAAGGCCCCGACCTGTTCCTCGACACCCTGATCCCGGTGTGCCAGCGCCACCCACAGGTCCATGCCGTGATGCTCGGCGAAGGCCCCGAGCGCGACACCCTGCAGGCCCGCATCGACGCCGCCGGCCTCACCGCGCGCATCACCCTGCCGGGCTTCCAGCGCGACATGCGCGCCTGGATGAAGCGCCTGGACGCCCTGGTCATCAGCTCGCGCACCGAAGGCACGCCGATGATCCTGCTCGAGGCCATGCAGGATGGCGTGCCGGTGGTGGCCTTCGGCGTCGGCGGCATCCCCGATGTCATCGAGCACGGTCGCAACGGCCTGCTGGCCGCGCCCCTGGCCAGCGCCGAGCTCGGCGCACACCTCGAGGCCCTGCTGCAGGATCCTGCACAGGCCGCCGAGCTGGTCGCCGGCGCCCGCCGCACGCAACGCGAACGCTACCACCTGCCGACCCTGGCACAACGCTGGGCCCTGGTCTATCGGGGCACGGCCGAGGAGGTTGTCGCATGATCATTCCCCTGTCGCTGGTGGCCCTGGTGGCCCTGCTGAGCCTGGGGCTGCTGGCCAGCCCCTACCCGTTCCTGGCCCCCGGTGGCGTGATCGGCCTGGCCGGCGTGCTGGTGCTGTACCGCAAGCCCGCCTGGGGCCTGCTGGCGATCGCCACCCTGGTGCCGCTGGAGGGCCTGCTCAAGGACGGCCTGGTGTCCGGCGCCAAGCTGGTGGGCATCGGCCTGGTGCTGATCCTCAGCCTGCAAATGGCGGTGCGCCAGTTGCCCGGCGAACGCCTGCGCAGCAACCAGTGGCGCCTGCTGCTGCCGTTCATGGCCCTGTACCTGCTGAGCCTGTGGACCAGCGACGACCTGGCCCTGTCGGGCGGACACCTGCGCGAGCTGCTGGTGGGCCTGGTGGTGTTCGTCATCACCCTGCTGGTCGGCCGCGAACTCAACCTGCCGATGCTGGCCCGGCTGATCACCGTCAGCGTGTGCGTCACCTGCCTGTTCGCGATCTTCTCCACCAAGTACCAGGAGCAGGGCCGCGCCTCGGCCATGCTCGATCCCAACGCCTTCGCCCTGCTGATCACCATCGCCATGCCGCTGGGGCTGTGGCTGGCGATCAAGGCCCGGCAGATCCCGGTCAAGCTGTTCTGGGCCGGCTGCTGCCTGTTGCTGCTGGTGGGCATGACCAAGACCGAATCGCGCTCGGGGCTGGTGGTGCTGCTGATCAGCCTGGGCATCATGCTGTACAACTACCGTGAACAACTGACCTGCATCCGTCCGCGCCACCTGGGCTTCGCCATACTCGGCCTGGCCATCGTCCTGCCCCTGGGCGTGGCCCTGATGCCGGCAGGCTACGCCGACCGCATTCAGTCGCTGATGCTGCTCAAGTCGGGGGTCAACGCGCACCAGGACGAATCGCTGGGTCGGCGCGCCTCCTACCTGGTGGTGGGCAAGGAGATGATCAGCCACAGCCCGCTGCTAGGCACCGGGCCCGGCACCTTCCCGCTGCATTACGCCGACACCGGCTTCTCCAAGGCCTTCGCCCCGGTCAACAGCAAGACCACCGACCTCTACCGCCGCGCCCACAACACCTACCTGGAGCTGTTCAGCGAGGTCGGCCTGCCGGCGGGCCTGCTGTTCGTCGGCATGATCGCCCTGGCCTTGCGCAACTTCTGGCGGGCCCGCGCCGCCTTCCGCGCCGCCGGCGACCCGGACCGCGCCGACCTGATGACCCACCTGACCATGAGCATGCTGGCCATCGGCCTGTTCCTGATGTTCCTCAGCGCCCCCAGCCACAAGTACCTGTGGCTGATGTTGGCGCTGTCCAGCGTGCTGCTGGGCCAGGCCCGTGAACAACAGCCGGTGGAGGTGGCCCGATGAGCCGGGTGAGCATCGTCATCCCGATGTTCAACGAGGCCCGCCATATCGGCCGCACCCTGGACGCCGCCCGGCGCTCGGCCAGCGCGGCGGGCCTGGCCTGCGAGCTCATCGTGGCGGACAACGGTTCCAGCGACGACGGCCCGCGGATCGCCCGCGAGCACGGCGCCCAGGTACTGACCCTGCCCGGGGTGGCCATCGGCGCCCTGCGCAACGCCGGCGTGGCCGCCAGCCACGGCGAATGGCTGGCCTTCCTCGACGCCGACATCGAGGTGCCCGAGCACTGGCTGGACCTGCTGCTGGACCTGCAGCGCCGCGGCGAAGGCGATGTCTTTGCCCTCGACTGCGACACCCCGCGCCACGCCCCGTGGTTCGCCCAGGCCTGGCAAAGGCGCACCTCGCGCACTGGGCAGACGGTGCAAGAGTGCACCTGGCTGCCCACCCCCAACCTGCTGATGCGCCGCAGCTGGTTCGAGCAGGTCGGCGGTTTCGACGAGCGCCTGCGTACCGGCGAGGACAAGGACTTCACCCTGCGCCTGCACGAGTCCGGCGCCCGCCTGCGGGTGCTGCGCCAGCCCGCGGTGCTGCACTGGGGCTACGAGGCCAACTGGCGCGAATGGCTGGGCAAGGAAATGTGGCGCCAGGGCAGCCACCTGCAACTGCTGCGCAGCCATGGCGTCAGCCTGCGCCTGCTGCGCTTCCCGCTACTTTCAGTGGGGGCCTGGGTACTGGATGCCATAGCCCTGTCGGCCCTGCTCGACGGTTTCCCCCATGCGGCCCTCTTCTTCCTGCTGGTCAGCGCCCTGCCCGCGCTGTTCCTGAGCCTGCGCCAGAGCCGCCGGCACCGTGACCCGCTGCTCACCCTGCAACTTTGGGGCTTGCACTGGCTGCGCCTGCACCTGGCCGGCGCGGCGTTCATCCTCAGCCTGTTCAACCACACCGCAAGGAGGCCCGCCCGTGGCTGAGTTCATCTTCTGGCTATGCCTGTTGCTGCCGTTGTATGCCTGGTTCGGCTATCCGCTGCTGCTGACCCTGGCCGCGCCGTTCTTCGCCCGGCGCAGGCATTCGCCGTTGCCGGCGCAGCGGGTGAGCGTGGTTATCGCCGCCCACAACGAAGAGCGGCATATCGAAACCAAGCTCGCCAGCGTGCTCGGCCAGGACTACCCGGCCGCCGAACTGCAGGTAGTGCTGGCCAGCGACGGCTCCAGCGACCGCACCGTGGCGCTGGCCCGGGCCCTGGGCGACCCGCGGGTGCAGGTGCTGGACCTGCCGCGGCTGGGCAAGGCCGGGGCGCTGAACAGTGCGGTGCAGGTGTGCACGGGCGACCTGCTGGTGTTCACCGACGCCGACAACCAATGGTCGACCGACACCCTTGGCCTGCTGCTGGCGCCGTTCGCCGACGCGCAGGTCGGCGGTACCGCCGGGCACATGATCATCCCCGACCCGGGCAAGGGCCTGAGCATCGGCGACAGCCTGTACCGCCACTACGAAGCCTGGGTGCGCAAGGTGGAGAACCGCACCGGCTGCATGGTCTCGGCCGACGGTGCCCTGCTGGCCCTGCGCCGGACGCTGTATCAACCGATTCCCAAGCAGGTCAACGACGACTTTTTCATCAGCACCTGCGCCCCGGCCGCGGGGTTGCGCATCGTCTACGTGCCCGAGGCGGTGGTACTGGACCAGGGCGTGGACGAGGCCGACAAGCAGTTCCGCCGCCGCCAGCGGGTCACCGTCGGTGGCCTGTTGAGCCTGGCCGCCCGCCGCGAACTGCTCAATCCGGCGCGCCACGGCCTGTACGCCATCGCCCTGATCAGCCACAAGCTGGTCCGCCGCCTGGCCCCGGTACTGCTATTGCCGCTGCTCCTGGCCAACCTGTGGCTGGCCATCGAACCCGGTTTCTACCGCCTGACCCTGGCCCTGCAGCTGCTCGGCTATGCCGCCGCCATCGCCGGCCTGCTCGACGCCCGCCGCCGGTTGCCACGCCCGTTCCGCCTGGCCGCCTTCGTGCTGGTCACCCTCGCCGGCATGAGCGTGGGCGTGTGGCAGTTCCTGCGCGGGCACAGCTACAGCCAATGGAACCCCGACCAGAATCGATGAGCGACGGACATGCCGATCAAGACCCACATCAAGCAGGCCAGTGGCTGGTTCTATTTCAAGTCGCCGCGCGGGCGCGCCGAGCTGCGCGGGGCCGGGGTGATCCTCATGCTGCACCGGGTGCTGGCCGATGACGCCAGCGCCGCCCTGCCCCATCGCAACGAGCTGTGCGTCGGCCCCCGGGCCTTCGAAGGGCTGCTGCGCTGGCTGCCCCGCCATTTCGACTGCGTCAGCCTCATGGACCTGCTCAAGAGCCACGAGCAGCCCCGCGGCGATACCCGCCCCAAGGTGGCCCTGACCTTCGACGACGGCTGGCGCGACAACGCCGTCAACGCCTTCCCGCTGCTGCAGCGCCACCAGGTGCCGGCGAGCATCTTCCTGTCCACCGACTACATCGGCAGCCGCCAGCGCTTCTGGTGGGAGAGCGTCGGCGAGACCCTGTGGGGCAGCCATGGCGAGGACGCCCGCCGGCAACTGATCGAACGCCTGCGCAAGCTTGGCCGGCCATTGCCGGCGGCCTACTTCATGCACGACCACAGCAAGGCCCGCAGCCTGGTGCTGGCGCGCTACCTGCAGACCCTCAAGAGCCTCAGCCCCCAGGCCCTGCATGTGCTGACCGACGCCTGCCCGCCGGAGTCGCTGCCCCAGGCCATGGACTGGCAGCAGGTGCGCGCCCTGGAGGACTCCGGCCTGGTGCGTTTCGGCCCCCACGGCGCCAGCCATGCCCTGCTGCCCTACCTGGACGATCACCGCCTCAACGAAGAGCTGCAACGCAGCCACGCCGCGCTCAACGAAGGCTGCCGCGAACCGCTGCCGGTGTACTGCTACCCCAATGGCGACCATGACGAGCGCGTGCGCGCCCGTGTCGCCGCGCACCGCTACCCCTACGCCCTGAGCACCCGCCCGGGCATCTGCCAGGGCCACGACGACCCGCTGGCGCTGCCGCGTATCGGCGTCAGCCAGCGCAATGCCAGCCGGCCTTCGCTGCTGGCCTGGCGCATCAGCCGCGGAGAACGCTGATGAACCGCAACAGCTACCTGCGCCACCTGGCGCTGAGCATGGGCACCAAGCTTGCGATGATCGCCCTGCGCCTGCTGCGCAACGTGTTGCTGGCGCGCATCCTCGGGCCCAGCGAGCGCGGCCTGTTCGCCCTGCTCAGCACCCTGCCCGACCTGATCAGCGCCGCCACCAGCGGCGGCTTGAACAGCGCGGTGGGCTACCAGGCGGCCAAGCAGCGCGACATGGGCCTGCTGCTGACCCAGGTGCTGGTCTACGGTTGCCTGCTGGCCGGGTTGTTGACCCTGGTCTGCGTGTTCCTGGTGCGCGAGTTCGGCACCAACCTGGAAATTACCGTGCAACTGGGCCTGCTGGCCTGGCTGTTGCTGCTGGCGGTGCCGATGACCGTGCTCAAGAGCGGTCTGCTGACCCTGCACAACGCCAGCGGCGGCGTCGGCGCCTTCAACGCCCTGCGCCTGACCGAGTCGCTGGCGCCGCTGCTGCTGTTTCTCGGGCTGTTCTGGATGTGGCGCGACGAGGCCCTGGAGGCCGCGCTGATCAGCTGGCTGTGCGGCATCGCCCTGGTGCTGGTGCTGGGCCTGTGGTGGCTGCGCCGCCAGCACCCGCTCACCCTGCGCTGGGATCACGGCGGCCAGCGCGAGCTCCTGAGCTACAGCGCCAAGAGCCACCCTGACCTATTGTTCCAGCAGGTGATCCTGCGCTCGGACTACCTGTTCATCGGCGCCATGCTCGGCAGCACCGCCCTGGGCCACTACGCCATGGCCAGCGCCGCCGCCGAACTGCTGCTGATCGTCCCCGAGGCGGTGACCACGCCGCTGATGAAGCGCCTGCTGCAGCAGGACGCCGGCATGGAGCGCCTGACGCCCCTGGCCCTGCGCCTGACCGCCACGGTGATGCTCGGCGCCTGCCTGAGCATGGCGCTGATCGGCCAGTGGCTCATCGTCACCCTGTTCGGCGCAGACTACGCGCCGGCCTATCCGGCGCTGCTGGCCTTGCTGCCCGGCCTGCTCGGCCTGTGCTACGCCAGCATCCTGCGCCTGGACCTGCTGGGCAAGAACCGTCCCGGCACGGTGTCGCTGCTGATGGGCGCGGGCGCCGCGCTGAACCTGGTGCTCAATGTAGCGCTGATTCCGACCTGGGGGATCGTCGGCGCGGCGGCGGCCTCGTCCATCGCCTACCTGGCAGTTACCGTGGCCATGCTGGTGCTGTATTGCCGCCTGAGCGGCGTGCCGCTGGGCCAGACCCTGATCATCCTGCCCGCCGACCTGGCGCCGCTGCGCCAGATGCTGCAACGGAGGGCGGCATGAAAGCTTTGCTGCTGTGCTCCACGCTGCTGGCGCAGACAGCGCTCGCCGCGCCCGTGCAATGGGGCGAGATCCGCGATGGCAGCCTGTACCTGCTGCCGGCCCGCGCCGACGAGCTGCGCATCCAGTGGCGCCCAGCCTGGCAGGCCGACGCCAACCAGGAGCGCCTGTACCTGCTGGATGGACAGGGCCGGCTGGCCGGCGAGCGGCGCATTGACGCCACGCAGGTGCGCGGCGAGCAGCGCTGGCCCCTGACAGCTGCTGGCGGCACCTATCGCCTGGAAGTGCCCGGCTACAGCTTTCGCGACTACCGTATACAGCACGACGCCAGCACCCGTGCACTGTTCGCTCCGGCCAAGGTGCACTTCAGCGCCGAGGTCGGGCCGGGTGTCGAGCTGTACTTCCGGGTCAAGGCCGGCGAACGGGCGGTGCTGGCCGGCAAGCACCATGGCGGTGTCCACGGGCTGTTCGCCGAACGCCTCGGCGACGGCCGCCGCGTGCAGTTGCCGCTCAAGCCCTACCGTGCCTACTGGCGCTTCGACCAGTTGCCACTGCCGGTCAGTACCCGCGACGAGACCTGGCGCCTGGGCCTGCAGGGCAGCGGCAAGGCGGCATTCTGGCTCGACGGCACCACCAACCTGTTCGCCCAGCGTACTGACGACCTGGGCGACCTGCCCCAGCAACCAGGCCAGGTGCGCCTGGCCCTGGGCAGCAAAGTACTCGGCCCCACGCCAAAGCTAGGGGTGGCGCTGCCCTATGTGCTGCCGCCGGCCTCGAGCTTTGCCGCCCTGGATGCCCTGCGCCCCCAGGCCGCCGGCTTCTACAGCTTCGTCGACGTGCTGCAACGGCAACCCGACTTCGAGAACGCCTGGCGCAAGCTCTACCAGGAACGTTTCGGCATCCTCCAGGACATCACCCTGCTGGCCGGCAGCGCCCGGGTCGCCGACCTGCGCAGCGACCGCACCAGCAGCGATGGCCTTGACGCCTGGCTCGAGGCGACCAAGGCCCTGGGCGGCAAAGGCACCCACTACCTGGCCTTTGCCGACGAGCCCAACCTCAACTATCGCGACTACACCAGCTACCGCGACTTCTTCCAGGCCATGGCCAAGCGCGTGCGCGAGCACCCCGGCGCCCGCGAGGCCGGCGTGCGCATCGCCATGCCGGCTTCCTCGCGCCTGCTCGGCGGCCCCTTCACCGACGATGGCAAGCAGCGGCGCGGCATCGACTGGGCACGGCGCCTGCTCGCCGAACAGGGCGCGCAGATCGACGCCCTGGCCTGGCACGAATGGATGGTCCGCGACCTGCTCGCCACCCGCAGCTACCGTGACAGTGTGCGCCAGGCCGCCGAGCTGGTCGGCCTGGACGGCCAGGGTCGGCCGCGCAAGGCGCTGCTGCTGGACCAGACCAACCTGTCCAGCGGCTCGAGCCTTAGCCCCTACGAGCAGAACACCCACTACGCCGGCCTGTGGTGGACTTCAGTTGTGATCAATGCCGCCGGTGATGGCTTGCTCGACATGCTCAACTGGTTCCATGTCGCCGACGAGCCCCAATGGCCCAAGGGCATGCTGCGCGATGCCGGCGACCAGCGCTACGAACTCAAGCCGGTGGGCCTGGCCCAGCAGTTCATCCAACGCCACTGGCTGGACCAGGTGCTGGCCCTGGACAACGACGCTTTCGAGGTCGACGTCCTGGCCATGGCCCGTCGGCACCAGCGCAGCCTGCTGGGGGTGAACAAGGCCGAGCGCCTGCAACAGGTGGCGCTGGCCCTTGGCGACTGCCCCGCCGGCCAGCTCGAACTGTTCGGCCCCGACAACCAGAGCCGCCGCGCCAGCTTCAGCTGCGCCGATGGCCAGGTCCGTTTTCAACTGCCAGGGCAGACCGTGTTCGCCCTGACCTGGAGCGCGTCATGAGACGCATCTCGCTCAGCCATGCCCAGGAGGCACCATGACTGCATTTACCAGGATTCAGGACCGCATCAAGCGCAAGGGACTGCGTGACACCCTCGGTAGCGCCTTCCGGCACTACGTCTTCTACCATTGGGAACTGCTGTGGATGGAGCGCGACCTGGACAGCCCGGTGCCGCCGCACCGGCTCAAGCCCTACGGCACCTTGCGCATCGAAAGCATCACCGTGCATAACGTGCAGGCCTTCGCCCGCCACTTCGGCGACCGCGTCGAGACCATGCGTGAACTGGCCGCCGAAGGCCACACCGGGTTGATGTTCCTCGACGACGACAACGACGCCGTGGCGTTCATCTGGGGCAGCAACCGCCACTACCACGACCGCCACTACTACGGGTGCTGGTTCCCGGTCGGGCCAGGCGAGTTCTTCGAGTTCGGCGGCGAGCTGATCCGCAAGTACTGGGGCACCGAACTGTCGGTGGACCTGCAGTTGGCATTATGGAAGGCCATGGCCGCCCAGGGCTGCACCAAGGTGGTGGACGTGTGCGAACAACACAACATCCCGGCGCTCAAGCTGCACCTGCGCATGGGCTACCAGGAACAAAAAAGGATCATGAACGTGTACTGCCTGTTCGGCCGCTGGAGGTTCTACCGCGAGAGCCGCTACACCACCTCGCGCCTGGAGCCGCTGCGCAAACCGCAGGCCCCGGCCTCCTCGGCCACGGCGGGCTGAACCCATGGCCCTGCAGCTCAGCTGGTGCGCCTCGCTGCGCAGCGACGACTTCCCCGCCGCCGACTACGAGGCGCTGCGCCGGCGCCTGCCCGGCAGCACACCGTTCAACCACCTCGGCTGGCTGCGCGCCGCCGAGGCCGCCCTGCTGCCCGGCCAGCAGCTCGGCGTGCTGCTCGGCCACCAGGACCAGCGCCTGTGCCTGTGCCTGCCCCTGGTCCGCGCCCGGGAGCCCTTCGGCCCGCTGTTCGCCCCGGTGGTGCGCCACCTCGGCTATCCGCTGAACGACCGCATCGCCCTGCTCATCGACCTGCCGGCGCTGTACGCCGACCAGGTCCTGCAGGCCATCCGCAAGCACCTGCCCCATGCCCTGCTGCAATTGAACGAGGTGCCTGACAACACCGAGCACGAAGGCTGGCTGCGCCAGTGGGCCAGTGCCAGCTCCACCTGGCAGCAGCGCCTGACCTGCCGCGTGCCGGTGCACCGCATCAACGAACAGGATCGCCAGGAGGTCAGCGGCGATCCGCGCTACAAACTGCGCCGCGCGCGCAAACGGATCAACGCCTGCGGCGCCAGCGTGCGCCGGGTCATGGCCAGCACCGAGAACATGGGCGAGCTGCTCGACGCCATCAGCGCCGTCGAGGCCGTGAGCTGGAAAGGCGACGACGAGGTTGGCATCTTCTCCGGCCCCCAGCGCCGCCAGTGGATGTACCAAGCCTTCACCGCGCTGGCTGGCGAAGGCCTGGTGTGCCTGGTGCTGCTGGAGCTGGACGGGCGCTGTATCAGCTACCGCCTGGGCCTGGTGGAGCGCGGCCGGGTCTATGACTACAACCTCGCCTTCGTGCCCGAACACCGTGACCTGGGCAGCGGCCGCGTGCTGCTGGAGGAGTGGATCCACTGGGGCCTGGACGCCGACTGGAAATGGATCGACGCCTCGCGGGTCAGCCTGGACAACTCCAGCCACCAGTTGCACGAGCGCATGACCGGCCAGCTCGAACAGTGGCGCCTGAGCAGCTACAGCTGGCGCCCCGACGGCGTGCTGCTGGGACTGGCGCAGCGCTGCTGGCACTGGCTCAAGCCGCGCCTGCGCAGACGTTCGCCGTGCAACGAAGCCGATGTTGTCGCCCCCACCCCGCCACAGGAGCGCCCGGATGCCATCCCAGGTCATAGTCAACGCTGACGATTTCGGCCTCAGCGCCCACACCAACGCAGTCATCCTGCACGCCTTCCAGGCCGGGCTGATCAGCTCGGCCACGGCCATGGCCAACATGCCGGCCTTTGCCGCCGCCTGCGCGCTGGCCCAGCAGCCGCTGCTCAAGGGGCGTATCGGGCTGCACTTCAACCTCACCTACGGCCGCCCGCTGAGCCAGGCGATCCTTGCCGAGCCACGCTTCTGCACGCCCCACGGCGAGTTCGACCTGCGCCTGAAGCAACGCACCCTGCGCCTGTCGCGCCGGGAACGTGCCGCGGTGGAAGCGGAACTCGAGGCCCAGTGGAAACACTGCCTGGACCACGGCCTGATGCCCAGTCACCTGGACTCGCACCAGCACGTGCACAACATCTGGCCGGTGGGCACCGTCGTCGCCCGCTTCGCCCGCGACCAGGGCGTGCCGGTACGCTTGGCGCGCAACCTCGGGCACAACATTGGACCGGCCAAGCGTGCGTTCAAGACCCTGCTCAACTGGCGCCTGCGCCAGCTCGCCGGGAGCACCGCCGACTTCGTCTGCACCCCGGCCGACCTCAAGGCCGGCCTGGCTCCCGCGCATGGCGTGCTGGAGCTGGTGGCCCACCCCAGCGCGCTGGGCGGGCATGACTTCGGCGATGCCTACCTGGCCAGCGGCGAGTCGCTGCTGGCACTGGTCGAGCAGCGCCTGGGACAGGTGCCACGGGTGGGGTATGCGAGCCTGGGCGTGGAAGAAGCGAGCTAACGCCCCGGTGGGCGATGCCGCCGTTCGTGGTTGTCGGCCAGCCAGCGGCGCAGCGCCTCGGCCGGCATCGGCCGCCCGAGCAGGAAGCCCTGGCCCTGGTCGCAACCGGCATGACGCAGGAAATCGTATTGCTCCTGGGTTTCGATGCCTTCGGCGGTGATGCGAAAACCCAGGGCATGGCCCAGGTCGATGATTGCCCTGGCGATGGCCACCGCGTCGTCGTCCCCGGGCAGATCCTTGATGAAGGCACGGTCGATCTTCAGGTGATCGATCGGCAGCGCGCGCAGATAGGCCAGCGACGAATAGCCGGTGCCGAAATCGTCCACCGCCGTGGCCACGCCCATGGCCTGCAACTGCGCCAGCACCGCGCAGGCCTGCTGCTGGCTTTCCATCAGCAGGCTCTCGGTGATCTCCACCTCCAGCAGGTTGGCCGGCAGGCCATGGCGTTCCAGTGCCGAGGCCAGGCTGGTGACATAGTCGCTGCGTTCGATCTGCAGGGCTGCGACGTTGATCGCCAACGGTCCGGGCAGGCCATCGCCGGCACGCCATTCGGCCAGCTGCGCGCAGGCCAGCTCCAGCACCCGCTCACCGAGCGGAATGATCAGCCCGGTGCGCTCGGCCAGGGGTATGAACTCCCCTGGCGAGACCAGGCCATGCTCAGGGTCACGCCAGCGCAGCAGGGCCTCGACGCCCTCCAGTTGGCCGCTGAACAGATCGACCTTGGGCTGGTACCACAGCTCGAATTCGTTGTGTTCCAGGGCCCGGCGCAAGTTGCGCTCCAGCTCCAGGCGCTGCTGCAGGCGCTCGGTCATGTCCGGGTGATAGGGACGCCAGGCATCGCGCCCGGCTTCCTTGGCCACGTACATGGCGGTGTCGGCATGGCGCAACAGGCTGTCGGCGTCCTCGCCATGCTGCGGACACCAGGCCAGGCCGATGCTGCCGGTGACCAGGGCGGCATTGCCGTTCAGGTCGAACGGTCGCTGCAGGCAGCGCAGCAAGGCACGGACCTGGTGGTTCACCTGGCCCTGGGCACCTTGCAGCATGAACACGAACTCGTCACCGCCCAGACGGCAGAGGCGGTCCTGGCTGTCCAGCTCCTGCAAAAAGCGCGCGGTCGCCTGCTGCAGCAACAGGTCGCCCATCGGATGGCCGAGGCTGTCATTGACCTGCTTGAAGCCGTCGATATCGAGCATCAGCACTGCCAGCCCATGCCCCTGCAGGATCGCCGTGCCCAACTGCTGCTGGAACAAAATCCGGTTGGGCAGCCCGGTGATGGTGTCGTAGTGGGCCAGGCGCTCGAGCTGGGCCTGGTAGCGCTGCAGCTCGCGGTTGCGCTGTTCGAGCAACCTCTGCTTGCGGTTGAGCTGGGCGACGAACAGGCTGAACAGCCCCGTGCAGCTCAGGGCGAACAGGAACAGCGGCGAGCCGAACAGGTCCAGCCCCGACCAGCCGCCCCGAGGCACGGCCACCAATTGCCAGGCGCCGCCCGGCACCGCCACGGTCATCATCACCTGCGGCGCCTCGAACAACCGTGGATCGCCCCAGATCAGCGCACCTTCGGCGCCCTTGCCGTCGCTGCCACGCACGGCCAGCTCGAACTCGGTGTCCAGGCGCAGCCCCGCGGACAGCAGCAGGCGGTCGATATCGGCGACGATCGACACATTGCCCCAATAAAACTGCACACCCCGCTTGCCGGTGACGAACACCGGGCGCCGGTAGATCAACGCCCGACCGCCCTGGTACAGCTGCAGGGGACCGGCCAGCACCGGCTGGGCATGGTCGCGGGCCGATCGCACCAGCGGAAACTGGTCCGGCAGCTGGCGGTAATCCAGCCCGATCAGCCGCTCGTTGCCCGCCATCGGGTAAACATCTCGGATGACATCCCCCGGGGCCAGGGCGATATGACGCATGTAGGGCACAGCGCGCAGGGCATCACGGGCCATGCCGTGGAAGTGCGCCTCACTGATGCCACCATCGGCGCTGATCAGCTGGGCGATACCCTCGGCTTGGCCAAACGCCGCGCCCAGCTGGGCTTCCAGCGCGCCGCGCAGGCCCGCCAGCCGGGCGGCGAGGTTGCCCAGCTGCTCAGTGCGCTCGCGCTGCGCATCCAGATGCCCCAGGGCGACCGAGAGGCCGATCCCCACCAGGGCGAGGCCGATCGGCAGCAGGCGATTGAGCGATTGGCGCAACGTCCCAACTGGCGCTGGCGTGGGTTCTTGAGGGTGCTGGGGAGTGATCATAGGCAGGCGATGGCAGTCGATTACGCATTTATCGGCGCTGCGCGGCCAATATTGAGGTTTGTTTTGCCGGTACAACCATGTACCACCGGCAGCTCCGTCACGGCTGCTCTGATGTGCGCTTTGCAAGGAGCCACAGATGACAGCGAATATCCCCCACTCACACCATGCCCTTGTGCAACGCCAACTGCCCGTCTGGGCCCGGGAGGCCAGCGCCGGGCACTGGCAGCAACTGAGCGACGCCATCCTGCCGGCGCAGGGTCTGCCCGGCGCCGAGGCGGCCTGGTTCGCCAACGCCGCGCCGCACCTGCGCGAAGCGGTCAAGACCAGCCAGGTACGCCTGATGGGGGCGCAACGCGCGCTGGCACGGCACCTGCGCGGTTTAAAGAACATCAACGAATTCGCCGAGCCCCTGCTCACCGAACGCTTGCGCACGCAACACGGACTCAATGCGCCGCTGCGTAGTACATCACTGGTCTGGGTGAAGCACCTCTACAGCTTCCAGGTCTACCTCACCCACCACGAACACCGCAGCCTGCTCGAAGCCGCCTTGCACAATTTCAGCGACACCGCGACCTTCAGCCGCGACAGCGCCCTCGCCCTGGACAGCGACTGGCATGTCAGCCAGACCGTGGTCACGGGCAAGACGACCCTGGGCGACAGCGAGACCGAAATCGACATCGACCTGCCTTCGGAGCAGATCCGGATCAAGCCCCTGGCACTGACACCCGAAGTGTTCGCCAGAACCTGTCGCGAGCTGGACCTCGGCCAGGCTTACCAGGACCACCTCGATACCGCCTTCGCCGCGTCCGGCGTGCGCCCGGCGGCGCTGCGCGTTCACCAGGACAGCCTGCGTCTGGCGGCTGACCTGGCGCGAGTCCGCAACCGCCTCAGTGGTGCGGGATGGGATGCGCTGCAGACCTTGCCGGAAAATGGCGAAGCATTGCCCTGCAGCCAACTGAGCCTGTTCGGCATCACCCTGCACGAGGCGACCCTGATCGATACCGGCACCTCAGGCATCGTGTTGTACCTGCCGGGACAGGCAGACAGCCTGCGCGCCTTCGACAACCTCGAAGCGCTGCATAGCCAATTGCGCAGCGACTTGCAGCAGGAGCCGTTTCTCCAGGGTTTCATGGTTTATGTGCCCAGCGAACAACAGGGTCAGTTCGCCAGCCGCCTGCGCCAGAATGCCGGTGGCGACCTGCGTTTGCGCACCCTGCCCATCGCCGCAGGCCTGTTCGACTTCCTCCACGACGACCACGTGGCACGCCTGAAGCACGAAGCCCGGCAACTGGCCGTGCCTACCGCGCAGGCCGATGAACAGGCGCTCAAGACGCGCAAGGCCCTCTGGGCCAGCGCCGGCCTCGACATGCTGATGATTGCCGGCATGTTCGTCCCCGCCTTGGGCACGGTCATGACCGTGGTGATTGCCTACCAACTGCTGGATGAAGTCTACGAAGGTTATGAGTCCTGGCAGGTCGGTGACCGCGCGCAGGCCATGGCCCACCTCAGGTCGGTGGGCCTGAACCTGGCGCTGATCGGCGGGCTGCATTTGGCCGGCAAGGCCATGTCACGCCTCGCCAGCAGTCCACTGATGGAAAGCCTCGAACCCGTCACCCTCGAAGACGGCAGCCAGCGCCTGCGACGCGTCGATCAGCGTGACGAGAGCGTCCTGAAGAACGCCCTGAAGGGGCTGTATCTCCCCGAGCAAGCCAGCCTGCTGAGCGAGCGCCTGATCATCAACGCGATGCCCCAGTTGCCTGGTTGGCCGGAGCAACTGCGCCTGGAACTGCGGGCCGCGTCCCCCCAAGGCCCGCTGTTGCTTGTCGCCGGTGGCCAGGACACCAGCCGTGTCTGTACCGTGATCAAGTCAGCCGAGGGCTACGAAGCCTACCTCGGAGAACGACCAGCCCCTCTACAACAAGACCACGATCTCTGCCGTGCGGTCGTGCAGGCGCTGTCCTCCAACGACCGTGCAGCCCTGGGCCTGACGACCACCAATGGCGATGGGTTGCGCCAACAGATCAACGACCTGGCCCGCTCGGACCCTGCCATGGTCCGACGTCTACTGACAGACTCGGCGCCAGGTTGGGGCAACCGCGGCCAGTTGCGCGGCGGCATGGACGAGCCTGCGCCACCCGCTTGGCGTATCGATGTCGGCACGTTCTGGCGCCGCTACCGAGCGCTCTACCCCGAATCGGCCGATTTCCAGATCAACGAGCAACTGAGTCAATGGTTCGAGGCTGGCCTGGATCCCATGCAGCAACTCACCGAACTGGAGCAGCAACTGCTGGCGTTCCGTGCCCAGGTACGCGCCTGGGCAGGTGAGAATCCGCTGCGCCAGGCTGCCGCGCGCAGGCTGATGAGCAACTGGCAACGGATCTCGGAATACTCGCGGGAAGAAGGCCAGCTCATCCACATGATCAGCCTGACCGACCTGGGCCTGACCAACGATGATCTCGTCTCGCTGGCGCTGCCTGACCGCTTCACCCATATCCAGCGGATCGACCTGGGCGCGAACCCCGCCTTGAGCGAACTGCCTGCGGAGTTCCTCGAACGGTTTCCCCAGTTGCAACGCCTGCACCTGACAAACTGCGGCTTCGAGCAGATACCCGCGGTCGCCGTGCCACACAGGTTGGAATGGCTTGATATGCAAGGCAACAGCATCCTCTGGAACGACGCCAACCAGGTTGCCCTGGATCGCCTCGACAATCTTCGCCTGCTGGACCTGTCGCACAATCCACTGGCCCGCAGTCCTGACCTGAGCCGCCAGAATGCGCTGGACATGCTCAACCTCAACAGTTGCGAGCTCACCGACTGGCCCCACGGCATCCGTACCGATGACGATTGGCGCCCCGTCGTGTTCGATCTACGGGACAACCGCTTGACCCAGCTGCCGGACAACCTGCAATTGTCTCGGATCGCGGCCCAGGCGCTGTGGCTGGAGAGCGCCGAACTCAGCGAACGCGTCAGCCAGCAGATCCAGTCCTACTACGAGCGAAATAGCATCGACCTGCTGGTGGCCGACGCCGATTATGAAGAGATGCTGGAAGACACCGATGTCGACGACTGGACTATCTGGAACGACCTGCCCCTGCAGTATCGTCGTGAACTGCGTGGGCTGCAGGACCTGCCGGACTACACTCAGCCACAGCTGTGGCAGCGCCTGCGCACGTTCGCCGACCCACGGGCCAGGGATTATGGCTTGTCGATCGGCGCGATGAGGCTGCTGGACGACGAGGTGTTCCCCCCGCCTTTCGAGGAATGACCGCCAGCGGCTGCGCCAGGCTGGCAATTTTCAGCCGGTCGGCGCATGCTCGCAAGCTGAAGCGTTTCATCATCCGGATTTGAGAGGTGCAGTACCCATGGACCGTCTGCTCGATTCGCTGTTTCCCGCCCCCGAGGACATCCCCGAAGCCTGGCGCCTGGGCGCGCCGCTGGAGCAACGCGACTACCTGGTGGGTGGCGAGCTGCGCCGCTGGGACGGCCCGCTGGCCACCGTGCGCAGTCCGGTATGGCTCAAGGAAGGCGACAGCAAACGCCAGGTGATCCTCGGCAGCGCCCCGCTGCTGGATGCCGATACCGCGCTCACCGCCCTCGACGCGGCCGTGGCCGCCTACGACAAGGGCCGCGGCGCCTGGCCGAACATGCGCGTGGCCGAGCGCATCCAGCATGTCGAAGCCTTCCTGGCGCGCATGCGCGAGCAGCGTACGGCGGTGGTCAAGCTGCTGATGTGGGAGATCGGCAAGAACCTCAAGGACTCGGAGAAGGAGTTCGACCGTACCTGCGACTACATCGTCGACACCATCGACGCGCTCAAGGACCTCGACCGCCGCTCCAGCCGCTTCGAGCTCGAACAGGGCACCCTGGGGCAGATCCGCCGGGCGCCGCTGGGCGTGGCGCTGTGCATGGGCCCGTACAACTACCCGCTCAACGAGACCTTCACCACGCTGATCCCGGCACTGATCATGGGCAATACCGTGGTGTTCAAGCCGGCCAAGTTCGGCGTGCTGCTGATCCGCCCGTTGCTCGAGGCCTTCCGCGACAGCTTCCCGCCGGGGGTGATCAACGTCATCTACGGGCGTGGCCGCGAGACCGTCAGCGCGTTGATGGCCAGCGGCAAGGTCGATGTGTTCGCCTTCATCGGCACCCACAAGGCCGCCAGCGACCTGAAGAAACTCCACCCGCGCCCGCACCGCCTGCGCGCGGCCCTGGGCCTGGACGCCAAGAACCCCGGCATCGTCCTGCCCCAGGTCGACCTGGACAACGCCGTCGAGGAGGCCGTTACTGGCGCCCTGTCGTTCAATGGCCAGCGCTGCACAGCATTGAAGATCCTGTTCGTGCACGAGGACGTCGTCGATGCGTTCCTCGACAAGTTCCAACGCAAGCTCGCCGCGCTCAAACCGGGCATGCCCTGGGAGCCGGGCGTTGCGCTGACGCCGCTGCCGGAGCCGGGCAAGGTCGACTACCTCGACGGCCTGGTGGCGGATGCCACCGCCAAGGGCGCGCGAGTGCTCAACGAAGGCGGCGGGCAGAGCCGCGGTTCGTTCTTCTACCCCGCCCTGCTCTACCCGGTCAGCCAGGACATGCGTGTCTACCACGAGGAACAGTTCGGCCCGGTGGTGCCGGTGGTGCCCTACCGCGACCTGCAGACGGTGATCGACTACGTGCTCGACTCCGACTACGGCCAGCAACTGAGCCTGTTCGGCAACGACCCCGAGACCATCGGCGCCCTGGTCGACACCTTCGCCAACCAGGTCGGCCGGATCAACCTCAACGCCCAGTGCCAGCGCGGGCCGGACACCTACCCGTTCAACGGCCGCAAGAACAGCGCCGAGGGGACCTTGTCGGTGCATGATGCGCTGCGGGTGTTTTCCATCCGTACCCTGGTGGCGACCAAGTTCCAGGAAGCGAACAAGGAGCTGATCAGCGAGATCATCCGTAACCGGCAGTCGAGTTTCCTGACGACCGATTACATTTTCTAAAGCTTCACGCACTTCCCCTGTAGGAGCGGCCTTTCGCGACACAAGGCCGCTCCTACACCGACCGCATCAGCCACAAAACAGGTTTTTTATAGACAATCGATATAACTCGACTGTCGATTTACCATCCGCCTAGACGACTCTAATCACCAGGCTGTTGCAAACAACAACCCACGTGAAAGGAGCTTACGAAAATGGCAGTCAAACCCATCCCCGAAGGCCAGCACAGCATCACCCCCTACCTCGGCATCAGGGAGGCCGCCAAGGCCATCGAATTCTACAAGCAGGCCTTCGGCGCCATCGAGATGTTCCGCCTCGACGGCCCTGACGGCAGCGTCGGCCATGCCGAGCTTAAAATCGGTGACTCGTCGCTGATGCTCGGCTCACCCTGTGACATGGAGGGCGGCCTCAAGCCCAGCGAGGACATCGAGGTCCCCGGCGTCGGCCTGCACTTGTATGTCGAGGACTGCGACACAACCTACGCCCAGGCCCTGCGTGCCGGCGCGACGCCAGTGCGCGAAGTGCAGGACCAGTTCTACGGCGACCGCAGCGGCACCCTGAAGGATCCGTTCAACAACCTGTGGTTCGTCTCTACCCACAAGGAAGACCTCACCCCCGAGGAAATCCGCGCCCGCGCCGCCAAACTGTTCAGCGGCCAGTGAGCGGCGGGCCCCAGGCCGCAAGCTTCAAGTTGAAAGCCATCGCGCTTTGCTGGAAGCTTGAGGCTTGTAGCTTGGAGCTGCCTCTCAATGCGTATCATCGAAAAATCCGGCGCGCAGGTGCGCAGCCTGACCCTGGCCGAAGAGGAACTGTTGGCCGGTTTTGCCACCGGCACCCTGGCCGGCCCCCGCCTGCTGCAGGCCAACCAGTGGCTGATGAAAGTGCGCAGCGCCAACCAGTGGCTGGCCTGCGATTGCCGCCAGGATGCCCTGCCGGTGCTCAACGTGTCGCTGAACGGCAACACCGGCACCCTGTTCCTGCGCAACAACCCCGACACCCCCGAGCACACCCCGGGCTGCCCGTTCAGCAAGGATGCACGCGAGACCGGCGCAAGCGCCGAGGACAACTCGCCTCCCGCGGCCTGGCTGGCGCCCGACGCGCCGTTGCGGCTGCTTGGCGACTACCGCCGTGCCAGTGATGGCGAAACGACCGCCGGACCACGCGACCCCGGCGAGCGCCGCGAGCAGCAGCGGCTGCTGTCGTTGCTGCTGACCTGGATCGAGGCCAGCGGCCTCAACGTCTACGCCACCCACCTGAAGAAGGACCTCACCGCCCAGTTTGCCGAGCTGCGCGGCGTCGCCGGGCGCTACCCGCTGCTGGAACGGGTGCCGGCCAGCAACTATCTGGAAACGCGACTGGACATGAAGCACATGATGATGCTCAAGGCGCGTCTGCGCGAGGCCACGGTGTTCGGCAACCATCGCCGCCATGGCCTGCTGCTCGACTGCGTCGACCAGGTCAAGGGCCGCAAGCTGTTCAACAACCGCAGCGAGGACGGCTTCGACTTCCAGGGGCATCACCATTACTGGGGCGGCAACCGCGCCTCAGGACCCTTGCTGGCCCTGGCTCTGTACTCGCCGGCCACCGCCGGCAGCCATTTCTACGAGCTGATCCATGTGGCCAGCGTGCCGGTGCTGTCACGCGGGCACCTGTTCCCGGTGTACCGCGACGAAGAGCGCGAGCCGCTCAAGGCGCTGGTGTCGCTGATCGACTGGATGGCGAGCAAGGGGGTGAAAGTATTGATGCGCCGCCCGGTGATCGGCGGCCAGGTGATGGACGAGCTGGTACTGACCTCGGACCAGGACCGCGTGCTGTCGGTGTCGCTGCTGGAGCAGCCGATCGGGCCGGAGCCGGATGCCGATAACTTCAAGCGCTACGCCGACTTCAAGAGCCTGGAGACCTTCCGCAAGTACGTGGCTGGGTTCTTCATGCGCGAACGCTGAACAAGCCCCACAAGGGCCGATTTGCACAGCCCTCGTGGGAGCGGGCTTGTCCTGCGATGACGCCGGGCTAGAACGCCGCCTTGAAGATCGCCTCGATCTCCACCTGGCTGGCCACCCGCGGATTGGTCAGCCCGCAGGCATCCTTCAACGCATTGGCCGCCAGCACCGGCACATCCTCGACCTTGGCCCCCAGCTCCGCCAACCCGGCCGGTATGCCGATGGCCGCCGCCAGGTGCTCGATGGCCGAGATCGCCGCCCCGGCGCCCTGCTCCGCGTCCAGCCCGCAGACCTTCACCCCCATGGCCTTGGCCACGTCACGCAGGCGCGCGGCGCTGACCTTGGCGTTGAAGCGTTGCACATGGGGCAGCAGCACCGCGTTGCACACGCCATGGGGCAGGTCATAGAAGCCGCCCAGCTGGTGCGCCATGGCGTGCACGTAGCCCAGCGAGGCGTTGTTGAAGGCCATGCCTGCCAGGAACTGGGCATAAGCCATGTTCTCCCGCGCCACCAGGTCGCCGCCGTCGGCAACCGCCTGGCGCAGGTTGTCGCTGATCAGGCTCACGGCCTTGAGCGCGCAGGCGTCGGTGATCGGCGTGGCGGCGGTGGAGACATAGGCCTCGATGGCGTGGGTCAGCGCATCCATGCCGGTGGCGGCGGTGAGGCCCTTGGGCATGCCGACCATCAGCGCGGGGTCGTTGACCGACAGGATCGGCGTGACGTTGCGGTCGACGATGGCCATTTTCACATGGCGCGCCTCGTCGGTGATGATGCAGAAGCGGGTCATCTCGCTGGCGGTGCCCGCCGTGGTATTGATCGCGATCAGCGGCAGCTGCGGCTTGGCCGAGCGATCCACACCTTCGTAATCGCTGATATGCCCACCGTTGGTGGCGCACAGGGCGATGCCCTTGGCGCAGTCATGGGGCGAGCCGCCCCCCAGCGAGACCACGCAGTCGCAGCCCTCGCGACGCAGCATTGCCAGGCCGGCCTCGACGTTGGCGATGCTCGGGTTGGGCTTGGCGCCGTCGAACACCCGCGAATCGATGTCGCGCATGGCCAGCATCCCGGCGATGCGCTCGGCGACGCCGGCCTTGGCCAGCCCGGCATCAGTGACGATCAATGCCTTGCGCAGGCCGTAGCCGGCGATCGCGGTCATCGCCTCGTCCAGGCAGTCGATGCCCATGATGTTCACGGCGGGGATGAAGAACGTGGTGCTCATGGCCGGGGTCCTCTCAAGCGAATGGTAGAGCTTGAGCATCTGCCTGAACGCGCTGTGCGGCGTTGATCCAGGGCAAGTCTTGCCTCGCAAGCACAGACGCCTGGTTGAAATAGCCTGGAAGCGGGCGTGATGCCCTGCTGCCCCCTGCAATCAGCGAACTTTCCCACGCATCACAAGGAAAGTACTGGCAAGACGTTCGCTTTCCAGCCCTTTACGGTGCCCATGTCTTGCAACCGAACGCCCCTGTACGCACAGCGGCGCGACAAGAACCGGACGAGGGCCGTCAATGCCAATCCAATCCGACCTGCGCTACAGCTTCCAGCCTTTGGTTGGCAACGCTGAATTCGAAGTGGTGTCGTTCGAACTCCGCGAGGGCGTCAGCACGCCCTTCACGCTGGAACTGACCCTCATCAGCTTCGAAAACGATATCGACTTCGGCCATCTGCTCGACAAGCCTGTGCTCTTCACCCTCTGGGAAGGCGAACGCCCGGTGCGCTACGTGCACGGTCTGGTCAGCCGTTTCAGCCAGGCTGAAAGTGGCTTTTACCGCACCTACTACCACGCGCTGATCGAACCACAGCTGGCCCGTGCCAACCTGCGCTCGAACTGGCGCATCTTCCAACAGAAGACCGTGCCGCAAATTCTCGAGCTGATGCTCAAGCGCCAGGGCATCGAGCAGTATGAACTGCGCAGCAGCATGGACCACCAGGTCCGCGAGTTCTGCGTTCAAGCCGGCGAGACGGACCTGGCGTTCATCGCTCGCCTTGCTGCCGAAGAAGGCTTCGTCTATCGCTTCGCCCACAGCGAAAAGCTACACAAGTTGATCATCACTGACCGGCTGCAATCACTGGGGTTGATCAGTCATGGGGCCATCAAGGCCGAAAATGAAGACGAAGGTTTCTTTGATGGCGATGAGCCGGTAGATCCCAACACCGTCCTGTATCAATCCAACAGCGGTGGCGACCAGCCAATGCCTTGTCTGCGCCGCTTGAACTACAGCGAACAGGTACGCACGGCACGCCAGGTTCAGCGCGACCACACCTTTACCAACCCAGCTTACCGCCAGGAGCACAGAGCCTCCGGCCCCTTCTTGGAGCATCAATCCACCGAATACGAGTACTTCGACTATCCAGGCCGCTACAAGCGCGATGTCGTAGGTAAACCGTTCACTGAAAACCGCATCACTGCGCTGCGTCACGATGTGCGTGTTGCAGAGGTTGAGGGTGACGATGTTCGCCTGCAACCGGGCCTCAGCTTCAACCTGGCAGGTCACCCACGTGACGATCTCAACACCCATTGGCGAGTGAAATCGGTCAGGCACAAAGGCAGCCAGTTCACCAGCCTGCAAGAAGAAGCCGTTGGCGTCGATCAAAGCACGCGCTACGAGCAGACCGCAGTATTGGTGCCCGGTCGAACTGAGTGGCGCCCTGCTCCCCTGGAAAAGCCACAGGTAGACGGGCCGCACATGGCCACCGTTGTTGGCCCGCCCGGCGAGGAAATCTATTGCGATGAGTGGGGCCGGGTGAAAGTCAGTTTTCCCTGGGATCGCGAGACCCAGAACAACGAGTTCAGTTCCTGCTGGGTGCGCGTCTCCCAGAGCTGGGCCGGGGGCAGTTGGGGGGCCATGGCCATCCCGCGGATCGGCCAGGACGTGATCATCCAGTACGTCAATGGCGACCCCGACCAGCCGATGATCACCGGGCGCACCTACTGTGGCAACCAGCTGCCGCCCTACGAGCTGCCCAAGCACCGCACGCGCATGACCATCAAGAGCAAGACCCACAAGGGCCAAGGCTTCAACGAGCTGCGTTTCGAAGATGAGCTGGGGCAAGAGGAAGTGTTCATCCATGCGCAGAAGGACCTCAACACCAAGATCCTTCACGATGAAAGCCACACCGTGGGCAACGATCGCACCCTCTCCACCGGCCGAGACAGCAGCACCTGCATTGCCCGCGACGCGACACTCAGCACCGGTCGCGACCGCCGCGACCATGTGCGCCAGGACTGCTTCACCGACATCGACCGCAACCTGGTGCACACCATCGGCAACGCCTGCAGCGAGACGATCGGCAGCGACCACCACCTGAGCATCGGGCGTGACCAGACGCTGATCATCGAGGGCACCCAGACCCTCGAGGTCCGCACGGCCCAGCGCCTGCTGACACCGTCGTACATGCTGCAGGGCACCGAGCGAATCCATATCCGCGGCCCCGCCGGCAAGATCATCCTGGACGCCGACGGCATCACCCTCGAAGCCCCCAACATCCGCTTCAAGGGCAACGTCACCTACCATCCCCCGGTCCAGGCCCAGGTCGAAGCCATCGAAGCGGCAATCCGTGAAGGGACACCGCTAATCGAGGAATGCCCATTTGCCGGGGAGGATGACGCATGAGCCTGCACCGGCAACTGAGCGAGGCCGGTGCGCCAGTCAGCGCCGAACAGCCTCTGTACCTGCTGGCGGAGGCCTGCGCCGTGCCTGGCCTGCCGGGGCGGCTCGAGTTCCATGGCGCGCATTACCAATACCTCTGGCATTTGCACCTGCGCCCAGGCCTGGAAAACCATGCGCCACTGCTCCTGCAGGTGTCACCCGGCACGGACCTCGATACCTGGCTCGCAAGCCGACAGGCGACGTTCGCCTGCTCCGTGGTCCAGAGCACCCTGCCGCTCGCGGAACTGGCATCGCACTTTCGGCGTTTCGGCAAAGTGCAACAGGGTAGACAGCGTTACCTCCTGCGCCTTGGCGATCCCGCTTCGCTGCACCTGTATGTGGCCTCGTTGGCGCAACAACCGCAGGCCCTGGCAGACCTGTTCGCCCATGGCCGCATACGCCAGCTGTATTTCCATGTCCCCCAGACAGGCCTGGTACAAGGCGTTCAACCCTTGTTCGAACAAACCGCTCAAGACTGCGAACAGGACGGCTGCCTGGCCTGGCTGGCACCGTCCGGGGAGGTCGCCCGGTGAAACTGCCCACCCTCGACCTCGACGCCCTGACCACGGCCTCCCGGCAAAACGCCAATCGCCAGCTTGTCCGTTACCTGAAGGAGCACTTCGATGCGCTGGCGCATCTACCCATCACCCAGGAGCGTCTTCCCCACCTGATCGACCAGGCGGGCAGCATCACCTGGAGCAGTGACTCCCCCGACGCCACGGAGTACGCCACGCAGACCTTGATCCACGTGCTCCTGGGGCTCGCCTGGTGGAACGACCCCAGCTGCCAGCCACTGTGCTCGCTGCTTGAAGTTGATGGGCTGCACCATGACCAACGACTGCACCTGCTGACCGCGCAGGCGATTGCCCAGGGCAAGCGCCAGCAGGCTGTGCTGCCCGGCATGCTTGCCGTCCTCCTCGACCTGCTGGGCTGGCATGACGACACCTGGGAGATGGATCGGCTCTGGGACACGCTGGCCCGGCTCATGACCCGCCGAGGCCTGGCGCTGGAGACGCACGAGAAGATCTACCGCACCTACGAAACGGATGCCTGTGAGCGCTATGGCCTGCCGCCCCTGGTCCATCGCGAGCTCAATGGCCAGGAAGTGCTCGCCTACCGTCATTACGGCTGGCGCATCCCGAAGCTCTCCGATGCATTGACAAAACAGCCCGCTCTGCAACGTAGCCAAATAGTGCAGCACATCCTGCTGGCGATCGTGTTCGGCCGCGCCTTCTTCCTCAGCGCAGCGTTCACCGAGTGGATGGCGGCACTGGACCAGCAAACATCCTCCAGGGAAAGACGCGCCACGCTGGCCGGGCTACTGACGACTTATCAACGCACGCTGGTGGAGGTCGTGCCCCATGCCTGAAACAGCTATTTCATCCCTGGACAAGATCTACCAGGACGTTCTCGACGGCAACCTGCCCAAGCCCGTCGAGCTGTGCATTCCCTGCACCCTCCCCGGCGCGATGTTCTCCCTCGAGGGCAACGAGGGCTGCGACTTCCTGCTGGGCATTCCACGCCAGGGCGTCGGCCCCGCCTGGTTCCGCGACAACCCGTGGATCCGCGACACGGCCCGCAACCATCGCGACACCTTTCTGCAGCAGGTCCTGGAGCAGGCCGGCAGCACCTACGGCGATGCCTGGCTCGCCGAGTTCCATGCCTTCGCCGCCCGCGAAAAACTGCAGTTGGTCTGCGTCGACGAGCAGATGCGCCTGGACGACCTGGCGCCGCCCGTGCTCGACCACATGGGCGTGCGCACCCACCAGGGCATGGGCTTCGAACTGCACAGCAATTTCTTCTTCGCCGACCACAGCATCTACTTCGCCACCTTCACCCACGCCCGCTGGTCCGAAACACCTCGCGAGGAGTACCTGGACGACCAGGGCGAACGGCACATCAGCCCGCCCTACACCTGGCATTCGCCCAGCGGCCTCTACCCCGTCGACCAGGCCTGCACGCAACTGGCCGCCCACTTCGCCGAGGCCAAGGCCAGGTCGCGCACCTGGGAGGGCGTCAAGGGCGCCGCCGAACTCGCCCTCGGCCTGCTGGCCACGGTACCGGTGGTGCGCGGCATTCGCGGCGGCGTCAGCACCGGGCGTTACGCCTTCCTCGCCCTGGAGGGCGCCCTGGCCGCCGACGCCATGGTCGACGGCAGCAGCCGCATGATCACCGGCGAAGGCCTGAGTATCGGCGAAGCGTTCTTCACCGAGCTGGCCAGCCTGGCCAACCCCACCACCGCCGAGGCCCGGGGCAAGCAGGTATTCATGGCCATCAACCTGGCCCTGCTGCTGCCCAACGCCCTGGGCGGCGCGCGCTGGTTGATGCACAAGCTGCGGCCCGGCAGCGTCACCACGGTGCGCCTGGACAACGCCGCACTGACCGAGGAACAGGTACGCCGCCTGGGCCGGCGTGAGGCCGGCGAGGTCAGCGTGCTCGAGACCCGCATCGACCGCCCGGCCCGCGACGGCGGGCTGGCGGTGCACGCCAGCGAGCTGCACGCCATCGACCGCAACGCCAGCCGGATAGCGCTGGAGGTGGTCGGCGGGCGTGCCGACTACGCCTACATGGCCACGACAATGCGCGACCGCCTGGTGGCGCTGATCAGCCACGCCGTCGGGCCGGTGCGCATGGGCGGCGGCCTGACCCGGGTGGTGGCCAACGCGGGCGAAGAGGCACTGGCCGCGGCGCTGGTCAGCCACTGGAAGGTCAAGCCGGAGAACATCCTAGGCATGAGCACCCATCCCTCGCGAGCCAGCCAGTTCGGTTTGAAGAACAAGAGCGACCAGGGCATCGACATGCTGGTCTACGTGCCGCCACCGCCATCGATGAGCGTGCGCAATCCGACGAACCAACAGATGCGGCATCACATCGATGGGATCAAGGGGGTGGCGCCGATGGAAGAGTTGCAGTTTGCCGAGGGGACGTTGTTGGTGATCGAGGTGAAGACGACGTTGGGGAAGACCAAGACGCCGGGGTTTCTAAAGACGCAGGCAGTCGGAGGATCGGAAAATTTACGGCGTATCCAAGGGCTAATCACAAGGCAACATCAGGGTTGGACAATTGACAACCTAAGGAAAGCAGACCCTGAATTCGCTTCCAAACTGCAGGCTGTTGAGAATGGCCTACTTGACGAGAAACTCTCCTTCCTGCACGCACAGGTATTTTTCAACCCCAATGGCCAACCAAACACCTTGGTTGGCAACCCCACTGGCATTCAGATAAACAACTGGTAACTTCATGAACCGTCTAAGAAAAAGCTTAGCCACATTACCCTCCTGGGCTTTGAGCGAACTCCCACTAAACCATGAGAATATTGAATCCTATCTAAATGGAACAGGCTCCATTGGAAGGGCTGCAAACGAGATTTTCAAACATGGAATGACCGAAATAGGTAGAGTTTTCAGAACACCATCCAACCCTCCACAGTCAGCAGCATCCAGAAGGCTTGCACTGGGATTCACAAATCTATTAATAGCTGACTCCATACTAATCAAACGACTTAAGCATACCCAAAATGTCTCCTTTGAGACCCTGGATGGTATTGTACAAGTCATGTTTGGCGTGCTAGCTACTGGCGATATCAGTTTGATTGCCCCATTCCACAGCACCGTACTTTCCGGATTGGAAAATGGTTATGGTGTTCGGGACGGTCATACTCCTCCTATTGGTACTACTCTACGTTATGCAGCCTTTGGCCTGACCATCATTGGCGACTGGCTGGGTAAACCACTGGATCTCGACAAGCATGCCCTACCCCGTGATCCAGCCTGGGGCCAACTGGTTGCCCATTGGCGCGAGCCCGATCCAGAGAAACTGCTGCCTATTCTGATGGCAGCCTGCGATACCCATATCGAGCGCATTGCACTCAACTCCCGCGAGCTTGATTCAGGTAACTTCGAATTCGGCTCTCCTTTCGAAGCCGTCTACCCCGCCGAGATTCTCGCCATCCTGAATCTGCGGAGATCACTGAAGCTGCCTAATCCCTTCATCGATCACCCATTGATGACAACCCCCTATGCGGCGCTTACCTGCCCGCCGGGCACCCGACTTGAAAGGGATGAGTTGCTGGAGCGCTTTCTGATCGCTGTCTGCAAATACAACCCGGAGGCCATGCCAGAGGGGCTCTACGAAGCAGTACTGCAGAAGCCGCCATTGGGTTGAGCCCAGCAATCGTCCCATACGTCCATGGAGCACTGGTCAGCCACTGGAAAGTCAAGCCGGAGAACATCCTCGGCATGAGCACCCATCCCTCACGAGCCAGCCAGTTCGGTTTGAAGAACAAGAGCGACCAGGGCATCGACATGCTGGTCTACGTGCCGCCACCGCCATCGATGAGCGTGCGCAACCCGACGAACCAGCAGATGCGGCATCACATCGATGGGATCAAGGGGGTGGCGCCGATGGAAGAGTTGCAGTTTGCCGAGGGGACGTTGTTGGTGATCGAGGTGAAGACGACGTTGGGGAAAACCAAGACGCCGGGGTTTCTAAAGACCCAACAAAACGGTGGAAAAGCCAATATCAGGAGAATTCAGCGGCTTATTGAGAAAAAAACCCAAGGATGGGATCCCCATAAACTAATCAACTCAGACCCAAACGTCATAGACAAAATTGACGCCATCAACACTGCATTCAACGATAGAAAAATATCCTATATGCACGCCCAAGTATTTTTCGACGCACAGGGTTCCCTGAGCAAACTAACAAATAACATGACAGGCATTCAAATCAACCACCGGAACTAAAAATGACAAAAAATATATCTGTACGCCTTCAAAAAAACATTGATAACATTTCCTCTTGGGGAATGAACAGCTTCCCAGCCAGGGAACATTTGATCATTGATTATGCTAATGGAGCCGAAAACTTCCACAAAGCAAGCCAGCAGTTATTTGCAATAGGCATGACTGAATTAGGGAGCACCCTAGCATCAGCCACAATCAAGCAACACTTTTCGACCAGAATGGAGTTCGCCAATGCAATCATAAAAATGCTTACCGCAGACACAATTCGAACACATAAACTTAAAGACACTCAAGAGTTAGGTCTTGCAACACTGGATGACCTTACCCACCTCATGCTTTGTACACTGGCTTGTGGCCAGTTCAACTTAATTCACCCAGTTCATCAGACTGTCTTCGCAGGTCTTAGGCATGGCTATGGAGTAAGTGATGGACACGATCTCCCTATCGGCACCACACTACGTTACGCCGCCTTCGGTCTGGCAATCATTGGCGACTGGCTGGGCAAACCACTGGACCTCGACAAACACGCCCTGCCCCGTGATCCAGCCTGGGGCCAACTGGTTGCCCACTGGCGCGAGCCCGATCCAGAGAAACTGCTGCCTATTCTGATGGCAGCCTGCGACACCCATGTCGAGCGCATCGCCCTCAACTCCCGCGAACTTGATTCAGGTAACTTCGAATTCGGCTCTCCCTTCGAGGCCGTCTACCCTGCCGAGATTCTCGCCATCCTGAACCTGCGACGATCACTGAAGCTGGCCAATCCCTTCATCGATCACCCATTGATGACAACCCCCTATGCAGCACTCACCTGCCCGCCAGGCACCCGACTGGAAAAAGACGAGTTGCTGGAGCGTTTTATGGCTGCTGTCTGCAAATACGATCCACAAGCCATGCCGGAAGGACTTTACCAAGCCGTCATGCACACGACCGAGGAGCCTTGAGCCATGGCCCGACACGGCGCGATTCGCAAGGGTGACCGTCATAGCGGTGGCGGTCGGATGATCGAGGGCCGCGGTGTACTGATCAATGGTGTGCCGCAATGTGTGCTCGGTGATCGCGCAGCCTGCCCGCTGCACGGGGGGGAGTTCGCGCTGGTATCCAGCGCTGACAACACCGTGCTGTTCAACGACATCCCCTTGGTGTTCGAACCTGCGCAGCTGGCGTGTGGCTGCAGCGTTCTGTCTTCCTGCAGGCCGGGCAATGCCAGAGCGTAAGCCAACCTGGAGAGGTTGACTGGCAGTGCCGACGCCATCGCGGGGCAAGCCCGCTCCCACGCTGGTGTGTGCAGCGCTGGGAGCTGTAGAGCGTCAGCACCGCCAGTGGCGGCATGTTTACCCCATGAACAGCCGATACGCCGGGTTCTCCGTCTCGTCCCAGTACTGATAGCCCATCTCGTCAAGCGCCCGCGGCAGCCCGGCCAGTTCGTCGCCCGGCACCTCCAGCCCGGCGAACACCCGCGCCTGTGCCGCGCCGTGGTTGCGGTAGTGGAACAGGCTGATGTTCCAGCGCTTGCCCAGGCGTTCGAGAAAGCCCAGCAGCGCCCCGGGACGCTCGGGGAACTCGAAGCGCAATACCCGCTCGCCGGCGCCCGGCGCCGCGTGGCCGCCGACGGTGTGGCGCACGTGCAGCTTGGCCAGTTCGTTGTCGGTCAGGTCGAGCACCTGGTAGCCCTGCTCGTGCAGGCTGGCCAGCAGTTGCTCCCGTGGGTCGTGCTGGGGGTGGGTCTGCACGCCGACGAACAGGCGCGCCTCCTTGCCCGGATAGTAGCGGTAGTTGAACTCGGTGATCTGGCGCTTGCCCAGGGCCAGGCAGAAGGCACGGAAGCTGCCGGGGCGCTCGGGGATGGTCACGGCGATGATCGCCTCGCGCTGCTCGCCCAGTTCGGCGCGCTCGGCGACATGGCGCAGGCGGTCGAAGTTGACGTTGGCGCCGGAGTCGATGGCCACCAGGGCTTGGCCCTGCAGGCCCTCGCGGGCCACGTAGCGCTTGATGCCGGCCACGGCCAGGGCGCCGGAGGGTTCGGTGATCGAGCGGGTGTCGTCATAGATGTCCTTGATCGCCGCGCACAGCTCGTCGCTGCTGACCGTCACCACCTCGTCGACGAAGTGGCGGCACAGCTCGAAGCAGTGCGCGCCGATCTGCGCCACCGCCACGCCGTCGGCGAAAGTACCGACCTGCGGCAGGATCACCCGCTCGCCGGCGGCCATGGCGGCCTGCAGGCAGTTGGAGTCCTCCGGCTCGACGCCGATCACCTTGACCTCGGGGCGCAGGTACTTGACGTAGGCGGCGATGCCGGCGATCAGGCCGCCGCCGCCGACCGGGACGAAGATCGCATGCAGCGGGCCGGGGTGCTGGCGAAGGATCTCCATGGCCACGGTGCCCTGCCCGGCGATGACGTCAGGATCGTCGAACGGGGGCACGAAGGTAGCGCCGTCGCGATCGGCCAGTTGCAGGGCATGGGCCAGGGCGTGGGGGAAGCTTTCGCCGTGCAGCACCACATGGCCACCCCGTGAACGCACGCCTTCGACCTTGAGCGAGGGGGTGGTGGTGGGCATGACGATGGTGGTCTTGATGCCCAGGTGCGAGCCGGCCAGGGCCACGCCCTGGGCATGATTGCCGGCCGACGCGGTGATGACGCCGCGTTCGCGCTGGGCGCAAGTCAGGCGCGACAGCCGGGTGTAGGCGCCGCGGATCTTGAAGGAGAACGTCGGTTGCAGGTCTTCGCGCTTGAGCAGGACCTGGTTGCCCAGGCTGGCCGACAGGGCCGGCGCCGCTTGCAAGGGGGTTTCGATGGCCAGGTCGTACACCGGGGCCGAAAGAATCCGGCGCACTTGCTCGGACAGCAGTTGCCGGGGCGTTGCCGGGGTACGCAGGGTGGCGCTGAAACTGGTCATCGATGACTCCTGGTTTTTTTGTAGTGCCCAGGAGTCAGAGAGAAGAAACCCGCCTCCAGGGCGGGTTCAGTGCATGTGTGCGCTAGCCCGCCAAACTGATAATGGCGGTAATAATGCTGAGGGCGCGACGCTGCGGGAATAGGTTCATGGAGTGGGAAATTAGCGTGTGGCGTGAGAAGAAGTCAAGGCTTGGTGCTACCGCCCTTGTCTTCCCACGTAGCCCTGCCCTGTTGTAGATGAAACACAACCGCAGATACGACGAAAAACTACACAATTGATAGTCATTCGCCATTAACTCGTTCTCGGAAGCACCCGCCCGGGGGTAGAATGCCGCAAAACCGGGAGCCGCGATGAACCAGGACCGCCACATTCCAAGCGAAGAAGATGCCATCACCGATGCCGCCGCGCATTGGTGCATGCGCCTGCACGCCGACGATTGCACGGCGGTAGAGCGCGAGGCGTTCGGCCAGTGGTTGGCGAGCGATCCGCGGCATGCCGAGGAATACCAGGCGATGCTGGAGATCTGGGACACCGCCGACCTGCTGCCGCGCAGCGCCCAGGTGATCCCGCTACCGACCCGGCCAGCGGCGCCGACGCGCCACTGGCGGCCGTTCGCCTCGGCCGCCGCCATCGCCCTGCTCGCCCTGCCCCTGGCAGGCTGGGTCGGCTGGGAGCAGGGCTGGCTGCCCAACGGCTACCAGCACTTCGAAGCCACCGACCATCTGCGCCAGGTACGTCTGAGCGACGGCAGCAGCGTCGAACTGAACCTCCACAGCGAACTGCGTTTCCTCAACTACAAGGACGAGCGCAAGGTTACCCTGGTCAAGGGCGAGGCGTTCTTCAAGGTTACCCACGACAGCAGTCACCCGTTCATCGTCCACGCCGCCAACGGCCAGACCCGTGTCACCGGGACCCAGTTCAACGTGTGGAAGTACGAGGACCAGGTCAAGGTGACGCTGGTGGAAGGCTCGGTGCTGGTCAGCGCCAGCGGCAACGCCGGCGGCTATCGCCTTGGCCCGGGCATGCAGGCCAGCTACCACAAGGGCGATTTCGAACCAGAGCTGAACCAGAGTGACGACTACGGCAACAGCCTGGCCTGGCGCAGCGGCAAGCTGGTGCTGGACAACCTCAGCCTCGGCCAGGCGCTGCCGGTGATCAACCGCTACCTGGACAAGCCGCTCATGCTGGCCGACGACAGCACCGCCAGCATCCGTATCAGCGGCGTCTACAGTACCCGCGAGGTCGCCCGCCTGGTCGATACCCTGCCCAAGGTGCTGCCGGTGTACCTGACCCGCAGCAAGGACGGCAGCACCGTCCTCAACCGCATCGTCCCCGCGCCGACCCGCGGCTGAAACCCCGATCTGGGGCCGCAGGGCGGCCCCCGGTGATATCAGGTCAAGTCGCTGATCACAACGTCATCGCCGCCAACCAGCCAAACGCCAGCAACGGCAGGTTGTAGTGGATGAACGTCGGTACCACGGTATCCCAGATGTGGTGGTGCTGCCCGTCCACGTTCAGCCCCGAGGTCGGCCCCAGGGTCGAGTCCGACGCCGGCGAGCCGGCATCGCCCAGCGCGCCCGCGGTACCGACGATGCACACCGTGGCCAGCGGATCGAAGCCCAGTTGCACGCACAGCGGCACGAAGATCGCCGCCAGGATCGGCACGGTGGAGAATGAAGAGCCGATGCCCATGGTCACCAGCAACCCCACCAGCAGCATCAGCAGCGCACCGACACCTTTGCTGTGATCGATCCACTGGGCCGAGGCCTCCACCAGGCTCTTCACTTCACCGGTGGCCTTCATCACTTCGGCAAAGCCGGACGCGGCGATCATGATGAAGCCGATCATCGCCATCATCTTCATGCCTTCGGTGAACAGGCTGTCGGTGTCCTTCCAACGCACGATGCCCGACAACGAGAAGATCAGGAAGCCGACCATCGCGCCGATGATCATCGAGTCCAGCCACAGCTGGATGATGAACGCGGCACCGATCGCCACCCCGGCCACCAGCAGGGTCACTGGGTTGTACTGCACGCTGACCTGCTCGACCTGCTCGATGCGTTCGAGGTCGTAGTCACGTTTCTTGCGGTAGCTGAAGCACACCGCCAGCAACAGACCGGCGAGCATGCCCGCCGCCGGGATGGCCATGGCGTGGGTCACGTTGACGCCGCTGACATCCACCCCGGCGCGGCTGACATTGGCCAGCAGGATCTCGTTGAGGAAGATGTTGCCGAAGCCCACCGGCAGGAACATGTACGGGGTGATCAGGCCGAAGGTGATCACGCAGGCGATCAGCCGGCGGTCGATGCGCAGGCGCGTCAGCACATACAGCAGCGGCGGCACCAGCAAGGGAATGAAGGCAATGTGGATCGGCAGTATATTCTGCGACGACACCGCCACCACCAGCATCAGGCCGACCAGCAGCCACTTGACCTTGCCACCGTCGGCATGCCCTTGGCGATCGATCATCGCCAGGGCCCGGTCGGCCAGGGCGTGGGCCAGTCCGGACTTGGCGATGGCCACCGCGAAGGCTCCAAGCAAGGCATAGGACAAGGCCACCGTGGCACCGCCACCCAGGCCACCGTTGAAGGCCTTGAGCGTGCCCTCGATACCCAGTCCACCGACCAGGCCTCCGGCCAGGGCGCCAATGATCAGCGCGATGACCACATGCACGCGGGACAGGCTCAGGATCAGCATGAGCCCGACCGCGGCAATCACTGCATTCATGGTGTGCGAACCTCGTTACGACAGACAAAAAGCGGGTATTCCGGCGACAGACTGCACACGGGCAGTGGCCGGACCAGGGGATGTTGTTATGGAGGGCGCACACTCTGAAGCACAGGCCGGCAGAAGTCAAAAGCGTCTGCGCCGCAACATCGCGTAGGAAATAGACGAAAGTCGCAGGATTTAATTGAACGTTTGAATAAAGAAAAATCCGAGCAAGCCGACACAGTCGGCAGCATCAAACCTATTACAAGGGATTTTCCCCATGCCTTTGCTGCGACAACTCTCCATCCAATGGAAGATCACCCTGCTGGCGGGCCTGTGCCTGGCGGCCATCGTCACCCTGCTCGTCGGCCTTTCGCTGTACCGCATGGACCACAGTTCGGACCTGGTGAAAGCCAGCAGCATGCGCATGCTCTCCGACTCGGCCCAGTCGCGCATCGAGTCCCAGGGTGAGGTCCAGGCCCTGAACATCCGCCGCCAGTTCATGGACGCCTACCAATACGGTGCCGGCTTCGCCCGCCAGGTGCTGTTCCTGCGCGAGCAGGCAGAGAAGCGCTTCCTCGACGCCTACGACCTGCGCCAGGACATGACCGCCCAGGTGCGTGCCGCACTGCAGGCCAACCCCGACCTGCTCGGCCTGTCGCTGGTGTTCGAGCCGGGCGCGCTGGATGGCAAGGACAAGCTGTTCTCCGGCCAGAGCGAGCTGGGCAGCAACGAGACCGGGCGCTTCGCCCTGTACTGGTCGCAGCCACGGGTCGGCCAGCTGACCTCGATGGCCCTGCCCGAGCACGACATGGCCAACACCGAGATCGGCCCCAGCGGCCAGCCGGCCAACACCTGGTGGGTGTGCCCGCGCAGCACCGGCACGGTATGCGTGGTCGAGCCGTACTTCTATGACATCGACGGCCAGCGCGTGCTGATGACCAGCATCGTGTTCCCGCTCAAGGCGGGCGACAAGGTCATCGCCACCCTGTCCATCGACATCAACCTCAACAGCCTCCAGGCCCTTAGCCAGAACGCCAGCCGCAGTCTCTACGAAGGCCGGACCACGGTCGGCATCCTTAGCCCCGTGGGCCTGCTGGCCGGCTACAGCGCCGATGCCGGCAAGCTGGCCCAGCGCTTCGACCAGGTCGACCGGACCCAGGGCGCGGAACTGGTTCGCAAACTCGCCGACGGCAAGCTGCAGATCCTCCACGACCAGCAGCGCCTGAAGGTGCTGGCCGCCTTCGAGCCGATCCCCGGCGGCAAGCACTGGGGCGTGCTGCTGGATGTACCGGAAAGTGCCCTGACCGGCCCGGCCGAGGCCCTCAAGGTTGAACTCGACGCCCTCAACACCAGCGGCACCCTGCTCGAACTGGGCCTGGGCCTGGCCGCCGCCATCGCCGGCCTGCTGCTGGTGTGGCTGATGGCCCGCGGCGTGACCAAACCGATCCTCGGCGTGGCCGCCATGCTCAAGGACATCGCCAGCGGCGAAGGCGACCTGACCCGCCGCCTGCAGTACGACAAGCAGGACGAGCTGGGCGAGCTGGCCGGCTGGTTCAACCGTTTCCTCGACAAGCTGCAGCCGACCATCGCCGAGGTGAAACGTTCGGTGCAGGCCGCCCGCGGCACCGCCGACCAGTCGGCGGCAATCGCCGCCGAAACTAGCGCCGGCATGGAGCAGCAGTACCGCCAGGTCGACCAGGTGGCCACCGCTTCCCACGAGATGAGCGCCACCGCCCAGGACGTCGCCCGCAGCGCGGCCCAGGCTGCCCAGGCCGCGCGCGAGGCCGACCAGGCAACCCGCGAAGGGCTGGCGGTGATCGACCGCACCACCACCAGCATCGACACCTTGGCCGCCGACATGAGCGGCGCCATGGCCCAGGTCGAGGGGCTGGCGCGCAACAGCGAGAAGATCGGTTCGGTGCTCGAGGTAATTCGCTCGATCGCCGAGCAGACCAACCTGCTGGCGCTCAACGCCGCCATCGAGGCCGCCCGCGCCGGTGAAGCCGGCCGTGGCTTCGCCGTGGTGGCCGATGAAGTGCGCAACCTGGCCCGCCGCACCCAGGAGTCGGTGGAGGAAACCCGCCAGGTGATCGAGGCCCTGCAGGCCGGCACCCAGGAAGTGGTCGGTGCCATGGACAGCAGCCACCGCCAGGCCCAGGGCGGCGTCGAGCAGGTCGGCCAGGCCGTCACCGCGCTGCAGCGCATCGGCCAGGCGGTGACCGTGATCACCGACATGAACCTGCAGATCGCCAGTGCCGCCGAGGAGCAGAGCGCGGTGGCCGAGGAGATCAACAGCAACGTCGCCACCATCCGTGACGTGACCGAGTCGCTGAGCGGCCAGGCCAACGAGTCGGCGCGGGTCAGCCAGTCGCTCAACAGCCTGGCCAACCAGCAGCAGGGGCTGATGGACCAGTTCCGCGTTTGATTCCACCCCGTCGGGGCTGCTACCAGCCCCGATTTCCCAGGCTGGCGCGTTCCCCAGCGGCCTTGCGTCGCGAAAGGGCTGCGAAGCAGCCCCGGCAACCTCGTCGTCTACACTTCTGGCGGAACCCAAGGACCGGCAACCGACGAGGCCCCGATGAAGAAAGTCCCCACCCTGCTGGCCGGCCTGCTGCTGGCCATCGGCCTGGCCAGCACCGACAGCGCCGCATCAGCCGAACAACCCGCCCCTATCCACTTCGGCGCCATCGGCTGGGAAAGCGGCGCACTGACCACCGAGATCCTGCGCCTGATCGTCGAGCGCGGCTATGGATACAAAACAGACACCCTCCCCGGCAGCACCGTCAGCATGGAAGTGGCCCTGGCGCGCAACGACCTGCAGGTGATCGCCGAGGAGTGGGCCGGGCGCAGCCCTGCCTGGGTCAAGGCCGAACAGGCCGGCCAGGTGTTCGCCCTGGGCGACACGGTGAAGAACGCCGAGGAAGGTTGGTGGGTGCCGGCCTACGTGATCAAGGGTGACCCTGCACGCAACCTGAAACCCTTGGCCCCGGACCTGCGCAGCGTCGACGACCTCAAGCGCTACCCCCAGGTGTTCAAGGACCCCGAGGTACCCGACAAGGGCCGCTTCCTCAACAGTCCCAGCGGCTGGACCTCCGAGACCGTCAACAGCCAGAAGCTCAAGGCCTACGGCCTGGACGGGCTGTACAACAACTTTCGCAGCGGCTCCGGCGCCGCCCTCGACGCCGAGGTCGGCTCGGCGATCCGCCGTGGCCAACCCGTGCTGTTCTACTATTGGAGCCCGACCCCGCTGATGGGTCGCTACGACCTGGTGCGTCTGGAAGAGCCCCCCTTCGACGCGTCCGCCTGGGCCACTCTCACCGATGCCGCCAACCCAAGCCCGAAAGGCAGCAGCTCGTTGCCGGCCAAGCTCTCGATCGGCGTGTCGAAGGCGTTTCGTGACGCGTACCCCGAAATGGTCGCGGTGTTCGAAAAGGTCGACCTGCCCATCGCCACCCTGAACAAGGCCCTGGCGCGCATGAGCGAAACCCGCCAGCCACCGCGCGAGGCCGCCCTCGCCTTCCTGCGCGACAACCCCGATGTATGGAAGGCCTGGCTACCCACTGAAAACGCCGCCAAGGTCGAGGCCGGGCTGTGAGCGGTGGCTTTCCCGAAGCCCTGCAATTCTCCTTCGCCGCCTGGGTCAACCGCCTGGTCGACTGGCTGGTGCTGCACTATGGCGATCACCTGCGCAGCATCTCCGACCAACTGCTGCAACTGCTGGTGGGCCTGGAAAACCTGCTCCGGTTGCTGCCCTGGTGGCTGCTGTTGCTGCTGGTAGGGCTGCTGGCCTGGCACGCCAGCCGCAGCCTGGCACGGGCAGTGGTGCTGCCGCTGCTGCTGGCGCTGATCGGCATGCTCGGGCTGTGGGACAAGCTGCTGCAGACCCTCGCCCTGGTGCTGGTGAGTACCGGCCTGTGTGTGCTGGTTGGCGTGCCGCTGGGCATCCTGCTGGCCACCCGCCCCCTGGCCCGGCGCCTGATCCTGCCGGTGCTCGACGTGATGCAGACGTTGCCGGCCTTTGTCTACCTGATTCCGGTGCTGATGCTGTTCGGCCTGGGCAAGGTGCCTGCGGTTTTCGCCACCCTCATCTACGCCCTGCCGCCGCTGGTACGCCTGACCGACCTGGGCCTGGCGCAGATCGATCCGTCACTGCTGCAGGCCGCTCACGGCCTGGGCGCCAGCCGCTGGCAGCGCTTGCGACGCATCGCCCTGCCGCTGGCCTTGCCGAGCATCATGGCGGGGCTCAACCAGTCGGTGATGATGGCCCTGTCGATGGTGGTGGTAGCCTCGATGATCGGCGCCCGCGGGCTGGGCGAGGATGTGCTGGCGGGGATCCAGACCCTGAACGTCGGCCAGGGCGTCGAGGCAGGGCTGGCGATCGTCGCCCTGGCGATGGTCATCGACCGCATCAGCCAGGCCTATGGTCGCCACGGGCGCTGAGGCCCACATTCGCGTATCGTACCCGAGCCCTGCCAGCATCCGGAGCCTGCCACGCGTGTCCCTCAAAGCCCTGCGCACCCTGGTCACCATCGCCCGCCACGGCACCTTCGCCCGCGCCGCCGACCTGCTGAGCCTGACCCCTTCGGCGGTGAGCCTGCACATCAAGACCCTGGAAGACGAGTTGCAGGTCGCCCTGTTCGACCGCAGCCGCCGGCAAGTCGTGCTGACCGAGGCCGGGCAACTGGCGGTAGCGCGCGCAGAAGGCATCCTGGCTGCCTACGACGAGCTGGCCGACACCCTGGCCAGTGGCCCGAGCCTGCGCGGGCGCCTGCGCATCGGCGCGATCCACACGGTGCTTGCCCGGCGCCTGCCCAGAGCGCTGGTGTGGATCAAGGCCCACCACCCCGAGCTGCATGTCAGCGTGGTCTCGGGCATGTCGGCGGAACTCGCCCGCCGGGTCGAGGATGGCGAACTGGACGCGGCGATCACTACCGAGCCCGTCAGTCCGTACCCGCAGAGCCTGCAGTACACGCCGCTGTTCGAGGACCGTTTCTGGGCCATCGCCAGCCCTGACCTGGCCGGCCAGAGCCTGCCGACACTGCTCGCCAACCAGCCGTTCCTGCGCTTCGACAAGCGCGCCTGGGCCGGCCGGCAGATCGAACAGGAACTGCGCCGCCAGCGCCTGCAGGTCAACGAGCAGATGGAACTGGACAGTCAGGAGGCGCTGGCGCGGATGGCCGCCATGGGCTTGGGGGTGGCGGTCATCCCCATGAGCGACGATGACCTCGAACGACTGCCAGCCGCCACTGTGCTGCCCTTCGGCGAGCCGCAGCTGACCCGGCGCATGGTGCTGCTGGAGCACGAGAAGAGTCAACGCCGGCATCTAAGCGCCGTACTCAAGACTGCGCTCGAGGCATGACTCCCAAGGGCGGCGAAGCAGCCCCAGATCCATGCAGTTTTCCTCAAGAGTCGCTAAAGAAAACAGCGTTTTTTCTGCTTACTCGACTCCGTTAGTCTGTGGCCGTACCCGACCACGGACCCGCGCCCATGCTCCCTCTGCTGCTCACCACCCTTGTCCCGATCATCCTGCTCATCGCCCTGGGCACCTGGCTGCGGCTGCGTGGCTTTCTCGCCGAAACCTTCTGGCCCGGTGCCGAGCGCCTGAGCTACTACGTGCTGCTGCCGTCGCTGTTCCTCCACGGCCTGGCCACCGCCAACCTCGACGGCGTGCCGGTGCTGGGCATGGTCGGCGTGCTGATGCTCTCGACGCTGCTCGGCGCCCTGCTGCTGGTGCTCTACCAGGGCGCGGCCAGTCATGACGGCGCCGACTTCACTTCGGTGTTCCAGGGTGGCGTGCGCTTCAACAACTATATTGGCGCGACACTGGCCGCCGGGATCTACGGCACGGCCGGCATCGCCCTGGCGGCGGTGGCCAACGCCGCCATCGTGCCACTGGTCAACCTGCTCTGCGTGCTGGTCTTCGCCCGCTTCAGCGCACGCCACAGTTCACCAGCCACCGTGCTCAAGGCGATCTTCGCCAATCCGTTGATCATCGGCTGCGCCGCAGGGCTGCTGCTACGGCTGACCGGCCTGGGCCTGCCGGCCGGTGTGGAACCCACGGTCAAGGCCCTGGGCCAGGCGGCGCTGCCCCTGGGCCTGTTGTGCGTCGGCGCGGCGCTGGGCGGGGCGCGCCTGGGCCAGCAAGTCAAACCGCTGGTGGCCGCGTCGCTGTTCAAGTTCCTGGTCATGCCGCTGACCACCTGGGGCCTGTGCCGGCTGCTGGGGCTGGGCGGCCAGGCAGCGGTGGTGGCCGTGCTGTTCCAGGCCCTGCCCACCGCCTCGTCGTCCTATGTGATGGCCCGGCAGATGGGCGGCAACGCGCCGCTGATGGCCACCATCATCGCCCTGCAGACCGTCGCCGCCGCCGCAACCCTGCCACTGGTGCTGACTTTGACGTTGAGTTGATGCGACACGGCTAGACTGTGGACAGCCAACCTCGCGGAAACTCGATCATGCGCCTATCGTGGATGCTGCTCGGCCTGTCCCTGAGCCTGCTTGCAGGCCCCCTCCCCGCCGCCGACAGCCAGAAGGCCGCGGTTGCCGAAGACAAGGCACAGGTGCTGGAAGAAAAAGTGGTCGAGGATGCGCCACCGCCGAAAAAGCAGGAAACCCTCACCCCCGGTGAAGTCCAGGCCGTCGACCCGGCCGGCCAGGCGCCGATGGACGACAGCATCACCTGCCTGGCGCGCACCATCTACTGGGAGGCCAAGGGCGCCGACACCAAGGACATGAGCGCGGTGGCCAGCGTGGTGCTCAACCGCCTGGGCCACGAGGGCTTCCCAGACAGCATCTGCGGGGTGGTCAAGCAAGGGGTGGAAAGCAAAAGCTGCCAGTTCTCATGGTGGTGCGACGGGCGCCCCGACCAGGTGGAAGAAGAGGAACGTTACGCGGTAGCCAAGGAAATCGCTCGCAAGGCCCTCAACCAGCAGTTGCAGGACCCTACCGGCGGCGCGCTGTACTTCCATGACCGTAATGTGAACCCGGAGTGGGCCAAGGCCTACCGCAAGACAGCCGAGACCACGCACTTCCTGTTCTACACACCGAACCAGGCGCTGGCTCGGTAGGCTATGTGCCTGTGGTCAATCAAAATCGAAGGGCGCCTGACAGGATCCAGCCGGTGTCCGCGCCGTTCCATGCGGACATGATCCATACCTGATATCACCAATGTATCCAGCGGCAAGCTGCAGCCCCTGTTCTGCAACGTCGTCGCGACTGAACGGCGAATGCGCTTTGGCAACTACAACGCCCGCCAGTTCATCGCCATGGGCAGCCTGGATCAAACCAGCAGATGCCAAAAACGCTGCCAATACGGCCTTTTTCATACAGTGTCCTTTCAGTGAGTCTTGGTTTCGTTTACCGCTGGCGAATTCTTTCCCCTGCAGCCCGACAGACTTTATCTGTCAGCCGGGCCATTCAGCTTTAGGAAAAGCCCACTCCGCCGCCCGAAACCCTCTTCAGAACAGTAGGCAATCAGTCGAGTAAGTCACTCACGCTCCATAACTCCTACAGCCTCTTTCTCCCAGCATCCCCCGCTCGACGATGAAATCGATCACCGCTTGCAAGCCCTCGCCCTTCTTCAGGTTGCTGAACGTCCATGGCCGCTCCGGGCGCATGCGCCGGGTATCACGCTCCATCACCTCCAGCGAAGCACCAACATAGGGCGCCAGGTCGGTCTTGTTGATCACCAGGAAATCTGACTTGGTGATGCCCGGCCCGCCCTTGCGCGGGATCTTCTCGCCCTCGGCCACATCGATCACGTAGATGGTAAGGTCGGCCAGCTCCGGGCTGAAGGTGGCGCTGAGGTTGTCGCCACCACTCTCGACGAAGATCACTTCGAGGTTGCCGAACCTGCGCGCCAATGCCTCGACGGCGGCCAGGTTCATCGAGGCGTCCTCGCGGATGGCGGTGTGCGGACAGCCACCGGTCTCGACGCCGACGATGCGCTCGGGCGCCAGGGCCCCGGCCTCGGTGAGGATGCGCTGGTCTTCCTTGGTGTAGATGTCGTTGGTCACCACGGCGATCTGGTAGTGGTCGCGCATGGCCTTGCACAGGCACTCGAGCAGCGCGGTCTTGCCGGATCCGACCGGGCCGCCGACACCGACGCGCAAGGGTTGCTGGTAGTTTTCCATCTAGGCAGTCCTCAGGAACGGAACAAACGGGTGTATTGGGTTTCGTGACGCGATGAGGCGATGGCCAGCAGCGGCAGACCGCCGCCGAGCTGGTCGTCGTCGAGTGCCAGGGCATGATCGAGCACCGCGGGCAGCTCCTCGCCCAGGTCACGCAGCAAGGTCTGGGCGGCCTGCTGGCCGAACGGCACCAGCTTCACCCCCGCCATCACCGCCCCTTCCAGCCAGGCGAAACCATGGCCCAGGGCGAGCTGGCGCAGCGGAATCGACCAATGCGCGCCGAGCCAGGCCATGCCGCCCAGCTGGCTGAGTTCGAGGCTGGCGCGCCAGGCCGGGGCCTGCGCCAGTTGCCAGCCATCGAGCAGGCGTGCCAGGGCGCTGCCGCGCTGGCGCTCTTCAAGGCGCAGCTCGGCAGTCTCGCGGTTGGCCAGCAGGAACAGGCTCCAGTGGGCGAAGGCATCGGCATCGTCTGCCTGGCATGCCCGGTAAAGGCGTGCCAGCAGCGGCCAATCGAGATGGCCGAGGGTGTCGTGCAACTGCTCGCGCTGCCAGGCCGCGAAGCCCTTGGCATCCTTCACCCAGCCGGCTTCCACGGCCCACTCCAGGCCTTGCGAGTAGGTGAAGCCGCCCACGGGCAGGCCGGGGCTGGCCAGCTGCAACAGGCGCAGCAACGCCAGGTCGCTGGTCATCAGCCGGCCAGCACCAGGGCGGCACCGGCCAGCAGGCCGCCGCCAAAGGCTTTCTGCAGGCCGGCATGACGGCGCAGCAGGCAGCCGACGCCGAACCCCAGCGCCAGCAGCAGGCCGCTGACCGTGACGAAGCCGGCGCTGAACTGCCAGAACGCGCTGGGGGTGGCTTCCACGCCATGGGCCCAGCCGTGGAACAGGGCGAACACCGGCATGATCAGCGACAGCAGCAACTGGCGGCTCGGCAGCAGCATGGCGGCGGCAGCCACCAGCAGCGAGCCGAGGATCATCTGCTCCATGCCAACCACGTCGCCGAACAGATGGCCGCACACCGCGCCACCGAACATCGCCGCCAGGGTCGCCAGCGGCAGGGTCAGGTTGCGCCGGGTCAGGGCGGCGAGCACGCCGGTACCGAGCAGCATCAGCAGGTGATCGAGGCCGGTCAGCGGGTGCAGCAGGCCGTCCTGCAACGGGTTGGCGTCGTGACCGGGGTGGGCGAAGGCCGGCAGGGCCACCATCAGCAGTACCAGGGCGAAAGTCTTTTTCATTGTGGGCTCCAGGGTGAGGTCAGGAATGGGCTGGCAGGCGTACGAACGGATGGTCATGCCCGTGGGAATGTCCGTGTGGCGCGCTCTGGTAGGCGCCGGCCTCGGGCTCGAACGGCGCCTGCTCGGCGATCACCTCCAGCCCCAGGCCACGCAGCATGTCGTCGAGCACATGGTCGTGCTGGTAACGCAACAGGCCCGGCTCGATCTGCAGCGGCACATGGCGGTTGCCCAGGTGGTAGGCGGCGCGGGCCAGCAGGTGCGGGTCGGCGCAGCGCACCGTGGACACCGCCTCCGGCGCGGCCAGTACCTGGATTACCTGAGTGCCTTCGGCGTCGCTCAGCAGTTCGCCGCCACGCAGCAGATGGCCGCGCTCGAGCATCAATCCGGCCTCGCGGCCATCCTTGAGGGTGACGCGCAGACGGCTCTTGATGCGGCTGTCGACATCGAGGGTGACGGTGCCGGTGATGGCGCCGGCTTGGGTGATGCGACGGGTGAGGACAATCATGTTCGCTCCTTCAGAACAGGAAATAGCGCTGCGCCAGCGGCAGCTCGTGGGCCGGCTCGCACACCAGCAACTCGCCGTCGGCGCGCACCTGGTAGGTCTGGGCATCGACCTCGATCAGCGGTTGCAGGGTGTTGTGGACCATGTCGGCCTTGCGCACCCGCCGGCAGCCATGGGCCACGCCGATCAGGCTCTGCAGCTTCAGCTCATGGGGCAGGCCACGGTCCAGGGCGGCCTGGGGCAGAAAGGTCATGCGCGTGGCATGCCGCGCCGCGCCCAGGGCACCGAACATAGGCCGGTAGTGCACCGGTTGCGGGGTCGGGATCGAGCCGTTGATATCGCCCATCGGCGCCGTGGCGATCATCCCGCCCTTGAGCACCAGCGCCGGCTTGACCGCGAAGAACGCCGGCGCCCACAGCACCAGGTCGGCAAGCTTGCCCACCTCCACCGAACCGACCTCGTGGGCGATGCCGTGGGTCAGCGCCGGGTTCAGGGTGTACTTGGCGATGTAGCGCTTGACCCGGAAGTTGTCGCTGTAGGCGCCATCCGGCGCCAGCGGGCCACGGCGCAGCTTCATCTGGTGCGCCACCTGCCAGGTGCGCAGCACCACCTCGCCGACCCGGCCCATGGCCTGGGAGTCGGACGAGGTCATGGCGAAGGCGCCCATGTCGTGGAGGATATCCTCGGCGGCGATGGTCTCGCGGCGGATGCGCGACTCGGCGAAAGCCACGTCCTCGGCGATGCTCGGGTCCAGGTGGTGGCAGACCATGAGCATGTCGAGATGCTCGTCCACCGTGTTCACGGTGTAGGGCAGCGTCGGATTGGTCGAGGAAGGCAGCACGTTGGCCTGCCCCGCCGCGCGGATGATGTCCGGCGCGTGGCCGCCACCCGCCCCTTCGGTGTGGAAGGTGTGAATGGTGCGCTCGCCGATGGCGGCCAGGGTGTCCTCAATGCAACCCGACTCGTTGAGCGTGTCGGTATGGATCGCCACCTGGATGTCCATCTCCTCGGCCACGCCCAGGCAGCAGTCGATGGCGGCGGGCGTCGAGCCCCAGTCCTCGTGCAGCTTGAGGCCCACGGCGCCGGCAGCGATCTGCTCGCGCAGGGCCTCGGGGCGCGAGGCGTTGCCCTTGCCCAGCAGGCCGATGTTGATCGGCAGGCAGTCTGCGGCCTGGAGCATGCGCGCCAGGTACCAGGGGCCGGGGGTGCAGGTGGTGGCGTTGGTGCCGGTGGCCGGCCCGGTGCCGCCGCCGATGAAGGTGGTCACGCCGCTGGTCAACGCCTCGTCCACCTGCTGCGGGCAGATGAAGTGGATATGCGAGTCGATGCCGCCTGCGGTGACGATCTTGCCTTCGGCGGCGATCACCTCGGTGCCCGGCCCCACCGGCACCGTCACGCCGGGCTGCACATCAGGGTTGCCGGCCTTGCCGATGGCGGCGATACGGCCGTGCTTGACGCCGATATCGGCCTTGACGATGCCCCAGTGGTCGATGATCAACGCGTTGGTCAGCACCAGGTCCATGGCCTCGGCCGCCAGCATCTGGCCCTGGCCCATGCCGTCGCGGATCACCTTGCCGCCGCCGAACTTGACCTCTTCGCCGTAGATCGTGAAGTCCTTCTCCACCTCCACCCACAGTGCGGTGTCGGCCAGGCGCACGCGGTCGCCGACGGTGGGCCCGAACATGTCGGCGTAGGCCCGACGGGAAATACGGCTCATGCCTTGCCCTCCAGCGCGCCCATCACCTTGCCCTGAAAGCCGTACACCTCGCGCTTGCCGGCATAGGCCACCAACTGCACGGTGCGGGCCTGTCCCGGCTCGAAGCGCACCGCGGTGCCGGCCGCAATATCCAGGCGAAAGCCACGGGTCGGCTCGCGCTCGAACACCAGGGCGTCGTTGACTTCGTAGAAATGATAGTGCGAGCCCACCTGCACCGGACGGTCGCCATGGTTGGCCACGCTCACGCTGAGGGTCTGGCGGCCAACGTTGAGTTCGATGTCGCCCTCGGCGACCTGGACTTCTCCGGGGATCATGCCGGCCTCCTCAAACGATGGGTTCATGCACGGTCACCAGTTTTGTGCCGTCGGGGAAGGTCGCCTCGACCTGGACGTCGTGCAGCATCTCCGGCACGCCGGCCATCACCTGCTCGCGCACCAGCACCTCGCGGCCCAGGCTCATCAGCTCGGCCACGGTGCGGCCATCGCGGGCGCCTTCGAGCACCGCGGCGCTGATCAGTGCCACCGCTTCCGGGTAATTGAGTTTCAGGCCACGGGCCAGGCGCCGCTCGGCCAGCAAGGCGGCGGTGAACAGCAGCAGTTTGTCTTTCTCTCGCGGGGTCAGCTCCATGGCGGCTCTCTTCAGGTGGCCCAGATGCGCGGCGGGCACGGCGCCAGGCCGAGCACGGCCGGGCGCAGCAGGTGCCAGAGGCGCTGCAGGTTGCGTTGCAGGTGTTGGTTGTCGTGGTCGAGCAGGCGGATCACCAGCAGCGGGCCGAGCAGGGTCGCGCCGGCGGGCGTGGCCAGTTCGTCGAGGGCCTGGCGCACCTGCTCAAGCAGCGCCTGGTCGGCCGGCGCGGCGCAGAACGTGGCGACCAGCGGGTGCCCGGCCAGTTTGTCCAGTTGCCCGCCTTCGATACGCAGGCGCTCGTGCAGGCCGGGCTCACCGGGCAATTCGACAAGTAGCCGGCTGTCCAGGGCGCCCTGCTCGAAGCGTTCGTTCATCACCGGGCGGCCCAGGCACAGCGTCTCCCAGGCCAGCAAGCGGGCACCGGGCTCGAGGGTGAAACGGCTGTCCAGGCGGGCTCGGGCGCCGTTGAAGAAAATGCTGTCCTGGGGCAGCCACTCCAGGGTGCTGCCGGCGGCGAGGTGAAAGCGCTGGGCCAGCCGTGCAGTGGGGCCGATGCTGCGGTAGAACTTGCTGGCGCCGGGCATGGTCAGCAAGGCGTGGCTGCCGTTCTGCAGGTGGATGTCCAGTTCCAGCCGGTCACCAGCGACGATCCCCCCAGGCGGGTGCAGCACATAGACATGGCACGGTGCGCCCTCCGGATAGAACGGCCGTTGCACCAAAAGAGGTCCGACATGACGGCGTGCACCAAGGCGGGTCACGCCCTCGCGCTGGACGAAGCGCAATTGCAGGTGGGCGCTCCAGCCTGGGTCTGCCTGCGGTGGGTCGATCTGTTGCGCCAACGACATCCTGAAGCCCCTGAAATCCATGGCCTGGCGGCCGGATGAAGGATCCTGCGCGGGGCGCTTGCGGGCACGCCGGGCTGACCACTCGATCAATATTCGCTGAGGGGATATAGCAGGGAACGGGCCAACTGCGCAGATGAACGATGATGAAACTTTCGGACCGCCAGTCACGCCGCGAGGCTGCGGCCCAGAGCGGCTGCGCCCCGGTGCGCAATTCAAGTGCCAGCCTCCGTGGCGAACTGCGCTAAAGTGACCACCCTGCCCTTTTTCGAGCCAAGGACACCCTCATGCAATTCGCCCCCGCCATCCCGATCCTGCGGATCTTCTCGGTCGACAAAGCCCGGGAGTTCTACCTCGATTTCCTCGGCTTCCAGCTCGACTGGGAACACCGGTTTGCCCCGGACCTGCCGCTGTACATGCAGGTCCACCGCGACGGCCTGATCCTGCACCTGTCCGAGCATCACGGCGACGCCACGCCGGGCGCGGCGGTGTTCGCCCGGGTCGAGGACCTCAAGGCCCTGGAGGGCGAGCTCATGGCCAAGCGCTATGGCTATGCGCGCCCACAGGCCGAGGCGGTCGACTGGGGCCTGGAAATGCAAGTGGTCGACCCGTTCGGCAACCGCCTGCGCTTCTGCCAGCAGATCGACAACGTCTGATGGCTACAGGCAAACGTGCCCTGGCGCGCCTGGAGCGGGAAATGGTCGCCTGCCTGACCGAAGCCTGCGCCACCGCCCAGGGCGAGATCGTCGGCTTCGCCTGGCTCACCCACCAGGTGGACCTCGACGACTTCCCCGCCAGCCTGCGCATCACCTGGGTATTCACTGACGACACCGACAAGGCCCGGGCCCTGGCCGGCGCGGACAAGGGGCGGATGATCGCGCTGACGGCCCAGGCGCTGGCGGATGCTGGAATCGTGCTGGATCATGTGGCCTGGCATGTGCGTTTCGATAGCGAGGAAGCCTGCTGGCGCGATCACGGGGGCGACTGGAACCGGCGCCTGCGTTGACAGGCCCGGCAACGCCTACAGTTGCGCCAGCCAGTAGGCCACGTCCACCTCGTCGATCTGCTCGGGGCGCAGGAATTGCTCGGCATACTGCCGGTACACGCCGGTGCTGAGAAACAGCCGCAGCAACTGCCCGTCGAGATGGTTGTCGCGTGCCATGAAGACCAGGATCTTCACCGACTCGGACAAGGTCTTTGGCGCCTTGTACGGCCGATCCGCCGCCGTCAGCGCCTCGAAAACGTCGGCGATCGCCATCACCCGCTCGGGAATGCCCAGCGCGTCCTGCCCGAGCCGGCGTGGATAGCCGCTGCCGTCCATCTTCTCGTGGTGGTTGCCGGCAATCGCCGGCACACGCCGCAGTTGACGGGGGAACGGCAAGGCGCTGAGCATGATGATGGTCTGCACGATGTGCTCGTTGATCTTGAAGCGCTCCTCGTCGTTTAGTGTGCCCCGGCGGATCGACAGGTTGTACAGCTCGCCGTGGTTGCTGGCATGGGCCGGCAGGCGCATGTCGAAGCCCCAGCGATTGCGTGGGTCGTCCTTGGCCACCGGTGGCTTGCGCGGCCCCCAGGACACCTGGTGCTCGTCGCGATCGGCAAGCAGCGGCTCCTCCACCGGCAAGGACCCGGCAGGCGTGTCGGCGAAGCGCGCGGCCTCGTCGCGGGAGATGCCCAGGCGGTTGTCGAAGTGCCGCCACCAGCGGCGCTGGCCAATGCGCTGCAGGCGCTCGATGTCGGCCTCCTGCATGAACTCGCCGCCAATATTGGCGTTGGCGACGAAGGCGAACTCGTCCTGCAGTTCGGCCCGGCGTTGCTCCAGCTGGCGTCGCAGCGCCGCCTCGTCGTCGCCATTGGCCACGCCTTGCCAGTAGGCGATCTCGCTGTCGCGCCAGAGCACTTCAAAGCGCATCCGCACCTCGTGGATGCGGTTGTACAAGGTCTCGAGCTTGGTCGCCTTGTCGACCACGTACTCGGGGCTGGTGATCTTGCCGCAATCGTGCAGCCAGGCGGCCACGCGAAACTCATAGCGCTCGGCCTCGTTCATGGTGAAGGCGGCATAGGGGCCGCTGTCGGCCTGAACGGCCTGGTCCAGGAGCATCTGCGCCAGCTGCGGCACGCGCTCGCAATGGCCGCCGGTATAGGGGCTCTTGGCGTCGATGGCATCGGCCAGCAGCTTGATCATGGCATCCAGCAGGCGCTGCTGGGACTCGATCAGCTGACGCGTCTCGATGGCCATGGCGGCGGCGCCGGACAACTCGTCGACGAAACGCCGGAACGCCTGCCCTGCATGTTCGTCCTCCAGTTGCAGCACCAGGATGCCGAGCAGCGCCTGGCCACGGTCGTTGAGTACCACCGCCAGGCTGCGCCCCTGCAACGACAGGGCCTGGGTCATGGCGCCGGCCAGATCCTGATGGTCGCCTTCGCCAACCGCCAGCTCAGCCGGATAGCCCTGGGCCCGGCAGGCCGCGGCCAGGCGCAGGCGAGCGTTGTCCGCATCGTACAGGTACACCGCACCGGCACTGGCGCTGGCGGCGGCCACCAGATGGTTGAGCACGCTGTCGAGCATGTGTTCGAGCTGGGTCTCGCGGCTGAGGGTGAGGGTGATCGCCTGGAAGTTGCGGATGGTACCGGACATGCGGCTCAGCACCCGGCTCAGCTCACGCACCTCCGAGACCCGCGAGAGCACCCCCACCTCGCGGCTGAAATCAAAAGCGGCCAGCCCCTGCACCTGCTCGGTGAGCCGCCACAGCGGGCGCCCGATACGCCGGCCCAGCAAGCCACCAAGCAGCAACAGCACGGCCGCCAGCGCCGCGGCCCAGAGCAGTTGCTCGAACAGCACCTGGCGCGCTCCGGCCAGCAGCTCATGGCCCGGCACGGCGATCAGCACCTGCAGGTCCTGCCCGGCCACGGTGGTCAGCGGCACGCGCATGCCGTACCAGGTCTTCCCCTCGACCTGGTACGGCTGCGGACGCGTACCCTGGAGAGCATCGGTGTGGACCCGCGCAAGGCTGGCAATACCCAGCTCATCAATGCGCGACAGACGCACCGCGTCGCCTTCGCGAACGATCACCCGTTGCAGGTCCGGATAAGCCACCACGCTGCCCTGGTCATCGACCACGGCGATCTCGGTGCCGGCGGTCATGCGCAGGTCGCGGCTCTCGCTGGCCAGGTCGGTGATCGAGACGTCCATGCCGATCACCGCCGCGCCATCGACGCTACGCTGGGCCATGGTCAGGCCGATCTCGCGGGTGGTGAAGAACACATATGGGCGGGTGAGCACAGTGGTGGATTGCGCCGAGGCTTCGATGAACCAAGGCCGTTGGCGCGGATCGTAGCGATAATCCGGTTTGGGCTGTTGCAGCAGCAGGGTCATTGCCTGGTCGTAGAAACGCCATTCGCCGTGCAACGCACCGTCTGCGCCAAGGCTGACGGTCTGCACCAGGAACGTCGTATTCGCCGGGGCCGCGAAACGCTGAAGCAACTGTGGGTCACGCAGGCGACGGACCAGCAGGAACTCGCCATTGGGATAACCAAGGTAGGCAGCACTGAGCATGCGATTGGCGCGCAGGCTCTCGACCAGTTGTGGCAGGCGCTCCAGGTGCTGCGCCATTGTGCCCGCAGAGCCATCGAAGGCCAGCAGGCGGATACTGCTCTGCACCGGATCGACCAGGCGCCGGGCGCGTTCGTCGATGGTCCGGCCGACCTGTTGGGCGGCATCGCCAGCGGCGGCCACCAGCGTCTGGCGCACGCCCAGGTAGCCCTGCCAGGCCAGGGCCGAGCCAAGCGCCAGCATGCCCAGCATGATCGCCAGCGCCACCAGCCACTGCAGGGAAATGCTCCGGCCACGGTTGTTCATCAATGCCCGCCCCATGCAGACATCCGCCTTGGCGCATGCTCGATCAACGCGCAGCCCATTCCAGGTACTCCCCGTGTGATGATTTCCACAGTGTAATCAGCCAATGCGAACATGCCGGCCACAGCGTAGTCGGCAGCGAGACAGTCGCATACTGGCATATCGACATCAAGCCTGCAGTGCCCCATCGCCCACGCCGTCTTCATGGCACTCATGGATTCGCCGGCAAATATCCCGTATACAAAAAAAAGCAATTCTGTTTACACTACGCCGCGCCTACGACAACGGTCATCGCCGTTGCGTATTGCGACAGGCACAAGCCATGCGACATCCGCTACCGCCCACCCTCATCGGGTTCCCTGCTCGAATGCCGTGCGTCCTGGACGCCGCATCCGTCCTGCTACCGTCTGCCCACACGCTGCCAATGCCCTCACCGGCGCTACGCGTGCACGGCACATCGTTCGCCCCAGCTTTCGACGCCCGGCCTCGCCGCGCCTGACAGCTCAGTCGCGCCCGGTGCGAACGCCGGGTGCCTCCCTACACTCAGAAAACACACCCCAACCGGGAGGGGACCCTCATGCCCAAGACACTACTGGTCAAGAACGCCGAACTGCTGGTGACCATGGACGGCGAGCGCCGCGAGATCAAACGCGGCGGGCTCTACATCGAAGACAACGTGATCAAGCAGGTCGGCCCCAGCGATGCCCTGCCACAGCACGCCGACGTGATCCTCGACATGACCGGCAAGGTGGTCATCCCGGGCCTGGTCAACACCCACCACCACATGTACCAGAGCCTCACCCGCGTGGTGCCGGCGGCCCAGGACGGCGAGCTGTTCAACTGGCTGACCAACCTCTACCCGATCTGGGCACGGCTGACCCCTGAGATGATCTCGGTGTCGACCCAGACCGCCATGGCCGAGCTGATCCTCTCGGGCTGCACCACCTCCAGCGACCACCTGTACATCTACCCCAACGGTTGCAAGCTCGACGACAGCATCCACGCCGCCGAGCAGATCGGCATGCGCTTCCACGCCGCGCGCGGCAGCATGAGCGTCGGCCGCAGCCAGGGCGGCCTGCCGCCGGATTCGGTGGTGGAGAAGGAAAGCGACATCCTCAAGGAGTCGCAGCGCCTGATCGAGGACTACCACGATGCCAGCCACGGCTCGATGCTGCGCGTGGTGGTGGCGCCCTGCTCGCCGTTCTCGGTCAGCCGCGACCTGATGCGCGAGGCGGCGGTGCTGGCCCGCCAGTATGGCGTGTCGCTGCACACCCACCTGGCGGAAAACGTCAACGACATCGCCTACAGCCGCGAGAAGTTCGGCATGACCCCGGCCGAGTACGCCGAGGACCTGGGCTGGGTCGGCCACGATGTGTGGCACGCCCACTGCGTGCAGCTCGACCAGCACGGCATCGAGCTGTTCGCCCGCACCGGCACCGGGGTCGCCCACTGCCCGTGCTCGAACATGCGCCTGGCTTCGGGTATCGCACCAATCCGCAAGATGCGCGACCACGGCGTGCCGGTGGGCCTGGGGGTCGATGGTTCGGCGTCCAACGACGGCGCCAGCATGATCGGCGAGGTGCGCCAGGCGCTGCTGCTGCAACGGGTCGGTTTCGGGCCGGATGCGATGACCGCCCGCGAGGCGCTGGAGATCGCCACCCTGGGCGGCGCCAAGGTGCTCAACCGCAACGATATCGGCGCCCTTGCCCCGGGCATGGTCGCCGACTTCGTGGCCTTCGACCTGGGTCATGTGGCCTATGCCGGCGCCCTGCATGACCCGCTGGCAGCGCTGGTGTTCTGTACCCCGACCCATGTCGACACCAGCGTGATCAACGGGCGCGTGGTGGTGCAGGACGGACGCATCACCACCGTCGACCTGCCGCGGGTGCTGGAGCGTCACAACCAGTTGGCGCGACAGTTGGTCATCGGCGAGTAGGCCAGCTATGGAACAGCCATCTCCCTGAGCCGCTGCGCCAGCTCCAGGGCCACCCGCCCGCTGGCCGGCGTCGGCACCAACTCAGTGAATGGGATATCGATCAAGCGGTTCTCGCGCACCGCCCGCAGGCTCGAGAGCACCGGGTCGCGGGTCAGCAACTGACGCTTGCGACTGGCCGGCGACCACAGGGCGTCGGCCAGCAGGATCACATCGGGGTCGCTGCTCAGCAGCGACTCGCGGCTGACTGTCACGCGATACTGGTCAAGCCCACCAAGCACATTGCGCGCTCCGGCGGCGGCCAGCAACGGCGTGACGAAACCCCGCCCGCCTTCGCTGTCCAGCCCCCTGACCTCACTGTCGAGGTAGAACACCGAAAACGGCCTGCCGTTCGCAGCGATCGCCCTGGCCCGCGCCAGGTCCGCGTCCATCGCTTCGATCAGCGCCTGGGCCCTTGCCTGCCGGCCCAGCAGCTCGCCGAGGAGGGTCAGGTCACGCCGGACATGGCCGTAGTAATCCAGCGAATGGCCGGCACAGGCCGATTCAAGCAAATAGCTAAAGATCCCGTTGCCGGCCAGCCGTGTTCGCGAGCTGACCCCGTCGCCAAAGGCCGAGGCGAATCCGCCGACCACCAGGTCAGGCCTTTGCGCATACAGCACCTCGCTGGCCGGGTACTCCCTGGCGATCACCGGCACGCCCTGGTAGCGGCCCTGCTTGTAGGCGGCGCCGCTGTCGTCCAGGTAGGCCACGCCGACCATCGATGGCCCGGCGCCGAGGGCGAGCAGCAGGTCGGCCGCATGCTGGTTGAGGGCGACGATACGCGCAGGCGCCGCAGCGGGCCGTTGCCAGTCCTGCCCACAGTTGCGATAGCTGTCGGCCAGGACCGGTGTGCCACAGCACAAGGCCAGCGACAGCAGCCAGGCTTTACGCATCGCACGCTCCTTTGATCAGCAGTCCTTCGGCGATCCTTGCGCCTTGCAGGTGGGTTTCCACCAACTGCTCCACCTCCCGATCGTCACGCACCCGGTACCAGCAGCCGTCCGGGTGCACCGTCAGCACCGGCCCCAGGTTGCAGGGGAACTGGCAACCGGTGCGGGTCAGCAACACCCCGCCCGGGGTCTCGATCAGGTCACGTTCCAGCAGTAGGCGGCGCAGGCGTTTCCACAACGGCAAGGCACCGCGCCGCACACAGCGCGGGCCGGTGCACAGGAACACTTGGCGGGCATGCTCGGGCACACGCGACCAGTCCGGATCGCTGGCCACCGCGTTGACCTGGTCGCACGGCAGGTGGCGGGTGTGCTCGTCGATGCTGGCACAGGCCGCCCGCGCGTCCAGGCCGCGACGGCCCAAGGCCTGGGCCGTGACCCAGACACCGGCCCGACCTTGCGCCAGACGCCCCAGCTCATCGCGCAGCCAGTCGAGGTAGGCGCTGTCCGAGGTGGGTTCCAGGTCCACTACCAGCAAGCGCTCAACACCCTGGTCAAGGGCCTCGCGGATAACCACCCACAGCCCATCGAAGCCCTCCAGGGTGTCGACGATATCCCGACCCGCCTCGCGGCCACGCAGGTCGCGAACCTCGGCGCCAAAGGCTTCGGCCGCAGAGCCACCGCCCAGGCCAGGGCCGACGAACAACACGCGCTGGTAGTCCATGCTCACGCCCCTCAGAAGGTGTAGGTGTACCGCAGTTCGCTGGTGAACGGCCGTCCGAGATTGTCGACGTTGCTCGCCCGGCTGGTGACATAGTCGCGGTCGAACAGGTTCTCCACCAGCAGGCTCAGCCGGTGCTGGCGGGCACCGTCCAGATAGCGGTAGGCATCGGCGTCGACCACCGAGTAATGGCCGTAGTCGACGCCCTTGGAGCTGACCACATCGCGAATGTAGCGAATGGCCCCTCCGGCACCCCACATGCGGTCCGCCGATTCGTAGCCGAGCCGCGAGCGGGCGAAGAAACTCGGCACGTCGTTGATCGTCGCCCCGGTGCGCGACTCGGTGAGGTTACGGGTCATGTCGGCCTGCAGGCTCCATTGGTCGTCGAGCAGGATACGTGCATCGGCCTCGAAACCACGCATCTGCACCTGGCCCTGGCCGTTCACCCACTGGCTGCCGTCCAGGGTGATCAGGTCGGTGATCTTGCGCCGGAACACAGTGACGCTGGCGCTGAATTCGCGCGCCAGCAGCAGGCCGTGGTAGTCCAGGCCAAGCTCGGCGTTGCGGCTCTTCTCGGGCTTGAGGTCGCGATTGCCGATCTCGTCGCCGGGCTCGTTGACGAACAGCTGCTCGGCGTTGGGCAGCTTGTAGGCGCTGCCGTACTGGCCACGCAGTTGCCAGTTGTCGTTCAGGTCGTACAGCGAGGTAAGCATGCCGACGGTGGCGCTGTCGCCGCCGCTCATGGCCTCGTGGCGCACGCCAAGGCTCGGGTGCCAGTTCGGCAAGGCCTTGATCCTGGGCCGCAGCTGGGCATACAGCGCATTGGCCTGGGCCTTGTTGTCGTCGATCACCAGCACATCGTCCTGGCCCTTGAACCACTGGTTGTCGGAACCGAACACCAGCACATGGCCGCCGTCGAGTTCGGCCTTGCCCTCGGCCTGCACGCCCCAGTCGGTGAAGCCCCAGTAGTCGTTGTGGTTGACCACGTTGCGGCTGCCATCGTCACGGTTGTTGATCCGTGTGTAGCGGGTGTCCCAATCGTTGACGTGGCCCTTGATGAAGTAGCTCAGGCGCTCGTCGAGGCGCTGCTCGAAGGTCGCCGTGGCGATCTGCTGCACGCGGTCGTTGGTGGTCTTGTAGTTGTTCACTGGCCGGGCGAAATCAAGGTTGGCGTCGGTGTACTGGTAGAACAGTTCCAGCCGCGCATCGTCGCCGAAGGCCTGGACCGCCTTGCCGCCGAAGGTGGTCACCTCGTAGCCGCGTTTCTTGTCGCTGACGTTGCCGCTGTAGTCGCGGTTGCGAAACGGCTGGTAGCCGTCGGAGACGTTGTGGCTGACATAGGCCAGCAGGCCCAGGTCGCCGAAGCCGTTACTGAAGATCCGCTCGACGCGGGCGTCCTTGCTGCTGCCAGCGAAGCTGTCCAGGCCCAGGTTGACCTCACCCGAAGCCTCGCGGTTCTGCGGGCTGCGGGTGACGATATTGATCACCCCTGCCACCGCCTGGGTACCGAATAACAGGCTCTGGCCGCCTTTGAGCACCTCGATGCGCTCCACCGCGTTGGCCGGCAGGGTGTCCAGGTACAGGCCGCCGTACAGGCGGTTGTTCAGGCGCACGCCGTCGAGCAGGATCAGGGTGTCGTCGTTACGCCCGCCGAGCAGCGAGTAGGTGCCGTAGTCGAACGGGCCATTCTTCGGCGCGACGTAGAAGCCGGGGATGAACATCTGCATCACCCGGGTGATGTCGGCGCCGGGGCCGGCGCGCTCGATCTGCTCACGGCTGACGATCTCGACCTTGCTGCCGTACTGGGCCATGGCGGCGACGGTGGTCGACTCCACCGACGGCGCGGCGACGATCTGCTGGTCGAGGACCAGGGGGGCGTTTTCGGCCAGTGCCAGGGGGCTGGCCAGGCATCCCAGAAGCAGGGTCCGGGCCTTGGGGGAGAAACGTCGTGAGTGAATCACAGCAATCATGCTCTTCTCGAAAGTGACTTTCGCAGAAGCACGCAGGAGCACGGATCGCGCACACGCCAATACCGGCCCATGCCCGCCCACCGCAGGAGTTTGCCTACCACATTCCAGGCCGGTCTCCGGGCTCGCAAGACTAGACGCCCTCACCTTCCCATGGCGCATTGGCCACAGTGGTCTGTTGGAGGCATCACTTGCATACCGTTGCGGGGGCAGCACCGGACTCGTACCGGTTTCCCGTTTCACCCCATGCGCGGCGGCATGGGACACCTGAAATCGGTCGGCATCTGAACACCTGGGGCCCAGAGGCGTCAAGCCAGGCAGGCGAATCGTTTCGAATGCTTTTTATCGCCAGAACGCTCTAGGCAGATGTGTCAAAAGTTGTAGAATCCGCTCGCCCACCCCATTCCCTTCGAGCTTTGCCGATGAAGCTGGCCCGCCACACACGATCGCAAGTCGCCTGGGTGCTGTATTTCAGCATCCTGTTCGGCTCGTTGCTGTGCGCCCTGGGCCATGGACAGATGGCAGGCTTGCGCCTGGCCGGCCTGGATGACGCCGCCTGGTGCGCGGCCGACAGCAGCGGCGTGTTCAAGGGCGACCAGGACATCACCGACCCGGTGCTGCCTGCCGGCGGCGACTGCGTGATCGCCAGCCTGTTCAGCGCCACCCTGCTGGCGGTGTTCTTCGGCCTGCTGGCCCTGCTCGCCGGGGAGTCGAGCAAACCCTTACCCAGACAACCCGCGCCGCCCCTGCCCAAGCAGCGCTGGCCCCTGGTCAATCCGCGCGCCTCCCCCGCTTCGCTTCTCGCGTTCTGACATCGCCACGCCCAAGTACTGCCTGATCGGCAGCGGGCGTGCGCCCACCGATTTCAGCCAGGAAGCCTTGCATGTTCCGCATGACCACTTTGGCGCTGCTCGTAGGCAGCGCAACCTGCGCCTGGGCGCAGGATGACACCCTGACCCTGCCCGCCAGCAACGTCACGGCCACCGCCGACCAACCCAAAGAAGCCACCACGCTCGACCTCGATCGCCCGATCGAAAGCGGCTCGCGACTGAACCTCAGCGCCCGCGAAAACCCCGCCTCGGTCAGCGTCGCCGACCGCAAGACCATGGAACGCATCGGCGCGCGCAACTTCCAGGACGCCGCCAACGCCCTGCCCGGGGTCAACGCCTCGGCACCGCCCGGCTGGGGCGGCTACGTGTCTTACCGTGGTTTCAACGGCGCCCAGGTCAGCCAGTTGTTCAACGGCATCAACCTGCAGTACGGCGCCACGGCGCGCCCGGTTGGCGCATGGATCTACGACCGCGTCGAACTGCTCGGCGGCCCCTCGTCGTTCCTCAACGGCAGTGGCGCGGTCGGCGGCAGCCTGAACATGATCACCAAGCTGGCCAACCGCGACGAGGACAGCTTCGAAGGACGCGTCAGCTACGGCCGCTACGACACGATGGAAACCTCGGTCGGCTTCAACAAGGCGCTCAACAGCGGCGACGGCCCGCGCCACTACGCGCGGCTCGACTACAGCCGCACCAGTACCAATGGCTACATCGACCGCCAGGAGAACGGTGCCGGCAACCTGGCCTTCTCGCTGCTCAGCGACATCAACGAGCAGCTCTCGCACACCCTGGCCATCGAGTACCTGGAAGAGAAGGAAGACAGCCCGTACTGGGGCACGCCGGTGCTGCAGCCGGCGGTCGGCACCCTGCACATCGACAAGCACAATCGCTTCAACAACTACAACGTCGAAGACGGCCGCTACGAGCAGCGCACGCGCTGGCTACGCTCGATCACCGACTACCGCATCGACGACAGCAACCAGCTGCGCAACACCTTCTATCACTACAACGGCCAGCGTGATTATCGCAACCTCGAGGTGTATCGCTACAACGCCGGCAACACCAACATCGCCCGCTCTGGTGGCTACCGCCAGCGCCACGACCAGGAGGTCAACGGCAATCGCACCGAACTGACCCATCAAGGCCAGCTGTTCGATCTGGCCAGCGACTGGGCGTTCGGCGTGGACTACAGCCGCAACCAGCAGACCGCCTATCCGCTGTCCAAAGGTGCCTTCGACATCATCGACCCAAATGGCTTCCAGCCCGACCACTTCCTCGACATCCCCGGTATGGACGCGCCGCGCGCCAAAGGCCGCAGCACCACCACCGACACCACGGCGGGCTTTGTCGAAAACCGCACCCGCCTGACCGACCAGTTGTCGTTGATCACCGCGCTGCGCTACGACCATATCGACTTCGACGTGGTCGACCACGTGACCCGAGCCAAGCTGGACCGGCGCTGGGACGCCTTCACCGGGCGCCTGGGCCTGGTCTACGACCTGACGTCCAATGTCAGCCTGTACACCCAGTACAGCACCTCGGCCGAGCCGCCAGGCGGCTCGCTCACTGGCGCCTCGCTCAGCCAGGTCGGCGACTTCGACCTGAGCACCGGACGCCAGGTGGAAGTGGGCAGCAAGTTCGACTTCCTCGACGGGCGCGGCTCGGCCACCGCGGCGGCCTATCGCATCGTGCGCAAGAACATCTCGGTGCCCTCCTCGACCGTGCCCAACACCACCGAGCAGGCGGGCCAGCAGACCTCCACCGGCATCGAGCTGGCGGCCTCGTTCAAGGTCACGCCCAAGCTGCTGGCGGCGGGCAACTTCAGCTGGGTCAACGCCGAGTACGACGAGTTCAACGAAACCATCGGCGGCGTGGTGTACTCGCGCAAGGGCAAGCACCCGGTGAACATCCCCGACCGGGTCGCCAACCTGTGGCTGACCTACGACCTGGCGCCGGGCTGGCAGGTCGGCGCCGACGCCCGTTATGTGTCGTCGGTGTACGCGAACACCGCCAACACCGCCTGGGTGCCGTCGTACACCGTCTACGGACTGTCGATGACCCACGACCTGGACCAGCACGTGCAGCTCAGCGCGCGGCTGCGCAACCTCACCGACGAGGTCTATGCGCGCTTCATCCACCAGACCAACACCCAGTACTACCTGGGTGAGCCGCGCAGCCTGGAAGTGGCTGTGCAGTGGCGCTACTGATGGGCCTGAAGCGCCAGCTGTACCTGTGGCACCGCTGGCTGGGCATCGTCGCCTGCCTGTTCATGGCGCTGTGGTTCGTCTCCGGGGTGGTCATGCTGTATGTCGGCTACCCCAAGCTGACCCCGGCCGAGCGCCTGGCCCACCTGCCGGCACTGCCGGCGGGATGCTGCGCCGAACTGCCGACGCAGTGGGCGCAACAGCCGTTGAAGGCGCTGCGCCTGACCAGTCTGGGCGGTCAAGCACACTACCTGCTGGAACTGGCCGACGGACGCCGCGTCACCCTTGATGCCACCAGCGGCGAGCCCCTGGTTCATGCGGATGCCGCCTGGGCCCTGGCCAATGCGCGGCAGTACGCCGGTGACTCGGCACTGGCCTATCAAGGCACGGTGGACGAGGACATGTGGACCCACTCCCGGGTCCTGGACGGCGACCGGCCCTTGCACCAGGTGCGGGTGGACGATACCGCCGGCACCTGGCTGTACCTGTCCGGGCGTACTGGTGAAGTGCTGCGCGACGCCACCGCGCAGGAACGCGCCTGGAACTGGGTCGGAGCCTGGCTGCACTGGCTCTATCCCCTGCGCAGCGGGTTCGGCTTCGACAACGGCTGGCGCACGCTGGTGATCGGCCTGTCCGTGCTCGGTACGCTGATGGCGATCCTGGGCATGGCGGTGGGCATCCTGCGCCTGCGGTTGCGCAAGCGCTATCGCAGCGGCTCGCGCAGCCCCTACCCCGGCGGCTGGCTGCGCTGGCACCACATCGGTGGGCTGTTGTTCGGCGGGGTGCTGGTGTTGTGGGTGTTCAGCGGCTTGATGTCGATGCGCCCCTGGGGCCTGACCGACAGCCGTTCGCAGATCGCCCTGCAACCCGGCCCGCTGCACGCCGCCGACCTCAAGCTGCCGGTTGCCACCGCGTTGGCGCGGTTGCGCGAGGAGGCAGGTTTCAACACCGTCGAGTTGCAGTGGCAGCGCCTGGCCGACGTCACCTACATGGTGGCGCGTAATGCCAACGGCGACAGCCGTATCCTCGAAGACGGCGCGCCGCCGACCCGGGCGTTTGCCCGGCAACGGCTGCTGGCGGCCGCGCAGGCCATGGCCGCGGGCATTGCGGTGCAAGACGACTGGCAGAGCGCCTACGACTTCCACTACTTCGCCCGCGACCCGCAGAGCATGTACGGTTTCCAATCCCGCCCATTGCCCGTGCTGCGCCTGCGCTTCGATGACCCGGCCGCTACCTGGGTCTACCTGGACCCGGCCAGCGGCATGATGGTGGCCAACCATGACCGGGCGCAACGCACCGGGCGCTGGTTGTTCAACCTGCTGCACAGCTGGGACTGGCAACCGCTGCTGGCGCGGCCTCTGCTGCGTGAAGGGCTGATCATCGTCCTGAGTAGCGGTGGGTTGGTGATTGCCCTCAGTGGCGTGGTGCTGGGTTGGCGGCGTTTGCGCAGGACGCTCCGTTAACTTCACTGGGGCCGCTAAGCGGCCCCCTTCGCTCACCTTACAGGCTACCCCCGCTTCTTCTTCACCCCGCCCTGCCGGGCCTTGAACCGCGGATTGGACTTGCAGATCACATAGATCCGGCCACGACGCTTGACCACCTGGCAATCACGATGACGACGCTTGGCTTGCTTGAGTGAGGACAGTACTTGCATGGGAACCTCCGGTTACGTAATAACATTACAATAACGCGAATCATTTTCATCTGGCAATCAATCCTCAGATCTCATTTCGCTATGGCGTCAGTGCATCGATAAGTGTTACGTTATTACATATTATTTGGAGATCCCTCGTGAACCCTCGCGCACCACTTCTGGCCGGCCTCACCCTGGGCCTGTTCGGCCAACCCCTCTCGGCAGCCCAACCCCTGCTGCTGGAAGAAACCTCGATCACCGACGCCTACCTCGAAGAACGCGCCGACGGCCCGGTGCAAGGCTACCGCGCTACCCGCTCGGCCACCGCCACCCGTACCGACAGCGATATCCGCGACACCCCGCAGAGCATCCAGGTGGTGCCCGCCCAGGTGATCAAGGACCTCAACACCACCCGCATCGACCGCGCCCTGGACTTTGCCGGCGGCGTGTCGCGGCAGAACAACTTCGGCGGCCTGACCTTCCTCAACTACAGTGTGCGCGGCTTCACCACCGGCGAGCTGTACAAGAACGGCTTTGCCATCAACCGCGGCAGCTACAGTTCCCCGGACACCTCCAGCATCGAGCGCATCGAAGTGCTCAAGGGCCCGGCCGCCAGCCTCTATGGCCGCGGCGACCCTGGCGGGCTGGTCAATATCGTCAGCAAGCGCCCCCAGGCCGAAACCTTCAGCACCCTCAGCCTGAGCGCGGGCAGTTGGGACCGCTACCGCACCGCCCTGGATGCCAACTCGCCGCTGGACAGCCAAGGCAGTCTGCTGGGCCGGATCAACCTGGCGGTCGAGGACAACGGCAGCTTCCGTGACCATGTCGGCAGCGAGCGTCGTATCGTCAGCCCGTCCCTGAGCTGGCAGCTGTCGCCCGATACCCGGCTGCTGATCGACACCGAGTTCTCCCGCACCGAGTCGGTGTTTGACCGAGGCATTCCGGCAGTCAATGGCGAGATGGGCTCGGTCAAGCGCTCGACCTTTCTCGGCGAGCCCAACGACGGCAAGATCCGCAACGACAACCAGACCCTCGACGTGGCGCTGGAACATTTTCTCGACGACAGCTGGAAACTGCGCCTGGCCAACCACTACACCCAGGGCACGCTCAAGGGCAACAGCTCCGAGCCCCAGGCCCTGGTCGGCACGACGATCACCCGTTTCTATCGCGAACGTGATTTCGAATGGAACGACAACATCACCCAGGCCGAGCTGCACGGTCAGTTCGAATTAGGGGGCTGGCAACACCAGGCGCTGATCGGGCTTGAATACGAAAACTACCGCAACAGCCAGAAGTACCCGCAAAGCGCGACCTCGACGGGCTATGGCCTGGACATCTACAACCCGGTGTACGGCAAGCCCAAGCCGGCCATCGCCCGGCCCAACGACTTCTTCGAGCACACCGAAAGCCATGCCCTCAATCTGCAGGACCAGATCGCCTTCACCGAACGCCTGCGCGGGCTCGTGGGCGTGCGCCTGGAACGCATCGAACAGATTTCGCAGAACCGCGCCACGGGTGCCAGCGACAGCCAGGAAAAGGACGTCGCCACGCCGCGCGTAGGGCTGCTGTACCAGCTGACCCCACAAGTCGGCGTGTTCGCCAACGCCTCGACCTCGTTCAAGCCCAATACCATTGGCACCCAGGGCCAGGTCTACAAGCCGGAGAAAGGTCTGGGCTATGAGACCGGACTGAAGCTCGACCTGCTCGACAACCGCCTGGGCGCGACCATCGCGCTGTTCCATATCGACAAGGAGAACGTCATCACCACCGACGCGCTCGGCGACAGCGTGGCGGCCGGCAAGGCGCGCAGCCAGGGCCTGGACATGCAGTTCAGCGGCCAACTGACCGACGCCGTGCGGGTGATCGGCGCCTATGCCTACATCGATGCCGAGGTCACCAAGGGCGACGCGGCCCTGCCCAAGGGCAGCGACCTGCTGGGTATTGCCCGCAACAGCGGCAGCGTGATGGGCGTGTACGAGTTCCTGGACGGCGCTCTGCGCGGCTCCGACGTGGGCGCGGCGTTCAACTATGTCGGCGAGCGTTCCGGCCAGGCCGGCAGCCACTTCACCCTGGATGCCTACAGCACGGTCGACCTGCTGGCGCACTACAAGGCCAGCGAACAGGTTACCGTGGGCCTGAACCTCAACAACCTGTTCGATCGCAAGTACTACGAACGCTCGTACAACAGCGCGTGGGTGCTGCCGGGCGAGCCGCGCAATGTCAGTGTGAGCGTGACGCTCAACCTGTGACCCTGCACATGAAGGAAACTTCATGTTCGCCGCCAGCCCCTTGGCACCGGGGGCCGGCGGGCATCGCGGGGACGCGTGGCAGCCGGCCCCGCCTTGAGCCCCCCTGCCCGCCCGCGTAGCATCGCGGCCCCATCCGTAGCACCACGACGTCCATGCCCCAGCCCATCCCTCTCAAGGACCACGAAAAGGAAAAGCACCTGGTCAACCGCCGGTTGCTGGCCTGTGCCCTGCTGGTGATGAGCCTGGTGGCGGTGCTGGTGGGCCGGCTCTATGTGCTGCAGGTGCTGCAGCACGACCAGCAGAGCGCGGTATCGGAGAACAACCGCGTGCATGTGCTGCCGATCCCGCCCGAGCGCGGCCTGATCTATGACCGCAACGGCGTGGTGCTGGCCGACAACAAGCCCAGCTTCAACCTGACCATGACCCGCGAGCGGGCCGGCGATCCGGCACGGGTGCTCGACAGCCTGGCGCAGATCCTCAATCTGCCTGAGGACGTCCGCCACCAGTTCGACAAGGACCTGCGCCGCGGACGCAAGCCGTTCGAGCCAGTGACCTTGCTGGTGGGCCTGAGCGAAGAGCAGATCGCCCTGATCGCGGTCAACCAGTTCCGCCTGCCGGGGCTGGAGGTCGAGCCGCAGTTCATCCGCGAATACCCGCTGGCCGAGCATTTCGCCCATTCGGTGGGCTATGTAGGGCGCATCAACGAAAAGGAAGCCAAGACCCTCGACAGCACCGCCTACCGCGGCACACAGTCGATCGGCAAGACCGGTATCGAACGCTTCTACGAGAACGAACTGCACGGCCAGGTGGGCTACGAGGAAGTCGAGACCAACGCCCAGGGCCGGGTGATGCGCGTGCTCAACCACCACGACCCGGTGCCAGGCAAGGACATCGTGCTGAGCCTCGACGCCCACCTGCAGCAAGCCGCCGAAAAGGCCCTGGGCGATCGGCGTGGCGCGGTGGTGGTGCTCGACCCGGCCAACGGCGATGTGCTGGCGATGGTCAGCAACCCGGCCTTCGACCCCAACCTGTTCGTCAAGGGCATCAGCTACAGGCAGTACGCCGCCCTGCGCGACTCCATCGACCGGCCGCTGTTCAACCGCGTGCTGCGCGGGCTGTATGCACCCGGCTCGACGGTCAAGCCCGAAGTGGCCATCGCCGGCCTCGACAGCGGCGTGATCAGCCCCGCCAGCCGGGTCTTCGACCCTGGCTACTACGAGCTGCCCAACTACGACCACAAGTACCGCAACTGGAACCGCACGGGCGATGGCTGGGTGGACATGTACACGGCGATCATGCGCTCCAACGACACCTACTTCTACGACCTGGCGCACAAGCTGGGCATCGACCGCCTGCACGACTACATGGCCGAGTTCGGCCTGGGCCAGAAGGTCTCGCTGGACATGTTCGAGGAAGCACCGGGGCTGATGCCGTCACAGGCCTGGAAGCGCGCCACCCGGCGCCAGGCCTGGTTCCCCGGCGAGACGCTGATCCTCGGCATCGGCCAGGGCTACATGCAGGTCACGCCGCTGCAGCTGGCCCAGGCCACCAGCCTGCTGGCGAGCAAGGGGGCGTGGCACCGCCCGCACCTGGCGCTGACCATCGGTGGCCAGGCACCGGTCGACCCCAACCCGATGCCGGACATCGTGCTGCACGACAAGCACGCCTGGGACCAGGTCAGCCAGGGCATGCAGATGGTCATGCACGACCCGCGCGGCATCGCCCGTGCCGCCGCCGCCGGCGCGCAATACCGCATCGCCGGCAAGAGCGGCACGGCGCAGGTGGTGGCGATCAAGCAGGGCGAGCGCTACAACCGCGACAAGACCCTCGAGCGCCACCGCGATAACGCCCTGTTCGTCGGCTTCGCCCCGGCCGAGCACCCGGCGATGGTGGTGGCGGTGATGATCGAGAACGGCGAGGCCGGTGGTCGGGTCGCGGGCCCCGTGGTGCGTGAGGTGATGGATGCGTACCTGCTGGATGAGCAGGGGCATTTGAAGGCGCAGTATGCCGGCGTGCAGCAGGCCAGGAGCATCCCACACTCCTAGACCGACACAGGCGCGGCCCCGGTCTCATGGAGGGCGCGCTTGTGATCGGAGCCGCCTTCAGCACAACAGGCTCAATACGCTGCAGCGGCTGCGTCGGTGATCGCAGGTTAACCCGCACTACTGGCCCTGAATTGGATCAAGCAGCGGTTCCAGGCATCAGGTCGTAAGGATGCTTCCATCCCGGCACTGCCTGAATACGCGCCTTCCATGCTTCGACATGACGGAACTCGCTGAGCGCCAACCCCGTGTCCTCGGGCATGTACACATACCCTGCCAGGGACAGGTCGGCAATGGTCAGGCGCCCGCCTACCATGAACGGCGTCTTGGCCAGATGCGCATCGACGATCTGGTAGGCCGCCCTGGCCCGCTCGCGCAGGAAGCGGGTGACATCCGACTCACCCATCTGCTTCAGGCAAAAGATGAAGCGCAACGCCGCGTAGTAGCTGGTGAACTTGTGGTTGTCGAAGAGCATCCAGCGCCAGATCTCGCGTTTCTCATGGTCATCGCGCGGGCCGAACTGGCCGGTGCGTTCGGCCAGGTAGTCGAGGATCAGCGCCGACTGGGTGAGCTTTTCGCCGGCATGCTCCAGCACCGGCACCTCGCCCTGCTCGTTGACCGCGTCGCGCCAGTCCTGTCCGCGGGTCTGGCCGTGGAAGAAATCGACAAATACCGGCGCCCAGTCCTGGCCGGTGAGCTCCAGCATCAGCGCAACCTTGTAGGCGTTGCCGGATTCGGCGAAGCAGTGGAGCGTGTATTCGGTCATGGCATCACATTCCCTTGATTGACGGACGGCAGGACTGCGAGAAGATCATGCGCGAGGGTTGTGGGTCAAATACAACGTGGCTCAGTATTGCAGGCGCAATATCACAAGCGTGCCGGAACTCCCAGCGCGTCGCAGCGCTCTTAACATCATGCAGTAACACCCTTGGGCTTCACCTTCGCGGAGGACTCACCATGCGTCATTTACTGCTCATCCCATCGCTGCTGCTCCTGCTCCCCGCCGGTGCCGCCCTGGCCCGTGTCGACGCCGGGGATGTCGCCACCTCGGCAGGGGTCTCCGCCTCGCTGTACTCGACCTTCAAGGACGACAAACGGATCATTCCCGCCCGCGACGAACTGTCGGCCTTCGTCGCCAGTGGCGGCGCCATTCGCGGGGCTTACCTGGAGTCGGCACTGGCGCAGGTCCGCCAGGCCAATCCCGGATTGCAAGCCAGTGACGAGGAGCTGGCCAGGGCGCTGCTGTCGCAGGATGACGGATTGGCCGATCACTGATCGCAGGAAACCCGGGGCCGCTGCGCGGCCCCTATGGCTCAGCGCGCCCGGTTGGTCACTCCGAACGGAACATGCACCGACGGCACTACCGTGCTGGTGCTCTTCAAGTGGCCTGACTGGTCATCGAAGAAGATGTGCGGCTTGAGCACCTGCAGCACCCGCCGCTTCTCGATGCCCCCGAGAAAGAACGCGTCATTGGCCATCACTCCCCAGCTTTTCAGGGTGTTGAGCGCCCGCTCATGGGATGGCGCATTGCGCGCCGTGACGATCGACACCCGCAGGCGGTTCTCGTAGCCGGGATGCGCCAGCTTGTGCTGCTCTTCGGCCGCCTGGATACGGGCGATGCGTACGAAGAACTCCTTGAGCGGGCCGGGGTTGTGCGGTTGGGTGACGTTGATCACTTCATGGGCATGAAAACTGTCCAGCCCGCCCGACTGCATCACCGCCTCCGATTCGTCTCCAGCCAGCACACCGTCGAAGTCGAAGGCGATGCGCAGGTTGTCGTCGCTTTCATCATCATCGAACTTCGAGTCCAGTACCTGCCCCGCCGGGTAGCCGGCCTTGATCGCGGCGTCGACATGCTGCTTGTCGGCGGACAGGAACAGGGCGATGTTCAGCGCCGGGATGTACTCGTAGGGTGAACGGCCCTGGGTGAAGATCGCCCGGGTCATGTTCAGGCCATAGTGGCCAATGGTCTTCATCACCCGCATGCCGGTGTCCGGATCGTTTTGCGACAGCAGCACCACCTCCACCAGCGGGTCCTCGGGATCGCCGCGCAGGTCATTGAGCGCCAGCAGGCGCTTGATGAAGGGATAGGCGATGCCTTTTCCCAGCGGCACGTCCAGGTGCTGCTCCTGGTACTTGCGGTACTGCGCCTCGCCCTCGCGGCGGAACACCGCGTCCGATTCGCTGAGATCGAACACAGCGCTGGAGGCGACACCGATGACCAGGCGATCATCCAGTTCGAAGGCCATGGGGCTTTCCTTGTCTTGATAAATGTTGAACGCGACGCCGGTCAGCCTTCGCTGCGGCCCTGCAGGCGCGAGGTCCAGTCCTCGACCTGGTGTTGCTCCAGGCGCTTTTCCAGTGTCCTGCGCCAGTTCGGCACCAGCGGCAACGCCAGGCATTCGCGCAACAGGTCGGGCTCCAGCCGCTTGTCGAACAGCACCGCCGAGAGCCGCGCCACCGACCACTGGGCATGGGGACGTTCGACCAGCTGCAGGGCATCGCCCGCCTCGACCACGCCCTCCTCCAGCACCCGGTAGTACCAGCCAGTGCGCCCGCTCTGCTGCACGCGCAACGCCATCTGCGCCACGTCGAAGCGGTCATTGAGTTTCCAGCACGGCATGCGCCCCTGGGAGATTTCCAGCAATGCCGTGCCGACGCGGATCCGGTCGCCCAGGCAGACGTCGGCTTCGCGCCAGCCGTTGCTGCTGAAGTTCTCGCCAAAGGCGCCGGGCCGGGTCAGCAAGGGGTGCTCGCCCAGTTCGGCGGCCCAGTCCGAATAGTGCTCAAGGGGATAATGGTGGATGGCCTTCTCGACGCCACCGTGTACGCGCAGATCGCCCTGTTCGTCGCCGGCGATGCCGAGGAAGGTCACCGCCAACGGGCCTTGACGAGGTTGCTTGTCGATGGCGCTGTGCGAACCTGGGCGGGTAAACGGTCGGGCGCAGCCGGTAAGCAGGCTGTCGAGGCGCGGGCTGGGCGAAGTCATGCGGCGGTCTCGTGGAAAGGTCCGCAAGAGCTTACACCAGAGCGCTGGGTAATACCTCAGGGAGCGGGCAAGCCCGCTCCTGCAAAGCCTGTACCGAGCGTTACTTGCCCCGAGCCTTGTTGTAGATGGTCTTGGCGCGATCGGCCGAGGCTTGGCACTTGGCCATGTCACCTTTGTCCCGGGCGTCCTTGGCCTGCTTGAGCAGCTCGTGATAGTCGTGGGCCATGCCGCCGTGCAGCGCCTGGCCATCGGTCTTGCTGATGCTCTCCAGATCATTGATCTTGGCATCGCAGTTGGTCGCCGGGCCATCCTCGGCGTGGGCGGCAAAACTCAGTACGCAGGTGATCGCTAACAATGTCATGGATTTCATGGCGTGCTCTCCTGGGGAACCGATGCAGCACAGAGCATAGTTCGCCAGCGCACGCCCGCCGGGGCTTCAGCCCAACGGTAGTGCAACTTCGCCGACCAGGAAGTCGATGAACACCCGCACCTTCAACGGCATGTGCCAGACCTGCGGATACACCAGCATGAAAGGCCGCGACGTCCCGCCATGCCCGGCCAGCACCTCGACCAGCTCACCACTGTCCAGCGCATCCTGCACGGTGAAACGGTAGGCCTGCATCAGGCCGCCACCGTGGCGCGCCAGGGTCGTGGTGGCGAGGAAATCACCCAGACAGGTGAACGCACCCTGGGTCTGCAACTCGACCAGCTGTCCGTCACGGCGAAAGCTCCAGGGCGGCCGCCTGCCGCTGCTGGGCAACTCGAACTGGATGCACTCGTGCCCAGCCAGGTCCTCCAGGGTCTGTGGCGTACCGGCACGGGCCAGGTAGCCGGGTGTGGCAACCACCACCAGCTCGGCGTCCTCCAGCCGCCGGGCCACCAGGCGCGAATCGGCCGGCGCCCGGCCGCGAATCGCCAGGTCGAAGTGTTCGTCGGCGAAATCGACGTTGCGGTTGCTGACATGCACATCCACCTGCACCCCGGGATAACGCTGGCGAAAACGTGGCAGCAGCGGCAACAGGCGGTGATGGGCATAGGGCGTCGGCGCGCTGATGCGCAAGCGGCCAGCGGGCTCGAGCTGGCCACCGGTGACCTGGCGCTCGGCCTCGACCAGTTGGCCCAGCGCCTGGCGACAATGCTGGTAATAGGCCTGGCCGGCCTCGCTCAGGCGCATCTGCCGGGTGGTGCGCACGAACAGGCGTACGCCCAGACGTTCCTCCAGGCGCGCCACCGAGCGGCTCACCGCCGCTGGCGTGACGCCCGCCAGGGTGGCCGCCTCGGTAAAGCTGCCAGCATCGGCGGCGAGACAGAACAGCTCCAGGCTGCCCAGTTGCAGGTCATCGAAATGGCGGGTCATGGCGGGCTCGATTAATTACATGATGTATTGATTGAAATGCCATACGCCTCATTTTTCAAGCTGTCGTTGCAACTTACAGTGACTCCATACCCGAGCAACACCTCGCACGATCGGAGATCCTCCCATGAGCAACGCAAGAACCGTCATCATCACCGGCGCCTCCAGCGGCCTGGGCTTCGCCCTGGCCCAGGCCTACCTCGAGCGTGGCGACAACGTGGTGGGCAATGCCCGCACCCAGGCCCGCCTCGACGAGGCCGCCGCCCGCCTGGGCAACCCGGCCAGCTTCATCGGCGTGGCTGGCGACATCGCCGAGAAAGCCACCGCCGAACGGCTGTTCGCCACCGCCCTGGAGGCCTTCGGCCGGGTCGACATCCTGGTCAACAACGCCGGCATCTTCATTCCCAAGCCGGTGACCGACTACACCGAGGCCGATGTCGACGCGCTGGTCGGCACCAACCTCAAGGGCTTTTTCTACCCCGCCCAGGCCGCAGCCCGGGTCATGAAGGCCCAAGGGCACGGGCATATCGTCGCCATCACCGCCTCGGTGGCCCTGCAGCCGGACACCCGCGTCCCGGCACTTCTACCGGTGCTGGTCAAGGGCGGGCTCAACCAGGCGGTCAAGGGCCTGGCCCTGGAGCTGGCAGCAATCGGCGTGCAGGTCAACGCGGTGGCCCCTGGCATCATCGACACCCCGCTGCACGGCGGCCACACCGAAGGGCTCGGCGCGCTGTCGCCAAGCGGGCGCACCGGCACGCCCGAGGATGTGGTGGACGCCGTGCTGTACCTGACCGACGCCCGTTTCGTCAGCGGTGTCATCCTGCCCGTCGACGGTGGCAGCACCGCCGGCACCTGGCACTGAACCTGGAGCGACGCACATGCCTTATGTCCATATCCGCGTGACCGATGAAGGGGTCACGGCAGCACACAAGCGTCAGTTGATCGAAGGCGCCACCCGCCTGCTGGAGCAGGTACTGAACAAGCCGCCAGCAAGCACCTTCGTGGTGATCGAGGAAGTAGCCACCGACAACTGGGGTGTCGGCGGCGAGACGGTGACAGCCTTGCGCGCACGCGAACGCAACCAATGACAGACGCCGTGGGAGCGGGCCAGCATCGCTCCCACAGGCTCAGCCCCGCCTATTGCCGCAACCTTCCCAACGCTTCCAGCACATGCCCAGTCGCCCGTTCCAGCGCCCCCTCGCGACAGGCGATCCCCAACTGACGCCACAACCCCGGCCGCAATGGCCGCCGGGCGATACGCGGCGATGGCAGGTGTACCTCGCCCTCCTGCGGCAGCAAGGTGGCGCCGTAGCCGGCGGCCACCAGGCTCTTGATCGCATCGTTGTAGTTCAGCTCGATCCGCGGTTCAGGGTACAGCCCCGCCGCCGCGAACCACTCCGATGTCACCCGCGACAATTGCGTGGTGCTGTCGTTGAGGATCAGCGACCGTCCGGCGAGCCAGGCCGGCGTCACCCGTGCCGGTGGCTGCCAGTCGGCAGGGACGTAGGCCATGATCGGGTCACGCCGCCACGGGGTGATCCGCAAGCCCTTGCCCGCCACCTGCGGCAGCGCCACCAGGCCGATGTCCAAGGTGCCTTCACGCAACCGCGCCAGGGAGGCCTGCGAAGTGAGCACCTGGACCTGCACATCGATCCCCGGATGATCAACCCGCAGCGTTTCCAGGGCCTGGGGCAACAGGTGGGCGATGGCGCCGGTCGAGGCGCCCAGCCGCACCCGGCCGGTCAGGCCCTCGACCTGGCGGCGCACCTCGTCCAGGGCCTGGTCGGCGTCGGCCAGCAGACGCCGGGCGCGGGCCAGCAAGGTCTCGCCGATTGCGGTGGGCCGCACGTGGCCGCGGGTACGGGTGAGCAAGGGCACGCCGATGCGCTCCTCCAGCTCGGCCACGTGCAGGCTGATGGTGGGGGGCGCCAGGTTGAGCTGGCGGGCGGCATCGGCGAAGGAGGCACGCTCGGCGATCACCACCAGGGTGCGCAAGCGGTCGAGGCTGATTTCTCGCATGGAATCTCGGCAACTCACTGGTTTAGCTGGACCCTGTGGGAGCGGCCTTGCGTCGGCATAGGGCTGCGCAGCAGCCCCTACGATTTCGATGGACGCTCGGAATCTGGGGCCGCTGCACGCCCCTATCGCGACGCAAGGCCGCTCCCACAGGGCTGGGCGATCTCCTACAGGACAATGCGCTCAAGTTCAGAATTCCTGAATGCAGCGATCATTATATTCAAATTTTATTTCGCCCAGCGAACGACGAGGATACGGCAATCCTTCCCCATCAGCGGACCACCGACATGCACCACCCCCTCGTATTCATCGACGGCGACCAAGGCACCACCGGCCTGCAGATCCACGCCCGCCTCCAAGGCCGCCAGGACCTGCGCCTGCTCACCCTGCCCGAGGCCGAGCGCAAGGACCCGGCACGGCGCAGCGAGGCGATCAACAGCGCCGATATCGCCGTGCTCTGCCTGCCCGACGACGCCGCCCGCGAGGCCGTGGCCACCCTGCGCAACCCGGCGGTACGTGTGATCGACGCCAGCTCCGCGCACCGCACCGCGCCCGGCTGGGTCTACGGCCTGCCGGAACTGAACGAACAACAGGCCGAGCGCATCGCCCGGGCCACCCGGGTGAGCAACCCCGGCTGCTACCCCACCGGCGCCATCGCCCTGCTGCATCCGCTGGTCAAGGCCGGCCTGCTGCCGGCGGACTACCCGCTGAGCATCCACGCCATCTCCGGCTACTCCGGGGGCGGCCGGGCCGCCGTCGAGCGCCATGAGCAGCGCACCGACGCCTACCTGCCGACCCTCCAGCTGTATGGCCTGGAACTGGCGCACAAGCATGTGCCGGAGATCCAGCAGCACGCCGGGCTCAACGCGCGACCGGTATTCGTGCCCGGTTACGGCGACTACCGCCAGGGCATTGTGCTGAGCATCCCGCTGCAACTGCGCCTGTTGCCCGGGGTCGACGCCGATCAACTGCAGGCCTGCCTCGAGCGGCACTATCAGGGCGCCCGCCATGTGCAGGTGATGCCCCTGCACCAGCACGGCCCGGCGGCGGCGCTGGACCCGCAGGCGCTGAACGACAGCAACGACCTGCGCCTGGCCCTGTACGCCAACCCCGAGCACGGCCAGGTGCTGCTCACCGCGGTGTTCGACAACCTGGGCAAGGGCGCCTCGGGCGCCGCCGTGCAGAACCTCGACCTGATGCTGGCTGGGCTGCGCTAGCCTCACCGGGTAGAATGATCACCCGCCTCGTTCCGGGGCGGGTGTTTCAATCCTGCCGGAGCCCGACCCGCGATGTTCATCCTCCGCCGCCTCGACGGCGTGCCGCCCGAATCCTTCCAGAACCAGATTCGCCAGCTGGTGATCGACCACGTCGGCCAGCTCAGCAGTGTCGCCATCAGCCCGGACAATCCGCTCTACCCGCTGTACCAGTACGGTGTCGGCCTGGAGGTGCACCAGTACCTGATGGCGCTCGACGGCACCCGCGGCCTGGCCGTCGAGTTGACCCTGGCCCTGGATGCCGAGGCGCCGGACCAGTTGCTCGGCTTCGCCCTGGTGCTGCCAGCCCAGGACAACCCGCAGGCCTGCGCCCTGGCCTACCTTGCAGTATCTCCCGACCACCGCCGGCAGGGCATTGCCCGTGGCCTGCTAAGTGCAGCACGTGAACGCTATGCCTGCGTCGAGCTCAGCACCTTCGCCCAGCAGGTGCCGTGGTTCGAGAACATGGGGCTGCAGGTGGTCGCCAGCACCGGACCGCAGGTACTGATGAGCAGCACCGGCCAGGCCAGCGGTGCGTTGATCGGGCGGCTGGATATCGCGCCGATCTACCAGACCGTGGAGGTCCGGCAGATCCATGCCTACCTGCTCAAGCAACAGGGCGAGGCTGCGATGATGGACGCCGAGCGCCTGCGTGACGAGCGACTGGACACGCTGACGGAGCAGGCACGGGTGTGCGTCAGGGAACGCAAGACCGTGCATTGAGGCCTCTCGCCTTCAGCCCTTGATGGCCTTCTCGATGGCGGCGATGTCGATCCTGCCCATCTGCAGCATCGCCTCGAACGCCCGCTTCGCCACGGCACGATCGGGGCTGGCGACCGCCTGGGTCAGTACCCGCGGACTGATCTGCCAGGACAGGCCCCACCTGTCCTTGCACCAGCCACACACGCTCTCGCTGCCACCGTTGCCGACGATGGCATCCCAGTAGCGGTCGGTCTCCTCCTGGCTGTCGGTCGCCACCTGGAACGAGAACGCCTCGCTGTGGCTGAACGCCTTGCCGCCATTGAGGCCGATGCAGGGGATGCCCATCACGGTGAACTCCACCGTGATCACATCGCCTGCCTTGCCCGAGGGATAGTCGGCGGGCGCCGTGTGCACGGCGGTCACCCGGCTGTCGGGGAATATGCTGGCATAGAAGTTCGCCGCGTCCTCGGCATCGTGGTCATACCACAGGCAAATGGTGTTCTTGGCGGTCATGTCAGGCTCCTGGGAACCAGCTCGTTGACCACGAGTCTAGCCCCCTGTACTGGCATGCCCGCAAACGCGCGATCAGCGGCAGGCGATTGCCTGGGCCAAGTCACGGTCGTTCAGCGAACTGTTCGGGTGCTGTTGGCGGTATTCGCCCAGTGCCTGCTCCAGCCGCGCGCCGCGCAGGCGCCCGTCGCTGGCGATGAACAGCAACGCATCGTCGCGGGCGGCCTGGTAAGTACGCGCCGGATGGCTGGTGGAGCCGCTCACCGCGGCGGTGGCGAGGCTCGAGCCGACGGTGAAGTGATCAGTCGAGTTGCCCTTGCCGTCCATGGCCAAGGCCGGGCCGGCAAGCAGCAACATCGCCAGGAGCGCAGGGCCGCGCAGGATCACGAGGCGACCCGTGCGGCTTGCACGGCGTCGCCATGCCGCTGGCTGAAGGCCAGGTAATAGCCGTTGCAATCACGCACGCCGAATTCCCGCGAACCATACTCCGTGTCGTGCAACGGCCAGGCGATATCCGCCAGTTCGCGGACTTGCGCGTAATAGCCGTCAACGTCCTCGACCACCAGGTAGAAGGTTCCGGCGCACCCCGGCGGCAGGCGCCACAGGTCCTGTTCGGTGAACAGCAGGCTGCAATCGCGCAACTGCACGGTCAGGGTCGACTGCGTGGTGTCGGTGACCGTGAACTGCAGCACATCGCGGTAATGACGGCGGGTGGCGTCAAGGTCGGTGCAGCGCAAAAGCGGGGCAATGGGCATGCGAAGCCTCCTCGTCGGCAAACGGGTTGCCGCGGATCATCGCCGTAATCATGGGGAGCGACAAGGGGCTGTATGCTGCGTTTGCGGGCCATCTGTATCTAACCGCCGACGTCGCGCGGGCCTAGGATCAAGGCCTTGGATCAACGAGCCCCGTCATGAACGACCTGCCAGCTGAGATCGACTTTCCCGGCCTGACCCTACGCCGCCTGCTGCCGGGCGACCACGCCATGGTCTGCGCCCACCGCGAGGCCATGTTCCTTGAAGCCGGCGGCGACCCGCGGCGGCTCATAAGCATGACCGAGCACTTCGGCCCCTGGCTGCGGCCAAGACTGGCGGACGGTCGCTACTACGGCTTCGTGCTGCTGGACGACGCGCTGCCGGTGGCGGCAATCGGCCTGATGGCGATCGACTGGCCGCCGCATCCGGCCCACCCCTGCCAGGACCAGCGCGGCTATGTGCTCAATGTCTATGTCGAGCCGTCCCATCGACGCCAGGGCCTGGCTTCGAAACTGATGCGTCTGGCCGAGTTGGAGTTTACCCGGCGCGGCCTGGCCTTCGCGGTGCTGCACGCCACCGAGGCTGGGCGACCGGTGTATGCCGGCCTGGGTTGGGCGCCGACCGCGGAAATGGCCAAGACACTCGGCTGAACGTTCAAGTCAGACGCACGAGCGCCGATAGCCCTCATGCATCCATCCGGATGCACGCTTGTGCAGTTACTCAAGGAAGACTCATGCCGCGTCACAACCTCCCTGCGCTGCTGGTGCTGTCAGTGCTCCTTTCGCTCACCGGCTGCAAGGGCCTGCCCCACTCGACCAGCGAAGACGCCCCACCGTTGGGCCCGATCCTGCCGGACAGCGAGGCGCGCAATGCCTGGATAGCCCAAGCCCTCGCCCTCGACCCGCTGGCCAGCCAGAACCGCCAGCCACCACCGCGTCAGAGCAACGCGCAAGTCGTCGCCGAGCTGCGCCAGAAGCGCGATCTTCAGTTGCCGGACGCCTACTGGGCGCAATGGCAACACAACCTCGACGCCTTCGATGCCGACGCCGCGCGCCACAAGGAAGCACAGCGTGCCCACTACATCACCACCTTCACCGATCAGCTCAAGCGCGCCGACGACCTGACCCTGCAACGCCTGGCAAATGCGCCCGACACCCTGGATGCGGCCACCCGCAAGGCCTGGAAGGTCCGCCTGATCGACCGCTACAGCCGCTACATCATCGACAGCGAAGTGAACCGCGACATCATCGACGCCCACCTGCGGCGCATGGCGTTGATGGATCGACAATTCGGCGTCTGTGCCTTGGACAGCGACTGCTGGGATCGCCCGATCAGACCGTGACATTTGACGCAGGGCGCCGCAACGGTCAAGGTCGGTGAATCCCACCGAACCGGAGCCCGACATGCATTTCGACCTGATCCAGTCCCTGAGCCTGGCCGGCAAGCACGATGTGCCCAATGACGACCGTATCGGCAGTGCCGACCGCCACGCCTGGGTCATCGACGGCGCCACCGACCTCGGCGCCCCCGGCCTGCTCGGTGAACGCGGCGGCGCCGCCTGGCTTTCCGCCACGGCCCAGCGCGCCTTCGCCAATGCCTCGGGGCCACTGCGCGAGGTCTGCGAGACGGTCTTCGACACCCTAGCCCAGGCCTATCGGCAGGACCGCCGGCGCGAGCCGCTGGCCACCTGGGAGTTGCCGCGCGCCGCCTTTGCCGCAGTGGCCATCGAGGGCGAGGAACTGGTCTGCGCGCACTTGGCCGACTGCGTGGTGCTGCATCGCGGCGCACAAGGTATCCGCTTCCTCACCCCCGAGCCGGACCGCGAGGCCGAGCAAGCCGAAGCCGCCGCCCTCGGTCCCGGCACCGGTGCCCATGGCGTACGTACCCCGGCCGTGCTGGCCGATCGCCGCGCCTCCCGCGAGCGCCCGCGGGCCGTGCTCGGCGTCGATGCCGACCTGTCCCGCGAGGGCACCCTCTATAGCCGTGCGCCGGTGGCCGTGGGGGATGATGTCCTGCTGATGAGCGATGGCTTCGCGGCGTTGTTCGACACCTACCGGGCCTATGAGCCGGCAGGTTTCTTCAAGCGCCTGCAAAGCCAAGGCCTGGATGACCTGGCACGGACACTGCGCGGTATCGAGCAGGACGATGCCGCGTGCCTGCGCTACCCGCGGTTCAAGATGAGCGACGATGCCTCGGCGATCTGGTTGCGGGTTGGCTGAGCCCCCCTCAGCTCTCAACGCCAGGGCAGGCCTGCGTCTAAAGATGCGAAGCCAGCCGCTTGCGCAGGAAATAACGGGTATGCCCAGGCGGAAAGTCGGCCAGTTCGCCAAACACCTCGAACCCCAGCTTGCGATAGAAGTCCGGCGCCTGGAAACTGAAGGTATCCAGCCAGATTCCGCAGCAGCCCTTCTCCCTCGCCAGCGCCTCGGCCTGGGCCATCAGCTCGCGCCCGGTGCCCTGCCCGCGCATGCGCTCGGGCACCACCAGCAGCTCGACGAACAACCAGCGCCCGCCAAGCCTGGCATACAGCCCGCCGACGATTTCATCGCTGGCGGGATCGCGCAGCGTCCAGGCGACGGTAGCCGCTTCGGGGGAGCCGATCACAGTGTCGTTGAAAGCGCGCAAAGGCTTGAGAATCGCATCGTGATGCAGGCTGGTGGCCTGGTCGGTGAAATCGATCGTGAGCGTCATGACAGGTCGTCCGGTTGACCACGTAGGAAGGAGGCGCAAACGCGCCGGATTAAATTTACTTCACGTTGCGCCCTTTAGATATAAGGCATTCGACAGCCGCTGAGCCATACTCCAGAGATGTTTTCCGCGTTTTGGTGAGTTTCAGAAGGTGGCGAAACCCAATGAAATCAGGGGTTTCGCCCCACTGAATAACTCTGCGCCACACACCAAAACACGATCATTGGTACAAAAATTGGTACGAGTTACATCCCCTCCCGCGGCGTCCTGCCGACCACGATCCGTCCTGGCTCGTCCCTCTTCCACTCCTCTGCAGATTCATACCTGAGCAGGCCGATGGCCCAGGCCTCTTCGTGCTCGAGTAGCGCCCAGGTCCTGGCCGCCTCGGCAAGCTCCAGCATGTCGGAAAGCACGCAGGCATCTACCTCTCGTCGGCGGCTGGCCGCATAGGCCATTTCTGCCAGCACCGCAGCGCGCCCATCTGGATCTGTGACCAGGGCCGACTGGTCGCCCAGCTCATCAAGCCACGGCTGCGGTATCCCGGCCAGGCTACTCAACACGGCACCACCACGACTGCGAGTACAGCACGCCGTCGACCTCTTCGAAGCCGGTGATGTTCATGCCCATCTGGGCCATGCCGTTGACGCAGGCATCGTGAAGGCGCGGGATGATGTCGCCGCTCGGCGTCGGGTTGAACACCCAGGCCTCAATGCACGGGCGCCCGAGCACTTTGCTGTGGCCGTACTCGATGTGCACGTCTGCGCGCAGCGGCTTGACCTTGGCAAGCTTTTCGTTAGGGATGGCGACACCGCGCACACGGCGGCGAACGAGGAGGAAGTACATGCGGCACCAATACTGTATATCGATACAGTATTTGAGCATCCAAACGGATAGTCAGGCCAGTACCGCTTGGCGGGCTATGCTTTTAGCTCAAGCAGGAGGACGGGACATGTGCGGAAGGTTGAGCCAGTACCGCGGGATCCATGACTTCGTTGAGACGCTGAGCATGCCAGAAGCCTGGCGGAACAACGTCGGTGACCAGGACCTGGGGCGGTACAACGTCGCGCCGACCACGCAGGTCGCCGTGCTCCGGGTGGATGACGCAGGCCCGAGGGCAGACCTGGTGAGGTGGGGTTGGCGGCCGCACTGGGCGACCGACCGCGCCGCTCCGATAAACGCCCGCGTCGAGAAGGTGGCCCACGGCCCCTTCTTCAGGGCGATCTGGTCGCATCGAGCGATCACGCCGGTGGATGGCTGGTATGAGTGGGTGGATGAAGGCGGCCCGAAGAAGCAGCCCTATTTCATCTGCCGGCGAGATGGGCGCCCTGCCCTGTGCGCCTCGATCGGTCAGTTCGTCGGCAATGAGCACGACGGGTTCGTGATCATCACCGCCGATGCCCAGGGCGGCCTGGTCGATGTGCACGACCGCCGGCCGGTCGTACTGTCACCTGATCTGGCTGTTGAGTGGATCGCAGCAGGGATGCCCAGCGAGCACGCGGAACAATTGGTGCTGAATCTGGGCGAGCCGGCAGAGGCGTTCGAGTGGCACCGCGTTGGAACTGCCGTTGGCAACGTGCGGAACGAGGGAGCAACGCTGATAGAACCAGCTCAGTGACGGATCAGAGGCTGGTGCCCCAGCGCGAAGAGTTGGTAGTCGGTCACAGCTGGTAAGCGGACTCGGCGATTCTTCGAAGGCGTTCGACCTCCTCTTCCGGTGCACCGGCGTCTTGAGCGTCATGGTATGTGCGCAACGCTTCAATAGCCGCGTTGATAAGTGGTTCACCCGCCTCAATCATTCCTTCGATGGTTCGTTTCACGACATTTCTCCTGCCAAAGGGTGCTGATTGCGCCGTTGTGCATCACGCACCAGCTCCTACCCCTCAAGCGGCATCCACATGACACATCCCCCTGCCGCTTGGGCGATCAGCCAGTCATGTTCACGCTTGCCGAAGGGGCGAGTCATGCCAATTGACTCTCGATAGGCATACTGATGGGTGACCTTCAGTTCCAGCGCAGTAGGTGTTGCCTCCCCCAGCTTACCTTTGCTCAGCCCCTGCAAAGCGCCCGTTAATGCGAGATGTTGTTTAACTCCATCATCACTATCTTCCAAAATGGATACAGCAATAAACGCCGCATTCGCACAACGATCCACTTTCAATACCTGCGGCTTTGCACTGTCCATTTCAAAATTCGAACCTTGGGCAACGGCTGACAAACACAGTGCAGCACACATGAACAAACTACGCATCGACGACGTCCTTTCGACCTGAGCAGAGCAAAATACTCACACTTTCATACCTACCTCGAACGGCCGAAGCTATCCTGGCGGCTTAATCAACGCATTATAGGATTTCTCACAGGCAAGCCCAGCTATTCTGGCGCGGTCAAACGCTGCCGCCAGCTCTCCCGCTCGAGCATCAGCCCGTGCGAGCAGGTCGGAGAGCACCATGGCGGCGCGGCGGGCTGCCTCGCTTCGAGCGGCAACGGCGGGATCCTGGCCGTGGCAACCGACGGTGGCAGCGAGTTTGCCGGCTTCGTCGTGCAGCCGCTGGCCAGCAGCACCAGCCCCAGCAGCAGCACCTTCAGCGATCGTTCGTTGTTCCTGAGCATGCGCCCTCACCTCCTCCAGCGCGTCGGCGCGCTGATGCCGCTGCAGCCTCGGTGCGCTCCACAGATCGCCCGTGCTGGTAGACGAGCCAGTGCGACCCGACCACGGCCAGCAACACGAGTGCCCGCACGCCCCAGCCGTTCACGCCAAGGCCCGCCGCACACCCTCATCAATGATCGCGCCCTTGTACGGGTTGCCCCCGTTCTCGTGGATGATGATGCTCTCCACGAACATCCACAGCGTGGAGCGATCCTTGATGTCGATCGGGTCGGTGATACCCACACCCAGGCGCTTGGCCACGGCGGCGGCGTAGGCCTGGGTGTCGTTCTCGTTGCTCGGCGCCCAGCGGTTGATGGTTTCCAGCACGGTGTCGATGCCCTTCCCGCCAACGCCGGGCATGCCGTCCTTGCCGCGGTAGCTGATCAGCAGCTTGCCCAGGGCGCGGATGCCGTTCTCGGGCGAGTCGAAACGGGCGAAGCGCGGCTTGGCCACGCCCACCTCGATGCCCAGCTGCCCCTGCCAGGCGTTGCGGGGGTTGTAGTCGATGTTGCCGGGGTTGTTGTTGCGTACACCGCGTGCGGTGGATTGGGTCATTGGGTTTCTCCAGGCAAAAAAATACCGCCATGCGGCGGTTGTCTGTCGGATGTGTAGATTTATGCGGGTGGCGCGGGCCAGTCGATGGTGTGCGGGTAGCCAGCCTGGTCAGGTAGACGGTTGAGCATGATGCGGTACCGCTTCCACTCCTTGAGCATCGCGGCTTCAGCTTCGGTTGCGTCGTTGAGATCGACGGCGTCCTGCAGTGGTGCGATCGCTGCGTCAGCAGCAGCTCGGCGCTGCGCTGTCTCTGCATGCACAAGCACCAGAAGCCGCTGGGCAGCGGCCTGGGCCTTCTGTTCGGTGGTGACCAGCTTCGTCCAATCGATCACTCCGGTGGATGGAGGATTCGCTGGAACCAGGTCAAGCCCTGGAAGTTTCACCGCGCCATCCGCCGGATCGATGATGTCAGCCGGGAAGCGGGCAGACTCCGGCGCATCAGCGGCGTGCGGCAGGAGCAGCGTGATGATCAGCCTGCCGCCGACTCGCTCGACAGAGCCGAGCACGTCATTACTGCCCACAGCCTCAGACGGGATCGTTGCGCCTTCGGTTAGCTTACTGAAGTCAAAAGCCACATCGTTTATAACCAGGAGATCGCCGCGCCTGAAAACGCTGAGTGTCGAGTCTGAGCGAACCGGGGAAAGTTTAATAATCATTATTACCACCGTCCTATTGCGATCCAGCACATGTCGTTGTTACCAGCAGTCCCTGAGTAGACTTGAACAATAGCGCTGTTTGTCGTAACCGAAGTGGGGCGCGCACCGAAGCCGCCGCCTGATGCCAAAGTCGGGATCAGAGAAATGCTGCCAGAGAAAACCGCAGGGAAAGTGATGTTTATGTTCTGGTAATAAGTTCCTCCAGATGTCGTTCCCAGGAAGTTGCTGGTGCCTAGGTTGGTGTTGACAGCAGACACATACCCCCAACAGATAAGAGTTCCGTCTGCAAACTTCGTGTAGTTTCCGCTGGCATTCGCGCCGCGCTCGATGATTGCCCCAGTGGGGGTTCCACTACTTTGACTCACCGGACCTACAATGTCGGCAATGGCCGCCGACTTCAGACCGAGGCCGGCTCGTGCTGCAGGAGCAGTCGTTCCACCGGTACCGCCCTGGGCGACAGAAAGGGCCGTCGTCATGCCCGTGATCGATGTAATGTCGCTGTTTGCCCCTCTCGAGGCAGCGCCGATGTTCACGCGCAGAGCCGCTACGTCGGCCGGATTGCCGAGCAAGGCCAGCGTGCTGCCGAACTGCTCCACAAGCTGCCGCAGTCGGTCAGCCGCCTCCTTCACATAACCTTGCATCGGCGCCAGGCCATAGGATCCTGCAGTCGCTGTAGGACCCTGATAAGCCGGAAGGATGCTCAATACGGTGGAGCTCGCGATGTTCGCAACTTCATACCAACGTCCATCGGGACCCTGGAACGCGTCACCCACTCGGGCGTTCAAGGCGAAGTCAGTTGATGTTCCGGTAACCGTTGTTTGACCGACAGTGATCGATACCGTGCCAGATCTGTACCATGGCATAGACCGAAGCCCTCAATTAAATGGAAATGGAAGTCTGTTGGTGCTTATAACAAAAGCAACAGGAAATCTATCGGTAGGAATTTGCCTCCAGTAGTTGTACGGCGCGCTACCAGGAAACTCCCTTGTTGTACATGCAGCAACAGTGAACATAAATCTAACCCCTCCAGTTGTACCTGAGCACCCTTCTTGACAGCTGTAAAAGCCGGCCGATGGGTATGCCTGTGGGGCGCTGCACGCAGCTGATCGCGTAAAATTTATCGATGCCGCGAACTCTCCAGAACCCACAGCTACATCAACATACGATTTTATCTGTGGGTATCGTGCGCCACCGCCATCGCCTGGAAATGAGTTGTATCCGCCGGCATATGCCGTGTATCTGAAATCTAATCCAGGTGAAACCTGCTGACCAGGCTGTGGAGCTTGAACAGCTGCGATAATGTTTAGCGGAGGCTGTGCCGAATTGAACGTCAACTTTTGGTCGGCATCCCTGAAGCATTTAAGCCCGGTGATGGGCCCAAGGTCAGCCATCAGATCAAACACGTAACACTTCGTTGAGGCCGATGCACCTGTAAAAAGCAGGGTTTTAGCGGATCCAGACACGATTTCACCACAAGGGCTGCCATCACCTACAAGAAAAGCAATAGGCGCAGTCCAAGAGGACAGCGTTATACCGTATATTGGCTCTTTAGCGACGGCATCATCATTCCAGTTCCCGCCATAATTTGGATCAAGACCCACGCTTCTAAGATACTTCTGAGGCCAGTTCGCAACGAATGTTAAGAATCCGCTTTTTCGTAACCCGTAAGATATAAGCTCCGTATCAAAGAGCAGTTGTTGATCAGACTGCCTGTACGCAACAAATTTTCCAGTCATCAGTAAAAACCGTAATCTATTCGGCAATTAGCTGAAAAGTACCCCCAGCCATTTGTGCTGTATGAGTACGCCCATGACATTGTGTTCCCCGAGATGGTTACACCTGGCTTTTTACCCTTCTCTCGGTTCAGATCAACCAGGGCAACAATCATGTAGAAGCGATTCCTTCCTGCTGGAACAGCAGGCAGCGTAGTGCTTCCTGCTGTTCCATTAGTAACTACACCACCTTGCGTCTGGCTAATTAACACCGTCATATCTGAAATGACCGATCCGTCCTCAGCGAATGCAAGAAATCCAGTGCTCATATGCCGATGCCCATCTTCGTTGCAGGGTTACCGCTGGCGTAGTAGGTGTTGACCTGGCCGTTGGTGATCAGCGTGGAGCCTGTCGAATCCTGACCACGCACTGTGAATGCACCGGTGACCATGTTCAGTTCGATCAGCGGCCGGCCCTGGGAGTCGACAGCTTGCGACCTCAGCGTCATGCCGAGGACGATCTGCTGGATGTAGGCCGTGTTGATGAACGCTTGGTTGATGAACACCTGCCCGCCCTGGACCACGAACGGTGAGGACAGCGTGCCGTTGATGTTGTTCACCACTGCGAACCGGTCGGCGGACACCAGGAAGGTGCTCTGCAGACCGGCCGGACCGTTCTCGATGCCAAGCCCGATACCGGCGGCGACGTACTGTCCCTGGGCGTTCAGCTGCATCTTTACCGACCACATCGTGCTGGCCTTGCCTTCGAAGTTCGCCTGGGCCTGGCTGACCGTCTGCACTGCTGCATTGGTCTCTCCAACTTTGGCCTCGAGCGTTTCCGAGCTGCGCGCCAGGGCATCCGTTTCGGTCGCCCGCACGAGCTGCTCGCGGGCGATCGCTGCGGTCGAGTTCCAGAGATTCAGGGCGCCGGCAAGCTCTCCCTCCGCGCCATCGTCGCGAGCAGATGCGCGCAGGACCTGCACGCTCTCAGCTGTTGAAGTGACCTTGCCGTCGACTTCCTCGATCTTGGCCGTGTTGGTCTGGACCTGCTGCGCCAGTCCGTTGGCTGATTCAATGGACTGCCCCACGTCGATCCAGAACGCCACATTGGGTGGAGCATTGGCGCCGCTTGGGTCAGCAGGAACATCGTGCACCGCCTGATAGATCCGGCCATCGACCACCGTCATCTGGCCTTCTTCATAGGCCGTGTTCTTGTCGTATGCCTTCAGGCCGTCCAGAGCGTCGATCTGTTCCTGCAGGCCATCGATCTTGTTCTTCAGCTCCTCGCCGAGCATGGACTCGTCGATTTCGCCGGAGATCATGTCGAGGATGGGGCCGGGGTCGGTCTGGGCGATGCCCTGCACAGCCGTCGGTGGCACCGGGAAGAACGGCCCAATATTTCCGGTCCGGTCGACCAGGCGCGCCCAGAAGAAGAACGACGCGCCGGCGGCCAGGCCTGACATCACGTGCTCCGACTGCGGGTAGGCCAGGTCGGCCAGCTTGGTGGCTCTGGTCAGGTCGTTGGTCGCGTTGCTCCAGATCTCCGTGCGCTGGGTGTCCTCGGCGCCGGGCGGCATCCCCCACTTCAGGCGAATCGCGAAGAGCTCGCTGGTCGCCGTGAGGAACGTCACCGCTGGCGGTGTGCCCTCCTTCCCTTTCAGGTCGGTGAGCACAGAGCTGCGCCAGGTCGACGTGATATCGAAGGCGCTGACCGCGCGCACGCGAGCCAGATACTGACCGGCGTAGATGCCGACCACGTCGACAGAAGCAGTGCCGGTACGCTGCAGGCGGATCCAGTTGCCGCTGTCCTTGCGCCACTCGACGTCGTACGCCACCGCCCCTTCCACGGCCGGCCAGGCGATGGTCATCGTGCTGACCGCCAGGCCTTGGGCAATCGCGTAGTCGGACGTCAGGGTCACGCTCGCCGGCGGCGGCACGGTCGTCACCGGGATGACGCTGATCGGCCGCTCCTCGAGCTTTGCCCCGGTATCGATCGCGGCGAACTTGCTCGGGTTGAACTCCAGCGCGGTGATCTCGTACTCGCCCTCGGCGGTGCGCGAGGTCTTCAGCACCCGGAACAGCTGGATGGCCAGGTCATCGGAATCGATCGCCCACTGCAGCTCGGGCTCCGGCTGCACGCTGTAGGCCGTGGTCACGGTCACGGCACGGCCGGCAACCGACTGCACGGTGCGGCCCTGGGCGCTGCCGTTGGGCAGGTTGATGATCAGCCGGTCGCCGGCCTTGATCTGCGTGTCACGGTCCAGGGTCACGACCTTACCGGCCGCCGCAGCGATCCGGCCGCCATTGGGCCGACCAGACAGCAGCTCATCGGCCACCGGGATGACATGGCCAGGCAGCGGAATGCGCCCCTCCATGCCGGTCTTGAAGGTGACGGTGCGGTCCTGGTTGTTGCTCAGCAGCGCCCACTTCCCGCGGCGCTGGGCCTCGCTGGCCCTGGTGCAACCGATGGCCGAGATCTCGATGGGCCGATCCTGGTACCGACGCTGCAGGGCCAGGTCGGTAACCGGAATTACATCGGTGTCGTAGTTGTTGGCCGGGTTGTCGTAGCTGACGACTGCGCGGCTGTAATGGGTGTTGCGCTCGGCCCCACCGTAGGTGAACTCGCCGTCGATGACGTTCGCCCGGGTGAACACGAAGTCGAAGTCCTGCGCCCTGGGCATGTCGGCCTGCATGAACAGCGCGCCCTGCGCCCAGTACACCATGCCCCGGTAGATGGCCGACAGGTCGCGCAGCAGCGTCCAGGCCTCGGCCTTGCCCTGCAGGTTCATGTCGCACAGGAACCGCGGCTCTTGGCCCCCTACCCCGTCCGGCACCAGTTGGTCGCAGTACTGGGCGATGCGGTACATCTCCCACTTGTCGACCATCCAGGGCTTGATGCGCTTGCCCAGGCCGAACCGGTCCTCGACGCAGAGGCCATAGGTGACGAAGGCCGGGTTGTTGGTCCAGGCCTGCTTGAAGGTGCCGTCCCAGGTGCCGGTGTAGGTGCGGGCGATCGGGTCGTAATTGGTCGGTACCGGCCAGCGCCGGGCCTTGCACTTCACGGTCACCGACGGGATGTTCTGGAACTGCTCGGCGTCGAACTCGATGTAGAGCAGCGCAGTGTTCGGGTACCGCAGCTTCTGGTCGATGATCTCGGTGTAGGCCGCGATCGTCATCGTGTCTGCGATGGTGCCGGTGTTGGCGTTCGGCGTGAGGCGCCGGGCGCGGATCACCCAGCCCGATGTGGCGGCGGGCAGGTCGACTCGCACGGACCGCTGATAGCCGCCGCTGGTCTTCCCGCTGACGGCGTTGCGGTGCGCCTCAACGAAGGCGCCGCCGTCGGTGGCGATATCAATCGCATACTCGATGGTGTAGCCGTTGGTATCGCCGTTGCTGGTGTTCTGGCTCATCAGGCGCGGCCAGTTGAAACGCAGGCGCACAGCCGACAGTTGGGTGTTGCTCAGGGCGCGAGTCCACGGCGCGTCACCACGCAGCTCGACATTCACAGATGTCTCGATCTCGATCGCCGGAATGCCCTGAATGTAGTCCTGCTCTACGGTACCGCGGCGCCACTCCCACTTCACGCTAGGGAAGTTCACGTTGCCGCTGACGTCCATGATCGGGGTGTTGTCGAGGTAGATGTCGCAGTCGGTCGGCGTACCGTCGAACTCGCCCTCGCCCACGGCCAGCAGGATCTTGGCAATGTTCGTCGAGCGAAGGCTGTCGGGGGCCTCGTAGGGTGCCTTGGGCTTCTTCTCGCCGCCCTTGGCGCCGGTGACGGTAGGTTGAAGTGCTGCGCCCATGCTTTCCTCCGGGCAAAAAAAAGCCCGCAATCTGCGGGCTTGATTTAGTTTGTGATCGATATTTTGACTGATGATTCCGGAACCCCATAGCTTGAGGCCAATCGGAGAGTTGCCTCTTTCAGGCTCAGGAAACCTGGCGACTCACTGGGTGGGTAGCCCTCAGGAGAAGGAGCTCCGGCTTTTTGCCAGATTTCCTCCTTAAGCGTGGCGTAATACTTAGAGCCGACAAAATCCAGCTCAATCAAAGACTGGAGCTCACGCGAAGTGCCAGTAAGTGCCCAATACCCATCTAGCTGAACCTCAACGGCCTCCACCCCTGGTTTTATACTGCAGCTGCTTACCCTCGCCAGCCACTTAAAGCGTTTCGGCGCTTCAAAAGGGTCAATGTCGGCCAACAGCAGGAATGGAAAGTCCAATTTCTGCGGGACATAATTCAGCCTGACTATGCCAGACTTGACGTAGGACGCTGGAAATCCTTCATTTGATAGTACTATCGCGCGCATGCTGCCTCCATTGTAGAGCGCAACAGTACCTAGCTTTTATCCTCCGCGTAAATCGACGCCGAGATAATCGCCCCACCCCAGCGGCGCTCGCCAATGCAGATCGGCACCGGGTTGCCGCTGGCGGTTGTGTTGTTCGCGCTGCCGAAGGCGTAGGACGGTCTGTTTTCTGGCGCGGCACTGGTGGATAACCCCTTTGGCTGCGGACTGAGCATCTGGATGACGCCTCCGAGCGCCAGAGATACGCCAACCGCACCAGTGATACCCCAGGCACCACCAGCACCAATGGCGCCGAGTCCGGCCGGCGCGAAGATGGTCACCGCGGCGATCAGCGCGATACCGACCACCGTTTGCAGCAGGCCGCCCCGCTTGCTCCCGCCGATCACCGGCACCAGGCGCAATTCACGGACGCCGCCACGGTCAAATTCTTCAGGCCCTACGTTCTGCCGGTTTCGGAAAACCGCGAAACGCAGACCCATGCCATCCAGGCGCCGGATCTCATCCTCAAACCCGTCCAAGGTGGCATTCAAAGCTTTGAACACCTCCCAGGTGTCGCCGCTATCGAGTTGCCGCCGGTGCGTGCGGCCGAATTTCTGGGCCAGCGAGCCGGACAGCTTGATTGTCGTCATTGGCTTGTAGCCGATTGCGCTCATCGGGCCTCCTTGTGACGCAGGATCAGGCGGGCCCGGTCGTGCCAGGGGCCACCGTAGATGATGACCTCGGACGGCCTGCCGTACAGGTGGTGCAGCAGGAACGGACCGGGGCCGTACAGATCGTCTTGCTCGCCGGGCAGCTTGGGATCGCCGCCGAGGTAGATGCCAGCATGATTCGGGTGCACCGTCCGCCCCACGGCCATGACGATCATGTCGCCGCGCTCGGGCCGGTCGACCTGGTAGAATCCGGCGGCCGCGTATGCCTGTTCGTACAGGCTCGGGCCGGCGGCCTGCTCCCACCACCCGTCTTCGCGGGTGTAGGACGGGAAGTCCAGCCCCCATTCCCGCTGGTACCAGTCGGCGCAGACCTGCCAACAGTCCCAGGCACCGTGCACGAACGGGCGCCCAAGCAGTGGTGTTTCGCCAGTGGGCGTGATGGTGCGCAAGTCGCCCTCCGGCCACGACAGGATGTGCCATGGCAGCCCCGTGGCCTCGCACATTGCTAGGTCACGCGGCGAAGGCCTGCTGGTGGCGTCGGGATGCGAGTGCACGATGCCAATCACCTGGCCTTGGCCTTCCGCCTCGGCGTACTGCTCCGGCGCGATGCGGAATTCCTCGGTCGGCTCTGTGGCCACGTTGGCGCAGGGGAAGTAGACCTGCTTCCGCCCCACGGCCAGGATCAGCCCGCAGCACTCGCGCGGGTACTCCGCCGCAGCGTGCTTCTGCACGGTAGCGAGGATGTGTTTCAGCATGATCAGCTCCTGGCGATCAGGGAGACGGCCGGGAAGCCGCCGAACGGCAGCTGGTTTCCCTGGCCGAAGCGCGCGACACAGCCGGTGTCCAGGCAGCCATTGCACTGGTCCTTGGCCGGGTCGTCTGTGGGGTTCCCGTCGAAGTCGAAGTACGGCCCGGTGTAGCCGCAGTTCGGCCCCCGGTAGCCGTTGGTCATGGCCCAGTGGCAGAGCTGGGTCATCTGCCGGCCGATGCTCTCACCGCCTACATCGCCAGGGCTGGCCAGCTCCCACGACACCGTTGCGCCGTTCTCCGACACCTTCTGGTCGATGTACCAGATCTCGGTGCTCTCCTGGGTCGGGTCGGCCTCCGGGTTGCCGGCGGAGAAGTTCGCCGGATCCAGGTAGCGCTTCAGCGTCTGCCGGATGGTCAGCTTGAACTCGAGCAGGTTGTCGAAGGCCAGGCACAGGGCGGTGATCCTGCCGTTGACGTTGCCAACAGAGATCGTCGGGCGCACGGCGGTACCGTCCGAGTTCGCCTCAATGCCCTCGATCTGCATCGGCCAGGCGTCGTACTCGTTGCCCTGCCACCAGATCGACTTGGCCGGCAGCTGGTCGGCATCCGCGCCGGCCGCTGCCAGTTCTGCAGGAGAGTGCGGGATCGCGTGCCCATGGAAGCGCAGAATATCGGCGCCCCAGTCCGAGCCGTCGAGCTCGAACAACAGCACCTCGCTGCCCGGCTGGAGCAGCTGGATGTCTTTGATCAGTGACATGGTGATTCCTTACGGGTGGAAGGCCCGCTGGAAGGTGGCGGTGACCTTGAACTGCTCGCCGCCCATCGGCGTCGGCTTGGGATCGACGCAGGTGAACAGGCCCAGCTCGCCAAGCGGGGTGCTCCAGAGGAACGCCTTCGCGCCAGCGTGCCGGTCGAAGAAGGCCATGACCTCCAGCACCTGGGCCTTCCTGCCGGTGATGGTCACCGGGTAGCTGTCTTCCTTGTTGTTCGGGCCGTCGCCAACGACCTGTCGGTATCCACCGCCGAAGCGAGATTCTCGCACCCTGTACTGGATATCGGGGGTCTCGCCGCGCTCAGTAGCCCAGCGGAAGGTTTCAATGGCCATCAGGTTCTCCGCGTAGCGTTTCGGTGGCTGATTCCGCCTGGCCGCCAGGACTCTGCGACGGCTTTCTGGGCGGCGATTTCCATCTGCTTCTGCATGTTCTGCTGTAGCAGGCCCTGGTCCAGCTCCATCCCCTCGCCGCTCCTATCGGGGACGCTGATGTTCACTGGTGCGCTGACTGAGATGGACGTGGAGCCACCAGCGCCAGATCCGCCTACAGCGCGAACCCCCAAGTTTCCATCCGGCGCTCGGGTCAGTGGCATGATCGCCTCCGGGCCCGCCTCGCCGAACACGCCCGCCCCTTTCGCGAAGGCGAAGAATTGGGGCGTGCTGTGCACCTGGTTGCTGAAGTGCGACAGGCTCGGCGAGTCGTACACCCCGCCCTTGGCATTGGGCACAAAGGAGCCCTCGCTGAATCCGGTCATGGTCCCCTCCCCCACCGCCGAAGCCCCGCCGCCGAAGAAGCCGCTGATGGCCGACCCAAACAGGCTGCCGGCAATGCCGGTGATCGCCTGTCGCGTCGCAATCCTGGCCATGTCAGCCAGCACCGACTTGGCGAAGTCGGAGAACGACAGCTTGCCGGTAATGGCGAAGTTCGCCACAGCGTCCTCCATGCTGGAGAAAGCGTTGCTGAACAGGGTACGGGTTTGGCCGGCGACGTCCCTGGCCTGTTCCAGGTACGAAGCGAACGCCGAACGCGCGCCCAGCGACCAGTCGGCTTGCGCGGCATCAACATCCTCGTAGTACTTGGTCTGCATGGCCAGGCGATCATCCAGCGCCTTGCGCAGGGCGTCGGACTCCTTCTCGTAAAGCCCCTTGCTGATGCGCCCCTCGTTGTGCTGCTGCTCGAGGTTGTCCAGCTGCTGCTGGTACCGCTGCTCAATACTCAGCCGCTCCTGCATGCGCTGGCGGGCGACATCGCCCAGGCCCATGCTGGCCAGATTACTGTCGAGACCTAGCGATGCGCGCTGCAGCTGGCTGTTCAGGTTGCCCTGAAAGGCCGCTAGCTTCTGCGCCTCCTCCGTGGCCACCTTGCGCAGCTGCATCTCCTTCTCCAGCTCGGCATTCTTCTGGAGCTGGACGGTGATCTGCTGCTGGTTGGCCAGTAGCGACTTCTGGTCGGCAGTCAGTACCTTCTTGTCCTTGATGTCGGCCAACTGCTGCTCCCACTTCACCAGAGCCTGGCCAGCCTCACCCAGCTTCTGCATCTCGCCGCGCTGGGCACCGATCAGGCTGTTCTGCTGCTGGAGCACCGAGTACTGCTGGCGGGCCTGGTCAAGGGCTTTGGTGCCGGCGTCTTCTCGGTATGCAGGGGTCTTCTTAGTGGCGGGATCCTTGTACTGCTCTTCGATGTCGGCACGAACGCGCGCAATGGTCTCTGGCTTGAGCCGTGCGTCGTTCGGGTCGGTTTTGCGGATCTTCTCCAGCGCACGGTCGTATTTTTGCAAAGCGTCGGCACGCTTCTCCACGTTGGTCCAGGCGGACTTTTCGAGAGTGTCGACCTCGTGCATGGCGATGATCGAGTCGCGCTGGCGCTTCCGGTAGTTCTCTTGGGCCTGGTCGATAGCAGCCTGAGTCTTCAGCTGCTCCTCAAGAGTCTGCACAGTACTGACAATTAGGTCTCGCCTTCCTTGGTTTTCCTTGCCTGCTGCGGCTATAGGATTCGCCGCAAACATTCTGTCGATAGTCGCCAACTCGGATTTTGCGTTCGCGAGCTGCTCTTCCAAGCCTTGCGATCTACCAAAATTCAATGCCGCATCACCAGCACTCTTTGTCATGCCCCAAACACCGCGCCAGGCCTTTTCGATCCAGCCGAGGTTTTCGACGATCTCTTTTGATCTGGTATCGATCGTTTGGGCGTAGCTATCAGTCAAGAGCTTGGCCGCACCCACCGTATCGCCCTGTTCCTTGAGGGCTACGATCTGGGCGTAGGTGCTCGCGGTAAGGAAGTTGTACTGCTCGTTCAGCTCCTTGGCTGCCGCCACCGGGTCCTTCCCGATTTTCACAAACTCAGCAACCGTCTCCTCTACCGCGCGCCCCGTAGCATCTTTCATCTGCAGGGCAGCAGTCGCAACAGTGCCAATACTGTCACCGGCGATTTTTCCGTTGCTTGCGAGCTGAGCGAGCACCTCAGCAGCAGCCCCGGTTGTGCCCACTGTGGTACTGATCTGGCGAGCCAGATCGGACATGGCACCGGCGTTGGTCCCAGCTGCATTTCCTGTGAGGATGAGCGCTTTGCGAAAGTCCTGCGCCTCCTCTGCCCCCTTGTAATACGCCACGCCCAGCCCAGCAACTGCCGCGCCGGCGACGGTGAACGGATTGACTAAGCCCGCGACATATCCCACCAGTGCCCTGGCTGCCGGCCCGATTCCACCGAACATGTCCTTGAGCTGGCCGCCTTGCTGAAGCATGACGGTTAGCGGATTCATCCCGCCTTGCAGCGAAACGATAATGTCCGTGAACTGCGCTGGCACGCCGCGCAGAGCTGCGGTGTAAGCCTTGGTCGACATACCAGCAGCCTGGGCCTGGCGGGTGTATCGGTCTATTGCCTGTTCGGCAGACTGAGTGCTTGCCGCCAAGTCCCTGATCGACACGCCAGAGCTTTTGGCTTGTGCACCAACGCTACCTGTAGCAACTTCCGCGCGCTCCCCGGCTTTCGTTAGCTTGTCGAGATCTCCTGCAGCAGTCACTGCATCGCCTGATTCGACTTTGATGCCGAGGACGGCAATATCACCCTGACTCATCTAGTTCTCCAGGCATTAAAAAACCCGCCGAAGCGGGTTCAATTATCATTGTCTGCTAATCGCAGGTTGAGCTCACAATGGAACTTTGTCCGTCTGCGTCAACCAGAGCCATATAGCTGCCATCGTCCTTCCGTAACGCGACATATCGGGAAAATCCTACATAGGCGCCGAGTGAATTTTTTCCATTTACTTCGCCGCAGACCGTTCCGTCCTTCCCTACCACTCTGTCATTACGAAACTGTGCGGACTCCGGATCCTTCAAGTGATAGGCGGCAGCCTTACGCGCCCGGTCGATATCGCTTTCCCCGCATCCTGCCAGGACGAGCCCGGCCAGGGCCATCAATGCCAAACGCTTCATGCGCGCCCTCCTTGTTAATGAGGGCAATCTACCACTATGAACAGGAAGCGCCATAGCCCCGCAATTGCGGGGCCTTCAGTGCTAATGGCAAAATAATAGCCAAGCCCGGCCAAGCGCTGGGCTCCACGCACTCGCCATAGCCACAGCACGGAGCACCCGATGGAAGTCTCTAGGACCTCACTTCTGATGAAACGCATAGGGGCGTATATCATCGATTACGGAGCAATCGTCCTGATCGGTCTGTGGCTTGCCAATCAAGAGACCCTGTTGTTCGCAGGGTTTGAACTGGTCTTCGTCCACCTATTCCTATACCCACTGTGCGAATGGCTTTTCAAAGGTAGGACCCCGGGCAAGTGCGCCTTTGGGCTGACCGTTATCAACGGAGCAGGCGGACCGCCAACGCTTGTTCAGGCTCTGATTCGCGGATTCACCAGGCACGTTGAGGTGCCCTTGGGGATCATAACGATCTTCATCTACACGCAGTCCGCAAGGTGCCAGCGGGTCGGTGACATGCTCTCGAGAACCTATGTCATACCGACAAAGGACTTAGCTCTGCTCCGCACTGCGATCCAAACCGCCATTCGCTAAGTCTTGAGTAACCCCAAGCCCGGCCAAGCGCCGTTCATTTTTTAACCCACAATTTTTCGCGGGTTCGTCAACCTCAATCCGCAAGGAAGCGAACAATGCCCTCACTCAAAAAGCATCTGTCCAGCAGCCTTCTGGCCTTATCCGCTGCAGTCGGAGGCGCACTCTTAGAAGCCTCCACCGACCTGCTCAAGGAGAATTTCGAGCCGGCCCTGGTCGGCACCAGGAACACGTTTGAAGACTGGCTCTCACCGCTACCAGCCAAGGCGCTGATAGGCCTCAATCTGATGTTCTACATGCCATCTGCTTACGGTGATGAGACTAGTGCAGAAGGATTTTCAGCGACTATTCCAGCCAAAATCTGTCTCCAGCCTGATGGGCACGACATCGTGCGTGCCTTCGATGAGTCACCAAACGGGCACCGCACAAATGCAATCATGCTTATTCACTGCCGGCCTTCAGGAAGAGTTTCTGTATCTCTGGCTCCTCAGAGCGGTGAGGCCAAGCAAATCTATGACGGACGATTCAAGGATGGGGAAAAGATCGGCTTCGCGGGGGTAGCGGGTAGCTACGCAGCTGGTGTTCTCACCATGTACCGGCTAGATGCAGTAGAGCCCTCAGGGCAATGGGAGCCCGTGAACATGCCAAACGAACACCAGGAGAATCTCTAAGTGCATAAAGTTATGCTTGCTGTCCGGGTCATCCAACACGGCAAAGTCATCCGCGGTTACTACCGCGACTTGGAGCTGCCATTTGTCCCGACCGAGGGAATACGTTTCGAGCAAGGCACAAGCACCACAATGTGGGAAACCATCTCGGGGCAGCAGATCGATCCGCAAGTTGAACGTGTTGTGTACGACCTAGACGAGGGAGTGATCGTGTGCCTCTTCACTGTCGACCAGCCACTTGCTGCATCCTTCTGGCAGAACGCCGCAGAGGTTGAGGCTGGTCAGGTATGCGGCGTGCTGCATTACTTCCGCCACATGCCCATTTCTAGATAACTGCAAGCCCGGCCCAGCGCCGCCCAGGCTCTGAACGACGCTAACCAATAACTGACACCGTCCAATAGCCACTGCACCACTACAAGGAGCGCCACGTGCTTGACGTGCTAGTAAAGATTTTCACCTCATTGGTCCAGATTTGGTCCTCACTCTCTGAAGATCAGAAAGAGAATATCTGCAAGATTTTCACCGACCTTATGGACCAAGTATTTCGGGAGTACTTCAGAGCGAACACCGGAGGTGCGCAATGAAATCGCTAGCCGACATCATGCGCTCAAACTCTGAGGAAGGAACGCTCGCCGTCGCCACAAGGGCAGAGATGGGACTCGCAACAGTTGCAGCTCTTGGAGGTGTGCTTGGCAAATCCAAAGCGACTCAGTTTGCGGACGACGCGGCAACCATCATCACAAGCGACGACTTCCTGAACGAACTTGAATCTCAGCTAGGCCTTCCGCAGAAAGGTGAGTCAGAAGATGAGTTTGTCGCCCGAGCGAAGGCAAGCATGTTTGAAATGCTGAAGAGCAAGCTCAAGTAGCGACTACAAAAAGCCCGGCCAAGCGCCGGGCTTTTCGTTTCCGCCCGGCCGACAGACACCCCTACCCGCCATCCCATCCCATCCCATCCCATCCCATCCCATCCAGTCTATCCTTACCCACTCACATGAAGGGTGCGAAGATGCCCGACGATGAGAAGCGGAGATTTGTCGAGGCGCTGGAGCATTGGGCGGAGGCTGTGTTTGCGATCCGCGCCCAGGATCGGATCGAGGCCATTGCCCATGTCGAAGAACTACGGAGCATGCACCTGATGCGGGCTTTCCACACCAGCGCGCTATGGGAGCACTATGCGTGGACGCGCCGGGGCCAGGGGTGAGCCCAGATGCAAAAAGCCCAGCGCGGGGCTGGGCTCGGCGTTACTGACGCTCTGTCACTCGAATCTCAAGCAAATCGCACCCAGGGCTTCTGACTTCTGCCTCACGCCGGGCTAGAAGCTCTGCTTCGGTCTGACTTGATGCTTTTACCTCGAACCCACGGTCTCCAGTCGTTCCATCGGAGCGCTTTCTCCAATGAACTCGAACACCATAATTCCTTTTTACGCTAGCCATTGCCTTGATCCCTGTTGAGAACATCCAGTTCCCTCGAATCTAGCACTTACGAGGCAGCAAAATCGAGGGATCTGTCTGACTGTCCACCCATCCACCCTGGACGGAAACCCAGTGGCAGGATTGGATCAAGCCGTAGTAGCGTTGTGCCTCTGAACGACACAACAGAGCTTGGGGGTCCAGTGACGCTGTTCAAAAAAGCTATGCAGCTGATCCGAAATGAAAGCAAGCGCCCATGGTCGGAGGTCAATAGCTGGGCACTAGCTCTGATAGGCGGCCCCAGTTTTCTAGTCGGCAGCTTCTACCTATGGAAAGTCAAAGAGGTTGCGCCAGACATCCTGCACGCTACAGAGCAAGTCGGGGTTACATCATTGGGGATCGCTGTTTATGGCATCGTAGGCGTGATGCTCATTGGTTCCTGGCATTTTCTGACTATTGCCAAACGTTGCTCTGAGGTACTCCGGCAGCGCCATTACAAGTAGTTCAAGCCCGGCCAAGCGCCGGGCTGGCGCCTCCGTTCATCGGGAATCACGTTGGTCTGTCGGCTCCCCTCTACAATCGTCATTAACGACCCACGTTAAGCGTTAACGATGATCATCAGCTTCCGTTGCCAAGAAACGCAGGTGCTGTACACGACTGGCTCCTCCCGTAGATGGGCGCCAATCCAATCTGTCGCGCAGCGGAAACTGACGATGTTGAATGAGGCGGTCGCCCTGAAGGACCTCAGGGCACCTCCCGGGAATCGCCTGGAAGCACTACAAGGGAACCGGCAAGGGCAATACAGCATCCGAATAAATGATCAGTACCGCATTTGCTTCACCTGGGATGCTCAGGGGCCTGAAAACGTTGAAATTGTAGACTACCACTGAGGTGACTTGTGTTTACTAACGGTATGCGCCCGGTCCATCCGGGTGAGATCCTCAAGGAAGAGTTCCTCCATCCACTGGACCTCACAGCAACAGAGGTTGCCCGTAGGCTTCACGTTTCCGCGCCTACTGTTCTGGATATTGTGAACGAGAAGCGCGGCATCACGGCCGATGTGGCATTGCGCCTCGCAACCTGTTTTGACACCACCCCCCAGTTCTGGACGAACCTCCAGTCTGCGTACGAGTTGCGCAAAGCTGAGATCGCGCACGGAGCAGAAATACAGCAGCAGGTGCAAAGGTTTGTGGAGAACGCTGATACGTAGGCGTTAGCTTTGCTTAGAGAGCACCAAGCGTCTTGCGGGCTGTCCGCCTGCCGCTCAGATCCATATTTCGTACATAGGGGCCCCATTCTATACGTTATAGAATGGGGCTTTGTGCATACACGGCCAGCCCTGAGGCCATCATTGAGCCCTACATGACTGAGTCCGCCATCATCTTTAAATGCCTCGGCCACACCAAGCGGGATGACGGCAAGGTCGAGAGCTACACCATCGAGGTAACCGACACTTGGAGTGAGCGAGCGGAGGTGATCATTGTCGGGACCAGGGACCTCGCCTCAGCCCGAGGCATGGCGCAGATCCTCCAAGGTCGGAACATCTTCTACCGCGCAACACAGCTAGAACACGACCAGAAGCTGCGCGGGATTTTCGAGCAGCAATGAAGCCCGGCCAAGCGCCGGGCTTTCGCATCCCAAAGGACTATCGGATGGCTATCACCGAAATCGGCTGAATGGCCCATGCTGGCCGCAAGTTCTTCGACCTGTATGTGGCGAACATGTGTTCGTCGGACGCTTACCAAGTACCCGCTAAGGGGTAGTGTTTAATACGGCACTCATGGGGATGGCCATCGCCTTTACACGTCCCATCCAGATATCGGTAGTTGATGTGCATCAACTGGCCCTTTTGGGGCCACTGCCTGCGTGGGAGCGTGCTTTGGTAATCAGCAGTTTCCGGTACGAATATGATAGTCGCCCCCTTTTCCGGGCATTCTGCAGTGGTCGATGCCTGGCTCACCTTCACGACCTGGGCCTGTAGCTTTGGATAGGGAAGCTTCAACACATCAGTGATATGTAGCTCCATACGGCAAATCTGCCACTTCGATGCTTGTACTGGCTGGCACATTACGAAGAAGGAAAAGGCAAATAGGGCGCAGCGAATTGCACGGTAGTCCATTATTGGCCTGCCTTGAATATTGATATCGGAGGCATTATCAGACGTGGACTCACCAAATCATAGGGCGATCCTGTCTCGCGCGCATTCAGCCAAGTAGATGCACGCCCAAGCCATGAAAAGTGACTTCACCGAACGCTTACGGTTGATACGCTCGCCCGGCGCGACCTTGAAGCTTTTCCGTAACCGCAACGCCATGACCGACTCCTTGCGGAAGGCGAAGCGCCATCATGAGCTAATGACGCAGGATTGAATAGCCATGTCAACCCAGCAAGCTATCCTTACCCCTCCAAACCACTCATACGAAGGGTTCGGAGATGCCTGAGAATGAGATCCGGCGATTCATGGAGGCGCTGGAGCACTGGGCCGCGATGCTCGACGACTTGCGCGCCAGGGAGCGTGCCGAGGCCATAGCCTGGGCTGAGGAGCTGGAGAAGGCGCATCTCACGCGGGCATTTCACGCCAGTGACTTGGGTAGGCATCACGCCTGGAAGCGCCGGAGCCAGGGGTGAGCCCAGATGCAAAAAGCCCAGCGCGGGGCTGGGCCAGTTAAGCCAAAATCTAAAGTCACACCACAGGCGACTTATGAGACCACTTACCTATTTCCAATAGAACAGCTGTATTTTCACTGCCATCACCCCATATCGGCTTCTTCAGTTTCCAGTAATAAAAATGGACTTTTTTCCCAGATTCCAAGGTTTTCTTGCGAGGACTTCCATCCTTACTGTACAGAGCAACAATATCTCCAGCCTTAAGCTCGACATCAGGCAGCCAATATGCGGATTTACTCCCAGATATTGGATTACCTGTATTACCGCGCCTAGAGCGCAGAACGACATAGTTCCCAATATCGACGTCTTCCTTGGCGATGAGTATAAGCCTTTCTTTTTCGAGGTTACCGGACTCTATAAAATTCCCGATTTCGAGCCTCATACCTTTTTCCTCTTTGAAGAATAGCTTCCTCCGACTAAGCCTAGACCCGTGACACATGCCAATATAGTTAAAGACACGTTACCCCATGCGGTAGGAATGTATCCAAGAATTAAACATCCAACCCCGAGCATGGTTGACTGCATTGTATCCAGAGACGCGACTCGTTCTATAGTCGCTTTAGCTACAGCCAATTCCCTCTTAACATCGTAACACTCATCCCTTACCCGTTCTAAAACTAGAACCTTCTCTTCTGCGACATCAAGCCTATCTAAAATCATTTTCTGAACTCCAGAGTGTGACATTTCGTCATCGCTCAGAATTCTCTCAATTCTTGATAAGGCCCTTTTCTCATTGGCACCTTCATTTTTAACTAATATCGCGTCGCTATCATCGGACGCGGAGTCAAGCTCTGCCATAGTCCTTTACACCGTTCTCTGCGCCTACTGAATAAACTGAAAGCTTTACACTTTACCGGCTGAGACGAGCGGCTCCTAGCTGTATGGAAAGCCAGTACGTGGCTTGGACCGGGGCATAGTAGCGTTGTGCCTCCCAACGAACCGCCCCGGTCCGTTGCGGGAAAGCCCATGGACTGGGGCAATGTAACTAGGAGGTTACCTTGGCAATTGACCCGAACGAACTCAGCCGCCACGATGCGTTTGGCCTTGGACTAGTACGAACCGTTCAAGCCCTTGCTGCCGTTGTTTACCGCGATGCCCCTGAGCGGGAGAAGCTGGTTAAGCAGTTGGAAATCTACCTAAACAGCAACTCGACGGGCTTTGAAGGGCCATTGCTTGGTTACTACAAAGCTCCGATCGAAGGAGCCCTGAAGGTGATCAACGAGATAAAGGCAGCACAACCGAAGGAATAAGCTCGCTGATCGATGCTATGTCCGTGAGCCACTGAAGAACGTCGCGCTCGTCAATGGATTCATTCGTCGGCGCTTGCGCGACTTCTTGCAATTCATGCGTCATATACATTTCCTGCGGCCTGGCCGCGTCAGTCGTTGCCCTACTCCGCCGCTTCAGCCATCACGGCCAGAGCTTCGTGTTCCATGATGCGGAGATCGGGGAAAATTTCGGTGAGTTCTCGGCGCTTGATTCCGAGCATCGACGCGACTGCGGGGATGGCTGTGTAGTCCAAACCCGAAGGTCCGCCCTGCCCCAGGCGCCACTGTGTGCCCAGTGCCTCGAATACTCGGATGACCGGCCAAGCATCTAGCCAAACCTCCACCTCTTCCTCGGGGAGGTCGGCCAGGGTCAAGCCAATGGCCGCCAGCTGCTCGGCGGACGGGCCGCGCTCGTACAGTGCCCGCGCCGCCGCCCTCAGTTTCCCAAGCGGGCCGGGTTGTAGGCCGCCTGGTAGGCATCGGTCACTGCCTTCGGCGCGCCGGTGCAGGTGCGCACGAGTTCGACGATCGCCTCCTGGCTGAACTCGTCCTCCAGATCCCAGCCGGTGATGATCTCGCCCAGCTGCTCGGCCTGCAGGGTGATTTCACCAGCGGTGACTTCCTCCCAGCTCGCACCATCCTTCTGGGCCTTTTCTGCCCAGGTGTCGCGCGCTTTGTTCCAGCGGTCGAACATCCCGGCCAGTGTCACACGGTCCATGTACCGGAACTGGAACTCAACCGGCACCGGCTCGCCGCCGATGCGCGGAACCTGCACAACCGCGGTGAACGTTGGGTTCTGGGCAATCTTGATCTTCGCCATGACGGATCCTTAAGCGCTGTAGCGGGTCGGTCGGCCGGACAGGCCTACGGAGATGGTGCGGGTCATCAGCTGGTTCCGCTCCATGGTCGGCGTGCTGGTGATGCTGACGTAGCCAGGCATCAGGATCTGCCCGCCGCCCGGAAGCTTCAGGCGGATCACCGTCAGCTCCTTGGAGTCGTCGTACCCCTCGACCACCGGCACGTACAGCGCTGTTGGCTGGTCCTCGACCGTCACCGACACGCTGATCGGGTTGCGGTTGGTGGGGAACTGCAGATCGTCGTCGTTCTCGAGGTAACCGACCGTGAGGAACTGCTGCTCGCCGCCAGAGACCGTGAAGCCTGTCACTTTCGAGATCTGCGTCCAGCCCGACACCGGTACGACCGAGCCAACGCCGGCACCTGCGGTGTACCGGTCGGTGTTGGTGGTATCCAGGCCCGCCAGCGAGAACGCGTCGGTGGTGACGTTGGCAGCCTTGGCTGTGCGGTCGTTGATGAGAGCCCAGCCGGAGCTGATCAGCAGGATGTCATCGGCATCAATGGTGTGGCCTGCCGCGCTCGCCACCGGTGGCTTGGCATTGGTCAGGGCAGTGAAAGGCACGGCGGTGCCCAGGGTGCTGGCAATCTCCAGCACAGAACCGTTGGGCAGCGGGATGCGTGCGGCCATGTGTGTTTCCTCTTGGTAGCCCGCCGGGCGGCGGTGTTATGCCCCAGCGGGCGGTTGGTCCGCGATGCCGCGGTAGGTGAAGCTGGCCGGGACTGTGTAAGTCGACGGCTCGGGGATGGTGGGGCCCTGTTCTACCGGCTCGACGACCAGGCCTTCGAAGCCGTTGCGACTCAGCTCGCTGTCGACACGGAAGACACTGGTGAGCTCATCAATCACGGCCTCAGCAGTCGCCAGCGCCTGGCCTGCCGGGCAGGTGATGCTGACCTGGTAGATGCCGGTGTACTCGTAGGCCTCACCGCCCAAGTAGCGGCAGGTGGCGCTGGCCGGGAGCAGAAAGGCGCGCAGGTAGGTTTCGTCGGGGCCTGGCTCGAAAGTCTGCTCGAAATTCGCGACCCGGATCGGGCGCGCCGCGGCCCAGGCCATCAGCTTGATTTCGATGGCCTGGCGGGCTCGTGCATGGCTCATAAGCTGTTGTTCCTGATGGCCTCGTCGACTATGCGTTGGAAGTTGGCCAGGGTAACCCTGACCATGCCGGCCGGGGCCTGGGTTGAGTGGCCGTACTCCAGCGGCACTGCGTACGCCAGGTTGTTCACGATGTAGGCCGTCTGGCCGATGGTCAGCGCCTGCACCTGCGTGATGAGCGCGGTCATGGCTTCGCTGCCCGACGGGTCGATGCGGTCGAGTTCCTCGGTGGCCGGCGAATCAATGGAGAACTGCCAGTTCCCACGGAATCGCCCGCCTACGTAGCCTTGGCCGGCTACAATGCCATTGGTGGCGTAGTTCTGCTCCCGCTCCGTCTTCGTCAGAGGCTTGGCGTACTTCACGCCCTTGCGCAGCTTGCCTGCCTTGGTGAAGTTGCCCTGGTTCAGGTTGATCAGGGTGTTGCGTACCGCGACCTTGAAGTCGTATTCATCGGCTGCCCTAGTGGCCTTGGCCCGGTGCGCTACGTTGGCCGCCCACAATTCCGGATTGCCGACCGGCGACATGCGAATAACGCTGCTACCGATCTCGATCACGATCTCGCGGAAGGTAGCGTCCAGGGCTTGCTCAGCCTGCTCGGCGAACGCCCGTATGGCCTCGGCGAATCCTCCCTGCTGCCCGCCGTACCGCTGGGCCATGTGTGAGCCTCGCGCCATGTCACCTCCTCAGCTGAATGGTCCAGGTCGCCTGGGCCGGGTCCTCGGAAACGTTGAGCACGCGATAGCTGCTCACCTGGTCGCCGATCTTGGGCAGCGCCGGGACATCGGTTACAGCGCCTGCCTGGCGCTCGAACAATTCGTTCTGCAGCACCAGCAGCTTCACGTCCTCGGTTTGGATGCGTGTGCCGTCGATCTCCTTGGCCAGATAGCTGCCGAACACGCCGCGACCGGAGTAGTGGAGAGTCGAGGCTGGAACCGTTCCGCCGATCTCGGGGTCGTAACCACCCTTCACCGTGCGGGAGCCAGCCACAAGCTTCACTGCATCGGCCAAGCCATCCGGGTCGTCGAACGCTTCCGCCAGTTCCGCCTGGATTTCTTCTCGCATGCCCATTCAAATAAACTCCTGCCCAACCTCTTGACAGAGATCGGACATGACAAAAAAAGCTGAATGCGAAATGGCGATACGCCAACTTGCTCACACCTGGGCGGGAACGAAGGAGCAGCCGCCAGGCTGGCATCCGAGTTTCGGAGAGTTCAAAGACTGGCTTCGGGCCCAAGGTTATGGGCACTACCTAGAGTTCAAGAGCGTGATGCCCGCGAACGATGTAGCTGAGCAGTGGTTTGATCAGGAGCTGAAACAGGCCTGGCGAAACTGAAGGCAGTTACACCCGTTTCAGCATCACGGTGCCAGAGCGCCGGATCCACGGGGCGATGAGGTCGAGGGCGAAGTTCTCTCCAGCTGAGCGGTCGACGGAACCCGCGACATAGGTCTTGCTGGTCGAGGTGCCGGCCTGGGCCGACACGGTCTTGCTCTGCACCTCGCGCTGGGTGTCCTTGTACAACTTGCCAGCCGCTGCCAGCTTGGCCACCTGCGCGCCGGCGCTCACGATGGCGCCCGGCACCGGATCTGGCACCGCCCGCTTGATCTTGGCCGTGAGCCAGGCATTGGCCATGGCAACAGCAAGGACCGCATCACCGTCGCCTGCCCAGCCCTGCCCGAGTGCCTGGTCGACATCAGTGACGGTGATGAAGTCGGTCATAGCTTATTCCTTCGACGGGATGAGAGCCTGCAGATCGGGCTTGTTGAGGGCTGGGTCGAAGGTGATGCCCTGAGCCGTCAGCCAGGCCTTCAGTTGCGGGACCTTCATCTTGTGCGGGTCGGTCTCATCGTCGCTACCGCCCTCGTCCTCGATCGCCTTGTCGATCTCTGCCTGGCTGCTGACCGGGGCGTAGCCGTTCGGCGGGTAGGCCGACGCCTTATAGCCCTGCTCCAGCCACTGGGCGATAGTCGGGCCGTCCAGGCGCAGACCTTCCTCGATCTCGCTCACACTGATGCCCTGGCGCTGATACGCCTCGCCGATGTGCGGAGCATCGCCCTGCACGGACACCGAGGTGGCGCCGTCGATCACGCCGAAAAACTGGTCCAGACGGCGATAGCAGGTGCCGCGCTCGTTGCCTGGGGTGTTGGTATAGATGACTTTCATGCTGATCTCCTGCGCAGGGCGCCAGACCGGCGCCCTGCATCATGGGCTCAAGGGGTGGCGGTGCCGCTAATGACCGCGGCGAACGGAACCTGCTTGCGGTCAAAAACGCGCTTCCAGTTCGCTGCTGTAGCGTACTGGGCAGCGGTCGGGCTGAGGTTGCGGTTCTCGCTGCCCTGCCAGCTGAAGCCAGCCGGCTGCAGGATGTAAGTCTTGCGCTCCCAAAGAACCTCGGCGCCACCACCGTTGCCGCCATCAGCCTTGCGCTGCATCTCGACAGGCATGTGCGGGTCGCCCTCGCCGTAGCCGAAGGCGCCTTGGCCGAAGAACAACGAGAGGTACTGGCCCGGGGCGTAGGTCAGTGCGTCATCCATGAACACCGGCTTACCCAGGTACGTGGCCAGGATGATCTTGCCCTGCGAGTCGCGCAGGTACTCGATCATGTCCTGCTTCACCATCTGGTTCATGACGACCGAGTGCACGCCGATGGCGGCGAACATGTCGGCTGCGTCACCAGCGGTAAAGGCGGCGTCTTGGAAGGCATTGGCGCTGATCGAGGCGCCCGAGTCCTTGACCATGTCGCCGCCGTTCTGGGCGATGTTGGCGGCGATGATGCCGCGGCCGGCGCCCATCAGGTAGCGCTGCCACTGGCGGGTCCAGTACGTGCCGAAGCGGTTGCGGATGTGCTGCATCGGCTCGGAGTTGGCCAGTTCAGCGGTCAGGTCGGAGACGCCGTAACCCTTGTTGAGGTACAGGGTTCGGGCTCGCATGCTGCCCTGTTCGGCTTTGCCTACAGCGCCGAGGTCGTCGGGGTCATCGTTGGAGATGTTCGGCGCCTCGTCGGCATCGAGATCCTGCCAGTAGCTGATCTCGGAAGTGCCTTGACCGTTCTTGGCGATGTTGTCCAGGGTGGCAGAGCGGGTGATGATGCCCGACTCGTAAACGGCGGTCTTCTCTGGAGAATTCACTGGCTCCAGAGTGCCGTAGTAGTCGGCGACGAAGATGTCCGACAGTTGGGTAGATGCCATGGGTTAGGTTCCTCGGGTGGCTTGGAGTTTTTTGAATGCGTCGGGGTTGTCACGAGCCATCGCAGCACGCTCGGTCTCGGTGTACTCGCCCCACTTCTTCGTGGCCTTGCCACCGTTGTCGCCGGTCTGCCCGGCACCCTGAGCCCTTGGCCACAGGTGGGTAGCGGTTTCGCGCAGCGATTCCGCCCATTCGAGAGGAGACAGCGGGGTCTTGCCGTCCTTCCCGTACACGACTTCGCCGGCACGGTCGGTAGCAATGGGCTCGCCGTCTTCGCTCAGTTTGAAGGTGCCACGGGCGCGGAGGATGATGTCCTCGGCGGCTTCGGGCAGCGCGCCGGCCTTGATGGCAGCAGCGCGGATTGAATCAGCCAGCACCTTGTCGCTGTACTTGGCTGCGAAGGCTTCGGCCTTGTCCGCACGCTCGTTGGCGGCCTTGACCTGCTTGTCCAGGTCAGTGCGCAGGCGCTCGGTGCGGCGGCTGATGACTTCGTCCAGCTTGCCCTCAGCGATCAGCTTGGTCTCTTCGTCCTGGCCGGCCTTGGCCAGCAGACCCTTGACTGCTTCGATGTCCAGGCCGTCGAACTGACCTTTCAGCTTGTCCAGTTCGGCTTTGATGGTCTTGTTGGAGCCGATCAGCTCGGCGTTTTTGGACTTAAGGCCCGAGACCTCACCGTCCAAGAATTTCTGTACCTCGCCGCCCAGCACTGCTTTCAGCGCGGTGGTTTGAGTTTCGTCGAGGGTGAGGCCGTGTGCGGCCGGGTCGAAGTCGAAAGGCATTTGGCTATCCCCTTGGGATTCATTGGCCCGCCTGGCAGGCATAAAAAAACCCGCCGAAGCGGGTTGGTTCTAGATGTAGTTGTCGTATCTATTTAACAGAATGTTGTCCATTTGACGGAGACTCAAACGTCTTCCCAACTCGGCTTCGAAAACATCCTTGGCGTCGAGATAAATGCGCACGTACTCAGGGTAGTTTTTCGCGGATCTGGAGGTGGTGAACGCAAAGACCCATTCCTCTTCCTCCGCCACCCACTTCAACGCAGTGCGTGCTCGAGAATCCATCATTGGAAAGTGATTAGGCCTGTGGAAGTGAAGGTACTTCGAGGCGAAGCTACTGCAATCTCTCCCTGTGTAACCAGTAATCGCAGTGCAGAGAAAAGCGTGCGCCTTATGTACGTCAGTCGCGCTCGAACGCGAAATGGCTTCCCCTTGGGGAATGAAGCCAAGCAGCTCTTCTACGCCTGACTTGGAAATAGCATCTGCCAATCCGTTGAAGAAGTCTGCAGACGACAAACGCTCGCCTTTTATGGTTCGGCGCTCAGCGGAAGCGGCTAGGCTCCTACCAATGATCAGCGCCTTAGATGCAATCTGGTCTCGGTCAGTATTGCTGGGGTTATCGCTCACGAATCGATACAGCATACGATTTGCAGGGATGAATATTCCGCACCCTTCGTCCGTACCAATAAAACTGTCGGTCAAGTATTTCCTAGATCTAGTTGCAGTCAGCATGCGCTTCTCCTTGCGGGGGAGTCATACGATACCGTAGCTGCGTGCTTGATCAATCCAAACCAGCTCGCTCAAACGCCAAAGGCTCCAGCCCCTTAAGCTGGTCCAGTGTCAGTGGCTTGAAATTCTTGTCCAGCTGCAGCGAGGCGAAGCGCTCAGCAGTCAGGCCACCGTCGCGGAACAGCTTGCCGCGTACCGGCCCCAGCGCAGCGTCCTGGAAGGCCGCTGGCTGCGTTTTGAGCCACTGGTAGTAGCTGAGGCTTGCAGAGACCTGCCCGCCACCGCCTGCGCCGACAGCCGCCCTCGTAGCTCCTTGCCCGAACAGCGCCGACAACCTAGTGATTGGCGTAATAGTCGTCCGGCAGTGGATATGAAACGGCGGCACCGGCCCCTTGCCCATTTCATACTCACGACCATCGAGGCTCCGACACTGCACGCTGGTCTTCCGGTCCAGGGTGGCGACGATCCGATATCCAGGCACCACCTCGGTATTCGCCCTGAGCGTTTCCATGCGCGCTGTGGTGGACACATGCTGGACTGCGGTCTGAACGACTGCCCGAGCACTCCGGTTCGTGACCGCCAGTACTCCGTCTGTGAAGTTCTGCGCCGCGGTGCCGCGCACGGCCTGGGTGATCTCGGCGTTGGTCTGGCCCTGCACGACACCCATCCGGATGGCGTTGGTGACCCTGTCAGCTTCGGTTCGGGTCCATCCGCTCAGGAACGGCTTGAGCAGCTTGCCGCCATCCACCCCGGCCACCTGCAGGGGCTGAGTGTTGATCGCCGCCCGGATCAGGGGATCCGCTGGCATCACCGCGTCGATCAGCAGCGCCTTCGCCAGGCTGCGCCCCTCGAATGCGGCTTCGTACTGCGCGATGTCAACCAGGTCGGACTGCATCCGGTCGCTGAAGGCCTTGTAGATCTCCAGCAGCTTGCCGCCCACCCGCCCCAAAAACTCCTCAAGCCGGCTTCGGCCGTAGGTGGTCAGCTCCTTGCGGGTGAGCTGGTCGCGGATGTGGGTGTCAGCGCGGCGCAGGTAGGTCTCGAACTTCTTGACCTCGCCAGCCTTGAGCCGCTCAAGCAGTACCGAGTGGCGGCTGACCTGCTCCAGCAGCTTCTCGTCCGCCGTTTGCTCCGGTTTCGTCGCCATCATCTTTGTCCAAGTTGACGCCGCCGGCGCCGTGGTCATCGGCGATAAGTTCGGCCTCTTCGTCGTAGGGGTGCTCGGGAAGCTTCCCGGTGGTGAGGTACTGCCAGTAGGTCTCGGCACTGATGGTGCCGGCCATGACACTCTTCTGCAGCTCGGCCAACACCTGGGCGTTGACCTCTGGAATCAAGAACTCCGGCTTGACCGTGAAGACGACATCGTCCGGATCGTAGCCAGTCCACTCTGCGGCGTACCGCAAGGCCTGCTCGATGGCCTCAGCCGCAGTGATGACGATGCTGTGCAGGGTGGCATGCTGGTCGTTCTGCCGGGTCTTGCGGGCCTCGCCCGATTCCGTACCGGACACGTCCATGACCTTGGCGCCCGCCTCGAGGGCCGAGCTCTTCTGGTCTGCCATCGCCGTGCGAACAGCTTCGATTCCGGCACCCTGGAACTCCAGATAGCCGCATTGCCCCTTCGGCCCGAGATCCCAGGCTGCGGAAGGACCGGTTACACTGAGCTCCACGCTCTCGTCCAGGCCGGAGACCCACGGCTGCGGGTGGCTGGTCTGGTGCAGCGCGGTGAAGTAGTCGGCGCTCAGCTGGTAGGACTTCAGCGCGGCTCTGGCCATGGTCAGCAACGGGATCTCGTCCACATCAGGCGAGTTGTCAGTGGAACCGCAGTAGATGACGGGGATGTAGCCCAGGCCGCGCACCAGGTTGTTGCTGCCGTCGACAGTGCCCAGGGGGCGGTCGTCCTCGATCAGCTCGCCAGCCTCGTTGCGCACGCCTGTGCGGCAGACCAGGCCGTCCATATAGAACTCGCGGTACACCGTTTCGCACTCGTGGCTGTAGCGATCCTGCTCCTTACGCCGAAATTCGCGGAACACCGCCAGCACCAGGTCCTGACGACCACCTTGATCGGCGGTGTCCCAGTTAATGGCGTTGCGCACCGCGTAGGTGGCGAAGTACGGCTGGCCGGCATCATCGATGTTGACCACCAGCGGCACCCGGCCGTGGGAAATGGCCTGGCGCACGATCCGCAGGAACAACTGAGTCAGGCCGAAGCCATCAGCCGTGGCGTTGTCCTCCAAGCCCTTCAAGCCTGCGGGCAGCTTCACCTCGGGGATCAGCCGCGAAACCAGGCCCATCATCGACCGCAGAGAATCCCGCACCCAGTGTTCGTACTGGGCCCGGTCAGTGTAGTTACGGTAGAGGTACGCATTGCCCTGGCCGTCGAGCTTTTCAGCTTCGACCATGCCGCTGGGCTTGGGCAGGTTGCGCGGACTGCGCTTGATAGCGCCCTCGCCCTCCAGTGCGTCGTCCATCATCCGCCACTCTTCGATGTGAGCGTCGTAGTCTGGATTGGTGGATTGAACAGGCATTACGCCAAACCTCCAATGCGGCGGGTGCCGGCGGACTGAGTCTTGATCGGGAACCGCTTGGCGATGAAGTAGCCGGCGGCGTCGTTCATGTGGTCGTGCCCCTTCTTGGGGTCCTTGTCCGGCTCACCTTTGTCTGTGTAGGTCTGCCGTTCCAGACACTGAGTCAGCTGCGGGCACTGGTCGATGTTGACCTTCAGGCGCCGCTCCCCGTAGGTGTTGAGGAACATGGAATTGACCGCGTTGATCCGGTCCTTCACGCCGGGGTTCTGTGAGTCGACCACGACGGTGAAGCCGGCCTTCTTGAGCAGGGAAAGGTCCGACTCGCTGGCGTTCTTGCTGCTGGTGTTTTGCCCGCTGGCGTCTGGGTACACGGAGACGCTGTGGCCGGAGAAACGAACCTTGATCTTCTCAATCATCTCTGGCGTATCCCGCACCGAGTGAAACTCATCCAGTGCCAGCGGCAGGCCGTCCCGGACCACGTACACCACCGCGGCCATTTTCATGACGTTGAAGTCCATGCCAATGTGCACGGCCTCGCCCGGCTTGATGCGCTCGCTGGTACGGCACTCGACTCGGTCGAAGGTGTAGTACACCACCCCGGCGTAGTTCTCGAACCCGGCCTCGTATTCTTGGCGGAACGTGCGCGGGTCCATCTTGCGGCGGGCCGCGTCCAGCTCATCGGCCGGGACGTTGCCGCCCTGCAGAGAGGTGTACTGCCAGCTCTTGTGATCGGGCTCCCCGCCAGGCTGCCCGTCGCGGTACGTGTCGTAGCAGTGATTGAAGCCCTTCGGCGTTCCGATGCGCAGCGCATGACCGCCCTTTCTCGACTCCCCGGTCTGGGGGATCGTGTACTGACAGGTCGAGAGCATTGGCCTGAGCACTTCCTCCCAAGCTGCCCACGGGCAGTCCGCCCACTCGTCCACCAGAACGAAGAATAGGCCGGAGCCCCGCAGGTTGTCGTAGTTGTCCAGGCCGACCACGCGCATGATGTGGCCGGACTTGAGGGTGATCGAGCACTCAGTCTCGTTCGGCCTGGCCGCGCGCCACGCTTCAGGGATGGCCTGCTTCAGCCGGCGCCAAAAGACCCGCTTGGCCTGCTTGAACGTCGGCGCGCCATACCAGATCTCGTCCTCGACGCTCACGCCCCACTCCGCAGCCAGACGTGCAGCACGACGCATCTCTGCCTTCCCTAGGAAGGTCTTGCCGAACCGCCTCCCGCATACTGCATCTCGGAAGCGTGCCTCAGGCTGGAAGCCCCAGACATAGATGTTCGCCTGCTTGGGCGTCAGCTTTACCGGCGCCTCATAGGTACGGGGTAGTCGGGACATTCTCGTCTGGCTCCAGCTTGTACTCAGCAACGGCGTGCTGCTGGTCCGCCTGGGAGCCCAGGGGCTTGTCGGGTTCGATCTTGCGATTGACGTACATGTCGCCGCATTCCTTGGCGGCTTGCTCGTACAGCTGGGCGGTCAGCGCCAGGTTGCGCATGTTCTCGGCCTTCTCGGCCATTCGCCCAAGGCCGCGCAGCCGGTACGCCCGATTCGCGATTGGGATGTCAGCCGTCTCGTTGCGGAAGCGCTCCCGACACAGGTTGAACAGGTCCACCCACTTCTGCCCGAGCTTCTGCCCGGCGTACTTGGTCGGGTCGTGCGACTCGCACTGCTGCCGGCTGATCTCGATGCCGAATTCCTTCTTGACCGCCTCGGCTACCTGGGACGGCGTGTCGAAACAGGCCAGGGCCTGCACGATGTAGGCTTTGACCTCGCTTCGTAGTGCTGCCATATGGTTGCCATCCGTCAAACCCCGTCAGGGAATCAGGCCAACTTGAGCAGACAGGTTCCGCAGGCCCTCGAAATGTTAATCTTGGCCACCTCAGGCGGCCGGCTTGCAGCGTCGATCAGCTGCTGTACATCGTTGCTGGCACCGTAGCGCCTCACCACACCGACAAACTCTTCGACGTCATGGCCGCGCAGGTAGAGCTTAGGCAGCCCGTCCTGGGTGAACTTGGGTGCGCCGTACTCATCAGTCGCCTGGGCGATGTGGTAAAGCTCGTGCTCAACCAGGGCGCAGAACTCGGCGTCGGTGCATTGAGCACAGTAGTCGGCAGCCAGAGTGATGAGGTAGGCCGGCTCCTCGCCGAACCACTGCCGCATCTGCTGCTCTTGCCGGGCCTTCTGCCATCCACCAGCGCGGAACATCAGCTGCTCAGCCTGGCCGAGAACTACCCGCCCCTGCTTGGCGAACCCAGTCGATGCCCACAGCACGCCGATGTTGGCGTCAATCAGGTGAGAATGCTCTGGATTATGAATGCTGCCGGTTTCGGCGAAGATCTCGCTCTGGACCCAATCCCAGACACCGGTTGCCGGGCGCAAAGTGAGCCACAGCGATTCGAGCAGATCGGCCGGAGGCATTGGTCTGCTCATGTGCCCCCTGAGTCTTGATATAGTGGCGAGTTGCCGGTATTGATAGGGATCCAATCAAAGCATGGAGAGCAGTATGTCGGACCTGTTCAAGAACCTTAACCGCTCCGGTATGTCTGGAGTCGGCCCTAGACTCAGCATTCGTGAAGCAGCAGTAGGCGCTGCGCTTGTGCTCATCAATTCGAAGGTCGCCAACACCCCGGATAAAGCACTTGCACTGAAGGAGGAGATGGAGCGCCTCTCGCTGTACGCAGATCAGATTCAAGCGGCTCTGCAGATCGCAGCAGAGTGATCCTGCCGTGCCGCACTCACCTGCGGCACTCCCCAGCATTTTCCGATAACGATGCCCTCCAGCCCAGGAGGCGCATATTCACCATTCACAGACGAATTAACTGATGAGAAGAGCACCTCCCCAGTCGGGAGCTAAACCACGCACTCTTTTACGCTTTGCCGCGACCTTTGGTGCGGGCCTTGTCGCAGCTTTGCCGTTGCTGAACCTTCTCGGTGTAGGAGCGGAAAAGCTCGTCGGCCTGGGTAAGATCCAATCCACCGTTGAGCTACAAGCGACTCTGATCAAAGACCTTCAGGCCGAGAAAAAGATACTGTCTGAAAAAACTGACCAGCTTAAAACGCATTCCCACGAGCTTGAGCTGAAGGTGATTAAGTCAGAGGCCGATCTGACTCTCGCTAACCTGCAACTCGCTCAAGCTAACCGTATGCTTGATGACTACAAGGCTCTTAACACCCAGCTGGACCGAAGAGCTAAGTCTTCTGATCCCTGCCTATCAATTCAGCGAGTAATAGCCGACTTTGAGAAGCAGTTAGCTGTGGACCCGCCTTGGAGTCATGCGCTCCGAGGACCTCGCCGCGACGAAACAATTGCGCAGTTGCAAGCTCACCAGCAATCTCTCAGAACATGCTTATCCCATAATGTGCAACCAACGGGCTGAGAGTGAATGTAGGCTACGGCGTCGCTCGATTAAGGACCTCATCAGCCTTGTCTGCTGCCTGGGTTGCGGTGGTCGCTGCCCTCGACGCCTTGGTCGCGGCGTTCTCGGCCTTCCGGGTCAGCTCATCCAGGCGCTTGTCGCGCTCGGCCATGGCGGCATCATAGGCGGCCCGGATCTCGGCCACCTGGTTGGCCTGGGTCGTGGCCATCGACCAGAAGGCCGACTGCCATCCCAGGACCGCCCCGCCGGTGACCAGCAGCGCAGCGATGATCCAGACCTCTGCCCGGCGCCACCAGCGGCGGGCGATGAATTCAAGTGCGCATCTGTCCATCAGGAAGCACCTCCCAGCTTTCCGCGCAGGCGGGCGAGCTCATCGCTCTGCGCAGCTACGCGCTCATTGAGCTGGCCGACCTGGCTGGTCAGCGCTTCAATCTTGCCCTCCAGGCGCCCTACCGTGGCCACCAGGTCGTTTCGCTCTTTGGCGAACTGATCGGCGCGGGCCTCGGCTTCTTTCCGGGCCTCGCGCTCGATGTCGAGCAGCTCATTCAGGCGCCGGACGACGCCGATGTCGGCAGTGTCCATCGCCCTATCGGTAGCGTCCCTGGACAGCCATTTGCGCAGCCAGAGAAAGCCGCCCAGCAAGACAGTGCCCGTTCCGCCCAGCCAGGTGGCTGTGCCTGGGCCGAAGTCGGTCGGGTCCATCCAGATTCTCCAGGTGAATCTCAAGCGAGAAGCACCACAAAAATGTTGTAAGCACCACATTTGTGTTGTATTCTTGATTCATCCAGACAACAGAGATGAGGTGATGAAGTTCAGCGGGTTCAGACGATGGTTGAAGGCCCAAGGGGTGACCTTCGAAGCAGGCAAAGGAAGCCACTTCAAGATCACCGCCCCGAACGGCAACAAGACTGTCTTCGCGGACCACGGTAGCAAGGAAATGCCCGAGCCGACCCGCAAGGCGATCATCAAGCAACTGGGGCTCTGAGAGCCCCCTTCGCCTGCGACCGCTGGACTATCACCCACCAGGAGTGACCATGTACGACTACGCAGTACGATTTGAGAAGGACGATAGCGCCCCTGGTTTGGCGGTGTTCTGCCGTGACCTGCCAGAAGTGAACAGCTTTGGTGATGACCGAGAGCACGCCATTCGCGAAGCTCTCGACGGGATTGAAACCGTCCTGTCGTTGTACGTTGAGCAGCGCCGTCAGATTCCTGAGGCGACGCCTGCCCAAGATGGTGAGCACGTTGTTCATCTGCCAGCTGTCACCGTGGCAAAGATCGCTCTGTGGAACGAGATGATGCGGCGCGGGATGAAGAAGGCTGAGTTATGCAGGCAACTTGGCGTATCCCAAACCACTGGAGACCGCCTGGTTGACTTCACCCACACATCGAAAATGGAACAACTGGAGAAAGCCTTGGACGCATTGAATTCCCCTGTTCGCGTTGCACCTGCTGACCCTGAGTGGATCAACCTGCCCTACGGCGGTGGTCAAGCAGGGTTCTACGCAGGCCGCCTGATTGATGAACTGCAGCAGCGCCCTGACCGTAAGATGCTTGTTGGGGCAGTTACTGGCGGGCTGAGCCAGGTCAAGGAAGAATCTCTCGATCACTTCCTGCGGACCCGGTACGCGAAAAACCCTGACACGATGCAAGCCGTGCGAGAGGTTATCGATGACTTGGTCGCAACTGGGAAATTCGAGCATGTTCAAAAACAACCAGGCGTCGCAGCCGGGTTCATTCGCCTGACCTAATAGGCAAAAGCCGCAGCCTCAAGGCAGGGCACTTTTGAGGCCCTCTTCAGGCAACAAAAAACCCGGCTTTTAAGGGCCGGGTTTCGTATTGAGGCAGCCGGACAAGTGGCTTAATGCTCTTCTGGGCCCCTGAAAAATTTCAGTCGGCCCCAATGGTTACTGCGGGCAGGTTGTTGACGTAGTAGGCCGTAGAAGCATTTGCTGCGAGATTTACACTTGCTTTAGTAATAGCCTTACCCATACGTTTTTCCCCTTCTTGTCCAAGTTGTTGTACTGCTTTAGGTGAATCAGTGAGCGCTTGCAGGAACCAGATAACCAACAGAACCACAAGGCCAACTACCATCAACAACCACCCGGGTGTGACATAACCGCATGCCAGTGCTCGGTCATCATTCCTCAACACACGCAAGAATGACAGGATGAACAAATAATGTTGCATCGTTGCACGGGTGTCAAGCGGCATCTGCCATCAAAATTCCTTCCTCCTCAAGGATCTTGCTAGACGCTGCCAGCGCCTCGGCCACCATTTCGTCTAGCACCTTCTCGATGGCCTTCTTCCAGCGCCAGTAGGTGGTGCGGTTGAGGCCTTGCCCGTCCCAGGTGTTGATGTCGTAGAACTCGGCCGGCAGCACGATCATGTCGGAGGACCGCTTCACGTACTGCTCGCGGCGTGCCTGGCCGGCATCCTCGGGCATCTCGCCACCCGCCAGGTGCTGCACCACGCCAGCTTGCAGCGAATCGAACTCTGCTCGCTCTCGAGCCGACCTGCTGGCCACCTCTCGGCCCGACTGAGCGTGCACGCCCTTTACCGGCGGAATGGCCCAGGCCGTCACCGCCTTGTACCGGAATAGGTTCGGCGCCTGGGAGGCAATCAGCGGAACCAGCTTGCCGATCGCCTCCACCTTCTTGGCCTTGTGGGTCGAGAACCTGGCCGTCAGCGCATTCCAGTGCCGCGGGATCAATTTTCGGTGCAGCCTCGCGTGCACCCAGCAGTCCACCAGCATCGCCGCATCCTTCCCGGTGATCTCGCCCTTGAGCTTGGACGCCTGGACCTTCGGCTCGAAGTCGCCACCACCTACACCGCTCACGGTATCCGCCGCCAGGGCGCGAACCACTGCTGCCAAAACGCTTTGGCACTTCATTGGCCGTTCTCCTTCTTCCGGCGATCCGCGATGAGCTGGCCGCGTGTGACGCACCAGGTGGAGCTGATGAACATGGCCAGCAGGAGCAGGCCGACGATTTGTTCGGTGGTCCAGGTCATGCTGCTGCCCTCTTGAGGTCACGGAGTTTCTGGCGGTATAGGGCCTTTATGGCCTGCAGGTCTTCGATGGTCAGGCGCTGGGGCTTATGAGGCCCTTCGAGCCATTCCACCCGGTCGGCGCCGATGCGCTTAACCAGGCGGATGCGGTACTCGACCGCGTTACCTGACAGGTTCCGGTTGCACTTCACGCACTGGCGGTGGACGTTCAGCGGCTCGAACCGCAGTTCCGGGCAGGCGCCCACTGACCGGTAATGCCCAGCATCCCAGCGGCTGCCGGTGATGAGGTCGTGATCGCTCGGCAACGAGTCGCAGCTGATGCACGGCAGGCCGGCGTCACGCTCGCGGATGTAAGCGTTGAACGCAGTTTGCGCCTCGGCCATGTGCTCGCGGCGGGTCTTCAGCTTCTCCCGGCGCTCCTGCAGCTCCTCGCGCTTCTGCTTGGTGATGGCCTTGGCCGCCATCTTCTGCGCCTTCGGCTCCTTGGCCATGGCCAGAGCACAGGCGACGCTGCAAACCTTCTGCGTGGTCATGGCCGGCCTGAAGTGCTTGCCGCAGCCTGGCGCTTTGCACTTCTTCGGTTTGATCTCCTTGGCCAGTGTCATGCTGCCTCCTCGCTAAGAAGGTCGCTGAACACCACGCCCTGCTGCGCGAACTCCGCCACGATGCGGTCGGTGTACTGGCAGCCCTGGGCCCGGTCGAACAGCCGGGTGACCGGGAAGCCATCCGGCCCGAACATGGCACACGGCCCCATCAGGCGAAGCTTCACCTCATACGGCAGGTGGATGAACGACTCCGCCCAGCCGGTGCGAAACTCCTCGCAGCCAGCGCGCATGATTGGCACGCCAAAGTGCAGCTTGCAGTACCGGCGCACGTCCTCGATGTCACCCATCTCGGTGCTCTTGGCGATGCGGTCGTACATGGCGAACCACAAGGCGTTCTGGTCCAGGGTGCGGTCTTTGCCCGGGCGCATGCTGACGACGACGAACTTCTTGTCGCGGAACAGGCGGGTGAGCCTGGTCACCGCTTCGGAGAGCTTGGCCTGGCTGTTGACGCTGATCTTCTCAGTCACGGTTCGCCTCCTTCACCCAGCGGCGCATCGAGAGTTCGCAGCCCATGGTCAGGCACACGCCATTTGCCATGCCGCGGTGCGTAGCCCTTCGACGACATCCGCAGTTACAGAGCCGGCGGATTCCGCTTGCAGGCTCGTAGTATCGAATTTGGCCCGGTAGTCCTCCGACCCGTCCCCAGCCGTCCGTGCCTCCGCGCATGGCAGCGGAACGGGCAGCCTGAGACATCATGTTGAGGTCAGGCATTGGCCACCTCCTGCAGTTGCTTCTCTGCGGCGCGCACCCGAGCTGTGAGTTGGCTGATCTCGTCCAGCAGGCCCAGTGCGACCTCCTCCACCGTCGTCTCGCCGAGGAACTCGTCCAGGGCATCCGTGTGGCGCTCGAGGGCATCACTGCCAGCGCGCCAGGAGGCGACTACCGACCACAGCAGGGGCTGGAGCTTTTGCTTGTCGATGGTCATGCGCGGCCTCCTTGCAAGCGAATGGTTAACTCAGCCATCCATCCCTCTTGATCAACACTTTTCGGATTTATAAAATCTCGCTCAACGGCCTCAAGCCCGCGGAAACCTTGCGGAAAAGTGTCATCGCGGGTGAGAGGCCGATCAGTTTTCCCGCTCAAGCTTTCACTCTTCACACCCCCTCCCCGGCCGGCTGCCCGGCGCGTTTGATGTTCAACTTGGCCAGCAGGCTGGCGCGACACTGAGCGGCGCTGGTTGGGATCTGCTGGATTTCCAGCAGGCGAACCTGCTTCTGGGCGGCGTACTCGTCCGCCAGCTGAGCGGCGCTCTTCTGGCTGTCGTGGCCGATGCCGGTGGCGATGTCGCCCAGTGGCTCGCTGGCGACCAGCATCCGGATCGTGATGTCGTAGGCCCGGGCGAACACCTTCTCGGCCCGCTCCACCTCCATCGATCCTAGGTTCTGCGCCTCGCACTGCAGGGCAGCGTGGCGCACCGCTACGTGCGACCAGGTGCGGGAACCTGCCCTGCTGGGGTGGAAGTTCTCCAGCGCCTCTGCCAGGGCCTGCGCAAGAGGCGGAATGCCCATCTCTTCCGGAGTCGGCTGGCACAGCTTGATGAACTTGCCGCTGCTCGGAGCAAAGTCGGTACCCAGCACCCGACACTTCTGTATGCCGAAGCGGATCTGCTCGAGCGTGTTGATGCCTGCGGCGACAAAGGACTTGATCCAGCTGCGCTTGGCAGCCTTAAGGGCCTCGTCATCCGGCCAGGCCTGCTTCCACGCTGGGAAGATGGCCTGCAGCTCCTTGAACAGGGCGTTGACGACTTCGGTGGTGCCGGGGTCGAGCTGCTTGGTCGGGGCCTGTACCTCGGCCGGCACGTTCTTGGTCACCGCCATGATCTGCGTGACGCTTCGCAGTTTCGGTTGTGCGCTCATAGATCCCCCAGGTCATCAGCCCAGCTGGTGTCGTTGAAGTTAGGGCCGCTGGCCGGGCGGCGGCATGCGAATGGGGTGGCGCCTGCCGGTTGTGGAAGTTCGTCTTCCCAGCGCTTGCCGTTCAGCCAAGTGGCGGCGTGCGGGATGTACTGGCCGTTGTTCTTGGTCCAGTCGGTCGACACGGTCCAGGCAGCCAAGGAGGCGGCCATCAGGTCGAACAGGTGAGCGGAGACCTTGATCTTCGCCCAGGCCTTCTTGGCGTCGGCCTTGCCAACCTTGCGCGGGTAGATCTTCCAGAAGCGTTCGAAGTCCACCAGCTCGCTTTGGCGAGCGTCGGTACTTGCTCCCTTCCGTCCTTGCTTACCTTCAATACTTACTAGTGTCGGATTTGCCGGATACGGCTGAGCCGGAAGCGGTTCAACCGGATACGGCAAAGCCGGAAGCGGTGTTTCCGAGACGAAGTAGTGGGTTTCGCCCAGCAAACCGGACTCGCCACGGTCTTGGCGGCGCTCGACGTAGCCGGCGGCGATCAGCTCTTGCAGCAGGCCGTACACGCCGTCACGCCCAGTCGGTTTCGAGGATTTAGCAGTCTCGTTGCGCAGGTGGGTAACGGACACGGCCCAGTGATCTGGCTTGCCCAGCAGGAATACCAGCAAGCCACGGGCAGCCCAGCTCAGGCGCCCGTCCTCGCTGATTGACTTGTTGAGCATGTAGAAATTGGCTTCGGGACGAGGCGCGCGGATGATGCTCATAGCAGCACCAGCAGGCCAAGCCCAGCCAATGTGGTGATCACCGAATCAGCTTCTTCCCAAACGGGATGATCCTTGCCCAGCTCTTCGAGCTCCTGATCGCACCGGTCTTCATGATCCCGGCGCACATCCCAGATCGCCTCAGCGACCTCTTCCCTCATCTCGTCGTAGGTCATGCTGCACCCCGCACGGCCTTGTCGTGGGTATGCAGGCCGTCCCAGTTTTTCTTCATGGGCAGCTCGCCGGCCAGGTACAGCTCGTACAGGCGCACGGCTCCCTTGCGCAGGAGGATCGGCGTGTAGCTGATGAACGCCTCTTTCCCGTGCGGGGTGATCTCCTGCTGATGCTCGGTCATGTACTTGTCGCGGGCATAGGCAGCCACGCGGTACCGGGTACCGGACTTGCTCTCGTTGTAGAGCCAGTTGCGGCGCTCGAGGAAGTGGCCCACCTGCATAACATTGACCCCATTGAGGCCCTTGCAGAACTGGACATGGCTCATGCCTTCCTTGAACAGGTTCTCAAGGTGGTCGATCTTCTTGGCCTGGGCCTGGACCTCGACAGTGAGCAGCAAACGCGCCTTCTCGGAGGCCTCCCTCTGCTCGACCTGGTCGGCCCATGCGCGCGCGGCGGCAGCTGGATTGGTGAAATCTGGCAGTGTGGCGACCACCTGCCCCTCCAGCTCCTGCCAGCGGTCGACCAGCGCCGCGGTAAATTCCGGGCACAGCTGGGCGACAACTACGAAGCTGTCGCGCTTGTTGACCAGATAAACCTCGACAGGCCGGGAGCCTGGGCCTTGATGAGAGGTTTCCACCAACGGTGAAAAGCTCACAATGGCCTTTTCCTGAAGGCGCTCCATGGCTCGCTTCACGCTATCATGTCTGGAACCTACCAGTTCGGCGATCTCTCTGGAGGACATCCGCGCCACAGAATCGCGCCCGTCGTTTTGTGGCGCGACCATTTGCAGGGCCTGTACACTTGGGGTCTGCATATGCATAATTCCCTTCACAAGTTGTGTATTGCAGAGAGCCGGGCCGCGAACCCGGCTTTTTTGTCTCTGCGATTTGGTGTTGCGGTGCTGCATTGGGTGTCCGGCACTTCCGTGGTAGCTTTTTGCTTCCACACAACAAGGTCCAAGGAGACCGGACATGGCTGAAGTAGTTGATTTGAACCGTACTGCCGCCACAGCAGCCCTTCAGGTGGTGATAGAGCTCATTCGAGCAGGACAACTGAAATCTGGAATCGCAGGCCGAGAAGCTGATTCCATAATCGCCACCCATCAGAAGCTCACTGAGCACTTTGAGCAGGTCAAAGGAATGCCTGTGGGAAGCAGCTCTCTCACTCGATAGCATTCTTCTGATGCAGCTTCTCGAAAGCTGCCCTGACGGCTGCTGCGCTCTGTTCTGCAACAGCCGCCAGAGAATCCATGCTTGTCTTCGGAAGCACTGCAATGAGCACTTCCTTCAAGGCTTCAATCTCTGCTTTGCTCGGTTCTCTCGCGCTCATGCCCTTCTCCTGCTCTACTTAGGCCCTTTCGAGGCCCTTTTTGTGATCTACCAGCGACAGCAGTGGGGCTGTATGCCGCATCTGCTTCAGCTGGGCCTGCACCGCCAGTGATCGACCTGCTTCCAGGTACTGGCTGGCGGCGTACTCGAGGCTCCATCCAAGCTCGGCACTCAACTGCCGAACCTCTTCCTGAGCCCCCTTCTCCAGCAAATCGAAGGTGCTTTCAGGCATAGGCCCTCCATAAGGCCTTTAAGCCGTCTTATCCTGCTTGCCGTAGCCGTGGATTTCGCGGATCAGCTCAGCTGCGCCCAGGCGCCTGGCGATCATCGAGAGCTCATGAACGTAGGTAGCCAACTGCATCCCGGCCGCGCGGGCTTCCATTCGAAGCATGCGAACGTCCTCCGGCTTGTAGCGGGACTTCACTACTTCGCTGCGTTTGTGGGCGGGGTTGTCATAGGCCATACGGGTACTGCTCCTTGCGTTGAAATGGGTTATGCGGCGCTTCTTTTCGCGGACTGGACCGGAAACGGACGCAATTCTTCTGCTGTGAAGGCGCCATCAGGGCCTTCATTCACGAAAATCAATCTGCCAACTCGAAGGGCTTTGTTCAGGGCTCCCTGAGTCATGCCAAGCAGGCATGCCGCTCGGGTCTGCCCCTGCTCGTCTGCGAATTGGCTGAGAGGTATGCGGCGCATGTGATCGCCCTCAGGTTGTGTTCGGGTCAAGATTATATCCAAGGGATATTTTTATCAAGCCCATTGGAAATAGCAAAGTATTTCCAATGGCAATAGGATTGCGGAATGACGAGATCGAGCACTGACCGGCGAGAGCTGGAAGACTGGGAAAAAGCCGAGTGCGCCGCCCTTAAAGAGGCGCTTAGGGTTCATAACGCCTCTTTGCCGAAGGATATGAGGCTCACCCAGGACAAACTGGCCGCAGAGCTAGGAATGACCCAGGGGAACCTGAACGGTCATCTGAACGGAAAGAGACCGCTCAATAAGGAAATGGCCGCAAAAATCTACTCCCTAACTGGAATACCGGTTGGGAGGTACAGCAAGAGACTGGATGCAGAGATCAAAGCGATAGCCTCAACGATGTACCCAGAAGGCTTGCCGAGAGAGCCAGAAACTACATCGCGATGGGTTTCGCATGCGGACGAGCTGCTTCTAGAGGTCACGGCTGCCATTTCTGTGATAGCTGCTCAGGCTTCGGCAAAAAGCCTGACTCGGAGGCAGGTTGAGACCCTAATCAAGCTTCGCAATGAAATCATTCACATGAATGGCATTGAGCCTGGAACGAGCTTTTCAGGCCATATCGCAGGCCTTATCGGGGCAGCCTTCAAGGCTGCAGAAAGCGGGGACAGCCCTGATGACCTCCTCTCCATGGTTAAGCATGGAGAAACCAAAGAAAATCTGAAGGAACAGGGCAGCAAAAATGTCCATGCTCGAAACAAAAAAACGGGTTCCAAGCCAGATTGATCTAGGGCTGTTCCTAACAGGTAAGCGTGTATCGGACCCATCGGTCTGCGGGCAGCATCCCCTTTTCTATGGCACCGTCCAGGTAAAAGGTCGCGAACGATTCAACGCCTACGTGAAGATGCTCCCAGCAAAGCTGATTTACGCAGAGGTGCTGAGCTCGCTCTTAGGGCAATCGTTGGGGCTTCCGATCCCCGTAACGATTCCCGTATATGCACGCGGCCAGACGGTCGGTACCGCATCTGACTACGAGCTCTGCGTAGCGAGTCTGGACTGCGGCGCGGCACCTATCTCTCGCATCGCCAGGCTAGATGATGTTAATGACCTGCTTAACAAGTGGGCTCACGTGCGTATGGCTATCGTGTTCGATGAGTTGATCGCCAACGGGGACCGCAACCTTCGCAACATTCTCATGGGCGCCGATGGAAAAATTTGGCTAATTGACCACGAGGAAGCGCTACGTCACCCGATTGTTCGAGCGCATGAAAAGGTCCAGAATTACCTTCTTGCTCGCTTATCCGAAGACTTGGGCAATTTCGAGCTTCGCAGGACCGAGCAGCGCCTGAAAGAGGAGGCCCTTTGCCTCTCTGAGATCGACTACCATGCTCATGGCAGCGGGTCTCTCCCAGGCCCATGCAAGGTCACTGAAGCTCACGTTACCGAAGTAATGCAGTTCCTACAGGACCGACTCAGCCATATGCCTGCGCTGCTAGAAAGCGGCCTAGGACTCCGCCAAGTTCACATAGATCTATCCAATGAACGTCCACGTGCCTGATTTTGAGGGAGTCCCGGAATTCCCATCCTGCGAAGCCCAGTGGGCTCCAGTCTATCTCGAGCCCGTCGTCGAATCCGGCGAACGACTGACCATAGGAATTGTGGCTGCGGCAAACGGTCAAGTTGCTGGCGAGCTGACCATCACTGATAAAGCGCTTCAATGCCTCTACGGTGACTCCGCTCCTGGGATGAAGGCTATGATGAGCCTCGCGCTTACCAAGGCTATGCGCCATGCAAAACGCGGATTCATCAAGGGCCAAACCTCAGGCATTCACGGAGTGATATTTGGTGATGCTCGTGAAGGGATTGGCTACGACCTACAGGACGTCATCTCTCAAGGATCCGATCTGTGCTCAAGCCTCAGTCATATTCATGCGGAGGGAGGAAAATCTAGCCATGATCGCTCTTCCTATTGGAAGCGCGTCTGCAAAGCAATGGAACGGGTTGACGCCGGCTTGACCCCTTATTTCAATGCCATGGTTGACGTGACGATTCGCGGAGCATCCCTTTCTCTTCAGTGCGACTACTTCTCTTCAAGGGTAGCGGTGAACGTTTGTAGCATTTCTCCCAACTATCGCCTTGGGTCTCTATTCGAAACCGCCACAGCGAAGGTTTTCAGGCTTGAACAGCTCAAGGACCATGATGCCCTTATACGGCATGAGCATCGTGCTGCAATGATGCTGGTGGTTCCTTATGAATCAAGCATTGAGTCATCGAGGCCGACTACCAGGAAAAGCTACAACGAACGAATTCTGCAGCTCCAAGACATGGCTGAGAAGAAGGGTTTTGACCTGCTCACGGTTCACAGCGCATTCGACGGTGCGAAAGAAATCCAGAGGCTGGAGCGCGCCGTAGCTTAGCCCTCACGGAATTCCCCCCCCAAGATGAGCCCGCCTAGCGCGGGCTTTTTCATGCCCAAAGAAATTTTTATATCCAATGGAGTTGACCATGGTATATCCCATGGATATATTTATCTCCGTCGTGCACGACCAGAAGCGCGGCGCGACCTGCTGGGTGCTGTACGGCAGCTATGGCAGCCGGCAAGCGATCTTCTGCATCCCCGACAGCCAGCTGCAGGCCGGCAACGAGCGCCAGCTCTCCCCGCACGAAACCCAACCAGAACCTACACCTGCTGCCGCGCCGGCGGCCTGGAATGATGAGAGGTATCAGCTGTGACGAAAGCAGAAAAGATGCGCGAGCAGTTCGAGGCTCAATTTGTCGAGGAGTACGTCAGGGTTCTCGGTGAAGGCTCGCGCGAACTCGCAGCCCATACCCTGGCTGCAAATCCGCCGCTGGTGAGCATGTCCTGGTGGGCCTGGCAGGCCTCTCGCGAGGCTGTGGTGGTGGAGCTGCCCGACGCAATTGCTGGCGCCCGCCGCTACCAACATGCTGAATCCGCATTTGCCCACAAGGAAGGCATCGATGAGTGTCGTGCGTCCATCGAGGCCCAGGGCCTGAAGGTGGCGCCATGACCTGCACCTGCCCATCCGGCGACGGCTCACTGCGCTGGCCGTGCCCGGTTCATCCGCCAGAGGAGGTCAAGCCATGACCGAACAAAGCACCAAGGAATTCTACTCCGTGGATCAAGCCTCTCAGCATGCTGCTGAATGGTGCAACCGCAATCCCGCATGGCGCCGGATCTGCGATATCCCGGATATCTCCGTGTTCGAAAAAACCTACGATGAGATCCCAAAGCGCGAGCGCGCCTACTGGGAAAAGAACGGCGGAGAAGAATGCTGGCGTGAATTCGGCGCCGGAGGAACCAAGGTGCCTACCGGATTCATCTCTGGAAAGGGCGAGTTCTTCAACCACGTCCTGAAAGTGCCACTCCATCACAACATGATGATGGTGTACCGCGTCGGCAAGAGGTGGAAGCCATGATCGCCCTCGCCTACATGGCCTATCTGATCTATCGGGCACCGCGATGAGGAAGGTAACCCGCACAGTTGCCGATCCTTCCGCAGAGTGGGGCTTCCGCATAGTCCCGGCAACCTACGAGGAGGCCGAGAAAATCACCGGGTTCCGCCTGGACAGTCGCCACAACTACTCCATCAGCAGAGAAGGCGAGGTCGAGGTGCTTGGGGTGTGCTCGATGGAGTGCTCAGGCTGCAGCTGCGACTGCTCGAGTTGTAGCTATGGCTACAACGCCCACCAGCCGGCCGGCTGCCGAGAATGCGGATACACCGGCCGTGTCCGGATGCATTTCGGCTATCCACCGTCCCCTCCCAAGCGCAAGCAAGCAGCATAACCCCTCCCCCAACTACTCAAGCCCGCCGACATGCGCGGGCATGGAGAGCTACTGCCATGACGAAACACAAGCACACGCCAGGCCCCTGGGAAGTCCTGAACGAAACCGAAGTCTTCACCGGCCTGGGCGCCGACAGCGGAGACGGCGTGAAGGCGCTGCCCTCCGATGGCTGGATGATCGCCGATTGTGGCGATGCTATGACATTCACCGAGGTTGGGCTTGTCGAGCTCAGCATGGATCTGCGCAGGGCGAATGCCCGGCTGATCGCCCAGGCACCGAACCTTCTGGTTGATCTGGTTGAGGCTGCCGCCCAGCTGCGCAAGTACGAAACCCTGCACCGCGCCAAGGGCACCGCTGACAGCCTGGCCAAGGCCGAGGTCAACGCCGAACTGGCCTCGCGCTTTGAGCGGGCCATCGCCGCGGCAACGGCCTGACCACCAACCTGCCGCCACCGGCGGCGTGGAGACCAACATGCAAGACGAAGAACGCCAGCCGGTGGCCTATGTATCCGACAAGGTCCCAGAGGAAAAAATGGCCGAACTGATCGGGACGACCAAGCGGGCCTTGGAAGGAAAGCGAAGCCGCGGCGTGATCCCTGAGGGGGTTTGGAAGAAGATCGACGGCCGGATTTTTTACAGCATCAGGAGATACGAAGCGTGGCTGGAAGGAAGCTGGGGCTACCCACTGGAGTCGAGCTCATCGGCAAGTCAATTCGGATCCGTTTTACTTGGAACGGTGAGCGTCGATCCGAAACGCTCGCATATCCCCAAACCGCCAAAGGGATCAAGGCGGCAGCCGATCTACGCACTCAAGTAGTCAGCCTGGCCAAGCACGGCGTGCTAGACGAAAAAAGGTACGCCGAACTGTTCCCGGCCTCCAGCTACACAGCGCCAGCCAACGAACTGATGTTTGGCGAATACGCGCAAAGCTGGCTGAACAGCCTGGAGGTGGTGCACGACACCCGAGTCAACTACAAAGGACTGATGAACAACTACTGGATGCCCCATCTGGCGACACTGCCGATCAAGGCGGTAACGCCGATGGTGCTGAGGGAGGTGGTCGCGAAGACCGAATGGAAGAGCTCGACAGTCAAACGCGCCGCCATCACCCGGGTTAAAGCGATGTTTCGCGCAGCAGTGTATGACGAGGTGGTGGATAGGAACCCGGCGGCATCAATCCAACTGCCGCAGAAGAACAAGAAGCAGGTCGACCCTTTCACTGTTGAAGAGGCGGAGGAGCTGATCAGTTGGATGTACAAGAACTTTTCACGTTGCAACCAGGTGTTCGCAGCCTTCTATGAGTTCGCCTTCTATACCGGCATGCGCACCGGCGAGATCATGGCGCTGCGCTGGGACGAGATCGATTTCGAGAAGAAGACGGCCCACGTCTGCCGGATCGTTGTAGAGAACCAGGTCGTGGAGCGGACGAAGACCAAGTACACCCGAACAATCATGCTCAACAGTCGCGCCCTGGCAGCTCTCGGGCGAGCAAAACACATAGCCGACTCCAGGAAGCGCAACGGCAGACGGGTCTCAGCTGAATCTCCATTCGTCTTCCAGCCGGCTGGAAGATCGCCCCACATGAAAGGCCCAAGCACGCCTGGCGGGCACTTCAACGAAGCGATCGAAGCGACCTCGATCCGAGCGAGGCCACAGTACAACTGCAGGCACACATATGCCACGATGTGCCTCATGTCAGGAATGAACCCGGCCTTCATCGCCGGACAGCTTGGACACTCCGTCCAGGTCCTACTCACCACCTACGCGAAGTGGCTAAATTCAGCGAACGATTGGTCCGAGCTGGCCAAGCTTGAGGCAGCGGTAATTGGTACAGAATTGGTACAGGATTAAATTTCGTTCACGTTGCGCCCTTTAGATATAAGGCATTCGACAGCCGCTGAGCCATACTCCAGAATGCAACGGTTTTTTGGGGGAAAACCCTTGCACAGCCAACGACATACCAACATTTAGTGAGCCTCAACGTGAAAACTTCCCTGTCCATCCTCAGCCTGCTGCTGTTGCTCACAGGAACCGCGACCCTACCGTCGACCGCTGCTGCACAACCCCCGGCCCAGGTCCAGCGCGACCCAAGCAAGCTGCACCTGGCCTCCGGCAGCGCCCTGTTGATCGACCTCAACACCAACAAGGAGCTGTACGCCAGCCACGCCGATCGCGTGCGCCCCATCGCCTCGGTCACCAAGCTGATGACCGCGATGGTCGTGCTCGACGCCAAGCTGCCCATGGACGAAATGCTCAGCATGACCATCGCCAACAACCCGGAGATGAAGGGCGTGTACTCGCGGGTGCGCCTTGGCAGTGAGCTGAACCGTCGCGAGACGTTGCTGATCACCTTGATGTCGTCGGAAAACCGTGCGGCCAATACCCTGGCCAACCACTACCCCGGCGGCTATGGCGCGTTTATCAAGGCGATGAACGCCAAGGCCCGCAGCCTGGGCATGAGCCACACCCGCTACGTCGAGCCGACCGGCCTGTCGACCCTGAACGTGTCCACTGCCCACGACCTGGCCAAGCTGCTGATGGCCTCGCGCAAGTACCCGATGCTCAGCGAGCTGTCGACCACCCGCGAGAAGACCGTGGCGTTCCGCAAGCCTAACTACACCCTGGGTTTCCGTAACACCGACCACCTGGTGAACAAGAGCAACTGGGACATCGCCCTGACCAAGACCGGGTTCACCAACGAGGCAGGGCATTGCCTGGTGCTGCTGACGAAGATGGACAACCGCCCGGTGGCCATGGTGATTCTCGACGCCTACGGCAAGTACACCCACTTCGCCGACGCCAGCCGCATGCGCCAGTGGCTGGAGACTGGCGCGGCCAAGCCGGCGCCGGCAGTGGCCATGCAGTACAAGAGCGAGCGGCAGAACCGCGCCCGCGTGGCGGTGGACTGAAGACCTGACCAAGGGGCTGCGAGGCAGCCCCCCTGTAGCATTGACCCTACGCCTCAGGCGCGGGTGTCGACCGAGCCGCCGGCGCTGGTGCCCCCGGCCTGGCGCAGCGCTTCGAGCAATTGAGCGGTAGCCGCCATGATCAGTCCGGTGAGGGTGGCGATACTGGCCTGCTTGGCCGTGACCGCCGCCATCTTGGACGGGTCACGCCTGGCTTGTTCCATCAACTGGGCCAGTTGTTTCTGCTCTTCGGCCAGCTGCTTCTGCAGGCGCTTGATCTGTTCGCGCTGCTCCTTGATGGCCGGATCTTCATTACTTTCCAGGCTGCTTTCGATCTCTGCGGCCTTGGTCTCGTGCTTGAATGTGTCGCCCTTGAACACCAGGCCGCCCCGCTCGTCGATCGAGGGTGTGCCGGGCGAGGCGCTCGAGTTGGCCGATGCGCCCGCAGATGTGGCGCCAGCAACGCTCGGGATGTTGAGATTGGCCGCGGTTATTCCAACCATTTCTTACCTTCCTTGAGGTGGATTCTTACATGGCAGTTATCGGCCAGGCCTCCTCGTTCTTGAATCATCAATCAGTGAAAGCAGGCCTGTCCTGCGGTGCTCCCTTCTCGAAGTAAATTTGCCCACCACTCGTTCGTCCACCTGATACCCAGGCCCTGCCCCGCCGGCAGACCGACCCGATCAGCCCCGCAACGAGATGGCAATGACCAAGACCCGTTCCCGCAAAGCCCTGTACATCGGCCTGCCCCTGGCCCTGGTGGCCGCCCTGGGCGCAGCCGCCGGCTACTACTTCTGGAAGCAGGACAGCGGCTATCCCCGTGCGATCGTGCAGCAAGCCAACGCCCTGCACGAACATATGCTTTCCTTCGACAGCCATGTCACCGTGCCGCTGGGCTACGGCAGCGACGGCTACGAGGCCGACAAGGACGGTCGTGGCCAGTTCGACCTGGCCAAAGCGGCCAAGGGTCGGCTGTCGGGCGCGGCGCTGACCATCTTCGGCTGGCCCGAGCTGTGGAACGGCCCGAACGCGCCGCACCGCCCGACCCCGGGCTTCGTCGACGAGGCCCGCAACCAGCAGGAAGTGCGCTACAAGATCATCAGCGGAATCGTGCGCGACTTCCCCAATCAGGTCGGCATCGCCTACACCCCCGACGACTTCCGCCGCCTGAACGGCGAAGGCAAGTTCGCCATCTTCATCAGCATGCTCAACGCCTACCCGCTAGGCAGCGACCTGTCTCAGCTCGACCTGTGGAGCAAGCGCGGCATGCGCATGTTCGGCTTCAGCTACACCGGCAACAACGCCTGGGCCGACTCATCGCGCCCGCTACCGTTCTTCAACGACACCCCCGACGCCCTCGGCGGCTTGTCACCCCTGGGCGAACAGGCGGTCAAGCGGCTCAACGACCTGGGCGTGATCATCGACGTCTCGCAGATGTCCACCCTGGCCCTGGAAGATGTGGCCCGCCTGAGCCGCGCGCCGTTCGTCGCCTCGCACTCGGCACCGCGGGCGCTGGTGGACATCCCGCGCAACCTCTCCGACAAGGAGATGCAGCTGATCAAGGACAGCGGCGGCGTGCTGCAAGTCGTGGCCTTCACCACCTACCTCAAGCCGCTGAGCAAGCCGACCTTGGAAAAACTCGAGGCCCTGCGCGCACGCTTCGACCTGCAACCGCTGCAAGGCCTGACCAACGCACTGATGCCAGGCGACCCGATCATTGCCATCTGGCCCGAGGCGCGCTTCGGCGAATATGCCAGCAGCCTCTACGCCATCGTCGACGAGGAGCCCCGCGCCGGCCTCAAGGAATACGTCGACGCCATCGACTACGCCGTGAAGAAGATGGGCATCGACCATGTCGGCATCAGCTCCGACTTCAACGATGGCGGCGGCGTCACAGGCTTCATGAATGTCGGCGAGATCCGCAACGTGACCGCCGAGCTGCTGACCCGCGGCTACTCCGAAACCGATATCGCCAAGCTCTGGGCGGGCAACTTCCTGCGTGTGTGGGGGCAGGTGCAAAAAGCCGCCAACCCGGTGGCCCTGCTTGACAACAACCGGGAAGCCCGCCATGACTGACCGGCGCGCCTTCCTCAAGCAGGCCGCCGCCCTGGCGGCCAGCCTGCCCTTGCTGCCCAGCGCCCTGGCCGCCAATCCGACGTCACCGACACTGCAAGGCCCGGACAAATGGCGCCAACTGCGCCAACTGTTCCCCCTGGCGCCCGATGTCGCGCACTTCGCCAACTTCCTGATCACCGCCCACCCGCATCCGGTGCAGGAGGCGATCGACCGCCACCGCGCCGCCCTGGACCGCAACCCGGCCCTGTGCATGGACTGGGAAAGCCAGTACGAATGGAAACGCGAGGATGAGGTCCGTGAATGGGCAGGCCGCTACCTGGAGGTGCGCCCGCGCCAGATCGCCCTGACCGGCAGCACCACCGAGGGCCTCGGCATGATCTACGGCGGCCTGCACGTGGCGCCGCACCAGGAGATCCTCACCACCGAGCACGAGCACTACTCGACCCACAACTGCCTGGCGTTTCGCCAGCGCCAGCACGGCACCCAGGTGCGCAAGCTGCGCCTGTTCGACAAGCCCGGCGAAGTTTCCACCGACCGCGTACTGAGCCTGATCGACCGCAGCATCCGCCCCGAGACTCGGGTGCTGGGCATGACCTGGGTACATTCGGGCAGCGGCGTCAAGCTGCCGGTGGGCGCCATCGGCGAGCTGGTACGCCAGCACAACCGCAACCGCGACGAGGCCGAGCGCATCCTCTACGTGGTCGATGGTGTACATGGTTTCGGCGTGGAGAACGTGTGCTTTGCCGACTTCAACTGCGACTGGTTCATCGCCGGCACCCACAAGTGGATGTTCGGCCCGCGGGGCACGGGGATCATCTGTGCAGCCTCGGAGCAGATGCAGCACCTGACGCCGACCTTCGCCACCTTCTCGCGCAACGAAGACTTCGGCACCATCATGACGCCGGGCGGCTATCACGCCTTCGAGCACCGCTGGGCGCTGGGCGAGGCCTTCAAGCTGCACCTGGCACTTGGCAAGGCCGATGTCCAGGCGCGCATCCACCAGCTCAACGACTACCTCAAGACACGCCTGGCCGAGCACCGCGCCATCGAGCTGGTGACCCCGGCCAGCCGCGAGTTCTCCGCCGGGTTCACCTTCTTCCGTATCAAGGACCGCGACCCCGACGCGGTGGCGGCTTATCTCAACGCCAACAAGGTCATGGTCGATGCCGTGGACCGCGATGTCGGACCGGTAATCCGCTTTGCGCCGAGCCTGCTCAATGACGAGCAGCAGGTCGACCGGGCCATGGCGCTGTTGCGCACGCAGGTTGGTTGAGACACCACTCGTCGTAATCGGGCCGCTCTGCGGCCCTTTCGCCGGCAACGCCGATGCCAAGTGCCTGGCCTAGCGCAACAACGCCTGAATCTGCTCGTGCAAGGTATCAAGGTCGAACGGTTTGGCCAGGATCGGTGCCTGGCGCGCGATCGGGCTGCCCGACTCGGCGATCTCCGCCGGGTAGCCACTGATGAAGATCACCTTCAGGTCCGGGCGCAGCTTCACCGCAGGCTCGGCGATCTCGACCCCGGAAATCCCGCCTGGCAAGCGGAAGTCGGTAACCATCAGGTCCAGGTGCGGCTTGCTCGCCAGGATCGCGAACGCTTCCTCACCGTCCTCGGCCACCAGCACGTGGTAGCCCTCGCCGGCCAGGTAATCGCGCAGGATCATGCGGATCGCCGGCTCATCCTCGACCACCAGTACCACATCTTGTGCATCTTCACTCATGACAACGCCTTCAAATTCAACAGGTTGGCCATCAGACCCCAGCGCTACGCAGAGGTTGCGCGGGCGGGGTCACAATGTTGCGACTGTGCCGACAGCGGCAGATGCACGGTGAAGGTCGAGCCGACACCGGCCTGACTGTCGACCTGGATCCGCCCGCCATGGGCCAGGACGATCTGCTCGGAGATGTACAGGCCCAGGCCCAGACCGCCCGTGGCCTGCTGCGCGGCGACGCGCTCGAACTGCTGGAAGATCCGCTGCAGGTGCTGGGCATCGATGCCGATGCCATGGTCCTGCACCTGCACACAGGCCATGTCGGCTTCTTCGAACACCCGCACCTGTACCGGTTTGCGATCACCATAGCGCAAGGCATTGGACAACAGGTTGGCCACCACTTGTTCAATCCGAAACTCGTCCCACTCGCCCCGCAGGGCGTCACAGCGCTGCAGTTCGAGGGGGGTGTCCACCGCACCAGCCTGGGCGGCGAAGTTCTCCACCAGCCCCCGTACAAGCTGACCGAGGTCGAAGGTCCGGGGGCGGATCGACAGCTTGCCGGTACGGATCCGCGAGACATCGAGCATGTCCTCGACCAGGCGGATCAGGCTGTTGATCTGGCGCTCGTCGCGCTCGACCATGGCCTTGAGCTTGTCCTCACTGAACGCCGCCAGGTTGCCACGGGACAAGTGCAGGCGGCGCAGCTGGGTTTCCAGGATCAAGCCGTTGAGCGGCGTGCGCACCTCGTGGGAGACGATCGACATGAAGTCATCACGCATGCGCACCGCGCGCTCAAGCTCGCCACGCGCCAACTGCAGCTGGGCCAGCAGCAGCTCCTGCTCCTGGCGGCTCTGCTCCAGGGCCTGCAACTGGCGATCCAGGGCCTTGCGCTGGCGGAACAGGTCGACGAACACCGATACCTTGCTCTTCACCGCCAGGGGTTCCAGCGGTTTGTGCAGGAAGTCCACGGCGCCGCTCTCGTAACCCTTGAAGGCATAGTTCATCTCGCGCCCGGCAGCGCTGACGAAGACGATGGGGATATTGCGGGTCTTTTCCGTGCCGCGCATCAGTTCGGCCAGCTCGAAGCCATTCATGCCCGGCATCTGCACATCGAGAATGGCCAGGGCGAATTCGTGTTCGAGCAGCAGCGACAAGGCCTGCTCGGCGGACTGCGCCTGGTGCACCTCGCGGTCCTCGCCCTGGATCAGGGCGTCGAGGGCCAGCAGGTTCTCCGGCAGGTCGTCGACGATCAGCAGTTTCGCGGTAATGTGGCTTAGCATGCGCTGGATTCCAGGGTAGCGAGCAGCTGCCCGATACCGCCAAGGGAAAGAATATGGTCGGGGTCGTGCAGGGCCAGTGCGGCCTCCGGCATCAACGCGACCTGTGCGTCGCGGGGGTCCTGGACAACCGTCCGGCCTCCGCTTTGTCTGATGTGCAACAGTCCGCGGGCGCCGTCTTCGTTGGCCCCGGTCAACAGCACGCCAAGCAGGCCCGTGCCATAGGCATCGGCGGCCGACTCGAAAAGAAAATCGATCGCCGGACGCGAAAAATGCACTGGCGCTTCCTGGCTGAGCGAGAAACTGAAGTCGCGCTCGACCGACAAGTGATAACCCGGTCCCGCCACGTAGATCTGGCCCGGTTCAATCCGCGCCTTGTCGAGGGCTTCGTGCACCGGCCGCTGCAGACGCCGCTGCAGCACCTCGGCGAGCTGGCTGTGGCGGTCGTCCGGCAGGTGCAACACGCACAGCACCGGAATGGCGAAATCCGCCGGCAACGCGCCGAGCACGCTGAACAGCGCCGTGACGCCGCCCGCCGAGGCGCCGATGACGATTGCGCGCACGCCGTTCATGTCTTGCGGTAGATCCGTTCGGGCCGCACCAGCGGCTCGAAGCCATCACTGTAGGCCGAGAAGTCCACCGACTCCTTGCTCCCCAGCACCAGGAAGCCGCGGTGGCACAGCGACTCGTGGAACAGGCCCAGGGCACGGTCCTGCAGGCCCTTGTTGAAGTAGATCAGCACGTTGCGGCACGACACCAGCTGGGTTTCGGAGAACACGCTGTCGGTGGCCAGGCTGTGATCGGCGAAGGTCACATTGTCACGCAGGCTGGAGTCCATGATGGCGTTGCCGTAGGCGGCGGTGTAGTACTCGGAGAAATCCCGTCGGCCACCGGCCTTGCGGTAGTTATCCTCGTACTCGTTCATGACCTGCATCGAGTAGATGCCCTGCTTGGCACGCTCCAGCGAGTGCGGATTGATGTCGGTGGCGTAGAGGATGGTGCGTTCCAGCAGGCCCTCCTCACGCAGCAGGATAGCCATTGAGTACACTTCCTCGCCGGTACTGCAGCCGGCGATCCAGATCTTCAGCGACGGCCAGGTGCGCAGCAATGGCACCACTTCGTTGCGCAGGGCGAGGAAATGCCCGGGGTCGCGGAACATCTCGCTGACAGGGATCGTCAGGTACTGCAAAAGCTCGAGGAACATGCCCGGATCGTGCAGCACCCGCTCCTGCAGCGCCGACACCGTGCGGCAGTCGAACTGGCGCACGGCGTGGAGGATCCGGCGCTTGATCGAAGCGCCGGAATAATCGCGGAAATCGTAGCTGTACTTGAGGTAGATCGCCTCGATCAGCAGCCGGATCTCGATATCGGTGTTGCGTTCACTGGTCAAGATTTCAGATTCGCTCCAATTGCGGCAGCCAGACCCGGATCAGCGAGAACAGGCGGTCCAGGTCGATCGGTTTGGCCAGGTAGTCGTTGGCCCCGGCCTGCAGGCAGCGCTGCTGGTCGTCCTTCATCGCCTTGGCGGTCACGGCGATGATCGGCAGCTTGCGCCAGCGTGGCTGTTGGCGGATCAGGCGGGTGGCCTCGTAACCGTCCATCTCCGGCATCATCACGTCCATCAGCACCAGGTCGATGTCGTCGTTGGCCTCCAGGCACTCGATGGCCTCGCGCCCATTGCGGCCGATCTCGACGATGGCGCCCTTGTGCTCCAGGGCGCTGGTCAGGGCAAAGATGTTGCGCACGTCGTCGTCCACCAGCAGGATCTTGCGCCCCTCGAACACCTTGTCGCGACTGCGCGCGGTCTTGAGCATGCGCTGGCGTTCGTTGGACAGCTGCGACTCGACCTTGTGCAGGAACAGCGTCACCTCGTCGAGCAGGCGCTCGGGCGAACGCGCGCCCTTGATGATGATCGAGCGCGAATACTTGAGCAGGTCGGCCTCCTCCTCGCGGGTGAGGTTGCGCCCGGTATAGACGATCACTGGCGGGAAGCTGCGAATATCCTCGGCGGTCATGCGCTTGAGCAGCTCGTTGCCGAGCATGTCAGGCAGCTTGAGGTCGATGATCATGCAGTCGTAGATGTTCTCGCGCAGCAATGCAAGGGCGTCCTGGGCCATGGCCACCGCGGTGATCTGGATATCGTCGTCGCCGATCAGGCGGGCAATGCTCTCGCGCTGCAGGTCATCGTCCTCCACCAGCAGGATGTGCTTGAGCTTCTGCGTGAGCTTGGCCTCCAGGCGGCCGAACACCGCCTTGAGCTCCTCGCGGCTGGTGGGCTTGACCGCGTAGCCCACCGCGCCCATGTGCATGGCCGCCTCGACGCGGTCCTCGACCGAGATGATATGCACCGGGATATGTCGGGTGCCGGCCTGCTCTTTCAGGCGCTGCAACACGGTGAGCCCGGAATGGTCGGGCAGGCGCATGTCCAGCAGGATGGCGTCGGGCAGGTACTGCGCGGCCAGCTCGAAGCCTTCGTCGGCGGCATGGGCGACCAGGCAGCTGTAGCCCAGTTCGTGGGCCAGGTCGAAGAGGATGCGGGCAAAGTTCGGCTCGTCCTCGATCACCAGGATGCAGCGGTTGTCGAACGGCGCCTGGGCGCGGTCGTCGGCGAAGGTCGGGGCCGGACGCTCGGTGCGCACCGGCGCCGCTACCGCCGGTGCCGGCGGCAGTTCATCGACCGCCGGACGCAGGCTGTGCACCTCGACTTGCTGCGTCAACGGTTCGAAGTGCTCGGGCAGGATCAGACTGAACACGCTGCCCTGCCCCGGGCTGCTGTCGACGTTGATCTGCCCGCCCAAAAGGTGCGCCAGGTCACGGGAGATCGACAGGCCCAGCCCGGTGCCGCCGTAACGACGGTTGCTGGTGCCGTCGACCTGGTGGAAGGCGCCGAAGATCGCCTTCTGCTGGTCGGCGGCGATGCCGATACCGGTATCGCGCACCGCGAAGACGATGCCCAGGCCGGCCTGGTGGCTGATGCCCAGGCTGACCTGGCCGCGCTCGGTGAACTTGATGGCGTTGGACAGCAGGTTCTTGAGGATCTGCTCCAGGCGCTGGCGATCGGTGAACAGGGTCGCCGGCAATGGTTGCTCGAGCTTCACCTCGAAGCCCAGGCCCTTGTCCTGGGCCAACGGCTGGAACATGCCCCGCAGGCCATCGACCAGGCGCTCCAGCGGGGTGCTCTCTGCGCGCACCTCCATCTTGCCGGCCTCGACCTTGGCGATGTCGAGGATATCGTTGATCAGGTTCAGCAGGTCGTTGCCGGCCGAATAGATCGACTCGGCAAACTTGACCTGCTCCCCGCTGAGATTGCCCTCGGCGTTCTCGGCCAGCAGCTTGGCCAGGATCAGCGAGCTGTTGAGCGGCGTGCGCAGCTCATGGGACATGTTGGCGAGGAACTCGGACTTGTACTTGCTCGAACGCTGCAGGTCGTCGGCACGGGCCTGCAGTTCGACCTGGGCCTGGTTCAGCTCGCTGTTCTTGCGGTCCAGGGCCTCGGTGCGGTCGGCCAATTGCTCGTTGGTCTGCTCCAGTTCCGCCTGCTGGGTCTCCAGGTGGGCCTGGGACTCCTTGAGCACCCGCGACTGCTCCTCGAGCTCTTCGTTGGCGGTCTTGAGCTCCTCCTGCTGCACCTGCAGTTCCTCGTTGAGCTGCTGGGTCTCGGCCAGCACCTCCTGCAGGCGCTGGCGGTAGCGCGCGCTCTCGATGGAGATACCCAGGTTCTCGGTGATCCGCTCCAGCAGCTCCACGTCTCGGTCCTGCAGCGCGCGCAGGAAGCCCAGTTCCAATACACCATTGACCCGCCCGTCGTCGTGGGACGGCACCAGCACGCCGCTGCGTGGCAGGCCCTGGCCCAGGCCCGAGCTCAAGCGGTAGTAGTCCTCGGGCAACGCGTCCAGGCGCATCAGGCGCCCTTGAACCACCGCCTCGCCCAACAAGCCGGCATGATCGCCCAGGCGCGGCTCGCTGCCCTGCTGTTCGGCGTCCAGGCCGTAGGTGGCGACGCGCACCAACTGGCCATGTTCGTCGCGTACGTACAGCGCGCCGACCACGCTGCCCAGATAGCCGGCGAAGAAGCGCAGGATATTGTCGCCGAGCATGGGCAACGTCAGTTGCCCCAGCACCTGCTCGGCCAGCTGGGTCTGTCCGGCGCGCAGCCAGGCCTGGTGTTCCAGGCGCTCGGCGGCGCGTTGCTGGGCCTCCAGGTTCGCCACGTAGCTGGACGACAATGCCAGCAGGTCGCGCCGCCCCAGGTAGGCGAGCAAGGCGCTGAGCGTGACGATGAACAATATGAAGGCCGAGATCGCCGTGACCGTAACCGTGCTCACCGTCTCGTTGCGCGTCGTGCGCAATTGCTGCTCGGAGTTGATAAAGGCGTCGAATTCACTGCGGATCTCGTCGGTCAGGCGCTTGCCCCGCCCACGACCGATCGACGACGTTACGTCGCCCTGGTTGCGACGCTGACTGATCATTTCGTTGCCGAAGGTGTTCCACTCGCGCTGCAAGGCCGCGATGCGGTCGATACGGTCGACTTGCTGGGGGTTGTCCGCCACCATCACCTTCAACGAGTCCAGGCTACCCAGGATACGTGGCTTGGCCACCTCGTAGGGGTCCAGAAAGCGCTCCTCGCCGGTCAGCAGGAAGCCGCGCATGCCGGTCTCCATGTCGATCGACAGCTTTATCGCCTCGTTGGCATTGCCGATCACCCGGTCGGTGTGCTCGACCCACTGCATGGCCGAGAGCAGGTAGTTGATCACCGCGACAAACGCCACGGCACCGAGTAGCCCCACGCCCAGGGGCAGGCCGACATTGCGGCTCAGCAGTTTGCGAAAGCTGCGTTGGTCCATCGAGGCTGCTTGAATCATCTGAAAGTGCCCGAGTGAAAAAAATCCATTGAACAGTCCGACGGCTACGTCTTGTAAATACTGCCTGTGCCAGACTGCCGGAGAATACAGCGAGTCTAACCAGCTTTGGTGGATCTGGCAGGGCATTTAGCCAGTATTTGAAGCCTGTCTGCTGCAATCGTTCCATCTATTTGCCCATGCCGTTAAGCTTGGGAACTTCTGCCATCGCCTTGCGCACAGAGTAGAGACAATCCATCGAAACAGGATCCGCCCCATGCACCTTCTGGTAGTCGAAGACGACGACATCGTACGTATGCTGATAGTCGAAGTGCTCGACGAACTGGGCTACACCACTATCGAGGCCGACAGCGCCGGCGCGGCCCTGAAGATCATCGAGGATCCCGACCAGGCCCTGGACCTGTTGATGACCGACGTCGGCCTGCCCGACCTGCGCGGCGAGGAACTGGCCGCCGAAGCCCGCAAGGCCCGGCCAGGGCTTCCGGTGCTATTCGCCAGCGGCTATGCAGAGAGTGTCACCGTGCCCGAGGACATGCACCTGATCAGCAAGCCGTTCAGCATCGATCAACTGCGCGATAAAGTGCAGGAGATTCTGGGCCCGCCATAGCGGACCGCCTTCGGCACAAGGCCGCTCCTTGGCGTCCGGCAAAGGCTGAAATATTTTGAACGTCTTGTGCTTTTAAGCTTCCAACGTTCGAGGTATGCCTCTTTCGCCGGAAAGCCACCATGAAAATGCCCTGCCGCGCCCCCTGCGCCTTGCTGGAACTGGACTTCGTCCGCGATACCCTGTTCGGACCGATGGCCCAGCGCGCCGAATGCCAGGTTCAGCTGGCCGCCGTCAATCTGCAAGGTCGCCCAGCTTTGCGCCTGCATATCCAACCGCCTTTGCCGGTGAAGATGGAAAAGGCCCACAGTGTCGCCTTCGCCTGGGAGGGGCGTAGCTACCGCGGACTGGTCCGCGACTACGTCAAATGCGGCGATGGCGGAATCAACCTGCTACTTGAGCTGCAATAAACCTTCCGCTAAGCGATAGCCTTACGCACACCTGGCTGAACACGCTGTGCTTTCACACGAGCGACCAATCCCAACAAATCATGGCACGAATTGAGACTGGCCACAGGCACGCCGGTCACGGTCAGGCAGTCGTCCAGGCTCTCGCCCTGTCCGAGGCGAATGGTAAGGTGTTCGCCGTCCGGGCAGCTCACCTCGCAGCGGTCAGGCAGGCAGGCCTGTTCGATCATCTGCCGCATCTCAAGCATTGAAACGCCAATCAACGACATGGTACGACCCTCTCTGTACTGGATGGCCTGTAGGATGTGGTACGCCCTCGGCTGGCGTGTCACCAATTGATATTGCCCATGCCTGGGTACAGGTCCATTCGCCCAGGCAATGACTACGTCGAAGTGCCTCTAGCACCTTAGTGGAAGAAAGCACCGGCAGGTCGACGTTCGATCGTCAATGTCAATTTCGCGACGGGTGGTCGCCACCTACAGTTGCGCCAGCTCCTCACGGCAGAACTCCACGAACAATTGCGCCGGTTTGGTCAACTGCACGCGCTTGAGGTGCGCCGCCGCCAAGCCCGACAGCGCCACGGGCTCGGTGATGTCAAGGGTCACCAGGCGCTGCCCGTCATAGGTAAACTCGGAGTGCGGCCGGGTCACCAGCAGCGAGAAGCCAAAGCCCTGCCCCACCATGCCCCGGACCATTTCGATGGACGGCGAACTGAAGACAATGTTCGGCGTCAGTCCCAGCTCATTGAACAGGCTGACGAAGTAGGTGCGGCTCGGTGCCACGTCGAGCAGGATCATCGGCTCCGGGCACAGGTCGCGCAGCGATACCTGGGTTTGCCCTGCAAAACGGTGCTTTTCCGGCAGCAGCACGTAGGGTTTCTGCGCCGGCATCAGCGGCTCGGTTTCAATGGTGCCGTCCAGATCATGGTCGTAGAGGAACGCCAGGTCGAAAGTGCCCGCCGTCAAGCCCTGGATCAGGTCCTGCTGTTCGCCGTCGCGCAGGCGGATATCCACCCCCGGATAACGCTGGCGGAAACCGGCGATCAGCCGCGGCAGGTACAAAGGCGCCACGGTCTCGAAACAGCCGATGTCGATCTGCCCGGCCACCGTGTCATTGTCGGCCAGGGCGTTCTGCTCGAACTCATGGGCCATCTGCAGCAGGGCCCGGGTCTTGGCGTAGAAGCGCTTGCCGCTGGGCGTCAGCGACACGCCCTGGGCGTGATGGCGGATGAACAGCTGCACGCCGAAGCTCTCTTCCAGGCTCTTGATCGCGGTGGAGATCGACGGCTGGGCGATATACAGCTGGCGCGAGGCCTCGGCGACGCTGCCGGCCTCCACCGTGGTAACGAAGTACCTGAGTTGGCGCAAGGTATAGGAAGCCACGTTGACCTCTCACGGGATCTTTTCTGCCAGCTTACCTCGGCTTGACGCCTATGCGCCGATCGCCCAGGCAAGGATTTACCTTGAGGTTGAGTACAATTTTCCGTTGCGCCGCCAAACCGCCCCCTCGTCAGACGGTCTGCAACGGAATTTCCCCGGCACCGCCCTTGCCGTCGCGCCGCTCGCTCATCCAGTCATTGACCTTCTGTCCGAACTCGGCCGGCGCCTTGCGCCCGAAGCGCCGCGCCAGGTCGAGGATGGTCTGCTGGGCCAGTGCCTCCTCCATGCGCTTCTGCGCCCCCAGCATCACCGCATGGATCGCGCAGGTGCCTTCGCTGGCCCAGGTCGGCGCGGCGCCTTCGAACACCGCGCAACGCTCGCGGATCTCCCGGCAATCGAAGAGTTTCTTCGGCCCGTCGATAGCCGTGACGATATCCAGCACGGTGATCTCGTCGGAAGGTCGCGCCAGGCGGAAGCCACCGCGCACGCCTTCGGTCGCCGCCACCAGTCCGGCGCGGGCCAGCTTGGTGAAGACCTTGGCCAGGTATTCCTGGGGCACGCCCTGCAACTCGGCCAGGTCGCGCACACTGGACTCGCGGCTGTCGCCACGCTCGTCCACCAAAAACAGCAGGCAGTGGATGCCGTATTCGACGCCGGCGCTGTAAAGAGACATGTCAATCTCCGACTAGATATGTCGCAAATAGTACGCCCTTCATCGGTGACAGGCAAAGCTGGGCGGCGCCGTCCGTCGCTGCACAGGCATATCAACAGCCCCGCAGAAGCAAGTAAGCACGCTGGCTACAGCCAATGCACCAGGGCTTGCGAACGCACGCCTCGGGAAAAAACACTTGCCGATATAAACTGCGACAAATACAGTCGTAGTTATTCGACAGGCTGTGAACGCCTCATCGAAGACCTTTTTCCTATCCTTGCGGAGCACCCACATGACCTCTCGTATCCTGATCATCGGTGCCGGCTTTGCCGGTGTCTGGAGCGCCCTGAGCGCCGCCCGCCTGCTTGACCAGGCCCAGCGCGGCGACGTGCGCATCAGCGTGCTGGCCCCGCAGCCGCAACTGCGCATCCGTCCACGCTTCTACGAGACCGACGTTCACACGCTGCAGGCACCGCTGGAGGCCTTGTTCGACGTGGTGGGCGTGGAATTCATCCATGGCACCGCCGACAGCATCGACAGTGCTGCCCGCCAGGTCGGCTATCGCGATGCCGATGGCCTGCCGCAGCAGCTCGCCTACGACCGTCTGATTCTCGCCGCCGGTAGCCAGGTGGCCCGCCCCGCCGTGCCGGGCCTGGCCGAGCACAGCTTCGATGTCGACCAGATGGAATCGGCCGTGCGCCTGGAACAGCACCTGCACGGCCTGGCCAGCCTGCCCGCCTCGCCGGCACGCAACACCGTGGTGGTCTGCGGCGGCGGCTTCACTGGCATCGAGACCGCCACCGAAATGCCGCAGCGCCTGCGCGCCATCCTCGGCGAAGGTCATGCCCGCGTGGTGCTGATCGACCGGGGCGCCAGCGTCGGTGCCGCCCTCGGCGCCGGGATCACCCCGGCCATCGTCGCCGCCAGCGAACAGGCGGGTGTCAAATGGTTGACCGGCACCTCGGTGGTGGCGGTGGATGCCGGCGGCGTGACCCTGGACAACGGCGAATACATCGCCAGCAAGACCGTGATCTGGACTGCCGGCGTCAAGGCCAGCCCGTTGACCGCGCAGGTGGCCGGCGAACGTGACGGTTTCGGTCGCCTGCGGGTCGACGATCACCTCAAGGTGATCGGCCAGGCGCACATCTATGCCACCGGCGACGTGGCCTGGGCGGCGGTGGACGAGTTGGGCAACCATGCCCTGATGACCTGCCAGCACGCCATCCCCATGGGCCGCCACAGCGGCAACAACGCCATGGCCGACCTGCTGGGCGTGGCGCCGGTGGCGTACCGCCAGCCCAAGTACGTCACCTGCCTGGATCTTGGCGACTGGGGCGCCGCGTACAGCGAAGGCTGGAACCGCGAACTGAAGCTGCAGGGCCGGGAAGGCAAGGACCTCAAGCGCCAGATCAACTCGGTATGGATCTACCCGCCAGCCGCTGACCGCGCCCAGGCCCTGGCGGCAGCCGACCCGCTGATTCCGATCGTCGCATGAACGAAAATAATAGGCCCGTCCCGGAAGTGACGGGCCTGTTTGCATGCGTCATTACATTGAACGACTGGTCAATAATGGTGGCGTTATGTCATCATTCAGAAAAAACAACATGAACCGTGAGGATATAACCCCTTTCGCAGTGCATCGAGAGCCTTTCCAGCCGAGCCCGGTCAGTCCGCGCTCTTGACGCCTGCCAGCCACCGTCAAGGAGCGTCGCATGCAGTTACGGAACATGAAGATCGGTATTCGGGCAGCAGGAATGTTCACCCTGCTCGGGGTCCTGGTCCTGGCCCTGGGCCTGATCGCCCTCTACGAAACCCGGCGGATGGACAGCGCCACCGACGAAATCCGTCTCACCTGGATGCCCTCCGTACTCGCCCTGGGCGAGGTCAGCAGCAACCTCGGCCGGGCCCGCGCCCTGACCCTGCGCAGTGTCCTGGAGGACAGCAGCAGCGCCCGCCACGCCACCCTGGACAAGATCGTCCAGATCAACCAGCAGCTCGAAAGCGACCTCAAGACTTACGAGCGCACCATCAACGCTGCGGATGACCGCGCCCTGTTCGACACCTTCATGGGCCTGAGCGAACGCTATCACGCATTGCAGCAAGCCATCCGCGCCGCCGCCGGCAATGACCGACTGGACGAGGCCCGACGCCTGGTCAACGGCCCGCTGGCCGAGTACGCCGACAGCATGATGAAAGCCCTGGCCGCGCTGGTCGACTACAACAACAAGGGCGCCGAGCAAGCCTCGCTGCGCAGCAGCGCGGCCTCCGACGAAGCCTTCAGCCTGATCATCGCCGCCATTGCCGTGATCACCCTGGCGCTGATCGGCATCGCCACCCTCCTCACTCGCAGTATCGTCGTGCCCCTGGCCGACGCCGTTGCCGTGGCCGAGCGGGTCGCCACCGGCGACTTGACCCGCGAGATCGTCGTGCTCGGCCGCGACGAGCCGGCCTTGCTGCTGGGCGCCCTGAGTCGCATGCAGCATAGCCTGCGCGACACCCTGCGCAGGATTGCCGCATCTTCCGATCAGTTGGCCTCGGCCTCCGAGGAGCTGCACTCCGTCACCGAGGACACCAGCCGCGGCCTGCACCAGCAGAGCGCCGAGATCGACCAGGCCGCCACCGCGGTCAACCAGATGACCGCCGCCGTCGAAGAGGTGGCGAGCAACGCCGTGAGCACCGCCGATGCTTCCCAGGGCGCAGATCGCACCACTCGTGATGGTCGCGACCAGGTCAACCAGGCGCTGGCCTCGATCCAGCACTTGGTCGATGACGTGACCGATACCTCCGGGGAGATCGAGCAACTGGCCAGCCACGCCAACCAGATCAGCCAGGTGCTGGACGTGATCGGCGCCATCGCCGGGCAGACCAACCTGCTGGCACTCAACGCTGCCATCGAGGCTGCCCGCGCCGGCGAGGCCGGCCGCGGCTTCGCCGTGGTCGCCGACGAGGTGCGCGCCCTGGCCCATCGCACCCAGCAGTCCACCGCTGAAATCGAACAGATGATCGACGGCATCCAGACTGGCACCGAACGCGCAGTCAGCGCCATGCACAACAGCCAGGGTCGCGCCAGCGGCACCCTGGCCGTGGCGCAGTCGGCCGGTCAGGCCCTGGAACTGATCGCCGAAGCGATCGCCACCATCAACCAGCGCAACCTGGTCATCGCCACCGCCTCCGAGCAGCAGGCCCAGGTGGCCCGGGAGGTGGACCGCAACCTGGTGAACATCCGCGACCTGGCGATGCAGACCTCGGCCGGCGCCAACCAGACCAGCGCGGCGGCACAGGACCTGTCTCGCCTGGCGGTGGAATTGAACGGGATGGTGGCGCAGTTCAAGGTCTGAGCGACCGTGTTGCATCGCGGGTCGAACGCAAACGGGCTTCCACCAGATGGCGCATGGCGCCATTTGCTGGGAGCCGACCTACGCAGGGAGAGGTGCCGGCAAATAGGAAAATACGCCGCAACACGTGCGACCTGGCGACTATCCCCCAACAGTCCCCGACATCATGCTCCTGACGTTTGCATTCTGACGTCGAGGAACATCCATGCTGTTGAGAAATATGAAGATCGGCAAACGGGCGACCAGCCTGTTCACGCTGTTGGCCGGCCTGGTCCTGACCATGGGCCTGGTGACCTTGTACGAAACCCGCCAGATGAGCGATGCCACCGACGAGATCCGCGGCAACTGGCTACCTGCCTTGATCGCCCTCAATGAGATCGGCGGCACCCTGGCTCAGGAACGCGCCGCCACGCTGCGCGCGGCGCTGGAGGAAGACACCGGCGAAAACGCCAGCATCAACCTGCTCAACAGTATCGAGGAAGAGATCCAGCAGGACCTCAAGGATTACGAGAAGACCATCTCCGACGCCCAGGACCGCAGCCTGTTCAATGCCCTCCTGACGGCGCGCCAACAATACATCCAGCAGCAGCAGCTGGTGCTCGGGAACATCGACGCCGGACGTATGGCTGAAGCCAGGCGCCAGATCAGCGGCCCGCTGATGCTGAGCGCCGACCGCATGATGGACAGCATGTCCGCGCTGGTCGCCTACAACTACACGGGCGCGCAAACAGCCTCTCGCCTCAGCGGCGCGGTCAGCGAGCAAGCATTCGTCGTGATCATCATCGCGCTGTTGCTGATCGTCCTGGCACTGATAGCCATCGCCGTCCTGTTCACCCGCAGCGTCGTCTCTCCGCTGGCCGAGGCCGTCGCGGTCGCCGAGCGTGTCGCCACTGGTGACCTCACCCGCGAGATCATGGTCGTCGGCCAAGACGAGCCGGCGTTGCTGCTCCACGCCCTGCGACGCATGCAGCAGAGCCTGCGCGACACCATCGGCAAGATCGCCGCATCCTCCGACCGCCTGGCCTCGGCCTCCGAGGAGTTGCACAGCGTCACCGAGGACACCAGCCGCGGCCTGCAGCAGCAAAGCACCGAGATCGACCAGGCCGCCACCGCGGTCAACCAGATGACCAGCGCCGTCGAGGAAGTGGCAAGCAATGCCGTGAGCACCGCCGAGGCCTCCCAGGGCGCCGACCAGACCACCCGTGAAGGCCGAGACCAGGTCAACCAGGCACTCGCCTCGATCCAGCACCTGGTCGACGATGTCACCGGTACGGCGGAAGAGATCGAACAATTGGCCAACAGCGCCAACGACATTACCCGGGTACTGGATGTGATCGGTTCGATCGCCGGACAGACCAACCTGCTGGCCCTCAACGCCGCCATCGAAGCCGCTCGCGCCGGTGAGGCCGGTCGTGGTTTTGCGGTGGTTGCCGACGAGGTGCGTGCCTTGGCACATCGCACCCAACAATCGACCGCCGAGATCGAGCAGATGATCGGCGGTATCCAGAGCGGCACCGAGCGTGCGGTCAGCGCCATGCACAGCAGCCAGGGCCGCGCCAGCGGTACCCTGGAGGTGGCGCAAGCGGCCGGTCAGGCCCTGGAGCTCATCGCCCGGACCATCGCCTCGATCAACCAGCGCAACCTGGTGATCGCCAGTGCCACGGAGCAACAGGCCCAGGTGGCGCGCGAAGTGGATCGCAACCTGGTGAACATTCGCGACCTGGCGCTGCAGACAACGACCGGGGCCAACCAGACCAGCGCCTCGGCCCAGGACCTTTCGCAGTTGGCGCTGGAGCTGAACGGCCTGGTCGCGCAGTTCAAGGTCTGAATAGACTCTTGGGTCAAGCCCGCTCCCACAATTGAACGCCGGCATCAGTGGTAGCGGGCCAGCACGGCCCATGCAAAATCCCTCGCCAAGCGCCGCGTCTCGGTGCACCCTGATGCTCTCACGCACAAGGACCCGCACCGCTCATGGCGAAATGGCTCGACGGCGGCGGCCTCATGGCCGAACGCATCCGCAACCACGACTGGTCGTCTACCCCCCTGGGCCCCCTGGCCAACTGGCCTGACGTGCTCAAGACCACGGTCGCCCTGTGCCTGGCCTCGCGCTTTCCCCAGGCCGTGCTCTGGGGCGACGAGCTGATCACCCTGCACAACGATGCCTTCAGCGAGATCCTCGGCAACAAGCCCTCGGCCCTGGGCCGCCCCTTCAGCGCGGTCTGGCAGGAAGCCTGGAGCGATATCCGCCACCTGGCCCAACGCGCCCTCGATGGCGAAGCCGTGTACATAGAGGACTTTCCCCTGCTGATCGAGCGCCACGGCAGCCCGGAGCGCGCCTACTTCACGTTCTGCTACAGCCCCATTCGCGACCATGACGGCCAGGTGGTCGGCATGATCGACACGGTCACCGAGACCACCGCCAGCGTGGTCGCCAACCAACGCCTGAAATTTCTTGACACCCTCAGCCGGGCGGCGGCCAATGCCACGGATCCGGAGCGGATCATGGCTATCACCACGCGCCTGCTGGGCGAGCATCTGCACCTGTCGAGCTGCGCCTACGCCGTGATGGACCCTGACGAGGACGGCTTCACCATCTGCGGCGACCGGGTCGCGCCAGGCTCACCGCGCCTGCTCGGCCGGTACCGCCTGGGCGACTTCGGCGAGCTGGCCGTCAGCCGCCTGCGCGCCGGACTGGCGCTGGTGATCAACGACAACCTCACGCAGTTGCCGGCCTGCGAATCGGCGACCTTCCAGGCCATCGGCATCACCGCGACACTTTGCATGCCATTGATCAAGGAAGGCCGCCTGACCGCACTGATGGCCATCCACGACAAGCTGCCAAGGACCTGGACCCGCTACGAACAGACCCTGCTCAACGAGGTGACCGGACGCTGCTGGGCACATATCCAGCGAGTCCAGGCCAACGCACAGGTGCGCGAGGCGCTGACGGCCCTGGAGGCGCTCAACGCCACCCTCGAACAACGTGTGGAGGAGCGTACCGAGCAGCTCCTGCACACCGAGGCCGTGCTGCGCCAGGCCCAGAAGCTCGAGGCCATCGGCCAGCTGACCGGCGGCGTGGCCCACGATTTCAATAACCTGCTGACCATCATTCGCTCTTCCCTCCACTTCCTGCAGCGCCCGGATCTCGACGAAACGCGCCGCAGCCGCTATTTCAAGATCGTGTCCGACACCGTCGACCGCGGCGCCAAGCTCACCGGGCAACTGCTCGCCTTTGCCCGGCGCCAGGCCCTCAGCCCGCAGGTGTTCGATGCTGGCCCACAGCTCAAGGCCATGGCCGAGATGCTCGACACCGCCACTGGCGCACGTATCCAGGTCAGCCTGGAGTTGCCCGACACGCCCTGCCATGTGCATGCCGATCTCGGCCAACTGGAAACCGCGGTAATCAACCTGATGATCAATGCCCGCGACGCCATGGCCGGGGTCGGCACCTTGCGCCTGCGCCTTGAAGGCGACCAGCATTTGCCTGAGATTCGCGGCCAGCCGGCACAGGACGACCGCTTCGCGGCGATCTCGGTGATCGACGGCGGCGTGGGCATCGCCCCGCACCTGCTGGAGCGCATCTTCGACCCGTTCTTCACCACCAAGGCCTCCGGACAGGGCACCGGCCTGGGCCTGTCGCAGGTGTTCGGCTTCGTCAAGCAGTCCGGTGGCGATGTGCGGGTGGTCAGCGTCGAAGGACAAGGCACCACCTTCACCCTGTACCTGCCACAGGTGTCCCAGCCTGACGCCGAGGAGCCCGGCGTGACCGCGCAGCTCGCGCCACAGGGCGACCGCAAGCGCATCCTGGTGGTGGAGGACAACCCGGATGTCGGCAGTTTCACCGCGCAGATCCTGCGCGACCATGGCTACCAGATCAGTTGGGCGACCTCGGCCGAGGACGCGCTGGCCCAGCTCGCGGCCGCCCGGGGCGGATTCGATGCGGTGTTCTCCGACGTGGTCATGCCGGGCATGGGCGGCCTTGCCCTGGCCAGGGAGCTGCGTCACAGCCAGCCGCAGCTACCGGTGATCCTCACCTCCGGCTACAGCGAGGCGATCGCCGAGGGTGGCCACCAGGGTTTCGCCTTCCTGGCCAAGCCCTATTCGGCCGAACAGGTGTGCCAGATGCTCGGGGATGTGTTGGCTAGGACTTGAGCAGTCGCGCCAGGCTCTGTCCCAGCTCGTCCTGGCGAAATGGCTTGCGCAGCACCTCGAAGCCATGCAGCTCGTGTGGCGTCAGGTTGGCGTAGCCGGTGATGATCAACACCGGCAGTTGCGCCAGCCGCTCGCGCACCTGCTGGGCGAAACGCACGCCGGTGGTTTCGGCCATGACATGGTCGGTCAGCAGCACATCGGGCAACAGCCCCTTGTCCAGCAACGCCAGGGCCTGGGCCGGGCCCTCGGCCTCGGTCACCTCGTACCCCAGGGCACGCAGTTGCAGGAGCGTGGCCTGGCGCACCAGCGGCTCGTCATCCACCAGCAGCACGCGCGTCGGGCGTCGCGCCCGCGAAACCTCGACCGGCATGGCCACTTCATCTACCGCGTCCTGCTCGCTGGCCGGCAGCCACAGGGTCGCTTCGGTGCCCCCGCCTACCCGCGAGCGAATGCCAAAGCCACCACCGGACTGCAACGCCAGGCCCTGCACCATGGGCAGCCCCAGCCCGGTGCCGCGGCCGACGCCCTTGGTCGAATAGAATGGCTCGATGCAATGCGCCAGCACGTCCTCGCTCATGCCGCAGCCGTTATCGGCAACCTGCATCCACACCAACGGGCCTGTCTGCAGGCCGGGTGGCCTCGGCGTAGCGTCGCTGTCGAGACCGGCACGTATGGTCAATTTGCCACCCTCGCCCATGGCATCGCGGGCGTTGACCACCAGGTTCAGCAACGCCAGCTCCAGCTGGTGCGGATCCACCAGCACGCCCGGCAACGCCGCCTCGACACTGACCTCGATGGCAATGGTAGGCCCCAACGAGCGGACGATCAGTTCTCGCATTTCCTCCACCAGCGCCGCCAGCGATACCGTCGTGGGCTTGAGGGTCTGGCGCCGGGCAAAGCTGAGCAGGCGCCCAACCAGGTTGCGCGCCCGCTCGGCCGCCTGCAGGCCGCCATCGATCAGGCGCTCGGCGCGCTCCGACTGAGGATGGCGGCGCAGCAGTTCGAGGGAGGCGATGATCGGCGTCAGCATGTTGTTGAGGTCGTGGGCGATGCCCCCGGAGAGCTGGCCAATCATCTCCATCTTGCGCGCTTCGTGCAGTTGCGACAGCGACGCTTCGCGCTGGCCAAGCACCTTGGCCACCCGGTCTTCCAGGTTTTCGTTGAGTGCATGCAAGGCGCGCTCGGCGCGGGCATGGGTGACCGCCGACCAGACTTGGCGGGCGGCCTCCTGGACCAGCAGGCACTCGCTCTCGGCCCAGGCATGGGGGGTATGGAAATGCACCGCGAGCACCGCCTCCAGGCGCTCGGCGCGCAGCACCGGCACGTGCAATGTCGCACACAAGCCCTTGAACCGTGCCGGTGCGCTCTTGCTTGGCTCATAGTTGCGCTGCACAGCCTGACCGGCCAGCAGCGCCTCGCGCAACGCCGGGTCCAGGGCCGAATACTGGTTCAAGCCGACCATCGAGGGCACCTCGGTGGCCCACTCCTGGGCGACCCGGTAGCGCCGGCCATCGCCCAGGTCCTCACCGAAACAGACCCGCGCCGCGCCCAACTCCTCACCCAGGCGGCGCACCGCGTGGGCCTCGATGCGCTCGGCCTCGCCCAGGCCTGGCAAGGCCTGGCGCAGCTCCTGGAGAAATGCTTGGCGTTGCTGGAAACGTACCCGCTCGGTGGTGTCGGTGACGATGCACAATACACCACCCACCCCACCGTCAGCCTCGCGCACAGCGGAGTAGGAGACGTCGAAAAAGGCGGTTTCACCCAACCCATGCCGTTCGATATAGAACGGCCGGTCCCGCGCCGAAAAGGTTATGCCGGTTTCACGCACCCCGCGCAGCAGCGGCTCGAGATCGTCCCACAGTTCGCTCCAATGCTCCTGCCCAGGCCGGCCCAGCGCCCCGGGGTGCTTGCTGCCGATGGTTGGCCCGTAGGCATCGTTGTACAGCGCGATGTACTGCGGCCCCCAGAACAACACAATCTGCGCCTGCGCCGGCAGCAGCATGGCCACCACCGACTGCAGCACCGGCGACCAGCCATCCGGCGCCCCGAGCGGGGATTGCCGCCAGTCCATCGCCTGCAACAGGCAGCTGACTTCGCCACCGCCGTTCAGAAAGCTCGGCAGCGCTTGCAGGTTGGCGGTCTTGCTCTGCTGGCGCACTTTCATGTCTCGGCAGTCCCGGGCACGTTTTCTTTCCTATGAGGGTAAGAAATCGCCCACTGGCAAAACGTTCCATCAGAATGACGCCGACGATCAGCGGCGCCCTTCGGCCAGCATGCGCAGCGCCAGCGCCGCCAGCACCGTGCCCATAAGCCAGCGCTGGAGCTGCTGCCACAGCGGCCTGCCGGCCAGGAACACGGCAATGGAGCCGGCCATCAGCGCAATCAGCGCGTTGACCGTGACACTGATGGCGATCTGCGTGCCGCCCAGCACCAGCGACTGCGCCAGCACGCTGCCGTGGCCCGGCTCGATGAACTGCGGCATCAGCGACAGGTACATGACCGCGATCTTGGGGTTCAGCAGGTTGGTCAGAAAGCCCATCATGAACAGCCGGCGCGGGCTGTCCGCCGGCAGGTCGCGGACCTGGAACGGCGAGCGTCCACCCGGGCGCAGCGCCTGCCAGGCCAGGTACAGCAGGTACAGCGCACCGCCGATGCGCAGGGCGTCGTAGGCGAACGGCACGGCCATGACCAGCGCGGTGATGCCCAGCGCGGCGCAGAGCATGTAGAAGACGAACCCCAGCGCCACCCCCGCCAGCGAGATCAGCCCGGCACCACGCCCCTGGCAGATGGAGCGGGAGATCAGGTAGATCATGTTGGGGCCCGGGGTCAGCACCATGCCCAGGCTGATCAGGGCGAAGCCCAGCAGGTTGGAGGGTTCGGGCATTGCAAGTCCTCTTTGTCGGTAGTGCCATACCTGGCATTTTTGCCAGTTTCACTGGCCAGGGGCGCACGTTAACGTGGATTGGTCATTTCTGAACAGTGGGTGGGACAGTGGTTGATCCAGATACCAGGCTGCTGGCAGGCGACTTGGCAGGCTCCGTGCTGATGGCGTCGCGGGGGGCACTGCGCCATGGGTTCGTTTTCTCGGCTTACGGCCATGATCCGGTCCAGGCGGTTGTCCGCGCGCAGCTTGGCTTCAATGGCGTGATACGGGAACTGTTGACGGGCTGTTACCTGCTCGGCAATGGGCATCGTGCGTTCAGCCCGACATTGATGCGGTTCCACTCGCCGGACGGACTTAGCCCGTTTGCGGCGGGTGGGATCAATGCCTATGGGTATTGCGGGGGGGATCCGGTGAATCATGTGGATCCTGATGGGAGAATGACCAAGTATTTAACAGCATTCACTAACCATCAGACCACAGATGCCACTGCCGCCATCCAGCGACTTAGCCAAATCATCGAAAATACGCCAACCCACCAACTTAGCGAGCTGAAAAACAACCAGCTACATAATTCGCGAATGATCGACGCAATTAATAAGAATGCACTAGTCCACGCAGAAAAAATGCCAACCATAGGCCAGTTAGTACAAGGTAAAGCCACGTATGTACCGCCAAGCTCGGGCATCACGCACGAAGCCTACGAACTCATTGGTGACATTTCTGCTCAAGGGGCAAAGGTACAGGTCGCATTTAGTGAGCTTGTCATAAGTCCAACTCCAGAACTAAAACTGAATTATTATCGAGAAGTTGGAAAATACATCGTAGGAACCACGATATTAGTCGATCACTTCAGAAACAGTGGTGGACTTCCCGACGCAACTTCCTAGATACACTGGGTTATTTTTTACACCTTCGTTCTTGAAACCCCTGCTCTCCCCCGGTAACCTTCGCTCGCTGCTGTAAGTCCAGCAGCCGGGTTTGGTAGCCCGCGATCAATCAAGGCGCACAAGCGCCCGCTCAGCGATTCAGTCGGCGCTTTTTTGTGTCCGCTGTTTCGTTCAATGGCGGCTGTGCGCAGGGCGCCCCCGTGCGCGCCGGTTTCCTTGATTCCCGGTCTACCAACCTGCGTTCAGCCGTCACCATTCGTTTGGTAGCGAACTGTGGCGGCTCCATTGAATCAAGGAGCGACACAATGACAAAAGGCTTACCTGATCCCCCGTCCCGCGCCACCACGGCGCACTCCAGCTTCGGCAACTGCGAATGCAGCCACCCGTCCCTGTTCGCCGTGCGCGAAGGCGTGGACTTCGAAGACGCACTGGTGCACCTGTCCACCCTGCTCAAGGGCGCATTCGCCACCAACCTCAAGGCCATGGAACTGGCGACCGGCACCTGCCACGACCTGCTGCTGGGCAACGATCACGGGCTGGATGCGGCCAAGGCGGTGGTCGAGGCATTGCTCGACGGCGTGGAAATGCAGCAAGTGGAAAAGGCCCGCCTGCGCACGGTCTGAAACCGTGCAGGTCGATGCGCCGGCCTCGACCTGCCTACAGGCTGACACCCAGCGTCCGGCGCAACGACTCGCCGCGAGCGTCATCCGCCGCGCTGACCAGGGCAAAGTTGTAGTCGCCATGGGACCAGTAGCGGGCCTGCAACTGGCCGTCGGTGCGCTGGCCGCTGGGCATGCGCTCGAAATGCTCGCCAGGCGAACGCAGGAACAGGCTGATGCGCTGCCCCTGGCGGTCCTGGAACACCAGCAGCGCCGCCGGCCCCGCCTCGTTGCTCAGCAGGCGCGCGCCGACCGGCTGCAGGCCATAACCGGACAGGTCCGGCAGCTGGCCGACACGGTTGAAATGACGCCCCAGCCATTCCTGCAGCCGCCCCGGATCGCTGGCCTGGATATCCAGCGCGGCCGCGTCGGCGAACAGCCGGTGGGCCTCTACCGCGTCGGCCATGGGCAGCATGCCGGCGAACAGCGTCGCCTGACGCGCCTGCCAGCCGCCCAGGCCGCCCAGGCCCACCGCCAGCAACAGCACCGCCGCCTGTGCCAGGCGCCATTGCCGACGCTGGCGCAGGCGGCGACGCAAGGGCGCCAGGTCCAGCGCCGGGTCGCTGGGCTGCTCGCCGAAGCCCGCAAGGGCCGCCCGCAGGCGTCGGGCATCGTCGCGCCAGGCCTCGATGCGCGCCGCCTCCTGGGGATTGGCCGCCAGCCACGCCTCGACCTCGACCCGGCGCGCCGGCGCCAGGCGCTCGTCGACATAGGCGTGCAACTCGTGCTCGGTGGGGATCAGGCGTGTCATTTGAGTCTCCGCAAGGCCGGGGGCGTGGGGTTGCCCTCGGTCAGTTCACGCAAGGCGGCGCGGGCGCGCGACAGGCGCGACATCACCGTGCCGATGGGAATGCCGAGGGTGTCGGCCGCCTCCTTGTAGCTCAGGCCCTCGACGCTGACCAGCAGCAACAGTGCCCGCTGTTCCGCCGACAGCCGGGCAAAGGCGCGCAGGTCGGCCTGGGCCAGGACGATGCTCTCGATCTCGCCACCGGTCGGTTCCTCGGCCTGGCCCCGACCGAACCAGGCCAACCAGCGGGCATGCAGGCGCTCGCGGCGCTTGCCGTCGAGGAACAGCCGGTAAAGGATGGTGAACAGCCAGGGTCGCAGGCTGTCGGCATCGCGCTGCTGGCCACGGCGGCTCAAGGCACGCTCGACCGTGGCCTGGACCAGGTCGTCGGCACCGCCGGGCTCGCGGGTCAGCCACAGGGCGAAGCGGCGCAGGCGTTGCAGCAGCTCGCGCCATTGTTGGTCGTCCAGATCGTGCATGGTCGGGTTCCGGGCCCCAATGGGCTGTCAGTGTAATGGGCAGACGGCCCGGCACGAAATCTATTCCCCCGGCGGGAATAAATCGTTCTCCCTTGCGTCGTACCGACTCATTCCACCTGACCGGAGCATCCCATGACCACTCCCCTGCATGGCCCCGCCAAGGCCCTGCGCCTGGCCGCCATCGGCGCCACCCTCGCCGCCCTCGGTGCGGGCTTCGCCTATGCCGCCGGCTGGATCGGCGCGCCAGGGCTGACCCCGCAGCGCATCATCGACACCTTCGAGGCCCAGGCTGGCCATTATCCCGGTTACCGGAAGAACCATGCCAAGGGCCTGTGCGTCAGCGGTTACTTCCAGGCCAGCGGACAGGCCGCGGCGCTCTCCAGCGCCCGGGTGTTCAGCCAGGCCCAGGTGCCGGTGATCGGCCGATTCGCCATCGGCGGCGCCAACCCGTTCGCCCCGGACACCGCCATACCCGTACGCAGCCTGGCGATTCAGTTGAGCAGCGATGACGGACAGGTCTGGCGCACCGGCATGAACAACCCGCCTGTGCTGGCGGTGAGCACGCCCGAGGCGTTCTACCAGCAGGTACTGGCTGGGGCTCCAGACCCGGCCACCGGCAAGCCGGACCCGGTGAAACTGCAGGCGTTCTTCGCCAGCCACCCGGAAAGCGCTGCGTTTCGCCAGTGGGCGGCCAGCTACAAGCCCAGCGACAGCTTCGCCAGCACCGCCTACAACAGCATCAACGCCTTTCGCCTGATCGATGCCCAGGGCAACGCCCAGCCGGTGCGCTGGGCCCTGGAGCCGCAGACCGCGTTCACCGCCCTGCCCGCCCAGGTCGATGACAAGCAGTTCCTCCAGCACGACCTGCAGCAGCGCCTGGCGCAAGGCCCGTTGCGCTGGACCCTGCGCCTGACCCTGGCCGAGCCCGGCGACCCGGTGGACGACCCCGCCCGGCCCTGGCCCGCCGAACGCCGCAGCATCGACGCCGGCACCCTGGTGCTGGAACAGGTCGACGGCCCCGAGCAAGGCGCCTGCCGCGACCTGAACTTCGACCCGCTGATCCTGCCCCAGGGCATCGAACCATCCGCTGACCCGATCCTCGCCGCCCGCTCGGCCGCCTATTCGGTGTCGTTCAACCGCCGCAGCCACGAAGCGCTGAGCGAAGGAGCCCGCCCATGACCGCCACCGCCTTCCACCCCCTGGCCCGCCTGCTGCACTGGCTGATGGCCGTGCTGATCCTGGCCATGCTGTTCATCGGCGTGAACATGGTCGGCGACCTGTCGCCACGGCATCCGCTGCTGGTCGAGCTGCACAAGGCCACCGGCCTGGCCCTGCTGGTGCTGGTGATCCTGCGCATCGCCCTGCGCCTGGGCCTGCCGCACCCGGCCTTGCCCCGCGACCTGCCCCGCCTGCAACGGCTGGCCGCCGGCGCCTCGCACCTGTTGCTGTACGGCCTGATGCTGGCCATGCCGCTGCTCGGCTGGGCCATGCTCTCGGCCGGCGGCTATCCACGGCCCCTGCAACTGCCCGCCATCGCGCCCCACGACCTGCAGCTGTACGCCGTGCTGCGCCAGGCCCACGGCTGGGCGGGCTACCTGCTGTTCGCCACCGTGCTGCTGCACCTGGGCGCGGCCTTGGTGCATGCCCTGGTGCGCCGCGACGGCGTCTTGCGTAGCATGTGGCCAGGCCCGCCGCAGTGAATGAGGATTGCCGGGGTCGACACATGTAAATAATTATTACTAACATTGGCGCTCATTTCGTCGAACTGCCCCGGACTGCCCCATGAACGTTGCAAAGGACCCTGCCACTTTGACCCCCGCCAGCACCCTGGACCTGCGTCCACTGATGCTGGTGAACATGGCCTGCACGATGTCGATGATGGCCTTCGTCGCCCTGATCGGCCCCATCGCCCGCCTGCTGGGCATGGCCACCTGGCAGGCCGGCGCGGCGGTGACCGTGGCCGGCGTGGTCTGGGTGCTGCTGGCCCGGCCCTGGGGGCGCCTGGCCGACCGCTATGGCCGACGCCGCGTGCTGCTGCTGGGCAGTGGCGGTTTCACCTTGGCGTACTGGGTGCTGTGCCTGTTCATCGACGGCGCGTTGCGCTGGCTGCCGGGCGCGAGCGTGGCGTTCTTCGGGTTGATGCTGGCCCGCGGCTTGATCGGCGCCTTCTATGCCGCGCTGCCGGTAGGTGGCAACGCCCTGATCGCCGACCATGTCGAACCCCAGCGTCGGGCCCGGGCCATGGCTTCGCTGGGGGCGGCCAATGCCGTCGGCCTGGTGGTCGGGCCGGCACTGGCCGCGCTGCTGTCGCGCTACAGCCTGAGCCTGCCGTTCTATGCCATGTCGCTGCTGCCGGCCACGGCGTTCGTGGTGCTGCTGTTCAAGCTCAAGCCCCAGCCATTGGCGCAAAGCCGTGCGCCCAATCCGGTGCGCCTGTCCGACCCACGCCTGCGCCGCCCGCTGTTGGTGGCCTTCAGCGCCATGCTGAGCATCACCGTGTCGCAGATCGCCGTCGGTTTCTTCGCCCTCGACCGCCTGCGCCTGGAGGCCGGCGACGCCGCCCAGGCCGCGGGCATCGCCCTGACCTGCGTGGGCGTGGCGCTGATGCTGGCGCAGGTGTTCCTGCGCAGGCTCGAGTGGCCGCCAGCGAAAATGATCCGTATCGGCGCCAGCATCTCCGGGCTGGGTTTCGCCGCCGCCGCGCTGGCCACCCAAGCGCCCTGGCTGTGGGGCGCGTTCTTCGTCGCCGCGTTTGGCATGGGCTTCGTCTTCCCGGCATTTTCCGCCCTGGCGGCCAACGCCATGCAGGCCGGCGAACAAGGCGCCACCGCGGGCTCGATCGGCGCCGCCCAGGGCATGGGCGCGGTGATCGGGCCACTGGCGGGTACCCTGGTCTATGCCCTCGACCCGCGCCTGCCGTTCCTCGCCGTGGGTGCCCTGCTGTTGCTGGTGGGGTTGTGGCCGGTAGCGGCCGACCAGCGTCACTGAGACGCACAGCGCGCAAGCCTGCAGAGTGTGTTTTAATGCCTCGCCCATTATTTTTGACACCTCTGCAAACAAGGCGGCTATGGACACGGGGACACGACTCAAACTGGTGCGTGAACGCAACAACCTCTCCCAACGGGAACTGGCCCGCCGCAGCGGCCTGACCAACTCGACGATCTCGCAGATCGAGCAGAACCGGGTCAGCCCTTCGGTCAGTTCCCTCAAGAAACTGCTCGAAGGGATTCCCATGTCCCTGGCGGAATTCTTCAGTTTCGACGAGCCGGTGCGCGAGGAGCGCTACGTGTTCCGTGGCGCAGAGCAGCCCGACCTGGGCCGCAACGGCCTGCGCATGCTATTGGTTGGTGCCAGCGTCGAAGGCCGGCAGATGCGCATGCTGCGCGAACTGTACGCGCCGGGCGCCGACTCCGGCGAGCCGATCGTCCACGCCGAAGGCGAGGAATGCGGCCTGGTCACCCGGGGCACCATGGAGCTGTGGGTCGATGGCCAGGTCAGCGTGCTCAACGCCGGCGACGGCTACTACATCCCCACCACCCTGCCCCACAGCTTCAAGAACATCGGCCCCGACGAGGCCGAGATCATCAGCGCCAACACCCCGGCGAACTTCTGATCCGGCAAAAGGGTTTCAGCGCCTGCATGATCGAGCGCTGCAACCCTGACGACGTACAGGCCATGAAGCAATAGCACCCAAGGTTTTTGGAATCGCAGCCTGCAAGAACCTTGTTGTCCCTCATGCCTGCCTGACCAAAGCCTGCTCGACGAAATCCAGCCGGTCCTGGCCGAAGAACATCTGCCCATCGACGAAGAACGTCGGCGCGCCGAACACGCCACGTTCGACCGCCTCCTCGGTAGCTTTGCGCAAGGCGTCCTTGACCTCGGGCCGGGCGGCCAGTTCATGCAACATCCCGGCCTCGAAGCCACCGGCGGCCAATGTTTCACCCAGCACCGCCGGGTCTGCCAGATTGCGCCCGTGCACGAACAGCCCTTCGAACAGTACCTTCAACAGCGCCTCGAACCGCGCTTGGGCAAACAACTGGACGCCGATCAGCCCACGCATCAGGTTCAGGGTGTTGACCGGAAACCCGGGCGGCAGGGTCAGGGGCACGCCATAGCGATCGGCATAACGCTTGAGGTCGATGCGCATATAGCGCCCCTTGACCGGCACCATGACCGGCGAAGCGTTGCCGGTGGCCTGGAACACCCCGCCCAACAACATCGGCTTGTATACCAACCGTGCCCCGTGACGCGCGCACAGGGCGGGTAGCTGGGTAAAGGCCAGGTAGGTGGCCGGGCTGCCCAGGTCCAGGAAGAACTCGACGGTCTTGCTCATGATTCGTTCCTTGTATGAAGGTGGGACTTACCAGCGCTCCATCCACGGGCGCAGGTCAAGTTCGAAGGTCCAGGCGTCCCGTGGCTGGGCGTGCAGGAACCAGTAGCTTTCGGCAATGTGTACAGGGTCCAGGATGCCGTCCTGGTCCTTGAGCGCATAGCGTTCGGGGAAACTGTCGCGGATGAACGCGGTGTCGATGGCCCCGTCGACCACCACATGAGCAACATGGATGTTTCGCGGCCCAAGCTCGCGCGCCATGCTCTGGGCCAGGGCGCGCAAACCATGCTTGGCCCCGGCGAAGGCGGCAAAACCGGCCGCGCCGCGGGTACCGGCGGTGGCGCCGGTGAAGAGGATGGTGCCGCGCTCGCGGGTCACCATGCGCCGGGCGACTGCCTGGGCGGTGAGAAAACCAGCGAAGCAGGCCATTTCCCAGATCTTGAAGTACTTGCGCGGGGTTTCCTCGAGGATGCTGCACGGGACATTGGCGCCGATGTTGAAGACAAAGGCTTCGATCGGGCCGATATCGCGCTCGATGGTCTCGACCAGCTCGACCACCTCCTCTTCCTTGCGCGCATCCGACCCGAAACCATGAGCCTGACCGCCTGCGGCGCGGATCTCATCGACCAGCGGCTGCAGCTTGTCCACCTGACGCCGGGTGACGCAGGCGATGTACCCCTCACGGGCGAAACGCTTGGCGATCTCGCCACCGGTGGCGTCGCCCGCGCCGATCACCAGCACGACCTTTTGTTGTTCTGCCATGGACCGCTCCATTGATGAATGATCGTTTAGTAAACGAACGCTATGCTACGATCAGCTGATCGTCAAGCCCGCGCCAAGAGGTTCCACGCATGCGCTACAGCACCGACCACAAGCAACAGACTCGCGAGAAGCTACTGGCCAGCAGCGGCGCCCTGGCCAAGCGCGGGGGGTTCGCCGCCACCGGCGTGGCCGGATTGATGAAGGCCATCGGCCTGACCGGCGGGGCCTTCTACAACCATTTCCCGTCCAAGGACGACCTGTTCAGCGAGATCGTCCGCCGCGAGCTGGCCAACAGCCCGCTGGCGCGCCTGGTCGAGCGTGGCGCCGACCGCCCCCGGCTCAGGCGCCTGCTCGAGCAGTACCTGAGCCTGGCCCACCTGCACAATGCCGAGGGCGGCTGCCCGCTGCCGCCGCTGGGGGTGGAGATCGCCCGCGCCGAGCGACCGGTACGCGAACAGGCCGAGCACTGGTTGGTGGAGCTGCACCAGGCGTGGAGCGAAACCCTTGACGATCCCGAGCTGGCCTGGGCCCTGCTCAGCCAGTGCGTCGGCGCGCTGGTGGTGGGCCGCATGCTGGCCAGCGAGCCGGTGCAGGCGCAGGTGCTGGACGCCAGCCGCCAGTTGGTCGGACGGGTCTTCGATGAAGTTCGCTAGTACGCTGCTTGGACTGCTGTTGACCCTGCCCGTCTTCGCCCAGGAAAGTTGCCCGACCGGGCAATACCAAGTGTGCCTGGTGGTGTGTTTCTGTTCGCCCGTCGACCCCAACCAGGGCGGCCAGGTGCTGCAGGATGTCGAGCGCATGGCCACCGGCAGCCTGGTGTTCGCCCTGCGCCAGGCCCGCGACGAGGCAACCGTCAGCGGCAGCCAGCCGATTCCCTTGCATATCCGCGCCCAGCTCGAGCCCTGGTACGACTTCGCGGTACTCGACGCGGCGCGCTATCGGGTGGGCGATGAACAGCAGATCAGCGCCGCCAATGCATTGCTGCAGAACCCGGACGTCAACGCAGTGACCCTGATCGACACCATCATCTTTCGCCGCAGCACCGATGCCGAGGACAACGCGGCGCTGTGGGCCCATGAGCTCAGGCATGTGCAGCAGTACCAGGAACTGGGGGTGGAGGAATTCGCCAGGCGCTATACCCGGGATTACCAGGCGCTGGAGGGGCCGGCCTACGAGATCGAGGCACAAGTGGCCAAGGCGTTGCGCGAAAAGGCATCCGGCGGGCCACGCTGACTGCCGAATTACACCGTCCCTTTGTAGATGCCTTGAAATCATGCGTCCGGATCGATGACGGCACCCGACATATCATTGCGCGTGATAATAACCTTCGCTCCGTTTGATTCGTGCGCCACGCGCAAGACACTCACACTCCGCCCACTACTAATACATTGGCGGAGTTCTCCATGGATCACTCACTCAAACCCTTGCGCTTCCCCCTCGCTGCCCTGGCAGTGGTGGTGCTCAGCGCTTGCGGTCGCACCCCCGACGCCGTGCAGGCTCCCGCCGCGCCCAAGGTCAGCGTAGCCAAGGTAATCGAACAGCCGATCAACGAATGGGACGAGTTCACCGGCCGCCTGGAAGCGCCGGAAACCGTCGAAGTGCGCCCACGGGTGTCCGGCCAGATCGACCAGGTGGCCTTCACCGAAGGCGCCCAGGTGAAGAAAGGCGACCTGCTGTTCCAGATCGACCCGCGCCCGTTCCAGGCAGAAGTCCGCCGTCTCGAAGCCCAGCTGCAACAAGCCAAGGCCACCGCCATCCGCAGCGCCAACGAAGCCCGCCGCGGCGAACGCCTGCGCGACAGCAACGCCATCTCTGCCGAACTGGCCGAGTCGCGCAGCAGCGCCGCCGCCGAGGCCCGTGCCGGAGTCGACGCGATCCAGGCCCAGCTCGACCTGGCCCGCCTGAACCTGAGCTTCACCCGTGTCACCGCGCCGATCAGTGGCCGGGTCAGCCGTGCCCAGTTCACCGCCGGCAACATCGTCACTGCCGATGTCACCCCGCTGACCAGCGTGGTGTCCACCGACAAGGTCTACGCCTATTTCGACGCTGACGAGCGCGTGTACCTCAAGTACAGCCAGCTCGCCCGCGACGGCCAGCGCGGCCAGAGCACCCCGGTGTACCTGGGCCTGACCAACGAGACCGGCAACCCGCACCTGGGCCAGATGAACTTCGTCGACAACCAGGTCAACCCGCGCACCGGCACCATTCGTGGCCGTGCCGTTTTCGACAACCGTGACGGCCAGTTCACCCCCGGCCTGTACGCGCGCCTGAAGCTGGTCGGCAGCGCCCAGTACGACGCCGTGCTGATCAACGACGAAGCGGTCGGCACCGACCTTGGCAAGAAGTTCGTGCTGGTCATGGACAAGGACAACAAGGCCGCCTATCGCGCCGTGGAACTGGGGCCCAAGCTCGAAGGCCTGCGCATTGTGCGCAGCGGCCTGGGCAAGGACGACCGCATCGTGGTCAAGGGCCTGCAGCGCGTGCGCCCGGGCTCGCCGGTCACCCCGGAGGAAACGCCGATGGCCAGCGAACAGACCCTTGCCGCCCTCGCCCAGCAACGCCAGGCCCTGGAGGCCAGCAACCCGGCGCCGAAAGTTGCCGGCGCCAATGTCAAAGTCGCCAGCGCCCAAGCGCCGCGCGGTTAAGGGACAACACCGATGAACTTTTCGAAATTCTTCATTACCCGGCCGATCTTCGCCGCGGTGCTGTCGCTGGTGCTGCTGATCGCAGGTTCCATCTCGCTGTTCCAGCTGCCGATCAGCGAATACCCCGAAGTGGTGCCGCCCACCGTGGTGGTGCGCGCCAACTTCCCCGGCGCCAACCCCAAGGTGATCGGCGAAACCGTCGCAGCGCCCTTGGAACAAGCCATCACCGGTGTCGAGAACATGCTGTACATGTCCTCGCAGTCCACCGCCGACGGCAAGCTGACCCTGACCATCACCTTCGCCCTCGGCACCGACCTGGACAACGCCCAGGTGCAGGTACAGAACCGCGTGACCCGCACCCAGCCCAAGCTGCCGGAGGAAGTCACCCGTATCGGCATTACCGTCGACAAGGCCTCGCCCGACCTGACCATGGTCGTGCACCTGACCTCGCCGGACAACCGCTACGACATGCTCTACCTGTCCAACTACGCCATCCTCAACATCAAGGATGAGCTGGCGCGCCTGGGTGGCGTGGGTGACGTGCAGCTGTTCGGCATGGGCGACTACTCGCTGCGGGTGTGGCTCGACCCGAACAAGACCGCTTCGCGCAACCTGACCGCCAGCGACGTGGTGGCCGCCATTCGCGAACAGAACCGCCAGGTCGCCGCCGGCCAGCTGGGCGCCCCGCCCGCCCCCGGCTCGACCAGCTTCCAGCTGTCGATCAATACCCAAGGCCGCCTGGTCAACGAGGAAGAGTTCGAGAACATCATCATCCGTGCCGGCGCCAACGGCGAGATCACCCGCCTGAAGGACATCGCCCGGGTCGAGCTCGGCTCCAGCCAGTACGCCCTGCGTTCGCTGCTGAACAACCAGCCGGCGGTTGCCATCCCGATCTTCCAGCGTCCGGGCTCCAACGCCATCGAGATCTCCGACGAAGTGCGGGCGAAGATGGCCGAGCTGAAGAAAGATTTCCCGGAAGGCATGGACTACAGCATCGTCTATGACCCGACCGTGTTCGTCCGTGGCTCCATCGAAGCGGTGGTGCACACCCTGTTCGAAGCGCTGATCCTGGTCGTGCTGGTGGTGATCCTGTTCCTGCAGACCTGGCGCGCCTCGATCATCCCGCTGATGGCCGTACCGGTTTCGCTGATCGGCACCTTCGCGGTGATGCACCTGTTCGGCTTCTCGCTCAACGCGCTATCGCTGTTCGGCCTGGTGCTGGCCATCGGTATCGTGGTGGACGACGCCATCGTCGTGGTGGAGAACGTCGAGCGAAACATCGGGCTTGGCCTGAAACCGCTGGAAGCCACGCAGAAGGCCATGAGCGAAGTGACCGGCCCGATCATCGCCACCGCCCTGGTGCTGTGCGCCGTGTTCGTGCCCGCCGCGTTCATCTCGGGGCTTACCGGGCAGTTCTACAAGCAGTTCGCCCTGACCATCGCCATCTCCACCGTGATCTCGGCGTTCAACTCGCTGACCCTGTCGCCGGCCCTGGCCGCCGTGCTGCTGAAGGACCACCATGCGCCCAAGGACCGTTTCTCGCGGTTCCTGGAAAAGCTGCTGGGCAGCTGGCTGTTCGCTCCGTTCAACCGCTTCTTCGACCGCGCCAGCCATGGCTATGTCGGCGGCGTGCGCCGGGTCATCCGCTCCAGCGGCATCGCCCTGTTCGTCTATGCCGGGCTCATGGGCCTGACCTACCTGGGCTTCTCGTCCACCCCGACCGGCTTCGTCCCGGCCCAGGACAAGCAGTACCTGGTGGCCTTCGCCCAGTTGCCTGACGCCGCCAGCCTCGACCGTACGGAGGCTGTGATCAAGAAGATGAGCGAGATCGCCCTCAAGCAACCGGGCGTGGCTGATTCGGTGGCCTTCCCTGGCCTGTCGATCAACGGCTTCACCAACAGCCCGAACAGCGGCATCGTGTTCACCCCGCTCAAGCCGTTCGACGAGCGCAAGGACCCGAGTCAGTCGGCGGCGGCCATCGCGGCAGCCCTGAACGCCCAGTTCGCCGATATCCAGGACGCCTACATCGCGATCTTCCCGCCTCCGCCGGTCCAAGGCCTGGGCACCATCGGCGGCTTCCGCCTGCAGATCGAAGACCGCGGCAACCTGGGCTACGAAGCGCTGTACAAAGAGACCCAGAACATCATCGCCAAGAGCCACAACGTACCGGAACTGGCGGGCCTGTTCACCAGCTACCAGGTCAACGTGCCGCAGGTCGATGCCGCCATCGACCGGGAAAAGGCCAAGACCCACGGCGTGGCGATCAATGACATCTTCGACACCCTGCAGGTCTACCTGGGCTCGCTGTACACCAACGACTTCAACCGCTTTGGCCGCACCTACCAGGTCAACGTCCAGGCCGAGCAGCAGTTCCGCCTCGACGCCGAGCAGATCGGCCAGTTGAAGGTGCGCAACAACCTGGGCGAGATGATCCCGCTGGCGACTTTCCTCAAGGTCAGCGACACCTCCGGACCTGACCGGGTCATGCACTACAACGGCTTCATCACCGCCGAGATCAACGGTGCCGCGGCCCCCGGCTACAGCTCCGGCCAGGCCGAGGCGGCAATCGAGAAGCTGCTCAAGGAAGAACTGCCCAACGGCATGACCTTCGAGTGGACCGACCTGACCTACCAGCAGATCCTCTCGGGCAACACTGCGCTATTCGTGTTCCCGCTCTGCGTGCTGCTGGCCTTCCTAGTGCTGGCCGCCCAGTACGAAAGCTGGAGCCTGCCGCTGGCGGTGATCCTGATCGTGCCGATGACCCTGCTGTCGGCCATTACCGGGGTGATCATCTCCGGTGGCGACAACAACATCTTCACCCAGATCGGCTTGATCGTGCTGGTGGGCCTGGCGTGCAAGAACGCGATCCTGATCGTCGAGTTCGCCAAGGATGAACAGGCCAAGGGCCTCGACCCGCTGGCCGCGGTACTGGAAGCCTGCCGTCTGCGCCTGCGGCCGATCCTGATGACCTCGATCGCCTTCATCATGGGCGTGGTGCCGCTGGTGTTCAGCTCCGGCGCCGGCTCGGAAATGCGTCACGCCATGGGTGTGGCGGTGTTCTCGGGGATGATCGGGGTGACCGTGTTCGGCCTGTTCCTGACCCCAGTGTTCTTCTTCCTGATCCGCCGTTTCGTCGAGCGTCGCCAGGCCCGCAAGGCCGAACACGCCGTCGCGCTGGAGACCCACGCATGAAGTTGCTCAAACCCCTGACCCCGAGCCTGCTGGCACTGGCCCTGGCAGCCTGCGCCGTGGGCCCGGACTACAAGACGCCGGACACCGCGCCGGCCAAGCTGGACAGCGGTCTGGAGGCCAAGGCCTTCGACCGCAGCCGCTTCGAAAGCGTGTGGTGGAAGCAGTTCGACGACCCGGTGCTCAACCAACTGGTGCAGGCGTCGCTGGACGGCAACCGCGACCTGCGCGTGGCCTTTGCCCGCCTGAAGGCGGCGCGGGCGATCCGCGAGGATGCGTCCAACGACCAGTTGCCGGTGGTCACCAGCCGTGCCAGCAGCGACCTGGGCAAGGGCCAGGTGCCCGGCCAGACTGAACGGCGGGTCAACAGCGAGCGTTATGACCTGGGCCTGGACATGGCCTGGGAGCTCGACCTGTTCGGCCGAATCCAGCGCCAGATCGAGGCCAGCGAAGCCCAGGAAGCCGCCGCCGAAGCCGACCTGCAACAACTGCAGGTCAGCCTGATCGCCGAACTGGTCGACGCCTACGGCCAGTTGCGCGGCGCCCAGCTGCGCGAGCAGATCGCCGTGGCCAACCTCAAGACCCAGCAGCAGTCGCGGGATATCACCGTGACCCTGCGCGACACCGGGGTCGGCAATGAACTCGACGTGGTCCGCGCCGACGCCCGCCTGGCGGGTGTCGAAGCCACCGTGCCGCAGCTGCAGGCCGAACAAGTGCGGGCGAAGAACCGCATCGCCACCCTGCTCGGCCAGCGTCCGGACGCCTTGAGCGTGGACCTTGCGCCCAAGGCCCTGCCGGCCATCGCCAAGGCCTTGCCGGTGGGCGACCCCGGCGAGCTGCTGCGCCGCCGCCCGGACATCCGCAGTGCCGAGCGCCAGCTGGCGGCGGCCACGGCCAACGTCGGCGTGGCCACCGCCGACCTGTTCCCGCGTGTCAGCCTCAGCGGCTTCCTCGGCTTCACCGCCGCGCGCGGCTCGCAGATCGGCTCCTCGGCGGCCAACGCCTGGGCGCTGGGCCCGAGCATCACCTGGGCAGCCTTCGACCTGGGCAGCGTGCGCGCCCGCCTGCGCGGGGCCAAGGCCGATGCCGAGGGCGCCCTGGCCAACTACGAACAGCAGGTGCTGCTGGCCCTGGAGGAATCCTCCAACGCCTTCAGCGACTATGGCAAGCGCCAACAGCGCCTGCTGGCGCTGATGCGCCAGAGCGACGCCAGCCGCAAGGCGGCGGAACTGGCTTCGGTGCGCTATCGCGAAGGCACGGTGGACTACCTGGTGCTGCTCGACGCCGAACGCGAGCGCCTGAGCGCCGAAGACGCCCAGGCCCAGGGCGAGGTCGAGCTGTACAGCGGCATCGTCGCGATCTACAAGGCGCTGGGCGGCGGCTGGCAACCCGACGTGGTGGTCAGCTCGCGCTGACCGTCCCCTGATGTGAAGACTCCTTTGGTTGGCTCCTCCCCCAACCGTTTGCCCCGAAGACCTAGGTCTTCGGGGCTTTTTTATGTGCCATTGGCGGGACAGGTGCCCTGCAGGACATGCTCCCTGGCCCGGGCAATCGCCGCCTGGATCGCCCCCCGTGCCTGCGGGCTGTTCTTCCAGCAACTGCTGCCCACCAGACCGGCCGCCTCGCTGACGATCCGCAGGGCATCGGCCCCGGCCAGTCGCGCCAGCGAGTCATAACCCAACTGCTCGAGCCGCTGCACCACGGTCGGCCCCACGCCCTTGACCGCCAGCAACACTGCCCGCTCATGCGCATTGAACGCCATCTCCACCTCCCTGTGCCGTCGTGGCTTTGCAAGTGATGCGAATAATGGCATATATCCTGATCTGCCCGCCCGCCTTCCCCAGGAGACTACCCATGCTCGGCGTGACCGACTACGGCGCTTTCGTGATCGCGTTCCTTATCCTCCTGGCGATCCCCGGGCCCGGCAACTTCGCCCTGATCACCGCCACCGGCAAGGGCGGCATCAAGGGCGGCCTGGCCGCTACTTTCGGAGTGATCCTCGGCGACCAGGTGCTGATGTGGCTGGCGGTGGCGGGCGTCGCCACCCTGCTGGCCGCCTATCCGGCCGCCTTCCATGTGGTGCAGTGGGCCGGCGCCTCCTACCTGGCCTGGCTCGGCCTGCGCATGGTGCTGAGCAAGCCCGGCGGCGCGCCGCGCGACAGCGGCATGGCCAGCGGCCGCTACCTGCGCCAGACCATGATGATCACCCTGCTCAACCCCAAGGCGATCATGTTCTACATGGCGTTCTTCCCGCTGTTCATCGACCCGGTGCGCCACCAGGGCGTGGTGACCTTCGCTTTCATGGCGCTGACCGTGGCTGGCCTGACCCTGCTCTACGGCCTGGTGGCGGTGCTGCTCACCCACCGCTTGGCCGAGCGCATGCGCGCCAGCCCGCGCATCACTAACCTGCTCGAACGCCTGGCCGGCGCCTGCCTGGTAGGCTTCGGCATCAAGCTGGCGGCGATGCGTTGATGTTCAGGCATCACGCAGCAGGTCATGGGCGTCGAGCAGGCGGAAGGCCACCTGCGGATTGCGCTCCAGTCCCCGGCGGATAGCGGCGGGGATCGACTGGCGGGTCTTGCGGCACAGGCCCGGCTGCGCCGCAAGCTCGATGACGATGCCGCGCATGGTGCGCACTTCGTTGAAGCCCGGGGCGATATGCACGCGGATGCCCAGTTGCTCGTAGAGGCGTGACTGCAGGCGCTGCAGGTCCTCCAGATCCTTCAGGTTCTCCAGGCGTTCGACCAGGCGCTTCTCCTCCTCGCGGGTGAGCAGCAGGATGCGTCGCTCGGGGCCGTCGGCCAGGCGTTCGCGGCCGCAGTCGCAGGCGCCCGGCGGACAAGGATGGCGTAAAGGAGGCAGGCTGGTCATGGGGCAAGGATAGTCGCTACTCGACGGCTGCAGGAAGAGGCCGCGATCGGCCCTGACTATCCTCCCGCCAGCAGACTCCGGTCGAACATGAACGCCCCGCCCCCCTGCGGAGTATGCCGGTACAGTTGCTGTGGCCGTCCCAGCCTGGGCTGGTTCTTCTCTCCGGTGTCCTGCACCCAGCCTTCGCTCTTCATGCGCTCCAGGCGTTTACGCATCGAGGTGTTGTTGACTGGCTGCCCCAGGCACGCCTGCGCGGCGGCCAGCGCATCCAGCACGGTGAACCGCTCGGGTGCCAGGTATAAAGGCAGGTTGGTGTACACGGCCTTGGCCGCCAGCCGTTCATGGGCACGCTCGACCAGCAGGCGATGGTCGAACGGCAACGGCGGTTCGTTGTCCAGGACGCGTTGCAGATCGAAAAAGGCAATCTGCGGATCCTCGACCACAACCGCAGGATCGAGCAACGCCAGGTAGTAAGTGCTCAAGGTCCAGCCTCGTGGATCGCGGGAAGCATTGCCCTCGGTGCCGACCTGCTCCAGGTGGCGCGGGCGCACCTTGGCCTTTTCCGAGAGCGCCCGGCAGGCGGCGGCATCCAGGTTGTTGTCCGCGGTACTGCCATTGACGATGACGCCCGGCAAGGCCCACTGCCCCTTGTAGGGCTCGCGTTCGCGCGGGGACAGCAACACCTCGAGGCGCTGGCTGTGGGGCGACAGGCGCAGGGTGACGATATCGACACTGGCCAGGACTTCAGCTGTGCTCACGGAAAGGTTCCTTAATCAACATCCGCCTATATTCCACCAGGGCGATTAAATAGGGCAACCCTAAATCCCTGGATAAAATAATCTTGACACACTTAATCCACCAGGTGGAATATATAGCCATTCCAGCCGAGGAGTTTCCTCCAATGAAAATCGCCAGTTTCGATGTCGACGCGCAGAACGGCTTCACCGCCAACGCCGCCCATGAGTTGCCGGTGCCCGGCGGCCACCTGATCGCCCCCGCGCTCAACGCCATGGCCCAACGCGCCTCGCTGCGCCTGGGCAGCAAGGACGCCCACCCGGCCAACGCCGCCTGGGTGGTCGCCGAGCCGGGCCAGATGCTGCAACCATTGCCCCTGGCCAATGCCGACCTGACCTGGGTCAGCCACTGCGTCCCCGGCACGCCGGGCTTCGAGCTGCTGCCCGGCCTGCCCTCCCCCATCGACTACGACTACTTCGTCTGGAAAGGCGTCGAGCCCGACCTGCACCCCTACGGCGCCTGCTACCACGACCTGGCCGAGCGCCGCTCCACCGGCGTCATCGAGTTCCTCAAGGTGCAACAGGTGCAGGCGATCATCGTCGGTGGCCTGGCACTGGACTACTGCGTGCGCACCACCGCCCTGCAGCTGCGCCGCGCCGGTTTCGAGGTGCTGCTGTACCTGCCGGCCTGCCGCGCCCTGAGCGCCGAGGGCGCACAAGCGGCCTGCGATGAAATGGCCAGCACCGGCATCCACCTGTGCGCCGACGAACAGACCCTCGACACCCGGCTCGACCAACTCAAGGAGGACCGCCCATGAGCGACAGCGTCTTCGGCCCAAGGATCATCCAGAACCTGCTGGACACCGATTTCTACAAGATCACCATGATGCAGGCGGTGCTGCACAACTACCCCAACGCCGAAGTGGAATGGGAGTTCCGCTGCCGCAACGACGAGGACCTGGCGCCCTACCTCGCCGAGATCCGCTACCAGGTCGAGCAGTTGGCCGATGTCTCGGTCACCCACGACCAATTGGCCTACCTGGAAAAGATCCCGTTCATCAAGCCGGATTTCATCCGCTTCCTCAGCCTGTTCCGCTTCAACCTGCGCTATGTGCAGGTCGGCCTGGACAATGCCGGGCAACTGGCGATCCGCGTGCGCGGCCCGTGGCTGCACGTGATCCTGTTCGAGATCCCGCTGCTGGCGATCATCAGCGAGGTACGCAACCGCTACCGCTATCGCGAGGTGCTGATCGAACAGGTCGGCGAGCGCCTGTACCAGAAGCTCGACTGGCTCAGGGCAGAAGCCAGCGACGACGAACTGGCCGGTCTGCAACTGGCCGACTTCGGTACCCGCCGGCGATTCTCCTATCGGGTACAGGAAGAGGTGGTGCATATCCTCAAACGCGACTTCCCCGGGCGTTTCGTCGGCACCAGCAACGTGCACCTGGCCCGCGAATACCAGATCAAGCCCATCGGCACCATGGCCCACGAATGGTTCATGGCCCACCAGCAGCTCGGCCCGCGGCTGGTCGACAGCCAGGCCGCCGCGCTGGAATGCTGGGTACGTGAATACCGTGGACAGCTGGGCATCGCCCTGACCGACTGCATCGGCATGGATGCATTCATGAAGGACTTCGACCTGTACTTCGCCAAGCTCTTCGACGGCCTACGGCATGACTCGGGCGAGCCGCTGGCCTGGGCCGAGAAAGCCATCGCCCACTACCAGCGGCTGGGCATCGATCCACGTGGCAAGACGCTGATCTTCTCCGACGGCCTGGACTTCGAGAAGATGCTGACGCTCTATCGCGCCCTGCACGGGCGGATCAACGTCAGCTTCGGTATCGGTACCAACCTGACCTGCGACATCCCCGGGGTCAGGCCGATGAACATGGTGATCAAGATGACCGCCTGCAACGGCGCGCCGGTGGCGAAGATCTCCGACAGTCCGGGCAAGACCCAGTGCCGGGACGAGAATTTCGTGGCGTACCTGCGGCATGTGTTCAACGTCCAATAACCCCGGGGCTGCTACGCAGCCCTTTGGCCGGCAGGTCGGCTCCCACGGGGTAGGCACTGCGTCCAAGGTTTTTCACCAAGGCCCTCGTTGCCACGCACATTTGCTTGTATGGTGTTGTCCAAGAAGGATGTTTTACCCGCACAGGAAAGACCAGATGCCCCAACGCAATGTCATCAACGCCTCCGTCAGCCCCAAGGGCAGCCTGGAGACGCTGTCGCAACGTGAAGTCCAGCAACTGAGCGAAGTCGGTACCGGCAGCCTCTACACCCTGTTCCGCCAGTGCGCCCTGGCCATCCTCAACACCGGCGCCCATGTCGACAACGCCAAGACCATCCTCGAGGCCTACAAGGACTTCGAGGTACGCATCCACCAGCAGGACCGCGGCGTGCGCCTGGAACTGCTCAACGCCCCGGCCGACGCCTTCGTCGACGGCGAAATGATCGCCAGCACCCGCGAGATGCTGTTCAGCGCCCTGCGCGACATCGTCTACACCGAGAGCGAGCTGGCCAGCCAGCGCATCGACCTCGAGAGCTCCCAGGGCCTCACCGACTACGTCTTCCACCTGCTGCGCAACGCCCGCACCCTGCGCCCGGGCGTCGAGCCGAAGATGGTAGTGTGCTGGGGCGGTCACTCGATCAGCAGCGAGGAATACCAGTACACCAAGAAGGTCGGCCACGAGCTGGGCCTGCGCAAGCTGGATGTCTGCACCGGCTGCGGCCCTGGCGTGATGAAAGGCCCGATGAAGGGCGCCACCATCGCCCACGCCAAGCAGCGCATGCACGGCAGCCGCTACCTGGGGCTGACCGAGCCAGGCATCATCGCCGCCGAGGCGCCCAACCCGATCGTCAACGAACTGGTGATCCTGCCGGATATCGAGAAGCGCCTGGAAGCCTTCGTCCGCGTTGGCCACGGCATCATCATCTTCCCCGGGGGCGCCGGCACCGCCGAGGAGTTCCTGTACCTGCTCGGCATCCTCATGCACCCGGAAAACCAGGACCTGCCGTTCCCGGTCGTACTCACCGGGCCGCGTAGCGCCGAAGCCTTCCTGCTGCAACTGCACGCCTTCGTCGGGGCCACCCTCGGCGAGGCCGCCCAGCGTCATTACCAGATCATCATCGACGATCCGGCCGAAGTCGCCCGGCAGATGGTCGAGGGGCTCAAGGCGGTCAAGCAGTTCCGTCGCGAACGCAACGACGCCTTCCACTTCAACTGGCTGCTGAAGATCGACGAAGGCTTCCAGCACCCGTTCGACCCGACCCACGAGAACATGGCCAACCTGGCCCTGCGCCGCAACCTGCCGCCCCACGAACTGGCGGCCAACCTGCGCCGGGCGTTCTCCGGGATCGTCGCCGGCAACGTCAAGGACAAGGGCATTCGCCTGATCGAAGAGCACGGGCCGTACCAGATCCGTGGCGACGCGGCGATCCTCGACCCGCTCGGGCGCCTGCTGCAGGCGTTCGTCGACCAGCACCGCATGAAGCTGCCCGGCGGGGCGGCGTATGTGCCGTGTTATGAGGTGGTGGCCTGAGACCTCGGGGGGCCGCCTGGCGGCCCCTTTGCTGGCAGGCCGGCGCTCACAGGGGCAAGCTACACACCACTTCCCGCAACATCCTGCAGACATTTCCCAAGCCAGGCAGTGAACCTGCCTACAAAAAAACGGTCTTTCGCTGACGGTCAATCCACCCGACCGGATCGCCGGCCCAGTCATCGGGCCTTCATTCGTCCTGTTTCAGCGAAGACCAGCATGCCAGACATCCAGCCCGTTCCTCCTGCCCTCACCGTCCTGCGCGGCGGCCTGATCGCCGCCCTGATCGCCCTTGCCGCCCCAGCCCACGCCGAAGAGCCGGCCAGCGATGCGCGCTGGGTCAGCGACAGCCTGAGCACCTATGTCCGCAGCGGCCCCACCGACGGCCACCGCATCGTCGGCACGCTCAAGTCGGGGCAGAAGGTCACCCTGGTCACCAGCCAGGGCAACTACAGCCAGGTACGCGGGCAGAGCGGCGACCTGGTGTGGATCCTCACCAGCGACTTGCAGGCGGTGCCCGGCCAGAGCGAGCGCCTGCCGCAGCTCGACGCCCAGGTGGCCGAACTGTCCGGCCAGCTCAAGACCATCGACGACAGCTGGAAGAACCGCGTGCAGGGCATGCAGGAGACCCTCGACTCGCGCAAGGCGCTGATCGACGAGCTGGAAAGCCGCAACAAGGCACTCAACGAACAGCTCGAGCAGAGCCAGTCGACCCTGCGCGACACCCAGGCACGCCTGGGTGACGAGAACAAGCAGGTGATGATGCGCTACATGGTGTATGGCGGCAGCATCGCCGGCGCCGGGCTGCTGGCGGGGCTGATCCTGCCGGCGCTGACCCGTGGCCGCAAACGTAACGACCGCTGGTTCTGAGCAACGGGGCACGGTCTGGCCTTGGCGATGATTGCGTGACAGGGTCTACGCTAAAGGGTTCACGACAACGAGATCCCTGCCCATGCCCTTGCGACTCTGCTCTTTGACCCTTGCCCTGGCCTGCGCCACCGCCCAGGCAGCCGACCCGACGCCCCAGGCCCTGTTCAGCCAGGCCCAGGCCGAACAGCCTCACTACCTGGAAACCCTCAAGACCCTGGTGGCCGTGGACACCGGCACCGGTACCGAGCCCGGCCTGAAGCAGGTCGGCAACGAACTGGTGAAACGACTGGAGGCTCTCGGCGCCAAGGTCACGACGCAGCCGGCCACGCCTTCGGTGGGCGACAACATCGTCGGAACGCTCAAGGGCAGTGGCGACAAGGACTTCCTGCTGATGGTCCACTACGACACGGTGTTCGGCCCCGGAACCGTGGCCAAGCGCCCGTTTCGGATCGACGGCGACCGCGCCTACGGCCCCGGCGTGGCCGATGCCAAGGGCGGCGTGGCGATGATCCTGCATGCGCTGAAACTGCTGCAGGACCAGCAGTACAAGGGATACCGCACCCTCACCGTGCTGTTCAACCCGGACGAGGAAATGGGCTCGACCGGCTCGCGGCAGCTGATTGCCGAACTGGCGCGCAAGCATGACTTCGTCTTCTCCTACGAGCCGCCCGACAAGGACGCGGTCACCGTCGCCACCAACGGCATCAATCGCCTCAAGCTCGAGGTCAAGGGCCGCGCCTCCCACGCAGGCTCCGCCCCGGAGGCCGGGCGCAACGCGCTGCTGGAGCTGGCGCACCAGTTGCTGCAATTGAACAACCTCGGCGACAAGAGCAAGGGCACCACCGTCAACTGGACCCTGGCCAAGGCCGGGGAAAAAGCCAACATCATTCCCGCCCAGGCCAGCGCCGAGGCCGACATGCGCTACTCCGACCTGAGCGAGACCGAGCGGGTGCAGGAGGATGCCCTGCGGATCATCAAGAAACAGTTGGTGGCCGATACCCAGGTCGAGCTGGTCATGGAAAAAGGCCGTCCGCCGCTGGCCAGGAACGACGCCTCCACGGAACTTGCGCAAACGGCGCGGCAGCTCTACAGCAAGATCGACCGGCAGTTGCAGCCGATCGCCATGCGCTTCGGCACCGACGCCGGCTACGCCTACGTGCCCGACAGCGACAAGCCGGCGGTGCTGGAGACCCTCGGCGTGGTCGGCGCCGGCTTGCATGGCGACGACGAATACATGGAGATCGCCAGCGTGGCGCCACGCTTGTACCTGACGGTGGCGATGATCCGGCACCTGGCGCAGTAAGTCTTCATGAATATCCTTTACGACGAACGTGTCGACGGACCGTTGCCAGCCGTGGACAAGCCGGCACTGCTGGCCGCCCTGCGCGAGGCCCTGCCCGACCTGGAGATCCTGCACCGCGGCGAAGACCTCAGGCCCTACGAGTGCGACGGCCTCTCGGCCTACCGCACGCTACCGCTGCTGGTGGCGCTGCCCGAGCGCATCGAGCAGGTGCAGGCGCTGCTGCGGCTCTGCCACCAGCGCGGCGTGCCGGTGGTGGCGCGCGGCGCCGGCACCGGCCTGTCCGGCGGCGCCCTGCCGTTGAGCCAGGGCATCCTGCTGGTAATGGCGCGCTTCAAGCGCATTCTCGAGGTCAACCCGCAGGGCCGCTTCGCCCGGGTCCAGCCTGGTGTGCGCAACCTGGCGATCTCCCAGGCGGCGGCGCCCCATGGGCTGTACTACGCGCCCGATCCGTCCTCGCAGATCGCCTGCTCGATCGGCGGCAATGTCGCCGAGAATGCCGGTGGCGTGCATTGCCTGAAATACGGCCTGACCGTGCATAACCTGCTCAAGGTGGAAATCCTCACCGTCGAAGGCGAACGCCTGGTGCTGGGCAGCGATGCCCTGGACAGCCCCGGATTCGACCTGCTGGCGTTGTTCACCGGTTCCGAAGGCATGCTCGGTATCGTCACCGAAGTCACCGTCAAGCTGCTGCCCAGACCGCAGGTGGCACGGGTACTGCTGGCCAGTTTCGACAGCGTCGAGGATGCCGGGGGCGCGGTGGCCGAAATCATCGGCGCCGGGATCATCCCGGCTGGGCTTGAGATGATGGACAACCTGGCGATTCGCGCCGCCGAGGATTTCATCCATGCCGGCTACCCGCTGGACGCGGCGGCGATCCTGCTGTGCGAGCTCGACGGTGTCGAGGCCGACGTGCAGGACGACTGCGCACGGGTCGATGCCGTGCTGCGCAGGGCCGGCGCCCGCGAGGTGCGCCTGGCCTGCGACGAAGCCGAGCGCGCGCGCTTCTGGGCCGGGCGCAAGAATGCCTTCCCGGCGGTGGGGCGCATTTCCCCGGACTACTACTGCATGGATGGCACCATCCCGCGCCGGGAGTTGCCACGAGTGCTCAAGGGCATCAGCGAGCTTTCCCGGCAGTATGGCCTGCGGGTGGCCAACGTGTTCCATGCCGGCGACGGCAACCTGCACCCGCTGATCCTGTTCGATGCCAACCTGCCCGGCGAACTGGAGCGCGCCGAGGCCATCGGCGGCAAGATCCTCGAACTGTGCGTGGCCGTCGGCGGCAGCATCACCGGCGAACACGGCGTGGGCCGGGAGAAGATCAACCAGATGTGCGCGCAGTTCAACAGCGACGAGATCACCTTGTTCCACGCGGTCAAGGCCGCCTTCGACCCATGGGGCCTGCTCAACCCGGGCAAGAACATCCCCACCCTGCAGCGCTGCGCCGAGTTCGGCGCGCTGCATGTGCACCACGGACAACTGCCCTTCCCCGACCTGGAGCGTTTCTGATGGACAGGGACTTGAGCCAGGACCTGCAGGAGCAGGTCAACCAGGCGCTGGAGATGCACACCCCGCTGCGCATCCAGGGCGGCAACAGCAAGGCCATGCTCGGTCGCCCGGTAACCGGGCAGGTCATCGACATCCGCGGCCACCGTGGCATCGTCGGCTACAACCCCACCGAACTGGTACTCACCGCCCGCGCCGGCACGCCGCTGCGGGAGGTCGAGGCGACACTGCACGAGGCCGGGCAGATGCTGGCCTGCGAACCACCACACCTGGGCCCCGAGGCAACGCTGGGCGGCATGGTCGCGGCTGGGCTGTCGGGGCCAAGGCGGCCTTGGGCCGGGTCGGTGCGTGACTACGTCCTCGGTACCCGGCTGATCACCGGCCACGGCAAGCACCTGCGCTTTGGCGGCGAGGTGATGAAGAATGTCGCCGGCTACGACGTATCGCGGCTGATGGCGGGCAGCTTCGGCTGCCTGGGGCTGCTCACCGAGGTGTCGTTGAAGGTGCTGCCGCGACCACGCCAGTGCCTGGGCCTGCGCCTGGAGATGAACGTAGGTCAGGCCCTGGGCGAACTCGTCGAATGGGGCCGGCAAGCGCTGCCGATCAGCGCTGCCTGCCATGACGGCGAGACGCTGCATCTGCGCCTGGAAGGCGGCGAAGGCTCGGTGCGCTCGGCCCGCGAGCGCCTGGGTGGCGAAGCGCTCGACACGGGCTTCTGGCACGACCTGCGCGAGCAGCGCCTGGCCTTCTTCGCCGCACCCGCGACGCTGTGGCGGCTTTCCCTGCCCCTTGCCTGCGGCGCACTCGAACTTCCGGGGCGTCAGTTGCTCGACTGGGGCGGCGCCCAGCGCTGGCTGAAGTCTGATGCCCCGGCGTCCGTCATCCGGGCGTTGGCGGCCGAGGCCGGCGGTCATGCCACCGCCTACCGGCCCGGTGATGACAGCAGCGCCCCGCTTGATCCTTTGACGCTGCGCTATCACCAGGCGCTCAAACGCCAACTCGATCCCCAGGGCGTGTTCAACCCTGGCCGCCTGTACGCCGACCTGTGAGGCCACGGCATGCACACACACCTGAGCGACTCCGCCCGCCAACTGCCCCGCGCCGACGAGGCCGAACGTATCCTGCGCGCCTGCGTGCACTGCGGGTTCTGCACCGCCACCTGCCCCACCTACCAGTTGCTCGGCGATGAACTGGACGGGCCTCGCGGGCGCATCTACCTGATCAAGCAGGTGCTCGAAGGCGAGCCGGTGAGCACCAGCACCCAGGCGCACCTGGACCGTTGCCTGAGCTGTCGCAACTGCGAGACCACCTGCCCGTCGGGGGTGGAGTACCACAACCTGCTCGACATCGGCCGCGCCGTGGTCGACCGGCAAGTCCCCCGACCACCGGGGCAACGCCTGCTGCGCGCCGGCCTGCGCGCCGTGGTGCCACGGCCTGGCGCATTCAAGGCCCTGGTGCGCGCCGGCCAGGCCCTGCGCCCCCTGCTCCCGGCCAGCCTCAAGGACAAGCTGCCGGCGCATGTTGTAGCCCCACGCCAACGCCTGACACCGCGCCACGCCCGACATGTGCTGCTGCTCGAAGGCTGCGTGCAGCAGGCCCTTTCACCCAACACCAACGCCGCCGCCACGCGCCTGCTTGACCGGCTCGGCATCAGCGTCAAACCGGTCCATGAGGCCGGCTGCTGCGGCGCCGTGGACTATCATCTGGATGCCCAGGCGCGTGGCCTCGACCGTGCCCGGCGCAACATCGACGCCTGGTGGCCGGCCATCGAGGCCGGCGCAGAGGCCATCGTGCAGACCGCCAGCGGCTGCGGTGCGTTCGTCCGCGACTATGGCCACCTGCTGGAACAAGACCCGCGTTACGCCGCCAAGGCCGCCACGGTCAGTGCCCTGTCCCGCGACCTGGTGCAGGTGCTGCAGGCCGAACCACTGGAGCGACTGGGTGTTTGCACCGAGCAGCGCCTGGCGTTCCACTGCCCCTGCACCCTACAGCATGCCCTCAAGCTCGGCGGTGCGGTGGAAGGCCTGCTGCAGCGCCTGGGCTTCCACCTCACCCAGGTGCCCGATGGCCACCTGTGCTGCGGCTCGGCCGGCACCTATTCGCTGACCCAGCCGACGTTGGCGCGCCAGCTGCGCGACAACCGCCTCAACGCCCTGGAAAGCGGCAACCCGCAGCTCATTGCCACCGCCAACATCGGCTGCCAGCTGCACCTCGGCGGTGCCGGGCGCACGCCGGTGCGGCACTGGATCGAAATCGTCGAGGCGGCGCTTGAGCCCCGCGCTGTCGAGGCGATGGAAATTGTGCCCCGCCCCTGACGCGGATCAAGGCGATGTTCAACCTGGCGCCTGTAATTTCGGAACCCTCCTACCGAAAACACGGAAGCTTCTAGATTGTTGCCACACCGTCGGCAAAACATCATCCGACCTGGAGACGTGACCGCCGCCCCGGCGCGGCCAACCCCATCCAGACGAGGCCATGCCATGCCCGCAAACGCTGATCACCCTACCCGTGAACTGCGCCACACCCTGCGCCAACTGCTGGCCCACGAGGTCAGCAACCCCGATGACAATCCGCACCTGTCCGGGGTGCGGTTCTTCTGTGCCACCGACGAGCACACCCGCCAGTTGATCGAGCGGGTCGAGCTGCTCGCCAGCGAAGCCTTCTTCGATGCCAAGGGCCGCGCCATCCCAGCCCGCATGCGCGAAGCCGCGGTGGACGGCGTGTGCATCCAGCAAAAACGCAAGGCCTGCGAAGACGAGACGGTGATCCGCATCGCACTGCCGGAAAAAGGCTACATCACCATCAGTACCGCCCGACTTTGACTCCTCGTCGCCGGCAAGCCAGATCCCACAGGGTGAACACGGTCCTTGTGGGAGCCGGCTTGCCGGCGATGGGCCGCAGAGCGGTCCCCTTGCAGCCAACGCAATAAACCCCGAAGCTTTTACCCCTCCTGCGCTTCGGACACCCTCCCCCGATGGAACTGCACATCCGCCTCGAAGGCCGCAAAGGCCTGGCCGAACAGCTCTACCAGCAACTGCGCGCCGGTATTGACAGCGGCCACCTGGCCGCCGGCACCCAGCTGCCACCCACGCGTCTCTTGGCCGAACAACTGGGGGTTTCGCGCAAGACCGTGGCCGAAGCCTATTCGCGCCTGACCTATGAAAACCTGCTCAGCGGCGTGGTCGGCCGCGGCACCTTCATTACCCCGCGCCACACACGGCACCAGAGCGATAGCGACAACATCCCGCTGGCCGCCGCCGACACCCTCGAACGCTGGCGCCGGCGCGCCACGGTGCTGGGCCGGCGGGCGCTGGACGCACCGTCGCGCTATGACTTCATCGGCGGCGCCTCGAGCAAGGCGCAGTTCCCCTACGACCACTGGCGCAGTTGCATGAACTACGCCCTGCGCCGCAGCCAGCGCCACCCCGACCGGCAGTTTTCCGCCCAGGGCCTGCCGGAGCTGCGCGAGGCCATCGCCCACCAGATCGCCTTCACCCGCGGCATCCAGTGCGCGGCCAGCGATGTGCTGGTGTGCAATGGCGCCCAGCAGGCCTTGGACCTGATCGCCCGGGTACTGGTCGAACCCGGCTGCAAGGTGGCCATGGAGGACCCGGGCTACCCACCGGCACGCCAACTATTCCTGGCCCTCGGCGCGCGCCTGCAGTCGGTGCCGGTGGACGACCAGGGGCTGTGCGTCGAGCAGATCGAGGACGGCACCCGACTGATCTACGTGACACCCTCGCACCAGTTCCCGCTGGGCATGCCCATGGCCGAGCCACGGCGCCAGGCGCTGCTGGCGCGGGCCGCGGAGCTTGGCGCGCTGATCATCGAGGACGACTACGACTGCGAATTCCGCTACCAGGGGCCGGCCGCCGAAGCGCTGCAGCGCCTGGATCGACATGGCCTGGTGGCCTATGTCGGGACCTTCTCCAAGACCCTGCTGCCGGAACTGCGCCTGGGCTACGCCGTGCTGCCGCCGGCCGTGCTGCAGGCCGCCTGCGTGGCCAAGCACCTGAGCGACTGGCACAGCCCGAGCCTGCAGCAGTGGGCGCTGGCCCGGTTCATCAGCGAAGGTCACCTGAACAAGCACATCCGCCGTTGCCACGAGGTGTACAGCGCCCGCCGCGAGCGGATCCTGACGCGCCTGGGTGGCGACCTGGCGCCGTGGTTCGACGCCGTGCCGGCCAGCGCCGGCTTTCACCTGAGCGCGCTGGCCAAGCCCGGGGTGGATGTCGAGCTGCTGATCAACCTGGCACGCAAGGTGGAGGTCGGTCTTTACTCCCTGGCGCCATTCTTCAGCGAAGCGCCGGTCAGGCCAGGCCTGTTGTTCGGCTTCGGTGCCATCGAACTGCTGGACATCGACCCGGCACTGGACCGGGTCGGCGATACCCTGCAACGCCTCAGTTGAGCGCCGCCGCAGGCGCTCGCCGCTCACCGGCGATGGCCCGGGCATAGCCGTTGGGGGCGAAACGCACGGTCACCAGCAGCATCGCCAGCACCGTGCAGGTCAGCAGGGTCCAGGACGCCTGGAAGTCGCCGCTGACATCACGCAGCCAGCCGGTGATGTACGGCACGATTCCGGTGATGATGAAACCCACGCCCTGGACAAAAGCCGCCAAGCTGCCGGCTTCACCGGGCGTGCGCAGGTGCTCCAGGGTCAGCGTCAGGCTCAGGCTGAAGCACGCGCCCAGGCCCAGGCCGATCAGCGCCACCCACAGGCCCATGGCGCTGGCCGGCGCCAGCAGCAAGCCAAGAAAGCCCGCCAGCTGGATGAGCAAGGCCAGCCACAGCCCCGGCCGGCGATCGGCCAGGCGCCGCAGCAGCAACGGCAGGCCCAGGGCGCCGCAGACCTGGAAGATGGTCATCAACCCGACCAGCTCGCCACCGCCCTGGGCCGTGCCGCCGTGCTCCAGGTGATAGGCCGGCAACCAGGCGACCATGCTCGTGTAGCCGCCGTTGATCAGCCCGAAGTAGAGCGCCAGCAGCCAGGCCCGTCGGTTGCCGAACCAGTGCCCGCCGCCGCCACCGGCCAGGGACGGCGTGTCCTGGCGCGGGCGCAGGGCGATCCACGCCACGATAGCCAGCAGCGCAGGCAGCGCCCACAGGCCAAGGCCGAACTGCCAATGGCCAAAGTGCGCGGTGATCGATGGGCCCAACACCGCCGCCAGGCCACCGCCACTCATCAACGCCGCCGAATACAGCCCCATGGTCGCAGCCAGGCGGCCGGGGAACCAGCGGTTGACCAAGCCCGGCATCATGCCCTGAACCACGGCGACGCCCAGCCCGGCGACCACCGCGCTTGCGATCAGCGCCCAGGCGCTGTCCAGTTGCAGGCGCCACAGGCACGCCAGGGCGATGGCCGCCAGCCCCGCCAGCATGCCGCCATGCTCGCTCAACCAGCGCCGCAGCCAGGGTTGCAGGAGCGGCACCAGGCCCATGCACAGCACCGGCAACGCGGTCAGCAGCGCCGCCTGCTGGTAGCCCAGGCCAGTGCTATGGCGCATCGGTTCGAGCAGCGGGCCGATGCTGGTGAGGATCGGCCGCAGGTTCAACGCCAGCAGCACTACCAGCAACAGGTTCAATGCGCCTCTCATGCTTCGCCGACCTGCTGCCATTCACGGTACAGGCCATTTTCACCCGCCGGTTTCAGTGGGCGCAGGGGCAGGCTCTGCTGCCGAGGCGGGCGGGCCATCTGCGCATACACCGCGGCGGTGGACAACCCATAGGGCTCGCCCTCGTCGTTGTCATAGGCGAACCAGGCGCGCTCGATGCCGCACAGGTGCATGGCGGCCAGGCACATCGGGCACGGATGGCCGCTGGCGTAGATCTCGGCGCCGTCCAGGCGCGCCCGACCGAGCACCTGGGAGGCCTGGCGGATGGCCTGCATCTCGGCGTGGCGGGTGGGGTCCTGGGTACTGTGGATCTCGTTGACGGCACGGGCGATCACCTGCCCCTGATGGACCAGCACGGCGCCGAAGGGGCGGCCACCGGCCTGGATATTGGCGCGGGCAAGCTCAAGGGCCTCGCGCATGAATCGATCTGCGGACATGAAACGGTTCTCAGGTGTTGACCCGCCCATTATCCCGACTCGACCGCCCTGGCAGAAATGAAGAGATTGGATGCCTGTCAGTGCTCATCCGAATGACCGATTGGCCTCCTGGCAAAGCGCGGGATTGGCTATTCGGCGCGGCGCGGCCTGGCGCTAAGGTAGTGCCACTTTCCTCTTGCCGACCTGGAGTTTCACCATGCATGACCGTATCGAATGGGCCAAACACTCACCGGAAGCCTACAAGGCCATGATCGGCCTCGAACAGGCGCTGGTCGCCTCGGGCCTGGAGCACTCGCTGCTCGAGCTGATCCGCCTGCGCGCCTCGCAGATCAATGGCTGCGCCTATTGCGTCAACATGCACGCCAACGATGCGCGCAAGGCCGGCGAAACCGAGGCGCGCCTGCAGACCCTGAGCGTCTGGCGCGAGACCCGCTACTTCAGCGAGCGCGAGCGGGCCGCCCTGGCCTGGGTCGAGAGCCTGACCCGCCTGGCCGAGCGTGGCGCGCCGCAGGACGAGTACCAGGCGCTGCTGGAGCACTTCAGCGCCAAGGAGGTCGCCAACCTGACCCTGGCCATCGCCACCATCAATGCCTGGAACCGATTCGGCGTAGGTTTTGCGATGGTGCCGGCATAAGCCGCCAACGACGCCCGCTCCTGCCCTTGGGTGGGAGCGGACGGGCATGCGCAGTCAGTCCTGTCGCAGATGATCCACCAGCCGACGCAACATGGCATCGCATCCCTTTAGCTGCTCGACACTGACAAACTCGTCGGGCTTGTGCCCCTGCTCCATGCTTCCCGGCCCGCAGACCACGGTGGGGATGCCGGCCTGGTCGAACAAGCCGCCCTCGGTGCCGAAGGCCACCGTGCCAAAGTCGCTCGAACCACTGATCAAGGCCACCAGGCGCGCCGCCTCGCTGTCGGCAGGCGTGGCCAAGCCCGGGTAGGCACTCAACGGTCGCAGGCGGATATCGCTCGCCCCACTCACCGCGCGCATGCGCGGCAGCAACTGTGTCTCGGCGTAGTCCTGCAGCCGATCAGCCACGACCTGGGCCTCGAAGCCGGGCAAGGCACGCACCTCGAAATCGAACTCGCATTCGGCGGGGACAATGTTCAGGGCACGACCGCCCTTGATCACACCGGTCTGTACTGTGGAGAACGGCGGGTCGAAGCGCTCGTCGTGGTACTCGGGACGGGCCAGGTCGTCACCGATCTCGCCCAGCTTGCCGATCAGCCGCGCCGCGTACTCGATGGCGTTGACGCCGTAGGGGGCATAGGCCGAGTGGCAAGCGGCGCCATGTACCTGGCAACGCATGGCCAGCTTGCCCTTGTGGCCAAGCACCGGCTTCAGTTCAGTGGGTTCGCCGATCAGGCACAGCCGCGGCTTGTGCGGGCGCTGCGCCAGGGCGGCGAGCATCGAGCGCACGCCCAGGCAGCCGACTTCTTCGTCATAGGAAAACGCCAGGTGCACCGGCAGCTCCAGCGGCTGGGCGAGCAACGCCGGCACCGCCGCCAGCACCGAGGCGATGAAGCCCTTCATGTCGGCCGTGCCGCGACCGTACAGGCGCCCTTCGCGCTCAGTCAGCCGGAACGGTTCGACGCTCCAGGCCTGGCCCTCCACCGGCACCACGTCGGTGTGCCCGGAGAGCACCACGCCGCCACGGTCGTCGGGGCCGATGGTGGCGAACAGATTGGCCTTGGTGCCCTCTTCGTTGTGGAACAGCTCGCTGGCGACACCAAGCCCGGCCAAGTAGTCGCGGATGAAGGCGATCAGCTCGAGGTTGGAATCGCGACTGACCGTGGCGAACCCGACCAACCGTTCCAACAGCGCACGGCTGGAAACCTCATTCATCGCCCGGCACTCCATAGCTTGGCGCGGCGGTCGGGTTCAGGGCGCGGGTCACATAGTCCTGCATCTGCGGGCGGTAGGCCTGCCAGAGGTTGTCCAGCTCGGCGATGGGATCGTGCTCGGTCCAGTCCACGCGCAGGTCCACCAGCGGCCAGGTCAGCTCGCCGGCAATCTTCAACGCCGCCGAGTGCACCGGCCCCGCCTCGCCACCGGCGGCCATGGCCGCGTGCATCGCCGCCAGCAGGCGGTCGGCCAGGTGGCCGCCGGCCTGTTCGAACGCCGCCACCATGGCCTCGATCACCGCCTGCGACGACAGCAGGTTGCCGGCCGCGGCGCATTGTTCGCCGGCCACGGCGTTGTGCACGCCCAGGGCCTCCTTGCCGGTGAACAGCCCCACCTGGCCCTGGCTGTCGATCACCGTGACCTGGCGATACTCGCTCCAGCCATTGGCGCTCAGCACCCGGTCCAATGCCGCGGCGGGCGGCAGCTGGCCCTGCTCGAGAGCGTCGAGGATCTGCGGGCCGAGGGCCGGCAGGGTGATGTTCTGGGTGGCCACGGCACCGACCCCGGCCCGCACCCATGGGCAGCGGGCGCCGACGGCGATGCTCGATGAACTGATGGCGATGCCGACCTGGCCGGTTTCCTGGCAGCGGCCGATGATGGAGAAGGTCATGGTGCAGCTCCTGTGTTGGGGTTACCGGCATTCTCGGTGGGCCCCGGGAGCTGCGAAACCAACATTTTCCTCGGCACTGGGCAGGAAAAAACTAAGGCCGCTCCACAGGGTCCTGCGCCCCCCTGGAAACCGCTGCAGCCCATTGCCAGGAGAGCCTTCGCCAATTTATCGGCAACCCCCAACTAAATACTATTTTCGCGATTTCCCGCCCGTCCCTAGTCTGGCCCCAGGCAAAGGCGGTCCCCACCGACCTGAACAAGAACGCCGCTGAAGAAGGGCTGGGACATGACACTGAACAACATCGAAATCGACACCCTCGTGGTCGGCGCCGGCCAAGCCGGCGTGGCCATGAGCGAACACCTGAGCAAGCTCGGCGTGCCGCACCTGGTGCTGGAGCGCAAGCGCATCGCCGAGGCATGGCGCACCGGACGCTGGGATTCGCTGGTGGCCAACGGACCGGTCTGGCACGACCGCTTCCCGGGCCTGGAATTCGACCTCGACGCCGACGCCTTCGCCGGCAAGGACCAGGTTGCCGACTACTTCGAACAGTACGTGCGCAAGTACAACCTGCCGGTACGTACCGGGGTCGAGGTGAAGAAGGTGGTGCGCAATGCCGACCGCCCAGGCTTCACCATCGACACCAACCAGGGCGTGATCCGAGCCAACCGCGTGGTGGCCGCCACCGGCCCGTTCCAGCGCCCGGTGATCCCGGCCATCGCGCCCAAGGACGAAGGCCTGCACCAGATCCACTCCGCCGCCTACTTCAACCCGCAGCAACTGCCCGAAGGCGCGGTGCTGGTGGTCGGCGCCGGCTCCTCCGGGGTGCAGATCGCCGAGGAACTGATGCGCGCAGGACGCCAGGTGTACCTGTCGGTCGGCGCCCATGACCGTCCGCCGCGCAGCTACCGCAACCGCGATTTCTGCTGGTGGCTGGGCGTGCTCGGCGAGTGGGACGCGGAGATCGCCAAGCCCGGCCGCGAGCACGTGACCATCGCCGTGTCCGGCGCCCGCGGCGGCCACACCGTGGACTTTCGCGCCCTCGCCCACCAGGGCATGACCCTGGTCGGCCTGACCCAGTCGTTCGAGGGCGGCGTGGCCCGCTTCCAGGACAACCTGGCCGAGAACATCAACCGCGGCGACGAGAACTACCTGGCCCTGCTGGACGCCGCCGACGCCTATGTCGAGCGCAACGGTCTGGACCTGCCGGAGGAGCCCGAGGCCCGCAAGCGCCTGCCCGACCCGGCCTGCGTCAGCCAGCCGCTGCTGGAACTCAACCTCGCCGAGGCCAACGTCAGGAGCATCATCTGGGCCACCGGCTATGGCGTGGATTTCAGCTGGTTGCAGGTGGACGCCTTCGACGCCAACGGCAAGCCGCAACACCAGCGCGGCGTATCGAAGGAGCCGGGCGTGTACTTCCTCGGCCTGCCCTGGCTGTCGCGCCGCGGCTCGTCATTCATCTGGGGGGTGTGGCACGACGCCAAGCACGTCGCCGGACACATCGCCACCCAGCGCACCTACCTGGCCTACCGCGACCGCGAGCAGCGCGCGGCGGATGAGCAGCAACCCTCGATCAGCAACGTCAGCACCTTCGGAGCCCTCTGATGCCTACCCACACTCGCATCCGCATGTTCAACACCAAGGCAACCTACCCCAACCAGACCCTGGACAACGACCTGTGCCAGGCGGTACGGGCCGGCAACACCATCTACGTGCGCGGGCAGGTCGGCACCGACTTCGAAGGCCGGCTGGTGGGCCTGGGCGATCCACGGGCCCAGGCCGAACAGGCGATGAAGAACGTCAAGCAGCTGCTCGAAGAGGCGGGCTCTGACCTGTCGCATATCGTCAAGACCACCACCTACATCACCGACCCGCGCTTCCGCGAGCCGGTGTACAAGGAAGTGGGTAAGTGGCTCAAGGGGGTGTTCCCGATTTCCACCGGGCTGGTGGTGGCGGGTTTGGCCCAGGCTGAGTGGCTGATGGAAATCGATGTGATCGCGGTGGTGCCGGATCAGGCTTGATCATGAGCAGTACAGGGGGCCGCGTTGCGGCCTCATTGGGCCTGCCAGTAGCAAGAAGAGGGGCAAAATGGCACCTGATAATTTTGCCAGTTCCAGTATCGAGCGTTGATGCCTAAATTATCTTGCCCAGCCCCTAATCAGGTAACCCCATGCCGACCGCAACAATCCTATTGGCGGCAGATAGGCCAAGGTCCATTCTGTGGTGCAGCAAAGACCAGCAATCTCATGCACTCACCTACACCGCTTATGGGTATTCAGGGCCTGTCGGCATAACAAGCGCTGCACTCGGTTTCAATGGCCAGCATCGCGACTCATTGACTGGACGCTACCTTCTCGGTAATGGCTACCGGGCGTTCAGCCCTGTGCTGATGCGCTTTCTCTCAACCGACTCGCTGAGTCCGTTCGGGGCGGGTGGAGTGAGTGCTTATAGCTATTGCGCCGCAGATCCCGTCAACAAGGTCGATCCTTCAGGCCATCTCTTCCTGAAAGTGATTCGTATGGAGCCAGACATATTGACGTCAATCGTCAATCATCTTGAACTCCCCGAGCTATTTGCTCTTTCGAGAACCTCATCTGAGATAGCCCAGCAGAATGCTCCCAGGCTCACCGCACGCATAATGCAGTTACCAGACCGCGCCAGAGATATAGTGTTCAAGACCGACGGCGCTTCAGGCATGACAGCTTCGCAGAAAGCAAAACTTGAGATCCCGCCGCTCCCCTTCTTTAACGACATCAAGCGGATCGAACGGCTTGGTGGCCCCAAGAGAATGCTGAAAGAAATTCGAGAAGCAAGATGGGCCCGTTCGAACGAGCCAATCTCTTCAAGCGATTCGACACCTTACGGGTCGGACTCAGAGGATGAGATGCAGCGTGTCAACGAGGGAATCAGAAGAGCCATCCACGGCCCTCAACTCTGGACCTTTACCAGATAGTTGGCCCAAGCCGAGTGGCTGATGGAGACTGATGTGGTCTCGGTGGTGCAGACCAGGCATAAAGCGTTGAAACTAAATCACGGGGCAAGCCCGCCCCCACTCCAAGATGAACTCCTGGCGTGGAAGCGGGCTTGCCCCGCGATGGGTGCTATCGGGCAACGACGCGCTCGGCGCCCCCTACCTGCCCGAACCGTCCGGCCTGGAAATCATCGAACGACTCGGCGATTTCCGCCTGGCTGTTCATCACGAATGGCCCGTAGCCAACGATGGGCTCGTCGATCGGCTCGCCGCTGAGCAGCAGCACGCTGACCTCCTCCAGCGCCTCGACGCGCACATCGCTGCCATCGCGCTCCAGCAGCACCAGGCTGGCCGGGCCGACCTCGCGCTCGTCGTTGACCCGCAGGTTGCCGCGCAGCACCACCAGCGCGGCATTGCGCCCGGCGGCCAAGGGCAGTTGCAGTGTGGCGCCGGCCTTCAGCCGCAGGTCCCAGACATCCATCTCGGTGAAGGTGCGCGCCGGCCCTTGATGATCCAGGTAGCGTCCGGCAATCACCCGCAGGCTGCCCGCCTCGCCTGCCAGCGCCACCACGGGAATGTCGTTGGCCAACAGCGTCTGGTAGCCCGCCGCGGCACGCTTGTCCTTGGCCGGCAGGTTGACCCACAGTTGCACCATCTCCAGGGTGCCGCCGCTGCGGGCAAAGGCCGGGGAATGGAACTCCTCGTGGATGATGCCGCCCGCGGCGGTCATCCACTGCACGTCGCCCGGCCCGATCAGGCCGCCGGCGCCGGTGGAGTCCCGGTGCTCCAGCTCGCCCTGGTAGACGATGGTCACGGTCTCGAAGCCGCGATGCGGATGCTGGCCGACGCCGCGCCGGTCCGTGGTCGGGGTGAAGTCGTGGGGGCCGGCGTAGTCCAGCAGCAGAAACGGGCTGATGTGCCGGGCCAGATGGTCATAGGTGAACAGGCTGCGCACCGGGAAGCCGTCGCCCACCCAATGGGCGTGGGGGCTGCGGTGGATACCCTGGATCTTTTTCATGAGAAGCCTCCTGTTTGATGGGTATCACCTTACAGATGAGACTAATGGTTCGGTAGACCGCTAAAATGGCATAGATCGTTCCAAAAATGGAACAACCAAATGTATCGCGGGGCAAGCCCGCTCCCACGAGGCCAACGTACATAGGCACTGTGGGAGCGGGCTTGCCCCGCGATGGGCATCAGCGTCGATCAGGCGATCGCCGCATCCACCAGCACCTGGGCTTCGGCCACCAGGCGCGCAAGGTGCGCCTCGTCGATGAAGCTCTCGGCGTAGATCTTGTAGATGTCCTCGGTGCCCGAAGGACGGGCGGCGAACCAGCCGTTCTCGGTCATCACTTTCAGGCCACCGATGGCCTGGTTGTTGCCCGGCGCATGGCTGAGGATCTGCTGGATCGGTTCGCCGGCCAGTTCGGTGGACTTGACCTGCTCCGGCGCCAGCTTGCTCAGCAGCGCCTTCTGCCGTGCATCGGCCTTGGCCTCGACGCGAGTGGCGTAAGGCTTGCCCAGCTTGGCAGTGAGGTCGGCATAGATCTGGCTCGGGTTGCGCCCGGTGCGGGCGGTCATCTCGGCCGCCAGCAGCGCCGGGATCAGGCCGTCCTTGTCGGTGGCCCAGACGCTGCCGTCCTTGCGCAGGAACGAGGCGCCGGCGCTCTCTTCGCCGCCAAAGCCCAGCGAGCCGTCGAACAGGCCCTGGGCGAAGAACTTGAAGCCCACCGGCACTTCGTACAGGTCACGGCCCAGCGCGGCGGTGACCCGGTCGATCAGGCCACTGGAGACCACGGTCTTGCCCACGGCCGCGTCGCTGCGCCATTGCGGGCGGTTGCGGTACAGGTAGTCGATGGCCACGGCCAGGTAGTTGTTCGGTTGCAGCAGGCCGTCGGCGGTGACGATGCCGTGGCGGTCGTGGTCGGGGTCGCAGGCGAAAGCCACGTCGAAGCGCTCGCGCAGGCCGATCAGGCCCTGCATGGCGTACGGCGAGGATGGGTCCATGCGGATCTGGCCGTCCCAGTCGACGGTCATGAAGCGGAAGGTCGGGTCGACCTCGGTGTTCACCACTTCCAGGTTCAGCTGGTAGCGCTCGGCGATGGCCGACCAGTAGCGCACCCCGGCGCCGCCCAGTGGGTCGACGCCCAGGCGCAGGTTGGCGCCACGGATTACCTCGAAGTCGATGACGTTTTCCAGGTCGGCGACGTAGCTGCTGACGTAGTCGTGACGCTGGGTGGTGGGTGCCGCCAGCGCCTGCTTGTAGTCCATGCGCTTGACACCGGCCAGGTTCGCCGCCAGCAGCTCGTTGGCCTTGACCTCGATCCACTTGGTCACGTCGCTGTCGGCCGGGCCGCCGTTGGGCGGGTTGTACTTGAAGCCGCCGCTCTGCGGCGGGTTGTGCGACGGGGTGATGACGATGCCGTCGGCGAGGCCCTGCTGCCGGCCACGGTTGTAGCAGAGGATGGCGTGGGACACCGCCGGGGTCGGGGTGTACTCGTCATCCTGGCTCAGCATCACCTGCACGCCGTTGGCGGCCAGCACTTCCAGGGCGCTGGCCGCGGCCGGCGCCGACAGCGCGTGGGTGTCGGCGCCGATGAACAGTGGGCCATCGATGCCCTTTTCCTGGCGATACAGGCAGATAGCCTGGGTGATCGCCAGCACGTGGTACTCGTTGAAGCTCAGATCGAACGACGTGCCGCGGTGGCCCGAGGTGCCGAAGGCCACGCGCTGGGCCGCCACCGCGGCGTCGGGACGGCCGGTGTAGTAGGCGGTCAACAGGCGGGGAATATCGACCAGCACGCTGGCCGGAGCCGGCTTGCCTGCCAAAGGACTGAGCGTCATGCGGAACCTCGAAATCAACAGAAGTAGGTGTTGGAACGCGCAGTGTACTGGGAGTTTCAGCGCCAGGCGATGGCGGCGTTCACCCCAGTTGCCACCAACCGGGGAACATCTGCCGCACCCGGGGTTCGGCGAAGCGCTCGTCGATCAGCATCAGCACGCCACGGTCCTGGTCGCCGCGGATCACACGGCCGGCGGCCTGGATCACCTTGCGCACGCCCGGGTACAGGTACGCGTAGTCGAAACCGGCGCCGAACTGGCGGCCCAGGCGCTGCTTGAACTGCTCGTTGACCGGGTTGACCTGGGGCAGCCCGAGGGTGGCGACGAAGGCGCCGATCAGGCGCGTGCCGGGCAGGTCCACGCCCTCGCCGAAGGCGCCGCCGAGCACGGCGAAGCCCACCCCCTGCCCGTGCTCCACGAACCGCGCCAGGAACGCCTCGCGCCCGGCCTCGTCCATGCCGGGCGCCTGGCACCAGATGGGCAGTGCCGGGTAGCGCTCGGCCAGCAGTCGCGATACCTGGTCGAGGTATTCGAAACTGCTGAAGAAGGCCAGGTAGTTGCCCGGCTGGCAGGCGAACTGAGCGGCGATGAGTTCGACGATCGGCGCCAGCGACGCCTGGCGCTGCTGGTAGCGGGTGGACACCTCGCTGACGATGCGCACCTGCAGCTGCTCGGCCCGGAACGGCGCGGCGACCTCCAGCCAGGCCGTATCGGCGGGCATGCCCAGCAGGTCGCTGTAGAAGTGCCGCGGATTGAGCGTGGCGGAAAACAGCGTGACGCTGCGCGCCGCGCTCATTCGCGGCCCCAGCAGCCGTGCCGGCACCACGTTGCGCAGGCACAACGTGGCCAGGCGCCGCCCCCGTGGGCCGTTGCGCGGGCTGATATCGAACAGGAAGTGCTCGTCGAACAGCTCGGCGATGCGGCTGAACTGCAGGGCCTGGAAGAAGAACTCCAGCACCTTGGGCTCGACCTCGGCGGGTGCCTGGTTCATGCGTTCCTGGATCAGCCCGATGCATTGCTGCAGGGCGCGCAGGAAGGTGTCCGGCAGTTTTTCGCTGGCTTGATACGGCGCCACCTGGGCCTTGTACAGCGCGTTCCACTGCCGGTTGAGCCGGTCGAGGGCACTGCCGAGTCCGGCCGGCTTGCTCTGGCGCAGTGCCAGCAACTGGCCCTGGTCAAGGCTGGCACTGTACATCTGCCGTCCCCGCTCCACCAGGTTGTGCGCCTCGTCCACCAGCACCGCCGTGCGCCATTGGTTGGCCTGGGCCAGGCCGAACAGCAAGGCATGAGCGTCGAAGTAGTAGTTGTAGTCGGCCACCAGCAGGTCGACCCAGCGCGCCATTTCCTGGGCCAGGTAATAGGGGCAGACCTGATGCGCCAGGGCCACCTCGCGCAGGCTGGCGCGGTCGAGCAGCGGCACCTGGGCGGCGGCTTCGCGGGCGGCCGGCAGCCGCTCGTAGAAGCCCCGCGCCAAGGGGCAGGACTCACCATGGCAGGCGTTTTCGGGGTGCTCGCAGGCCTTGTCGCGGGCGATCAGTTCGAGGCTGCGCAGCGCCGGCTGCGGCGACGCCCGGGTAATCTGGCGCAGAGCGTCGAGGGCCAGGGCCCGGCCCGGGGTCTTGGCGGTGAGGAAGTAGAGCTTGTCCAGTTGCTGCGGCACCACGGCCTTGAGCAGCGGGAACAGGGTACCGAGGGTCTTGCCGATGCCGGTGCTGGCCTGGGCCATCAGGCAGCGGCCGGTGCTCACGGCCTTGTACAGCGTCTCGGCCAGCTGGCGCTGGCCCAGCCTGAATTCGGGATAGGGGAATGTCAGCGCGCCAAGGTCCCGGTCCCGCTCGCTCAACCGTCGCTCCTGGGCCTGCGCCCAGGCCAAAAAGCGCTGGCACTGGGTCTCGAAGAAGCGCTTCAGGTCATCGGCCTGGTAACGCTCGCTGATCAGCGTCTGGCCGTCACTGTCGACGTCGAGGTAGACCAGCGCCACGTCGATCGCCGGCAGTTGCCGTGCCTGGCACAGCAACCAGGCATAGACCTTGGCCTGGGCCCAGTGCAGCAGGCGGTGATTGTCGGGCTGCCTGGCCAGGTCGCCGCGATGGGTCTTGATCTCCTCCAGGCGGTTGCACGCAGGGTCGTAGCCATCGGCGCGGCCGCGTACCCGCAGCCCCTGGTACTCGCCCTCCAGCGCCACCTCCGACTCATAACCAGCGGCGCGCCGCGCCACCACCCGGCGGTGCCCGGCGATGCCCTCTTGGGCGGTGGGCGACGGGGTGAAACGCAGGTCGAGGTCGCCGACCTTGGCGCTGAACTCACAGAGTGCGCGTACGGCCACGGTGTAGCTCATGCCGATACGCCCCCCTTCCAGCGCACATGGCATACCGCGACCGGCAGACCGTGGGCATGGCAGAACTCGAGCCAGCGCAGTTGGTTGTCCTGCAGGCGATCGCCCGGCCCCTTGACCTCAACCATGCGATAACCGCCCTGCCCCGGCCAGAACTGGATCAGGTCAGGCATGCCGGCGCGATTGGCGCGGATATCCTGCAGCAGGCGCAGGAAGCAGGCCTTGAGGTGCGCGGGCGGCAGGTATTCGAGTGCCTGTTCGAGCAGCGTCTCATCGAGCATCTGCCAGAACACGAAAGGCGACTGCAGGCCCTGCTTGGCCTGGAAGCAGTCAAGGATGGCCTGGCGATGACTGCCATCGTCCAGGCGCCCGAGGCAGACGTCGAACAGTGCCGCGCGGCGCTGCTGGAAGTCGACGTCGTGCAAGTCCTGAGGTCCGCTCTGGAACGGGTGGAAGAACGCCCCCGGCACCGGGGCGAAGACCGCCTCCCAGCACAGCAGGCCGAACAGGCTGTTGAACAGGGCGTTCTCGACATAGTGAACACTGCCGCCTTCCTGCTCCAGGTGCTGACGCACCGCCTCTTCCACTCCCTGTGACGCAAGTTCCGCCGGCAGTTCCAGTTCGATAAGCATCACCGCCTCGCTGCGCCGGCGCGGCTGTGCCGGACCGCCCAGCTTGCGCATCAGGCGTGGCAGCAGGCGCTCCAGGGCCTGACGCTCCAGGGCGTTGGCCGGTGCCAGGGCCATATGCTGGGCCAGGGCGTGAGCCTGCGGCCATTGCTCGCTGCGCTCGTAGACCCGGACCTGGCGAATACGTGCCTCGGGGTGCGCGCAGTCAGCGTAGATCCGCAGCGCCAGGTCCCAGTCCCCCAGGCGCTCGCACTGTTGGCCGAGGCTGAACAGCAGGCGCGCCCGGCGCCGGGTCAGCCAGGGGTTGCTGTCGTCGAACCCGTCCAGCGCCGCGAGCAGCTCGGCGGGCGCGGCACCCTGCTCCAGGCGCTCGGCGCACTGGTGCAGGGCCATGGCCAGGTCGACTTCGGCGCGCTGGCGCAAGGCCCGCGAGTCGTCGCTGAATGCCACCTGTTCGTAGCGGAACACCCCCAGGTCGGCCAGCACGAAGTCCGACCAGCTCTGGTACAGGTTGCCGAAGAACAGCAGGCGCAGGCGGTCGCACAAGGGCTGCTGGCACCAGTGCAGGATCCGCACGGGGAAATCGGGGCACCACTGGGCCAGTGGACCGGGTGGCAAGCCCAAGGCCTGCAACTGCTCCAGCAACTCGGCCTTGCCGGCGCGCGGTCGGGGAAGCTGCCCGGCGAAGTACGTCGCCAGCTCATCCTTGCGCAGTAACGCCCACAGCTGCTCCACCGTCATCGGCGCGTCGTCGGCGACCCAGCCCAACACCAGCAACGGCGCCACGGCCGCCTCGGTATCGCCGATCTCGGCGTAGTCGAGCTTGTCGCTGCGAAACAGCTCGCCCTTGCGCATGACCATGCGCACCAAAAGGGCCTGGCTGGGCACCGGCAGTTCGCTGAAAGCCTGGATGAAACCGTGCTCGTGGCGATCCAGCAGGTCGGCATAGCGCTGCCCGACCCAGCTCAGGACCTGGCGGAAGTTATGCAGGTAGTACAGGGGATCATCGACGGAATGGGCGATCACGGTGCGAGTCGGGTGCTGGGAAACAAGCACTGGTTATACATACAGACCGCATGCCTGGGCAAGCGTACTGGATCGACGGTCACCCGATCCCTGCGAGCGCTGGCCCAGGCAGCAGGCCTACTCGGCGGCGCGCAATAGCGGATAGCCACCGTCCGGGCTGGCCGGCAGGAGCCGCAACCCCAGGTCGCGCCGTCCCAACAGCTGGAACAGGCGCCGGGCCTGGTGACTGAGCGTACCGGCATAAAGCCCCCGCAACTGCGCAAGCTGCAGGCCGCTGGTTTCAACCAGCCACTGGCTGACCGGCTCCGGGCAGGGCCGCCCCTGCAAGGCACAGTGCAGGTACGGCAGTGCAACGCGCATGCCCGGGTGACAACGCAGCACGAAACTCTCAAGGTTGTACCCTCCCGCCTCGAACGGGGTGAACAGCTGGCAGACCAGTTGCGCCTCGCTCACGCCATAGGCGCCAAGCAGGCGCGCCTGTGCCTCGCCGCGCAAAGCCCGGCCCTGGGGCCAGGCAACCGAGGGCCGGCGCAAACGCTGGAAGTACGCCTGGCTGCCTTCGCGATAGCTACGCAGGTCCAGGTACTGCGATTTGAGCCCATGCAGGTGGGCCAGCGGCAAGGGATCGAACAACCCCGATGGCCCCTGGGCCTGGCTTTCCTGGGCATCCTGCCGGCCGAGCATGCGGTCCAGCGGCCCACCGTCGTCCGGGTGATGCAACAGGTCCTCGGCCATCACCAGGCGCGGCTCGCCGCCGCGCTGGCGGAGCACGGGTGAAGTCGGCGGTTGCCAGGGATCGGCCAGCACCTCGCCCAGCTGCTCGAGCCCCGCCGCCAGCACGTCGTGGGGCGTCAGGGCCTGCGCCACTTCAACGGTATGGCGCAGGCAGCGTCTGCCCCAGGCCAGCAGACGATGGCGCTCAGCGAACGGCACGGTGCTGATCAGGATCTGTTCGCCAGCCTCCCCCGCCAGCGCCTGGCCCAGGCTGTTGGCCAGCTCCAGGTAGCCCCTGGCGCCGAGTATCGCGTCCGGCTGCCCGCCAACCAGATGGCCGAACAGCAACCAGGCGTTGCCTGCATCGGCCAGTTGCTCGCCCGAGCAGGCCTGGCGTGCACCGAACGGGCCAAGTTGCCCGCCGTCGGCTCGCAGCAGCTCCACCCGCGGATCGTCATGCAGGAACAGCGCGCTGAAACAACGGTCGTGAAGGGCCAGGGCGGTATCGTCGAGGGTCGGCAGGCGGGCCGCCAGTACGCGCAGGCGGAAGGTCGCGCCATGGCGCAGGGCGATGCTCAACTGCGCGGCGCGCAGGCAGGCCAGCAAGTGCGCGCTGCGCCGGTCGACGCCGTGCAGCACCAGCACCCGGACGTTACCGACGTATTCCTGGCCGCCGGCGATGACCAGCAATCGCTGGACCAGCAGTTGCACCGAGGCGCGCTGGGCCTGGGTCATGTGCTCCAGCAGGCGCTGCAGGACTTGCTGGTAGACATAGTGCATGGCTTGGTCGTGGGTCTCGGTCATGCTATCGCTCCATCTCCCTGACGGCTTCGAATTGAAGTCCGATTCTGGCAGATGAATAGCAAACCGAGCTTGAAGGAAACTTCCTAAAGCCAGGTAGGATATTTAGCTAAATATCCAGCCCTACAGCTGCACGCCCCCTGTGGGAGCGCGTACGACCTGAGGCGTCAGTGCGCCCCCATATCCAGCACCACCCGCCCACCACACGGACACTCGTCCATGTGCCGGTGCGCCTCGACCACCTGCTCGAACGGATACACCTTGATGATCTGCGGCGTCAGCAGTTGGTCGGCGGTGAACTGGTTGATGTCGCGCAACGCCCGCTGCAGGGCCACCTGGTCCTGGGCGATGCCCAGCTCCGGCTTGCCGGTGAAGTTGCCGATGCAGTGCACATGGAACTGGATGTTCTTCTGGAACGCCGCGCAGGCCGGGAACGGCGTCTGGTTGCCGCCCTGCAGGCCGTACAGCACCAGGCTGCCACGCGGTGCCAGGACATCGCCGAGCAGCGACATCTGTGGGCCGCCCATGCCGTCGAGGACCATGTCCACGCCACGCCCATCGGTGTACTTGCCGATCTGCATCAGCAGGTCCTGTTCCTCGGTGACGATCACCTTGTCCGCGCCCAGCCCCAGCAGGTACTCGCGCTGCTCGGGCTCCTTGGTGGCGGCGATCACCTTCAGCCCCAGGGCCTTGCCCAGTTGCACGAAGGCCGGCCCCGCGCAGTGGCTGGCATCGGTGACCAGCGCGGTCTGTCCGGCCTTGGCCCGCGCCAGGTCGACGTAGGCGAAATAGGCGATCAGCAGCGGCGTGTAGTGCACGCTGGCCTCGATCGGGGTCAGCACATCCGGGTAACGGGTGATGGCGCTGCGCGGCAGGACGATCACGTCGCCGTACACCGGGTGGTCGTTGGCGCTGGTGGCCGGGAAGCTGGCGACCCGGTCGCCCACCGCGATATCGTCCACACCCTCGCCCACGGCGGTGACCACGCCGGCCATCTCATGGCCGATACCGGCCGGCAGCCGTGCCTGGGACGGCGCCAGGTTCTGCCGCCAGAGCACGTCGTACCAGCTGACGCCGATCGCCTCGACGCGGATCTGCACCTCGCCGGCAGCCGGGGACGGTTCGGCCTGCTCCTCGCATCGGAGCACATCGGCCTGGCCGAACTTGTGGAAACGGATCATGCGGGACATCGCATACCTCGCCTGTGTGAATCTCGTATTACCACGGACTTTATCCGGGCTTTCACGGTTGGACCATCAGTGGCTGTTAATAGTCGACATGCCTGTCATTGATTGGGCCCCTGACAAATCTGTGCATTGGCACCCGGAAATCGGTGCAGGGTACCAGCCTTTGGCCTTAAGATTCACCCCTGCCCCACTTCTGGCGAGCCGCATCGAATGAATCGTAACGACTTGCGTCGCGTAGACCTCAACCTGTTGATCGTGTTCGAAACGCTCATGCACGAACGCAGCGTGACCCGCGCCGCCGAGAAACTGTTCCTCGGCCAGCCGGCGATCAGCGCCGCGCTGTCGCGCCTGCGCAACCTGTTCGACGACCCGCTGTTCGTGCGCACCGGCCGCAGCATGGAACCGTCGGCACGGGCCCAGGAGATCTTCGCCCTGCTGTCACCGGCGCTGGACTCGATCTCCACCGCCGTCAGCCGCGCCGCCGAGTTCGACCCGGCGACCAGCAACGCGGTGTTCCGCATCGGTCTGTCGGACGACGCCGAATTCGCCCTGCTGCCGCAGCTGCTCAAGCGCATCCGCGCCGAAGCCCCCGGCATCGTCCTGGTGGTGCGCCGGGTCAACTACCTGCTGATGCCCACCCTGCTGGCCTCCGGCGAGATTTCGGTGGGCGTGAGCTACACCAGTGAACTCCCCGCCAACGCCAAGCGCAAGGTGCTGCGTCGCAGCATGCCCAAGCTGCTGCGCGCCGACAGCATGCCCGGCAGCATCACCCTGGATGACTTCTGCGCCCGCCCCCACGCCCTGGTGTCGTTCGCCGGCGACCTCTCGGGGTTCATCGACGAGGCGCTGGACGAGATCGGCCGCAAGCGTCATGTGGTGCTGGCGGTGCCGCAGTTCAACGGATTGGGGAGTTTGCTGGCGGGGACCGATATCGTCGCCACGGTGCCGGACTACACCGCCGATGCGCTGACCGCGGCGGGCGGGTTGCGGGCGGAAGACCTGCCGCTGGAGGTGCGCAGCTTCGAGCTGCACATGGCCTGGCGTGGGGCGCAGGACAATGATCCGGCGGAGAAGTGGTTGCGGTCGCGGATTCAGATGTTCTTTGGCGACCCTGACAGTCTTTAGGGACTTCGCACACGCTTGTTAGGCACTGTACGAAAAGTAATGTCGTAAACACTGCCGCCAGCAAGCCAACATAATTATCACTGCGAAGCCTTCCGCTAGCTTGCAATAGCGTGTACCCAGGCGGCGGAGCTCCTTCAACCAACCAAATAGCCGTTCGATAGCGTTCCGCTGCTGTTAACAGAATCCTTAGAGTCCGGCATACATACGCTGGGTGGAAAGGAAGAGCCCAGAAAATTCTGAGTTCTTCCTAGTAAGCAGAAAAATAGAAACCTTGCTATCTAGCCTCTGGGTGTATCGTAATCAAAACAGTATCAGCAGTCTGTCGCACGTCCATTTCAGGAGTCTTGTCAAGCGTCAGCGCGTCGTCCAAAACAACTTCGGTCGTTCCTAGTGCATGCCCAAGATCTGCACGAATCATGCGAAGCAGTGACCAAGCCAGTACGCCAAGTACGGGAATCAATGGCAGCGCGACGACGATGGTAGATGTTTGCACGGCCTTCAACCCACCAACCTTGAGAAGCCCGATGCCGATGACCGCCAGCAACAGCGCCCATACAATTCGCAGCCAGCGCTGAGGCTCCTCATAACCACTGAGTTCTTTCGATGTCACCGAAGCAAGCACATAGGCCGCCGAATCAAGCGTTGTCGCCAGGAACACAAAGCAAAGGAGCACGAACGCTGCAATAGCAATACTCGAATAGGGCATGGTTTTCAAAATGGCGAGCACCGCCGCAGGGATACCTTGCGCGGTCAAGATGGCGCTGATATCCAACTCACCACTGAGTTGCAGATTAAGTGAGTACCCGCCCCAGACTGCGAAGAATACCCAGCACCCCAGGCTGCCCCACACAAGCTCGGCCAGAATCAGTTCCTTGATCGTTCGCCCCCGGGAAATTCGGGCGACGAACAAGCCCATCATGGGTGCGTAGGCAATCCACCAGGCCCAATAGAAAATTGTCCAGTCCTGAGGGAAAGAACCCTTGGCAACCGGATCCGTCCACAAGCTCATGTGAATGAAGTTATTGATCATCAGGCCCAGGCTGTTTGCCCAGCCGTTGATCAGCAGCAGCGTGGGGCCCACGACGGCCGCGAACAACAGCAGTGCAAACGCCAGGTAGACGTTGATATCACTGAGAATCTTGATCCCTTTGCTCAGTCCGAACCACACACTCATGCCAAACATCAGTGTCCAGAGCGCCAGCACACCCATGTCGAATGCGAAGGACTGCTGAATACCGAAGATGTCACCCGCCAAGGTCGAAACCAGCGGAACGGCCAGGCCGAGGGAAGTGCCCACGCCACCCACGATCCCGAACACCACCACCGTATCCAGTGTAAGCCCCAGCCACCCGTTGGACTTATCACCCAGCACACCACGGGCAGCCACGGACAATCTCACCCCTGGCTGCCGGCGTACATACATCGAATAGGCAATCGGCAAGGCTGGCAGGCAATAGAATGCCCATGGGGTCAGGCCCCAATGGAACTGTCCGTAAGTCAACGCCCACTCTGCCGCTTCCCGACTGTGAGCCGCGACATTCAAAGGAGGGCCATTGAAATAATAAATCGGCTCAACCCAGGCCCAATTGACAATCGCGATGCCGATACCACCACAAAAAATCATGGCGACCCAGCTGAAATAGGAAAATTCTGGCGCATCACTCTTTCGTCCAAGGCGTATATTTCCATAGCGCCCGAACGCCATCCACAACAGAAACGCGACCGTCATCAGGCCTGAAACCAAGTAGAGCCAGCCAAACTTGCCGGTGGCAAACGCAAACATTTGATTGATCACTGCATTTCCAGCCTCGGGAAATGCAATAAGCGGAACGGTGACGCCAAGTATCACTGCAATGGATGGCCAAAACACCCGCCCATCCATCGACGCACCTTCTTTCAACGTACTCATTTGGCATACCTCCTCAGAACGTTCGACTCAACACCAAACACATGTTGAATACAAATAGGTCAAGCACGAACTGCAAACCTTGCTCGAACAGACCTCGTCCCTTGAAGAAATGAAAGGCCACCCGCCTTTCCCGAACATATATTGTGCTTATTATTCATATTCGCCTCTAGCTTTATCTAATTATTATTTCAGCGGCACCACAAAACAGCACACCATCACTCGGCAGTACGACGATCATTGATCATCGGTGTCATACGAAACGGTGTGCCTGGCGACAGCCAGGCACACCTCTTGTACCTGCGTTACTTCATGGTCGGCATGGAGAATTCAGCGCCCTCGCGAACACCTGACGACGGCCAGCGTTGGGTAACGGTCTTGCGTCGGGTGTAGAACCGCACGCCATCCGGCCCGTAGGCATGCAAGTCACCGAACAGCGAGCGCTTCCAACCGCCGAAGCTGTGGTACGCGACAGGTACTGGCAGCGGCACGTTGATGCCGACCATGCCAACCTTGATGTTGTCGGAGAAGTACCGAGCAGCCTCACCGTCACGGGTAAAGATGCACGTACCATTGCCGTACTCGTGCTTGTCGATCAACGCCATGGCCTCCTGCATGCTGTTGACACGCACGACCTGCAGAACCGGACCAAAGATCTCCTCCCTGTAGCTCTGCATGTCTGGGGTGACGTGATCGATCAGGGTGCCGCCGACGAAGAAGCCTTCCTCATAGCCCGCAACGTTTGGCTGACGACCGTCGACAACCACCGTAGCGCCCTGCTCTTCGGCGCTGTCGATGTAGCCGACCACCTTCTGCTGATGCTGGCGGGTAATCACCGGGCCAAAGTCGTTCGTGCTGTCGCTGTAAGCCCCTACCTTCAAGTTCTTCATGGCTTCTTTCATCTTGGCGATCAGCGCATCGGCTGCCGCGTCACCCACCGCAACGGCGACCGACAGGGCCATGCAACGCTCACCGGAGGAACCGAACGCCGCGCCCAGCAGCTGGTTCACCGCATTGTCGATGTCGGCGTCTGGCATGACGATGGCGTGGTTTTTCGCCCCACCCAGTGCCTGGCAGCGTTTGCCGTGAGCCGTGGCGGTGGCGTAGATGTACTCGGCAACCGGGGTCGAACCTACGAAGCTGACTGCCTGGATGCGCGAGTCGCGCAACAGGATATCGACCGCTTCCTTGTCGCCGTTCACCACATTAAGTACACCCTTGGGCAGGCCCGCTTCCTGCAGCAGTTGCGCAACGAACAACGTGGAGCTTGGATCGCGTTCGGAGGGCTTGAGGATGAAGCAGTTGCCCGCCGCAATGGCCACCGGGATCATCCACAGCGGCACCATCACTGGGAAGTTGAACGGCGTGATACCTGCCACCACGCCCAGGGGCTGGAACTCGCTCCAGGCATCGATGTTCGGGCCGACATTCTTGCTGTGTTCACCTTTCAGAAGCTCGGCGATCCCGCAAGCGTACTCGACGTTCTCGATACCCCGCTGCAGTTCGCCTGCCGCATCATGGGAAATCTTCCCGTGTTCTTCACCAATCAGTTTGCAGATCGCATCAGCGTTCTGCTCCAGCAGTTCCTTGAAGCGGAACATGATGCGTGCGCGCTTGATGGGCGGCGTATCACGCCAGGCCGGGAAAGCAGCCTCAGCAGTCGCGATGGCGTGCTCCACGGTCTGGCTCGATGCCAGGGCAACCTGGCGAGCGACCTGGCCGGTGGCAGGGTTGAAGACATCCTGGGTGCGCTTGGATTCGACAACGACGTCGCCGTTAATCAGATGACCGACAGTATTCATGTGTAACTCCACTTTTTTTTATTCAAATAATGCGATGAGGCGCCATTACCAAAGGCTGCGATACAGCTCGACCATCTCGGCCTCGGTCGGTACTCGCGGGTTATTGCCAGGTGAACCGGAAGCCAACGCCTGAGCGGCCATGGTCGGCATCAGCTCGAAGAATTTTTCGCGATCGATGCCGAACTCTGCTGGGGTGGGCACCTTGAGCTCATCATTGATCGCCACCAGCTCATCCAGCAGTTTCTCTACCGCCGATTGGTCGTTGTCGCTTTGCGTGGCGACGCCCATGGCACGTGCGCAATCGGCGTACCGATCACGTGCAGCGGGAATGGAAAAGGCTGTCACTTCAGGCAGCAGCATGGCGTTCGACAAGCCATGGGGCACATGGAATGCCGCGCCGATCGGGCGGCTCATGCCATGCACCAGGGCAACGGAGGCTGCAGAGAACGCCAGGCCCGCCAAGGTCGACCCCAGCATCACGGCTTCGCGCGCAGCACGGTCGCTACCGTCGTGGTAGACCTTGCGCAGGTTCGGCCCGATCAGGCGCATGGCAGCCAGTGCCTGGGCATCGCTAAACAGATTCGCTTTCTTGCTGACGTATGCCTCGATGGCGTGGGTCAATGCATCGATACCGGTATCGGCGGTGACGCGAGGTGGCAACGACAGTGTGAGTTCGTAGTCGACCAGTGCCGCCACCGGCATGAAGCCTGCGCCCACACAGAGCATTTTTTCGTCAGTCGATTCGTCGGTGATGATGGTGAACCGGGTCACTTCCGAGCCAGTGCCGGCCGTGGTTGGAATGGCAATGATCGGCAAACCCATCTCGGTCACGTTGCGCGGGAACTTGTAATCGCGCATGACACCGCCGAATTTGGCCAGAATGCCGATCGCTTTGGCGCTATCGATAGGGCTTCCGCCGCCCAGTGCGATGATGCTGTCATACCCACCTTCCCTGGCGGTCGATACGCCGGCTTGAATCGAAGCGACGGTCGGCTCGGGTACGGTGTCGGAAAATACGTCGCCTTGAATCCCCTGCTCTGTCAGGACTGCGCTGATACGCCCTGCGTAGCCTAGCTCGACCATCATCCGGTCAGTGATGATCAGCGGTTTGTGGCAGCCCAGGCTGGCTAGAACCTGATGGATTTGCTGGCTGGCACCAGCTCCGGTTTGCAGGATACGGGGAAGGATGCTGTTGTAATTCATGGCTCTATCTCATTTTTTGGGCATGAACGCGCCCGCGAGCAGCCTTGGGCTCGTGTTCGCTTGTTCGAAATGGGCAAGCCAGGGCGGGAAACCCAGCGCCTTTACCTGCCCTCAGCAGTCAGCTCGGCAGATATTCCTCACTCCAGGATTCGCCGATTGCGCTGGCGTCCAGGAGCGACTGAATCTGCGCCTCGGTGTAGCCGTAGCGGCTCAGCACCTTGCGAGTCGAGGCACCGAACTTCTCAGCCGGTGACAGCGCTCGTATAAGCCCGACCCGTGGGCGAATGGCGTAAGGATCGAGTTGCGTAACCCGATGCCCGCTCGGATGGTCGTCATAGATGCTGAAGGAGTAGCTGCCATTCTCGATACCCGGCTGGCCATCGGCACTGCGGCTGTACTGGCTGCGCAGGTGATCGATGTTGTCCGGTACTGCGGCAGCGATGTTGGCAGCCTGCAGGCGCTCTTGAAGCACCACGCAGCTCATCCTGCTGATGGCAGATTGCAGATAGCCCACCCGATCACTTGCGCAGGTCACGCCGCTGAGATCGGCGATGGCCGCGAACTTGTGCAGCTCCCCTTCGCTGGCATCCAGGTAGATCCAGCCATCCGCCGTCCTGTAGAACCGGGAAAGGTCGCTGTAGCCGACCACGTCACGGCCGGATGGCTCATTGAATGGGCCACGACCTGGGTAGTCGTAGCAGAATGGAATTTGCACCAGGTTGCCCAGTGAAGCCAACGAGGTGCGTGCCCGGTAGGCCTCACCCGAGTGATGCTTACGATACAGGGCGGTTGCCACGCCCAGCGCAGCAGCAAACCCGCACATCACATCGATCGTGCCGACGTGTGCATGTTCTTCCGGCGTTTCCATGCCGCCGCCAAAGCGCAGCATGATTCCGGTAGTGGCCTGGATTAGGTCGTCATACCCCAGATAATCCGTACGAGGTCCGCGACGCGGGCCGCCGAAGCAGTCCAGCTGACAGAAGATCACGCCAGGATTCACCGCCTGCAGGCTCGCCTCATCAAGGCCCAGCGGTGCCAATTGGCGATCCGGCGCGTTCATGACGATTACATCGACCTCGCGCACGAGGCGATTGAAAACCTCGCGCCCTTCGGGCTTGTTCAGATCGACCAGCACACTTTCCTTGCCACGTGCCGACGACATGCCGAAGACCACGGTATTCCACGGGTCATAGTTGGGCACCACAGGGTCGAGCTTGATGACATCTGCGCCGAAGCGGCCCAGGAACGATGTCGAGTGCGGCCCTGCGATCACGTTCGTCAGGTCGAGGATCTTCACGCCTTCCAGCCAACCAGCAGGCGTGTCGAGCTTGGCAGGCGGCAATTCAGGATCAGGACGTTCGGACAGGGTTGCCAGCGCTTGCTCGAAGCTGACATCACGACGCGAAAGCGGCTTGAGCATGGGCTCCGAACACCCCTCCAACCAGGCAATTGGGCCAGGCTGCTTCATCACGCCGAACTCGCGATCATCGACCTCGACGATCAAACCAGCAGTATTCGAGTGCTCGTCGTGGAGCCACTCCTGGGTCGATCTGTGCGGCGCCCCTGGGAAACGCCCTTCACCGAAGATGACTTCCCACTGCGCCGCCGTTTTGGTCAAGAACACTTCTTTCATGCGGGCGCTGATGCGTGCCGCCCAGTCAGCCGGCAAAGGGTAGACGCCCAGCGATGCGTTGCCTTCCCACTGTTCGATCGGCAGGTAAGGGTCATCTACCTTGGGCAGGCCGGCGGCCACCATTTCTTCATAGATGCCCATCGCCTGCAAACAGCGCTTGGCATGCTCACGATGGGACGGGCAAACGGCGTAGAACTTGCGGCCATCGGCACATTCATAGGTGCGGTAGAACGGGTCGAGGAACTCCTGCAGGTCCTGGTAGCTCAGGTTCATCGGCAGGTTTTCGGCACGGCGCCGCTCGCTCTCCTTCTCACGCAGCGTCTTGTAACGCAGCGGGTATCCGTCGATCTTGATCGAGTTGTACGACAGACCTTCCATCACGGCGGCGGCCAGCGGCACTTCGATCTGATCGCCAACGCCGTGCTTCTCACGCGCCTGCAAGGCGAGCACGACAGAAGAAACAGCCAGCATGGTGCCATAGGCCGACGCCAGCGGAAGCGGCGAGAAACTGGGGTTGATGCCCATCAGTACGCGGTTCTGGCCCATATCGGTGAACACACCAGAGGCCGAAGCGATCACCGCCTCCGTCGCACGCCACTGTGCACGCAGTTCGTCATCACTGGCAAACCCAGGGATCGACAGCGTGATCAGCTCAGGGCGAGCGCGCCGCAGCGCTGCGAAATCAAGGCCCAGCCGGGACATGACACCCGGCCGGAAGTTTTCGATCACGATGTCTGAACGGGAGATGAGTTCGCGAGCCTGATGCAGCCCCTGGGCAGTCTTCAGATCCAGCCGCAGGCAGAGCTTGTTGCGGTTGAGCGTGGCGTTGGCTGGGCTGTCCCACAGCGGCCCGTCGAGCGGGTCGATGTGTACGACAGTCGCGCCCAGGTCCGCAAGGATCATCGCGACGGCAGGGCCTGCGATGTACTGACCAAAATCGATGACATTGACGCCTTGCAAAGGTAAACGGTTGCAATGCTGCATGACGATAACCCTACTTAGCCCCGGGCCAACGAGATTCGCCGGCGCGGTTATTGTTGTTATTGAGACCTCGTACCAACCGGTCACCTGGACGATTGATCCATCCAAGGGCCTGCGATGTGGAAGCTACTCTCAGAAATTCGACGGCATCGCGAAAGCAATAAAAAATGGCCCTAAGGGGCCATTTTTTTTATTGCTAAGGAAATTTCCTTATCGCTTGGCGTTTTCCTCCCCCAACGAGCGGTACTCGTCCCTGAAGGCCTGTGCCTCTTCGCACAGCCACTGTGCAAAAGCCGCGGCGTCAGGGTTAACCATGCTGTGGGCGGCATACACCAGGTAGAACGCCTCCTTGGTCGGCACACTGCGCCCCAGGGGGGCTACGAGACGGCCTTGATCCAACAGGTGCTTGACCAGCGAGGAACGCGCCAGGGCTACACCCTGCCCCAATTCCGCCACCGTCAATGCCGAGATAAGGGTGTCGAACTGCAACCCTTGCGAGGAATCAACGTTCTCCGCATGGTTCTTCTTCAGCCAGTAGCCCCACCCCTCCTCATAACCCAACACGTGCAGCAACGGGTGTCTGGCAAGGTCCTGGGGGCGCTGCAGCGGGCGCTCTGGCGTGATGAGCGCAGGCGAACACACCGGCACCAGGGTATCCCAGGTCAATCGTTCAGCCTTCATGCCGGGCCAGCGGCCCTGCCCGTAGCGGATTTCGAGATCGGCATCGAACGCTGTTTCATCCACCCAGATGTTGCTGGCAATGCGAATGGGTATGTCTGGATGGCTTGCTTGAAATCTAGGTAAGCGCGGGGCTATCCAGTGGGTAAAAAAAACCAGACTGCTACGCAAAATGAGTGCGCTGCGATGGCCTTGCCCAAAGATTTCGTCGGTCGATGCAGCCAGGCGTTCAACCGACTCTCTGACCACTGGAAAATACGATTTACCCACCTCGGTAAGCTCAAGTCCACGTGGCAGACGTTTGAACAGCGCAACGCCCAGCTGGGACTCCAACGCTTTAACCTGCTGGCTGATCGCCGCTTGCGTGAGGTTGAGCTCTTCAGCGGCGTGGGTGAAATTGAGCATCCGGGCAGAAACCTCAAATGCTCGAAGCCAGTTCAAGGGCGGTAAACGCTTTTTCATGACGCATCCAACACTCGGCTCATCGGGGATCGAATCGCTCGGAGGTTGACATTAGAGACGATCAGTCTAAATTACAACGCATGACTATCTCCAAACCTGCACCTCGTCGAGGCCGCCCCCCCAAAGTCGCACGTGAGCATGGCGAAACCCTCGAAATGCTATTGCGTTGCGGTATGGAAATCCTCACCGAACAAGGCTTCGCCGCCACCGGCATCGAGGCCGTGCTCAAGCGCGTGCAGGTGCCCAAGGGTTCGTTTTATCACTACTTCGACAGTAAAGAAGCATTTGGCCAAGCCGTACTGCAACGCTATGCCGACTATTTCGCTCAAAAGCTCGAGCGCAACTTCGGTGATTTGAGCGTATCTCCCTTGCGACGGCTGTCCAATTTCGTCGAGGAGGCGAAAGCGGGGATGGCCCGGTATCAGTTTAGAAGAGGCTGCCTGGTAGGCAACCTTGGCCAAGAGGTACTGGTGCTCCCCGACAGCTTCCGCGAACAGCTGGAACTGACCCTGCAGGATTGGGAGCAGCGCTTGGCAGCCTGCCTGGAAGAAGCAGTCAATCTGGGTGAAGTGCCTTGCGGACATGACTGCAAGGCACTCGCAGCCTACTTTTGGGTAGGTTGGGAGGGTGCAGTGCTTCGTGCACGGCTTACGCAGAATGTCCGTCCGCTGGACATTTTCTATCAAGGTTTTCTGAACGGAATCACCCACTGATTCCTTTCGGATGATTTAAAGACAACCGGTCTAATTAAGGACGCACCATGTTCAATGCCATTCTGATCGATAAGCATGATGACCAACATACCGCCCGCGTCACGGAACTGCGGGAGGATCAACTCCCACCCGCAAACGTGGCCGTCAAGGTGGCCTACAGCACCTTGAACTACAAAGATGCGCTGGCAATAACCGGTAAGGGGCCGGTTGTACGTCAGTTTCCGATGGTCCCTGGCATCGACCTCGCGGGTACTGTCGAGACCAGTGACGATCCTCGCTACCAGCCTGGCGATCGCGTGCTGCTCAATGGCTGGGGCGTTGGCGAGGGCCATTGGGGAGGCCTTGCACAAAAGGCTCGGTTGAACGCCGACTGGCTCATCCCCCATCCCCAGGGGCTGAATGAGCGCCAATCGATGGCCATTGGCACAGCCGGTTACACCGCCATGCTGTGCCTGATGGCATTGGAACGCCATGGGCTGAAACCCTCCCACGGGCCAGTGCTGGTTACCGGCGCCACCGGCGGCGTGGGCAGTTTCGCCATCAGCCTTCTGGCAGGTGCGGGGTATACCGTAACCGCCGCCACAGGCAAATCCAGTGAGCATGAGTACCTGAAAAGCCTGGGTGCGACAACTATCATCGACCGCGCCGAACTGTCAGCCCCGGGGCGTCCGTTGGCGAAAGAGAAATGGGCGGCCGTCGTGGACTCGGTCGGGAGCCATACGCTGGTCAATGCGTGCGCAAGCACAATGTCCGAAGGTTTGGTAGCTGCCTGCGGATTGGCTCAAGGTATGGATTTTCCGGCCACCGTCGCGCCGTTCATTCTCAGAGGGGTAAGCCTGCTCGGCATCAACAGCGTGACTCAGCCTTATGAGCGACGAGTGCAAGCGTGGGAGAGACTCTCGACTCAGCTGAACCTGGGCGCATTATCGCTCATGACAAAAGAAATCGGCCTGCATAGCGTGATCGCGTCAGCCTCAGACCTGATAAATGGAAAGATCCGGGGTCGCTTGATTGTGGACGTAAACGGATAGGCGTTTGCAAATGTCTTCAGAGCAGTCCTCTTTATTACTGATCGAGGGCTGCTCAGCTGTGCTCACTTGACCGGCATCTATCATTTCCGAAGACCCCGTAACAGCGACCCAACGCCAGCGTGCCATCATCCGTAAGCCCTCCAGGCAGCCCACGCCGTAAACGCAATCAGGTTGACGCCCCCACTGTCATTGCATCTGTCCATCAGCCTAACCTGTAACCTTGACTACCGCGCTGCTGTAACGGGGACGTGTTGCCGCCATAGACCTCTCGCCCTGCCGGCTTTCAATGCACGCTATCGAGCACTCTGCGCTGCCCTGATGCCCTGTGCCTTCGGGGATCCCGATAGCCTGTGACCGAGTCCCAGCAAAACGCCAAAAACACTCAAACACATAGAAATTATGTGCAGCCTCATCGCCAGCGTGTCTTCAACGCGCCATGCAAGCCACTGACCGGATCCTGCTCAGGCTGCGGCACCTTGGCGATGCGCTCCAAGGCACGCTGGTGCGCCGCACTATCGGGCCGTTGAATGTCGTAATCTTCCTGCCCGTGAGGATAGGCACCCACCACTAGGAAATCATCACTGCACTCGATGCAGCGATGGCCCGTGCCTGCTGGCAGCACCAGCACATCCCCCCGCTCCACGCTCACGCTTTGCCCGCATTCCCCGCCAAGCGTCAATCGGGCCCGCCCACGGGCAATCCCGAGTGCCTCGTGGGCGTTAGGATGAAAGTGGTGATAATCGAAGATCCCGTCGCGCCAGAGCGGGGTCCATTCGTGAGCCGCAAACAGGGCCTCGAAGGCGCTGGCAGTATCCCCTGCCCGATCGAGTTTCAGCCGGTAGAGCAGTACCGGAAAACGGCTATTCGGCGTCGCGCCGTCGTCTTCGAAAAACAAGGCCTGCACGCTGGCATCTTGCGTATTCATGCGCGTCATGATGCGCTTCCTGATCGAGTGATTGGTTTACCTTCGAGCCCGTCGGCTGTTGCCAGGTTCCGGCCGGCAGAGCGCTACACAGACCGATGAAACTTTCCTGCCACGTGCCAACTCCAGACGCCTATCGATAACAGAACGGGAGCAGGCAATGACCGGCACGGTAGGCGACTTTCTGGTGGAGCGTTTGTATCAATGGGGCGTACGGCGCATCTTCGGTTACCCCGGCGACGGCATCAATGGTGTGTTCGGCGCGCTGAGTCGGGCCAACGGCAAGATTCAATTCATCCAGGCCCGCCATGAGGAAATGGCCGCCTTCATGGCCAGCGCCCATGCCAAGTTCACCGGCGAGCTCGGCGTGTGCATCGCCACCTCCGGCCCGGGCGCCTCGCACCTGCTTACCGGCCTGTACGATGCACGCATGGATCACCAGCCGGTACTGGCCATCGTGGGTCAACAGGCCCGCGCGGCACTGGGCGGGCACTACCAGCAGGAGCTGGACCTGCTGTCGATGTTCAAGGACGTCGCCGGTGCGTTCGTCCAGCAGGCATCGACACCGGAGCAAGTGCGCCACCTGCTTGACCGTGCAGTGCGTACGGCCGTCGGCGAACGCCGCGTCACCACCATCATCCTGCCCAACGACCTGCAGGACCTACCTTACAACGAACCACCGAGGGCCCACGGTACCGTGCATTCCGGCATCGGCTACAGCAAGCCCCGCGTGTTGCCGTTCGACGAAGACCTGCAGCGCGCCGCCGATGTATTAAACGCTGGGCACAAGGTGGCGATACTGGTGGGTGCCGGCGCACTGCAGGCGACAGACCAGGTCATTTCAATCGCCGAAAGACTGGGTGCCGGGGTTGCCAAAGCGCTGTTGGGCAAGGCTGTGCTGCCGGATGAGCTGCCGTGGGTCACCGGATCGATAGGCCTGCTCGGCACCGAACCCAGCTATCAGCTGATGACCGAATGCGACACCTTGCTGATGATCGGCTCCGGCTTTCCCTATTCCGAGTTTTTGCCCAGGGAAGGCCAGGCGCGTGGCGTGCAGATCGACCTGCAACCCGACATGCTCAGCCTGCGCTATCCGATGGAGGTCAACCTGGTCGGCGACGCCAGCGAAACATTGCGCGCACTGTTGCCGTTGGTTGAGCACAAGACCGACCGGCGCTGGCGCGACAAGGTAGAGACCTGGCGTGCACGGTGGGACAGGACCGTGGCCAAACGCGCGCGGGTCAAGGCTGACCCGATCAACCCGCAACGCGTGGTCCATGAACTGTCTCCTCGCCTGCCCGACCACGCCATCATCACCAGCGACTCCGGCTCCTGCGCCAACTGGTTTGCCCGCGACCTGCAGATTCGCCACGGGATGCAGTGTTCGCTGTCTGGCGGCCTGGCTTGCATGGGCGCAGCCGTGCCTTATGCGATTGCAGCCAAGTTCGCCCACCCGCAACGGACCGTGGTTGCCCTGGTGGGCGATGGGGCGATGCAGATGAACAACCTCGCCGAATTGATCACCGTGGCCAAATACTGGCAGCAGTGGGACAACCCTCAATGGATCTGTGCCGTGTTCAACAATGAGGACCTCAACCAGGTGACTTGGGAGCAACGGGTCATGGAGGGGGACCCCAAGTTCGACGCGTCGCAGACAATCCCTGACGTGCCCTACCATGTGTTTGCCATGTCCATTGGCCTGCAAGGTATCTACGTAGATCGCGAAGAGGACGTTGCCGCTGCGTGGGAGCGCGCCCTGGCGGCTGATCGACCCGTACTGATCGAGTTCAAGACCGACCCGAACGTGCCGCCCCTGCCTCCCCACATCACGCTGGAACAGGCGAAGAAGTTTGCCGGTACCTTGCTCAAGGGAGACCCCGACCAGGCGGGCATCATCGTGCAGACAGCCAAGCAGGTGCTCGGCTCGGTGCTGCCTGGCAAGAAATGAGCGACACCTCGGCGAGCCGGCTGAACGTTTATTCGGCCGGCCCGGTCGCACGACTAAGACGCAGCCGACTGCGCGAACCCTGACCGTGAGGACCTACCATGAGCGCGATCGCTTCCAACGGGGCTGCAGAGCACCCCATCTGTCTGACCCTCAATGGTCAGCCCCGAACCCTGCAGGTGCATCCCTGGGTTACCTTGCTCGACCTGCTGCGTGAGCAATTGGACCTGATCGGCACCAAGAAAGGTTGCGATCATGGTCAGTGCGGTGCCTGCACGGTGCTGCGCGACGGCAAGCGCGTCAATGCCTGCCTGACCTTGGCCATCATGTGTGACGGGGCCGAGTTGGTGACCATCGAAGGGCTGGCCAACGGTGACGCCCTGCACCCGATGCAGCGCGCCTTCATTACTCACGATGCGTTCCAGTGCGGCTACTGCACCCCGGGGCAGATCTGCTCTGCGGTCGGGCTTGCGCACGAAGGACGTGCCGACACCCGCGAGGCCATCCGCGAGCAGATGAGCGGCAACCTTTGCCGTTGTGGTGCCTACGGCAACATCGTCGCAGCGGTGGAAGAAGCGCTGCCGTTGATAAGAGGCGCAGCCCAGCCGCAACGAGGGCCAAATTCATGATGCCCTTCAACTACTGCAAGCCCGCATCAGTCCGCGAAGCGGTGAGCTTGGCTGACACACGCTCGCATTTCATCGCCGGGGGCACCAACCTTGTCGACCTGATGAAGGAAAACGTCGTTCGTCCCGAGCGGCTCATCGATATCACCGGCCTTGAGCTGAACGGTATCCATCCCACCTCGAACGGCGGTGTACTGATCGGTGCTCTGGTGAGCAATGCCGAGCTGGCCTGGCACCCGATGATCGAGCAGCATTATCCACTGCTGTCGGACGCGATCCTGGCCGGGGCGTCACCGCAGTTGAGGAACATGGCCAGCACCGGTGGCAACTTGCTGCAGCGTACCCGGTGCTACTACTTCTACGACACCGGCACCCCCTGCAACAAACGTGAGCCCGGCAGCGGGTGCCCTGCGCGTAAAGGGTCGAACCGCATCCATGCCATTCTCGGTGCCAGCGATGCCTGTGTCGCGACCCATCCCTCGGACATGTGCGTGGCATTGGCAGCGCTTGAAGCCGTGGTGCATGTAGCAGGGCCGTCGGGTAAACGGGAGATACCCTTTGCGGATTTCCATCGTCTGCCCGGGGACACGCCCGAACGCGACAATCAACTGGCAGTCGCTGAACTGGTAACTGGCATCGAGCTGCCGCCCCCGATGTTCGAACATCATTTTCGATATCTGAAAATACGCGACCGCGCCTCCTACGCGTTCGCGCTGGTGTCCGTCGCTGCCGCCTTGAATTTCGATGGCGATGTGATCCGGCAGGCGCGCCTTGCGCTGGGCGGCGTTGCCCACAAACCCTGGCGGGACCCGGTTGTGGAGTGCATGCTGGCTGGCCAGGTGCCATCTGAAGCGCTCTTCACCCGCGCCGCGCAAACGTTGCTGCAAGGTGCACAACCCCTGAGCCACAACGGTTTCAAGGTGACCCTCGCCCAGCGAGCAATCGTACGGGCATTGGATGACGCGGCGCGCGGCGCCGCTGACGGGAGGGCACGCTCATGATCAAAAGCACACCCGTAGTCGGCACACCCCTGGACCGCGTGGACGGTGTGGCGAAGGTCACCGGGCAGGCCCGCTATGCGGGCGAATACCCCGAGGCGGGCCTGCTGCACGGCAGCGTCGTGTCCAGTACCATTGCCCGCGGCCGGGTACTCGACATCGACAGTACGCAGGCCATGCGCGTGCCCGGGGTAATCGCCGTGCTCGACCATGGCCATCGCCCGCCTATATCCAGTTATGACAACGACTACAGCGATGCCGACACTGCCGAGGGCTCACCGTTTCGGCCTTTGTTCAATGATCGAGTGCTGTACAGTGGGCAACCGTTGGCGCTGGTGATCGCCGAAACCCTGGAACTGGCCCGCTATGCAGGCTCGCTGATCAAAATCGACTATGCCGAGCAGGCTCACCAGACAGACCTGGGCGCCTGCCAACAATCGCATGCGGCACCCGCCGAAACGCCAGCGCCGCGTGGCGACTTCGCCGGGCAGTTTGCCAGGGCGCCGGTGCAGGTGGATGCCACCTACCTGACGGCCAACGAGCACCACAACCCGATGGAGCCCCATGCGTCGACCGTGCACTACAAGGCCGACGGCACCCTGGAAATCCACGACAAGACCCAAGGTACGCAGAACTGCCAGGACTACCTGCACAAGGTGTTCGGCCTGCCCAAGGCAAACATCCGTGTGCGCGCGGCATTCGTCGGCGGCGCCTTCGGCTCGGGTTTGCGCCCGCAGTACCAGTTGCCGCTGGCAGTGATGGCGGCGTTGCACCTGAAGCGCTCGGTGCGCGTGACCCTGACACGCCAGCAGATGTTCACTTTTGGCTACCGGCCCCGCACCGAGCAACGCTTGCGCCTGGGTGCAGACGCAAACGGGCGCTTGCTGGCGATCGCTCATGATGCGCTTGGCCAGACCTCCCGCTTCGAGGACTTCACCGAGCACCTGGTGGAATGGAGCGGCATGCTTTACCAATGCGACAACGTTGCGCTCAGCTATCACCTGGCCTCGCTCGATGTGTACACCCCGCTGGACATGCGGGCGCCTGGGGCTGCGTCCGGGATGATTGCGCTGGAATGCGCCATGGATGAGCTCGCCTGTGCAGTGCAGGTCGACCCGGTAGATCTGCGCCGGCGCAATTTCGCCGCCAACAACGCCAACGAGGGCAAGCCTTACTCCAGCAAGGAACTGCTGGCGTGCTACCAGCAAGGTGCCGAACGTTTTGGCTGGCATAACCGCACTCCCCAACCGCGCAGCATGCGCAATGGCAACCAGCTGGTCGGCTGGGGGATGGCCGGCGGCGTCTGGGAAGCCATGCAGATGAAGGCCAGCGCCAGGGCGCGCATCGATGCCCAGGGCCATCTCACCGTCAGCAGTGCCACCACCGATATCGGGACCGGCACTTATACCGTCATGACCCAGATCGCCGCCGAGGCAGCTGGCGTCAGGGTGGAGGATGTCACCTTCGTGCTGGGTGACTCTTCACTCCCCACCGCACCGCTTCAGGGTGGATCATTCACGGTGTCGTCGGTGGGCTCGGCCGTGCGCCAGGCCTGCCAGGTACTGCGCGCCAAGGTGCTGGCACACGCGCGCAACATGCACCCCCAGGTGGCGAGCACTGCCGGGCAGCAGATCGCTTTCGCCGACGGCTATCTGCACGCTGGCAGCCATCGCCTGGCATTGGCGGACATCGTCGCCAACGCACCCGCCGGTGCGTTCGAAGTGCAGATCGACGCCGAGCCCGGCGCCAGGCGTCAACCATTCTCCACCGCCACCCATTCGGCGGTATTCGTGGAAGTCCACGTCGACGAAGAGCTTGGCACGATCAAGGTCGTCCGGGTGGTCAGCGCTGTGGCCGCAGGACGGGTGGTCAACCCGAAGACCGCGCGCAGTCAGATCCTGGGTGGCGTGGTGTGGGGGGTGGGCATGGCCCTGCACGAAGCAGCGTTGACCGACCATCGGCTAGGCCGCATCGTCAATCACAACCTGGCGGAGTACCACATCCCGGTCAATGCAGACTGTGGGGATATCGAAGTGATCTTCGTTGAAGAGCACGATGACATTGTCAACGAACTGGGGTCCAAGGGCGTGGGCGAAATCGGCGTCGTCGGGGTGGCCGCTGCGGTGGCCAACGCGGTCTACCATGCCACAGGCAAGCGTGTGAGGGAGTTTCCGATCACGCTCGACAAAGTGCTCTGATCGGGCGGGGGCCAAGTCCCCCCACCCGCTTTGCGGTCAGCAGCAGCCAGGTCGGCAGGATCGTCCGCACGAGCACCTCGCGCTCCTCGGTACGACGATGATTGCTCAGATACCAGGATGATCTGAATGGTTCCGCCAATTTTCGGGGCTGCAGCAAATCAGTACCGCCAGACTTGTTGGTCTGAACTTTACTGTCCGCCATGGCTTCCCCTGCATACCGATAACGCAAACACGCGGCTGCAGGAGCTGACTTTCATGAGAGCACTGACCTACCACGGAGCAAACGACGTCAGAGTCGATAACGTCCCTGATCCCATCATCGAGCAAGAAGACGACATCATCCTCAGGGTCACCGCTACGGCCATTTGCGGTTCCGACCTGCACCTCTACCGAGGAAAAATTCCAGAAACCGAAGCGGGCGATATCTTTGGCCATGAATTCATGGGCATCGTCGAAGACACAGGACGTGCCGTCACCAATCTCCAGATCGGCGATCGGGTTGTGATTCCCTTCGTGATCGCTTGCGGCCACTGCTTTTTCTGTCAGCGTGATCTGTTCGCTGCCTGCGAAACCACCAACACAGGCCGTGGCTCGATCATCAACAAGAAAGGCATTCCACCGGGCGCCGCGCTGTTCGGGTACAGCCATCTCTATGGCGGAATCCCTGGTGGCCAAGCGGATTACGTGAGGGTACCCAAGGGTAACGTCGGCCCGTTCAAAGTGCCCACAGACCTGGCCGATGACAAGGTGCTGTTCCTCTCGGACATTCTGCCCACCGCTTGGCAGGCGGTCATCAATGCCGAGATTGGCCCGGGTTCAACGTTGGCAGTCTACGGCGCCGGGCCAGTGGGCTTGCTGGGCGCAGCCTGCGCGCGAATGCTCGGCGCTCAGACCATCTTCATGGTCGATGACAATGATTACCGCTTGGCCTACGCCCGCGAGGCTTACGGCGTCATACCGATCAATTTCGAGCAGGACGACGATCCAGCCGACAGCATCATTCGTCAGACACCCGGCATGCGCGGGGTCGATGCGGTGATCGACGCGGTCGGTTTCGAGGCCAAGGGCAGCACTGCCGAAACGGTGATGACGGCCCTGAAGATTGAAGGCAGCAGTGGCAAAGCATTGCGCCAGAGCATTGCAGCCGTGCGGCGTGGCGGCGTCGTGAGTGTCCCTGGAGTGTACGCGGGCTTCATTCATGCATTCATGTTCGGCGACGCGTTCGACAAGGGCCTTACCTTCAAGATGGGCCAGACCCATGTCCAGAAATACCTGCCCGAACTGCTGGAACACATCGAAGCAGGACGTCTACAACCGGAATTGATCGTCACTCACCGCCTGGCCCTCGAAGAAGCAGCCATGGGCTACAAGTTGTTCGATCAGAAGCAGGATGACTGTCGCAAGGTCATCCTCGTGCCAGGCGCTGCAGCGGGCACCCTGGGCCCTGGGCAGATGGATCGGGCGTTGGACTTCAACTACCTCCAGCAACGCCCGAAAACTTTTTGACGTCGATAGGTGGCGCCACGAATTCAGGGCCATCGCCAGCGAGCCGCCACTTCACCTTGGCGATGCCGTAGCGCTCGGCCATCGGTCGACTGACCAACTTGATTTTCTGCTGACTGAATCTCGGGATGATGCCAACGCCGGCATCGCAACTGGCCCAGTGCCAAGCCACGGCGTTGTCCATTTTCTCCAGGCGGATGATGAACGTCCGATGGTCACCGTGAAGGTCATACTCGATTACGTACAATTGAAGTGCTGGCACAAGATCCGCTCCCTGGTTCATACGCTATTGAGCGACTCCTGGAAGAGATAATTCCATCGGATTCGCAGGACGACGCGCAGCCAATCCATGCAGCGGACTGTCAGGCGAGTTGGATGTACACCGAGTAGCTACCCAGCAGCACCCAGAACACCAGAAAGATCCACGGTGTGCGCAGCGAGAACAGCAGTGATTTCCGATGGCCTGCACGCGAGGTTTCCGCCTCGCAGAACAGCGGCGATTCGTCGTAAGCCAACCCCATCAACGGCTCGCTGCGCAGCAGATGGCTTTGCTTGAGCTGCCAATGATCGATGATGTTGTAGGCCGCACGGATGCCAGGCCAGGCATTGAGCGAGCTCAATACCCCGAGCAGGGCGAGGAACGCAGGCACGATCAGGGTGAACATCTCGCCCCATCCTTGATTTAGGTTGCCCATGGAGGAGACGAAGGCGATGACCAGGAATGACTGCGCCGCCAGGTAGGCGTCGGTGCGGTTGGCCAGGATGCTGGTTTCGTACTGGATCTCACGCCGGTAAAAGTCCAGACGCTCCTTGGGAGAGCCAAACATCCTGGCATTGTGCTCGCTGATCTCGTGTTCAGGGGTCGTTGGGGTAATGATTCGAGGCACTTGCTACTCCGGGAGTTGGGCTCCGAACGACGAGATGCGCCTGGAGCTGAGCTCGGTAGAACGGCGATGGGGCGTGAAATTCAATTGGATTGGTATCCCGCACCGCTCGTCGTATCAACCGCAGATTGAAACCAACACGCCGGGGCCCGGCCTTTCGAACCGGTATGAACGTTCTCAACGGCAGGAGCTTCTACCATGCGAGACTTCCCTACCCCGCCCTTCCCTTCACAGCCTCAAAATGTCCCCGGCTCACAGCGCAAAATGGAACCCTATCCGGATTGTGGTGAGCAGTCGTATACCGGTCACAATCGACTCGAAGGCAAGATCGCACTCATCACCGGAGCAGACAGCGGCATCGGGCGGGCAGTAGCGATTGCCTATGCCCGTGAAGGTGCAGACGTCGCCATCGCTTACCTGAATGAGCATGAAGACGCGCAAGAAACCGCGCGCTGGGTCGAGGCCGCGGGCCGTCAATGCCTGCTGTTGCCCGGAGACTTGGCGCAGAAACAGCACTGCTACGACATCGTCGAAAAGACCGTCCGCCAGTTCGGGCGTATCGACATCCTGGTCAACAACGCGGCGTTCCAGATGTCCCATGAGACCCTGGAGGAAATCGACGATGATGAATGGGTGAAAACGTTCGATACCAATATCACCGCCATCTTCCGTATTTGCCAGGCGGCACTACCCTCCATGCCCAAGGGCAGTTCGATCATCAATACGAGCTCGGTCAACTCCGACGATCCATCCCCCAGCCTGCTGGCCTATGCCACGACCAAGGGGGCCATTGCCAATTTCACTGCTGGCTTGGCTCAGTTGCTGGGCAAGAAAGGCATCAGGGTCAACAGTGTCGCGCCAGGCCCTATCTGGACGCCTTTGATTCCGGCAACCATGCCGGACGAGGCCGTCAAGAACTTTGGTTCCAGCTACCCGATGGGGCGGCCGGGGCAGCCGGTCGAAGTCGCGCCGATCTACGTGCTGCTGGGCTCCGACGAGGCCAGTTACATCAGTGGCTCACGTTACGCGGTGACTGGCGGCAAACCGATACTTTAGCGCCAAGAGGCTCGCCGTGCTGGCGGGCCTCCCTTTTGCGGGGCAGATTCAGTGTTTGTGCCGATCGTGATCACGGGCCGTTTTTTGCGCTGTCGAGTCATGTGATGTACCGGTGGATCCATCCGGACGATGAGCATCGTTGTCTCGCTCTTCTTCCCCATGCGGCATCGTCTGCGCAGACTCCTTTAGCCTATCGCTCACTTTCTTCATGTTGCTCTCCTGCCATTGCCTTTGAACTAGGGAAGCCGAAGCACGGGCAAAGTTCACGTCACGTTCACTTCTCGAGATAGCCGGGCAATAGATGCGATGAACCAAATACCCCCGGATCGCGTCCACCGCAAAACAAGCGAGTCGACACTGGAATGGCAAACGACCCTGTACTGGCCGCCCTCGGCTATCTCAAGAACAACAAACTGATTTTGACCACAGCAGAATCGTGCACTGCGGGCTGCATGGTGGCTTTGCTGGCGGCGGTACCGGGTACCGCAGAGGTGCTGGAAAGCGGCTACGTCGTCTACTCACCCAGCGCCAAGAAACGCCTGCTGGGTGTCAGCGCCGAAACCATCGAACGATACGGCTTGACCAGCGAAGCAGTGGCCTGGGAAATGGCCTTGGGCGCCTTGCGAGACAGCGATGCCAATGTGGTTATCGCCACCACCGGGGTAGCCGGCCCGGCGCCCGAATCCGGAATACCGCCGGGGACGATGTGCTTTGCGTGGGCTTTCGCCGGCGATCCAATTGCCGTTTTCACGTGCACTCGACGGTTCTTCGGCGAGCGATCTGAAGTCATGCGCGAAGGCGCCCTGTTCGGTCTGACCCAGGTTTCCCACTATCACCAGCGCTGGTTACACGGTGAGCGCGCTTGAGGGCTGTGATCATGTCGGAAGATGAACTGGTATCCCGGCGTCACCCTGTTCAAGAAGACATGCCGATGCAGCAGCGCGTCTGGCGCTTTGAGCGCGTGGGGTGGTATGTACTCGTGACCATGGTACTGCTTGCCTTGGCAGGCCTGTTCGGTAATGGCCCGTTGAGCGATGCCGAGGTGGTGAGCCAGGATGGCAGGGTACGGGTTGAGTATCAGCGCCTCAGCCGAAGCGGCACGACAGATAGCCTTTTCATCACCGTTCAGGGTACCCCTGGTCAGCCGGTAGAGGTGCAACTCGCAGGATCATTGCTTCGTGACGCCAGTATCGAGACGTTACAACCGGAGCCGCAACGGTCGATGTCACATGGCCAGGCCATGCTGTTCCAATTGGGTACAAGGCAAGATGGCGTGGCCACCTTGTACCTGACCCTTCGAAGTGAGCACGTAGGCACTCTGGAGGGCAGCGTCAGGGCTGGCCCCAAAAGCGCCGTTCGTTTCTCCACATTCCTTTACCCCTAGGGGTGCGTCATGGATTCGATCCTCCGCGCAGCCGGAATGTACGTCGCCCTCATGCTGCTGTTTCGCGTAGCCGGGCGGCGCTCGCTGGCCGACCTGACGACCTTTGACTTCGTCTTGCTGCTGATCATCGGGGAGGCCACCCAGCAGGCGCTTCTGGGCGAGGACTTTTCGTTCACCAATGCCATGCTGGTGATTGCCACGCTGATCGTCCTGGACGTCGGTCTTTCGCTCGCGAAGCTCAACTCCAAGCCCTTGGCCAGGTTACTGGATGGGCACGCTACCCTGGTTGTCGAGAATGGGCGCTTTCTGCATAACCGCATGCGCCGGGTACGCCTCACGGAGGACGATATCCTCGAGTCAGCGCGGGACAGCCAAGGTATCGAGAACATTGAGCAGGTCAAGTTCGCCATCGTCGAACGCAATGGAAAGATTTCGATCATTCCTGCCAAGTGAGGCCTTTTGTCAACAGTAAAGCTACGACCATCGCTTCGCATGCACACGCGATGATGCCAGCCATCGTAAGCATTGAACCCTGTCACTCTGCGCGTACTCAACCACGAGCAAGTTCTTGACTCAATCCGTGATGAGGTAACGCCAATGAACGCTATCGACTTACTGATTCAAGACCACAAGCTGGTGAAAAAACTGCTCGAAGAACTGTCGACCACCACCGAGCGCGCAGTGAAGAAACGGGCCGAGTTACTTCACAGGATCGAGCAGGAGTTGCGGATCCACACCACGCTCGAGGAAGAAATACTCTACCCAGCCATCAAGCAAGCGGGTGGCAAGGAAGAAGCGAAGATGTACTACGAGGCCAAGGAAGAACACCGGACTGTCGACTCCCTCGTCCTACCCGACCTCCTGCATACCGAAACCGGCACCGTCGAATTCGCCGGGCGGGTCAAGGTCATGAAAGAGTTGTTGGAGCATCACATCGAGGAAGAGGAAGGCGAACTCTTCCCCACCGCGAAGAAGCTGCTCAGCAAGGACACCCTCGAGGAGCTGGGGCAAACCATGGAAATGCAGAAAAAGATGCTCAAGGGCGAGCAGCGAGCAGCTTAGTCAAGCGATCACCTGCCAGCGCTCAGTACGCTGGCAGGTGATCAGTTTCAGCTACCCATCATCAGTCGGAAGGTTTCATGGAATATTGGATTGGCTTACTTGAATGGCCCGCCATGGTAATGACCGTGCTGGCAGCCTGGTGCATCGGTTCACGCCGTCCGGGGCGCAGGAAGGCAGGTTTCTGTTGTTTTCTTGCAAGCAACGTTCTGTGGGCCGTCTGGGGCTGGCAAGCAGAAGCCTGGGCATTGATCATCCTGCAATTGTGCCTCTGTGCCATGAATCTGCGAGGGTGGCGAAAAAACACACAACTGCAAGCTGCCCGCTCGTTGCAGGGAACAGCCTAGCGTTGCTGGCGGCGCCCGCCCAACTGGATCCAGACCGGCGCATGATCACTGGCCTTGGCTTCGTTGCGCACCCAGGCATCCACGCCCGCCCGCTTCAAATAAGGGCTCAGACCCGAGTTGAGCAGCAGGTGATCGATACGAAGCCCGGCATTACGCGCCCAGTGATTGCGAAAATAGTCCCAGAACGTGTAAATGCGCTGCTCGGGATAAAGGTGACGAACAGCATCGACCCAGCCCTGGGCCAACAATTCTTGGAATAACGCCCGCGATTCAGGTTGCAGCAGCGCGTCCTTGAGCCATGAGCGCGGGTTATAGATGTCCAGATCGGTGGGCACAACGTTGAAGTCCCCCGCTAATACCGCAGGATGGCTGCTGACATGCAGTGTTTGGGCATGCTTGATCAAGCACTCGAACCAGCGCAGTTTGTAATCGAACTTCGGGCCGGGTTGCGGGTTGCCGTTGGGCAGGTAAAGGCAGCCCACCAGTACACCGTGCGCCGCAGCTTCGAGATAGCGGCTCTGCTGATCGTCCTGCATGCCGGGCAGCCCGCGACGGACCTCCAGCGGCTCGCTATCGCGCGCCAGGATCGCCACGCCGTTCCAGGAGGGTTGCCCCTGGTAAAGGCAGCCATAACCTGCCGCTTCGATGGCCTGGCGAGGAAACTGCTTGTCGGCCGCCTTTAGTTCCTGCAAGCAGGCAATGTCCGGCTGCTCCCGCTCCAGCCAGGCCAACAGCGCGGGCAGGCGGCTGCGGATGCCATTGATATTGAAGGTGGCGATCTTCAGCGCTCTCATGCGTCAGGGTCGCTCACGTGAGCCTGTACGGCATCTTCCAATGCTCGGATATGTGCCTCGTCGGCCAGTGCCTTCAGCGCCAACCAGTCATCCCAGTCAATGGCACCATCGTCCCTTAGCTCCTCGGCGGTGCAAACCAGTTCATGGTGGTAGGCGTCCGGCGATTCGCGCCGGTAGCTGATGTCGTCGTACTGCGCGTACCAGGCTTCAAGTTCAGGAATGCTGCGTTCGATGCTCATGACGGCCGCCTCGTTCTATCCCTGCAAGTGAGAGCCCAAGCACCGCGCAATGTTCAACTGCAACGGTCAGACGGTTAGCAACCCTACCGCTGAAGTAGTGCGATGGAACTTCTCACTCCGTCCGAGACGTCCCACGTCCCCACCTGGCGAAAGTAGATGAAGAGGTGGTGGACGGGAATCTGATCACCAGCCGCATGCCGGATGATATACCCGCCTTCAATCAGGGTAGGCAAGCTCACGGTTTCTTTTCCACATCCCTGGGCGCTTTCGCTGGGCCTTGGGGGTCCACTTGAGGGTCGTCCAGGTCTGGAGAGTCCGGATCGAATCCCAGGTCCTGATCAGTCGTTGCATGATCGGAGGAATGGGGGCCTTTCTGCTGCTGATCGTCGGATTTGTTCATTTTGCGGTCTCCGGAGTGTGATGTATTCACCGTCAGGGTCTTGCCCCTTTCTGAACGGGCTGTTCATGAAATATCTCGGTGAAGCACTCGCATCCGGTGGAGGATCGCAAGATCGGTAAAGTTCCTTCTACATGCCATCTGCTGGACAAGTCTGAACGGCATCCGTGAGTTCATTCTGATTGCGACATAGTGGATGAGCGGTGCCCAAAACACCGGCTGCGCCCTCACAGTGGCCGGTTATTCGAGAAAAACTAAACCTTCACTTGCTCCTACGGCTCAACCGATTGCGGCATAGAGGTCGCAGCCACCAAGCGAAGGAGTGACAGATGAACAAACCATTCTTGAAAATCGCCGGGATAACCCTGTTGATGGGCCTGGCTTCGCTGCAGGTACAGGCAGCGTCTTCGGACGATTTCGTCGATGCGGCCACTGAAGCCGGTATCGCCGAAGTGGTCACCGGCAACCTGGTGCAGGAAAAGAGCCAAAGCGCAGACATCAAGCAATTCGCCCAGCAAATGGTCACAGACCATACCAAAGCCAACCAGGAACTCGGTGATATCGCCCGCAAGCTGGACATCAGCGTGCCCGACGAGGCGGCGCTGATCGACAAGGTCAAGAAGATGATCCTCGAATGGCGCGAGGAGTCGTTCGACCGGTCCTACGTCAATAACCAGGTCGACGCGCACGAAAAGGCCGTGGAACTGTTCAAGAAAGAGGCCGCCTCCTCCGACAAGCCTGAGCTGAAGGCCTTTGCCAGCGACAAGCTGCCAACGCTGCAACACCATCTGGAACAGGCCAGGGCGCTGCAAGCCACCCACGGCAAGTAACCCACACGTCACCGCGCAATCCCAGGGGCCGCCTTGCGGCCCTGCCTTGAGCCATCTGGAGGTGGGCTCCCATGAATGATCGAATCATCGAACTGTTCACCGACACCACATTCTTCGGCATTTCCATCCTCAACCTGTTGGTAGCGCTGTGCGTTGCCGTGCTGACGTTCGTGATTGCCAGAGCTGTCATCGGCCTGTTGATGCGCCGGGTGCAGCGCTGGTCCGAACATGACGGGGCGATGAGTCAGGTGCTGGCCAAGGTACTGGCTGGTACCAGCAACAGCCTGCTGCTGCTCGCTTCGCTGCTGGTCGGTTTGAGCATGCTGGACCTGCCCGAGCGCTGGTTGGGCCGGGTCAGTAGCTTGTGGTTCGTGGTCGCCGCCTTGCAGATCGGCCTCTGGGTCAATCGCGCCATCGCGCTGGGGCTGACACGCTACTTCAGCCGGCACAGCGCCGACGGCCTGTATCAAGGCAGTGCATTGGCCACGCTTTCGGCCTGGGGGGCACGGGTGCTGCTGTGGTCGGTAGTGTTGCTGGCCATGCTGTCCAACCTCGGCGTAAATATCACCGCCTTCGTGGCCAGCCTGGGTGTGGGCGGGATTGCCGTGGCCCTGGCCGTGCAGAACATCCTGGGTGACCTGTTCGCCTCATTGTCGATTGCTGTCGACAAACCCTTCGAAGTCGGTGATTTCATCGTCATCGGCCCACTGGCCGGCACGGTGGAACATGTTGGGCTGAAGACTACTCGCATCCGCAGCCTGGGCGGTGAGCAGATCGTCATGGCCAATGCCAGCATGATCAGCAGCACCATCCAGAACTACAAGCGCTTGCAGGAACGACGTATTGTGTTCGAGTTCGGCTTGTCCTACGACACGCCCACCGAGGCGGTGAAACAGGCGCCCGCCATCGTCGAAGAGGCGATCAAGGCCCAGCAGCAAGTGCGTTTCGACCGCGCTCACTTGCGCGGCTTTGGCAAAGAGGCGCTGGAGTTCGAATGCGTCTATATCGTGAGAGACCCTGGCTATAACCTCTACATGGATATTCAACAGGCTATCAACTTTCACCTGCTCGAACGCTTCACCCGAATCGGCGCCAAATTTGCCGTACCAGTGCGTGCCATCAAAGTTACGGCGCTGCCGCAACCCTTCGTTCAGTCTCAGGTACTGTGACGGCGGGTCCCATTTTGGCCCATCTCGGCCAACTGGGCGTTTACCCGATGCCGTCCCCACCGATGTACCTGATCGTGCACAAGACCAGCGCCGCCAGAAGGATGGCCAGGCAGTCGCACAACTGCTGCCCTCCTGGCCTCGCCGCACCGGCGGCGAGGCTCAGTGCCAGTTCAAGCCCGGGCGGCGCAGTCTGAAGCTATCAACGTTGCGTTGCGCCGCAGGTCATCGGCAGGACTTGCCCAGCGCATGTGCCGATGGACTCAATCCCTTGGCAGCAGCAAGGTGGCGGCCAGTCCCCCGCCCGCTCGATTCTCCAACCGGACCTGCCCGCCCAGGCGATCGATGATGGTCGCAACGATCGACAGACCAAGGCCGGCGCCATTCGGGCTGTTGCGGCTATAGAAACGCTCGAATACACGAGAAAGGCTTGCTTCATCGATACCTGGCCCCTCGTCCTCGACCACCAGCTCCAAGGCGCCATCCAGACGCCTGAGTGATACGGTTATGCGGCCTGCCGGGGGTGAATGTTCAACCGCGTTGGACACAAGGTTCTGTAGCGCAATGCCCAACGCGCCAGCATCGATCGCCAGGTGATGGTCGCCTTCACCGATCTCCAGCGAGGGCTCCAGGCCGCGATCAAGTATCCACGGGGTCAGCTCAGCCAGGGTCTCGGTAACCACCTCAGCCAGGTCGACGCAGGTACTGGCACGCTGCCCCAGTTTCGGCTCGACGCGGGCGAGTGTCAGCAACTGGTTGACCACCCGGGTCAGCCGGTCGACCCCGCCCATCAGGAACCCCAGCGCTTTTTGCCGCTCCATGTCGTTGCTGGCGGCCAGCGCGTTCTGTGCATGCAGGCGCAGGACGGCCAGCGGCGTGCGCATTTCGTGAGCGGCATCGGCAATGAACCGATGCTCACGCCGCAACAGGTCCTCGATCTGCGCCAACAGGCGATTGATGGCGGCCTGCATCGGCTCAAGCTCCGAGGGAAGCGGCACCAGTTGCAACGGCTCAAGGGAGTCGGCGTGGCGCGCGCGGATGACATTGGCCATGTTCTGCAACGGCCGCAGCCCCCAGCCGATCGCCGCCCAGACCAACAGCGCCAATGCCAGGCTGCCCAGGAGGAACGGGAACAGGGTATGGCGGACAATTCGGTCGATCAGGTCGTAGCGTACGTCATCACGCTCGCCGACCCAGATCACCCAGCGTTTTTCCGGCACCGGCAAGACGAAACCGCGCCATTGTTCGCCGCCGCTGGTGAAGTCGTAGAAGCCTGGCGCCGTCGGTGGCGAATCGAACGATGGCGCGCTGGGTGTATGCACCAGAAGGGCTCCGCCGACCTGCCAGACCTGAAAAGCCAGCTTGCTTTCGTAAGGGTGCCCCACCTGATGTCGCCCTGCCCTGCCCAACGCTTCGTTGAAGGCCCAGTACAGCGCCTCACGCGAGCCGTCCTGCACCGGCAGGCTCATGACACCCTGCAGCAGGCGGGCGTTCTGGGCGAGATGGGCGTCATACACCTCGTTAATTTCGCGGCGGCTGTCGTGGTAGTTGTAGAGCGCCAGCAGACCGGTGCCGAGCAGCAGCAACAACATCACCCGCCACAATGTGCGCTGGCGCAGCGAGCTCATGCCTTGGCCTCGACCAGGTAGCCGATGCCGCGTACCGTTCGGATCAACCCGTTGAACAGCTTCTTGCGCAGGTGGTAGATGTTCACCTCCAGCGTATTGCTCTCGGGCTCTTCGTCCCAGCCATACAGCAGCTGGGTCAGGCGCTCGCGGGTGAATACCTTGCCGGGTTGCGCCAACAGTTCATGTAACAGCACATACTCCTTCGGGGTCAGCACCACTTCGACACCGTTGTAGTGCACTTGCTGGGTGGCAGGGTCGAGGCTGACCCCGGCATGCTCGACCACTACCTTCGCTCGCCCCGCACTGCGCCGCAGCAAGGCGCGCAAGCGTGCCTTCAGTTCGTTGAGGTCGAAAGGTTTCACCAGGTAATCGTCGGCACCGGCATCAAGCCCGGTAATGCGATCGTCCAGCGCATCCCGCGCGGTGAGGATCAGCACCGGCAGGCTGTCGCCGCCGGCGCGCACCCGCCGCAGCAGTTCCAGGCCATCCATGCGCGGCAGGCCAAGGTCCAGGATCACCAGGTCGAAGGCTTCATGCTGCAGCGCATGCAAGGCACTGACGCCGTCACGCAACCAGTCGAGCGTATAGCCTTCCTGGCGCAAGCCGTCGCAGATGCCCTCTCCCAGTGCGATGTCGTCCTCAACCAGCAGCAGCCGCATGTTCAGTCCTGTTTGTCCTTGATCGCTTTCATTAAGACATCGATATCGGCACGCCGGCCCTGGTCTGCCAACTCACGCCCTGGTCGGGGCGGGGCCTGCAAGGCTTTCTGCAGAGCAGCAGTAGCCTCAGGGTAGCGCTTTTGCCGATACAGATGATCGGCCCAGAAATAGTTGCTGTCGATACCATCGGGGTTGATTTGCAGCGCCTTGCGCAGCAGGGCGTCAGCCTTGTCGGTGTCGCCGAAACCGATTGGCCAGCCGGGCACCTGGTCGTACAAAGTGCCCAGGCTGGTATAGGCCGAACCCTGCAGGGCATTGGGGTCCAGTTTCATGGCCTGCTCAAGACTTGCCTTCGCCGCCTTGACCTTGCCCAGTGCGCCGAGGCCACCGGTGGCGCCCGCCCAGCTGCTGTCGATGATGCCTTGCCAGATCAACGGCTCAGGTGATCCGGGGTACCGATGAACGAATGCCGCCGCGTCAGCGGAGAGCTTTTCAAAGGCGTCGGCACGTTTGTCCTTGGGTACCTGATACTGGATCTGCGCCCAGTGCTGCTGCAGATCGCTCAGGTGCTGTGTGCCTGCCTGGTCCAATGCCCAGGTCAAGGGTGCGAATGCCAACAAGCTGGCGACGAACAGACGCTTCATTTGATCGACTCCTTGGAGTGGCTAGCGATATAGCGCCGAATGACAGGCAGTTGCTTGCGCAGTGCGCGGTCGACCACGCCCGGCAACATGCTGTTGATGCGCACGAAAAGCTTTTCCGGCCACCCCAGGTAAAGCTCACTGCGCTCGGACTGCACCGCCTCGAGCACGGCGCGAGCAACATCCGCCGGGTCGTCCATGCCGACTTTAAGCGCTTGATTGAGTGCAGTCGCAGCACTGCTGTTCATGCCGGTACGGGTCGCCCGGGGGGCGGCATACAAGACGTTGACCGTGGTGTCGGCCAGCTCGCGCCGCAGTGCCTCGGAGAAGCCGCGCAGGGCGAACTTGCTGGCGCAGTAGGTGGCGTAGCCGGGATAGCCGATCGAGCCATAGGTGGAGCCGACATTGACCACCAGTGCCTTGGGCTGAGCACGCAGCAGCGGCAGGCAGGCGCGCGTCAGCTGCAGCGGTGCCTTGAGGTTGATGTCCAGCAGCTCGTCGAGCGCGTGCTCGTCCAATTGGTCGAGCAGGGCGAAGCGATTCACGCCGGCCGCGTTGATCAGCACGTTGACAGTGCCCATCTCGCGGGCTCGGCTCACGACCTGTTCGCGCCCCGCCTGGCTGCGCAAATCGGCCTCCTGCCAACGCAGGCGATCCGGGTAGCGATTCATCAAGCCTGCCAGCTTGCCCATGTGCCGACTGACAGCCAGTACCTGGGCACCGGCAGCGCACAACTGTTCGGCCAGCTCCAGGCCGATGCCGCCACTGGCACCGGTGAGGATCACCACGGACTCAGGCAAGCGCATGATGCACCTCTCGCTGCCCCGCGCGCGGCAAGCCTTGGAACATTTCGGTGTACAAGTGGTAGACGACCTTCGCCGCATGGATGACGGCCTGCTGGTCTGCGGCATCATCGAGGCGGTCCATCAGTTGCTTGTAGGTCACCATGTGGTCCTGGTCCAGCGCCCCATGGGAGCTCAGGTAGCTGAACGCCTTGTCAGGCAGGTTCAGTGTGGTTTTGATCGTGCCCGCCGCTTGGGTGGCCAGGGCGATGCTGGTGCCTTCGAGCACGTTGACCATGCCGAAGAGCCCGACCGGGTTGCCGCGGGCGATCAGGTCGTAGAGGTAGGCGACCATCAGCTCGATCGACCGCGCCGGCCGACCATCGCGCACCGCCTCCCAATCACCACCACAGGCGTTGATATCGTTGAGGATCCACTGCTCATGGCCGTATTCCTCGTCGATGTACTCGCACACCGCGCCGCGCAGCCACTCCAGGCGCGACGGCAAGCGCGCGCCACAGGCCATCATCAGCGGAACCGTGTGGCGGACATGGTGGTAGGCCTGGGTCAGGAAGGCAATGTAACTGTCCAGGCTGACCTGGCCGGCCAGGGCGTCACGGATCACCGGCACGGCGAACAACGCCTGACGCTCTTGGGTTGTTTGTAGTTGCAGGGTGTCGAAAAAGGACATGGGGAGCCTCACCACGAGATGTCGGATAACAGGGTTTGGTAGTGCTGCAGGATCGCCTCGCGTCGCGGGCGGCCGTTGGCAGTCAGGGTTTCGTCACGGGTGCTGAAGGGGGCCGGCAAGCGCCGCCAGGTATGTACCCGGGCGTAATCGGGCAGCTGCGCGTTGCACTGCTGCACGGCCTGCTCGATGGCCTCGTTGCTGGCGGCAGGGTCAAGAGGCCAAAGCAGAGCCAGGTTGTGCGGCAAGGCTTCGCCATGCACGAATGCCTGGGCGATGACGCCGCTCTGGGTGAGTTCGGCTTCTACCCACTCCGGGTTGACGTTGCGCCCGAAGCTGGTGATGAACTGGTGTTTCTTGCGTCCATCGAGGAACAGATAGCCTTCTTCGTCGAGGTGGCCCAGGTCGCCCGTTGCCCACCAGGGCTGGGTCACCGGGGCGTCCTCCAGGTAGCCAAGCAATGTCGAGCCGGCCACCAGCACCTCGCCGTCCTCGGCAATACGCACTTGCACATGGGGCAATGGCTGGCCGACGCTGCCGTGGCGTACGGCACCAGGGCGATTCAATGCGACCACGGAGGCACACTCCGACAGGCCGTAGCCTTCGAACACCGGCAACCCGACCGCCTCGGCCCGGGCTAGCAGGCTTGGCGATATCCGGGCACCGCCCACCGCCACGAAACGCAGTGGGCCAACGCGCATCAACCCGCGCTCAATGGCCGTGACCAGCCCCATCAGCAACTGCGGCACGAGGATCAGGCTCTGCGCACCACTGAGGGCAATGGCGCCCAGCAGTCGCTTGAAATCCACCTGACTTGCCCCGCCCATGCCCAACTGATGCTGCGGATAGAGCTGTACGCAGGCACCCGCCATCAGTGCGGCATATACGCCGAGGTTCTCCAGCAATACGCCCAAAGGCAGCACGGCCAGGTACTGTTGCGGTTCAGTGGGCCGGCTTGCCGCCTCCAATTCCCGTGCTACCCGCAGCATGGCGTCAGCGCTCAGGCAGACACCTTTAGGGTGCCCGGTGCTGCCAGAGGTGTAGGTAATCTTGGCGGTACCATCAGGCAATCGGGCGCAGGCCAACCGCTCGCGCACCCAGAACTCACCTTCCTGAACAAACCCCTCACTGACCAGTCGCGGCTCCCACTGCGTCGTGCAAAGCACGGTTGAAGCACCACTCTGGGCAATGCAGTGATCAAACTGCGTCGCGCTGAAGAACGACGGCACGATCACGCAGGGGCGCGCTGCGAACAAGGCGGCCAGGTCCCAGAACAGCAGATCAGGGCCGTTATCCAGGGCCAGCACCAACGCCCCGGCAGGTTGCCGGTGCAGCACATGGGCTCGCAGTCCTACTTCACCGAGTAACTGCCGGTATGTGTAGCTGTGAGCATCACCTTTCACCGCCACGGCACCGGCGTGATCGCGGGCGAACGACATCAGTAGCTCTTGAAACCGCTCCAGTTCACGCGGCATGGCCAGTCTCCTCGGCGAGCACTGGAAAACCCAGCCTTTGGAACACGCCGGCTCGGGTCAGGGCGTCGAAGCCATAGCCGATGTTTCCGGCAAACACCTGCGGATGTTGGTCATAGTAGGTCCCCCACTGATCCATCTGCCCCTGTAGGCGATCGGGATCGGCGGCGGCCAACACGCAGGGCGTAAGCCCAAGCCGTTGAAAACTGTTTATCAGTGTCGCCGCCCCAGTGAACGTGACCCACTCAAGGCCGCGGTTGGCCAACAACCACGTGACAGCGATGATCATGATGCGAGCACTGCCAGCGCTGAGGGAGGCCAGGTTTCCTACCTCGACTATGCAGGTGCGATCCAATGAAATACCCGCAACTTGAGAAACGGCGGTTTCCAAAGGCACGTCCAGGTACCGTTCGAGAAATACTGGACCCTGGCTGGCCGGGCGCATGCCGGCCGCGGCGATCAGGCGGCCGTGGCTGTCATGCAATGCCAGGAGTTCTGGCAAGTAATGCTGCACATTCGCTTGATGCACGGCGGCGAAGCACGCGTGGATGAATTGCTCAAGATTCGCACGTGAAGCATCTCCCTCCAAACAAAGCGAAAGCTGCGCGCGGTGGTCGGCATGGCTACCGATGGGTAGCGGGAGCAGACTGCTCCATTGAGATTCGGTCATGAAACTCCCCCCGATTGGGTTCGACGGGGGGATTATCGGGGTCGAATCTGAATAGAATCTGAAGTGACGTTTTCGACTTCAGGTGAATTCGGCCTGACGGCTAAATGCCGCAAACACCCACCTTCGTGGATGATTCGAAATACTGCTCGATTTGCTCGAAGCATCCTTGGATGACCTGGACCAAATGCGGATCAAAATGCTGCCCTGACTGCTCCAGGATGAAGGCTTGGGCGCGTTGCGCGCTCCAACTGGGTTTGTAGGGACGGGTGCACTGGGTGGCCCGTTGGCCTACGTAGGCGGCGCAAGGTTTGCGGATGTCGCCCTGCCGCTTGGCGCGCTGCAAACCGGCCTGCTACTGATGCCGATATGGGCCTTGGCCATGCCACTGCTCGCGCGCCTCGCGGCGCGGCGCTGACCTGCGGCATCGCTCTGAACAGTAGCGCACTTGGTCCCAACAGCGAGCCCAGCGCTTGCGCCAGTTGAACGGCCGATCACATACCACGCAGACCTTGCTGGGCAAAAGACTCTTTTTCATAACGGCTGCTGCGCATCGAGCTGCGCCAACAGTGCTTGGCCACGCTGCCACACGGCCTCGCGCCGACTAGCAGTCATGCCATCGAGGCTGCGATAGACCAGAGCCAAACGCGGGTTCGTCGACAGCAGGGGGCGATGGCGGATGAGAAAATGCCAGTACAGGGCATTGAACGGACAGCCATCGTCCTCGATCACATGATTCACCTTGTAACTGCACGCCTGGCAATGATCGGACATGCGCTGGATGTAACGACCACTGGCGCAGTATGGCTTGGACCCCAGGTAGCCGCCGTCGGCGTGCATCACCATGCCAAGCGTGTTGGGCAGCTCGACCCAGTCGAAGGCATCCATATACACCGCCAGGTACCACTCGCAAATCGCGGTAGGCACGATACCCGCCAGCAAGGCGAAGTTGCCGGTCACCATCAACCGCTGGATATGGTGCGCGTAGCCCAACCGCAGGGTCTGCCCGATGGCTTGCTCCATGCAGCGCATGCGGGTGCGCCCGGTCCAATAGAATTCAGGTAGCGCTCGGTCGTTGCCCAGGTGATTGAGCCCGGCATACTCAGGCATGCGCAGCCAATAGATACCGCGCACATACTCGCGCCAGCCGATCAACTGGCGAATGAAGCCTTCAGCTGCATTAAGCGGCACCCGCCCCTCGCGCCAGGCCCTGTCGACCTCTTCACACACACATCGGACATCCAGAAGCCCGATGTTGAGCGCCGCACTGATGCGCGCATGGAACAGGTACGGCTCGCCCTCGGCCATCGCGTCCTGGTAGTCGCCGAAAGCCGCCAGGCCAAAATCCAGAAAGTGCTGCCACAGCTGCTTTGCCTCGGCATGGGTCACGGGGTAGTCAAAGCCGTCGATGTCCCCGTAGTGGTCGCTGAAGCGCCGTCGTACCAAGGCGACCACCGCTGCTGTGATCCCGTCCTGCGCGAAATGCGCAGCGAACGGCCCACGCAACTGGCGAGGCAGGGGCTTGCGGTTGTCACCATCAAAATTCCAGGCCCCACCTGCCGGGCTGCCGTCGGGCTGCATAAGCAGGCCGCTTCGCTTGCGCATGCCACGGTAGAAGTGCTCCATACGCAGCTGACGACGCTCATGGGCCCAGCGCGCAAAGGCTTCGCGGGAGCACAGAAAACGCGTGTCGCGATGCCACACGAGGGGCAATCCGGCATCACGCAGAGCCTGCTCCAGGCGCCATTCCCCGCACTCGGTCAGGTGAATTTGCGTGGCGCCCAGGGCTTCTTGCCAGCGATGCAACTCGCCAACGATGCTGCCGCTGTTGCCGTCAGCATCGAGCTCGACATAATGCACCTGCCAACCCCGCTCACGCAGGGTCTGGGCAAAGTGCCGCATGGCACTGAAGATGAGCACGATCTTGAGCGGATGATGCGGCACATAGCGAGCCTCACCCTCCACTTCCGCCATCAGAACAGCATCTCGGGCGGGGTCAAGGGCAGCCAGGCTCGCCAGGTCGAACGACAGCTGGTCACCCAGCACAAGGCCCAGGCGCATCGTTCAGGCTACCACTGGCTGGTGAGCGTGACCGGTACGCGAAGCGGCGCAATGGGGCCGTCACGTTGCCCGCACATCTCATCATGCACCACCTGCTGTACCAGCATGCAAGGCACGGGTGGCAGGTCGGCCAACAGCTGTCGCAGCTCGGTAGTGGAACGCACGCGAACGGGCTGCCCATGGGCATCGCTCAATGTCACGGGGCCGGCGTCGGTCAAGGCGCGCAGAAGGTAGAAGCCACCCTCCAGCGACAGCAGTTCAAGCTCCTTTGCTTCGCCAGTCGAGACCAACTGGGCAAGCGCGATCAGGTTCATTGTGTGCCCTCTGGCTGGCGGCGGAAAAACAGGGTGATCTGGCCGATTTCGACGCCCAGCTTGCTCATGCTTGAACGGTTGATCAGGGTGTCGTCATCCATGAGATACATCCAGTCGTCCAGGTCTACCTGCCAGTGCCGCCCGTCAACTGGCAGGTCCAGCCGGTAACGCCATCGCAACGCGTTACCCGCCACTTCACCGCGCGCCTCGCCGATCACATCTCCTGCCGTTCCGCGCCAGCGACCAGGGCCGTCTGGCACCAGTGTCCAGGTACGCTGCTGGCGAGTGCCATCGCTATAGAGAAAATGTTCGTCGAGGATCAGCCGCTCACCTTCGCGGCGGCTGTCGATACGCACATGGAAGCGCTTGACCACTTCCCCGGAACGCTTCTGGAACATCCCCCAGGCCTGCACCGGTCGCGAGAAGAATGCAGCCAGGTCGAGTTTCGGTTGCTCCTGGGCATAGTGCTCGACAACGACATTGCGGCAGCTGCCCAGAAGCACGCAGGAAACCAGCAACAGTACTTTGTACATGTTCATGTTCCTCAGTCGTTGCTAGCCAGCCCAAGCAGGCGCAGTTGCAGGCCCCTGGAGCGTGGGTCCAGCCAGATGGAGAAGAAACTCACCACTCCCGAGCCGTTGCGCACCAGGCAGCTCGGCCCTCCAGCTCGCGCCCGCCGAGAAGATAACCAGTAACAGACAAAGGCAAGTCCAACGAGTACGGTGCGCCATAATGACCTCGATCGCACGCAAATACTGTACAATAATAGCATCTTGTACAGTTATTCGCTGCAACCGTATAGATTTTGATGGACAGCGCCAGACCTCGATCAGGTCACTAGCAATATCGCCAAGTCCGCACTATCGACAGGCACGAATGCCAAGGTCAGCAACGCATAGGCCTTACGCAAACCTGCTGCAAACACACAAAGCGTGATTATGAGCACGTCAAAGGCGCCCCAAGGTGCCCAGGCGAAACGCCGAACGGCGAGCTGGTCGCACACGCAACGGTTCGGCCGCTGTTTGTTAAAACTGCTGCATAGCTGGGATTGACAACGCCGGCTGGCCAGGCCGCTGCTACGCGAAAGCCTGCTCGTTGCCATGAGCATCGGTGGCCTGGCGACGTCTGCACAGGGTGTTCAGGCAACCGTTACGCTGATTGCGTGCTTGGCGAACAGCGTTGTAGTGTTCACACCACAGCGCTTTTTGCTGCCCTGAAGGATTGATCATGCTCTACATCGTCATGCTCGGCGGTCGTCACCCTCGAGCCCACATCGAAGTCCACGATGTGGTCTTCGCCCAGGCCGATACGCTGGAACAGCTCTATCCGCAATTGCGCGAAGCCTGGTTCGGCAGCGCCGAAGGCCTGCACATCGACTCCTGGCTGGAAGTTGCCGGTGTCGATGGCTATCGCGTCGAACTGAGCCAGGTGGCTCCGGGCCCCGACACCATGCGCCTGTTCTTCCTGAACCTGGGCGGCTATGAGCGGCAGGTATTCGGTGAAGCGCATCGCTACCTGCTGGTGGCGGCCACCGACAAGGCCGAGGCCAAGCGCCTGGGCAAGCAACGCATGGCGGCAGATTGGCTCAAGCCGCATACCGACGCTGTGCTCGACGTCGACGATTGCCTGCCGGTCGATCTGGTGGCGGGACGCTATGTGCATCTGGTCAAGGGCGAGCATGGAGGTATCCGCCAGTTCAGTGACTACATCCTGCTCTGAAGACCGGCTTCACCGCCATGCCGGCGCGAGGCCTGTGCATGGACTGCACCGCCGAGGACTACCAGGCAGTGATCGACTACATGTCCAAGTGATGCGCCCAGCAAGCTGCGCAACAGCCAGGTGGAAGGCTGCCTGCTCAACACGTGATCAGTCTGCACGGGCCCTCCTCGTCCGATGAACCTGTCCAATCCAGGGGTGACGAAGAAGGCGCGGCAAAATTCACCCCGCCGCCCCCTGATACGCGCCAATCAACTGTCTGCCCAGGGCACTGACCAGCGCATCGTCGGTGCCATCCGTGAAGTGGGTGGCGTGGGCATGCCGGTAAATCCCAGAGCGCGGCTGGACCTCGGCCGTGCTGGCCATTGCCAAGGCTCAGGCCGGGCTGAGTGCGGCGAGGTTGCAATACTGCCCCTTGAAGTACAGCAATGGCTGGGCAGCCGCAGCTTCCTGCAAGTTCAGCGCTTTCACCTCGCCAATCACGATCAGATGGTCACCGGCGGCGTGTTCGGCGTGAATCTCGCAATCGAGCCAATGCAGGCTGCCTGCGATGATTGGGTTGCCCAGCGGCGAGGCCTGCCAGTCGACGCCCTGCCACTTGTCCGTGCCGCGCCGTGCGAACTGGTTGGAAATCCCGACCTGCTCACCCGACAGGATATTGACCGCGAAGCGGCCGGCCTTGCGAATTCCGGGGTAGCTGGCCGAATTGGACATGACGCTGAATGACACCAGCGGCGGATTCATCGACACGCTGTAGAACGACTGGCAGGTAAAGCCGAGCGGCTCGCCATCACAGTGCGAGGTGATCACCGTGATGCCGGAGGCGTAGTGCCCGAGCGCTTCGCGAAAGCGCAGTGGCTCGATGGCAGTACTGAAGAGCGACATAGTAGATCCTGGATATGGGGTGCGACCCGTCAGCAATGGGAAAGGGCCGAAGCTGCGCGCCCCGCCCTTCCACCTCGCGCTCAGCCTTGCTTCGCGAGCTCTCGTCGCACGATCTCTGCACCTGCGCTCAACGCGTTCAACTTGCCGCGTGCGACGGCACGCGGCAACGGCGCCATGCCGCAGTTGGTGCACGGGTAGAGCTTGTCGGCATCCACGAACTGAAGCGCTTTACGCAGGGTATCGGCCACTTCCTCCGGGGTTTCGATGGCGTGGTTGGCCACGTCGATGGCTCCAACCATCACCTTCTTGCCGCGGATCAGTTCGATCAGGTCCATCGGAACGTGGGAGTTGTGGCACTCCAGCGAGACGATGTCGATCCTGGATTTCTGCAGTTTGGGGAACGCCTCCTCATACTGGCGCCACTCCGAGCCCAGGGTCTTCTTCCAGTCGGTGTTGGCCTTGATGCCATAGCCATAGCAGATGTGCACGGCCGTTTCGCACTTGAGGCCTTCGATCGCCCGCTCCAGGGTGGCAACGCCCCAGTCGTTCACCTCGTCGAAGAACACGTTGAAGGCCGGTTCGTCGAACTGGATGATGTCAACGCCGGCAGCCTCAAGCTCGCGGGCTTCCTCGTTGAGGATCTTGGCGAATTCCCAGGCCAGCTTTTCGCGGCTTTTATAGTGCGCGTCATACAGCGTATCGATCATCGTCATGGGGCCTGGCAGCGCCCATTTGATCGGCTGCGAGGTTTGCTGGCGCAAGAACTTGGCGTCCTCCACGAACACCGGCTTCTGACGAGCCACGGCGCCCACCACCGTCGGAACGCTCGCATCGTAGCGGTCACGAATGCGGACGGTTTCACGCTTCTCGAAGTCGACGCCGTCGAGGTGCTCGATGAACGTGGTGACGAAATGCTGACGGGTCTGCTCACCGTCACTGACGATATCGATACCGGCGACTTGTTGCTCGTGCAACGACAGACGCAGCGCGTCCTGCTTGCCCTCGATCAGCGCCTCGTCTTGCAGCTTCCAGGGCGACCAGAGGGTTTCCGGCTGTGCCAGCCAGGACGGTTTGGGCAGGCTGCCGGCAGTCGAAGTGGGGAGTAGTTTTTTCATGACCCAAGGCCTTGTGTATTCGATCGATCAAACAGCGTAATGAGCGGACCATTGCTGCAGCACAGCGTGGTACGGCTTGATGAATTGTTCTTCGGCAAACTTGCCTTGCTCTATGGCCAGACGGCTGCGCTCTTCGCGGTCGTAGACAATTCGAGTCAACGAGTAGTCCTGGTGCTTCAGGCTGGGCTGATAGGACTTGCCTGCCGCCGAGTTCGCGTTGTAGATCTCGGGGCGGTAGATCTTCTGGAAGGTGTCCATCGTGCTGATGGTGCTGATGAGTTCCAGGTTGGTGTAATCACCCAGCAAGTCGCCGGCAAAATAGAACGCCAACGGCGCGACGCTGTTCGGCGGCATGAAGTAGCGCACCTTCAGGCCCATCTTGGCGAAGTACTCATCGGTCAATGAATACTCATCCTGCTGGTATTCATAACCCAGGACCGGGTGCTGATTTTCAGTACGATGGTAGGTCTTGCTGCTCGAAACGCTCAGGCAGATGACCGGCAGTTTGTTGAAATGCTCCCTGAAAGTGCTCGAGTTCACGAAGCACTTGAACAGTTTCCCGTGCAGTTCGCCAAATGCCTCCGGCGTGCTGAAGGCGGACTGCCCCTTGTTGTGGTCCAGCAACAGCACGCTGAAGTCATAGTCCCGCACGTACGAGGAGAAATTGTTCCCGACAATGCCTTCGATGCGCTCGTTGGTCTTGTGATCGACAATGCTGGTTTTCAGGATTTCAATCAACGGCAAGGCATCGCCCGCCTGCGCACCCGCGATCTTCATCTCGACGGAAACGATATCGAGCTCTACCGAATAACGGTCACCCGTGGGATTGTCCCAATGCGCCAGGGCATTGAAGCGATTGTCGATCATCGCCAGTGTGTTGCGCAGGTTTTGCTGACGGCTCTCGCCTCTGGCCAGGTTGGCAAAGTTGGTGGTGATGCGCGTGTTGTCCGCAGGTCGATAGTCTTCGTCGAAACGAATACTACTAATCGCGAAGGTAAATTCTTTATTCATTGTGACCCGGTACCCTCATTCCCGAAGTAGATCCTGAAAAGTCTTCCGGCTTGCCCGGCTTCGAAGGAAAAATTCAATGGGGGGATTGTCGGCAGATGAACACCTTGAGGAAAGCTCATTTATTTTGAGCTGATCTTTAATTTTTCTCATAATCGATCTAGGACACCTGCCCACGACCCACGCCCTGCGTGATACCGATGGCCCGCACGACGACGCTGCCCGCGCTGGAACGCGGCCTCTGAAAACGCGTATGCTCGCGGGCTTGAGAGAAAATGTCGGCGATGACGATCAACTGAAACGGTAGCCGAGGGCATTTTCGATGGCCTGCTGACGGCGTTCGCAAGTGAGGAAGCTCAAAATGGTTGATACTCCCTCCGCTGTGAGCACACAGCCACCTTCGCAAGACACCCGGCAGTCGGTCAGTTTGTATGAAGCCTTCCTGTTCTGGCTCAAGTTGGGATTCATCAGTTTCGGCGGGCCCGCCGGGCAGATCTCGATCATGCATCAGGAGCTGGTCGAGCGCCGACGCTGGATCAGCGAGAAGCGGTTCTTGCATGCGCTGAATTACTGCATGTTGTTGCCCGGCCCTGAGGCTCAGCAGCTGGCCACCTACATCGGCTGGCTCATGCACCGCTCCTGGGGCGGGGTGATTGCCGGTGTATTGTTCGTATTGCCTTCACTGTTCATCCTGATCGGTCTGTCCTGGGTCTATATCGCCTTCGGTCAGGTCCCGGTAGTGGCAGGGATCTTCTATGGCATCAAGCCAGCGGTCACGGCAATCGTCATCCACGCAGCCCACCGGATCGGTTCGCACGCGTTGAAGAATGGCTGGTTATGGGCCATGGCCGGCGCCTCGTTCGTTGCCATCTTCGCCCTCAACGTGCCGTTCCCGCTGATCGTGCTGGTGGCCGCGATCATCGGTTATGTGGGAGGCCGCCTTGCCCCAGCCCAGTTCGTGATCGGTGGCGGTCACGGAACCGCAAAGCATAACCATGGCCCGGCACTGATCGATGACGACACTCCGGCTCCCACGCACGCCCGATTCCGTTGGGGCCACCTGTTGCGCCTGCTGCTGGTCGGTGCCGCACTCTGGGTCCTGCCCATGGGGCTGCTGACGCTGTCGTTTGGCTGGGGCGCAACCCTGCCACAGATGGGCTGGTTCTTCACCAAGGCCGCACTGCTGACCTTTGGTGGTGCCTACGCGGTGCTGCCCTATGTCTACCAGGGCGCTGTCGGACACTACGGCTGGCTGACGCCGACCCAGATGATCGATGGCCTCGCCTTGGGGGAAACCACGCCGGGACCACTGATCATGGTGGTCGCCTTTGTCGGTTTCGTTGGGGGCTACGTGCATCCCATGTTCGGTACCGAGCACCCGTTTCTTGCCGGTGCGGTCGCGGCGAGCCTGGTCACCTGGTTCACGTTCCTGCCATCGTTTCTCTTCATCCTCGCCGGTGGCCCGTTGGTGGAGTCGACGCACAACGAGATGAAGTTCACCGCACCGCTGACCGGCATCACCGCGGCGGTCGTGGGAGTGATCCTGAACCTGGCCCTGTTCTTTGGCTACCACGTGCTATGGCCAAAGGGTTTCAGTGGGGCATTCGACTGGCCTTCAGCGGTGATCGCGTTTGCTGCGGCAGTCGCCTTGTTCCGCTTCAAGCGGGGGGTGATTCAGGTGCTGTTTGCCTGCGCCGTGGCCGGGCTGGCTGTTCATCTGCTGCGGGCTTGATTCATGCTATCGCTCGGGAGGAAGCGCTCGCCCCCTCGCAGTCATCAGCACGAACAGCGCCAGGCCGGCGATCACCGGGACGGCGCCGCCCTGCAGGATCTTCGGCGCGTTGGCGGCGAAGTACAGGCCGTCCACCAGCAGGAAGCCCAGCAGCAAGGGGATGGCCAGCCAGCGCGGGGCCTTCCATAGCAACAGATCTGCCCTGCTCTTCGCTGGAGGTGTGCTGGATGAACATGCGCGGCACATAGCCCAGCTGGATGGCCTGGCGGGTCAAAAGCGTCGGAGATCACCGCCTGCGAGGCGATGATGGTGGCCAGGGTGGCCAGCGCGACCATCGGCAGCAGCACCCACTCCGGGGCCCGCAGGTAGAACGGGTTGCGCACCACTGCCGGGTTGTCGAGGATCAACGCGCCCTGGCCGAAGTAGTTCAGCACCAGGCCTGGCAGCACCAGGATGAACTCGTCTGGGTGCATCCAGATCGCGTCCTGGTGGGTACTCACCTCAGGGCAACACCTGAATGCCCTGCCATGTCCCCACCAGGAGATCGCTCGATGAACATCGCACACGTTTCGTTCCTGCCCGCCTGCGGCCTCGCCCTGGCCATGCTGCTGCCGACCGCCCACGCCCAGACCGGGGTCCCCGATGCCGTCAAGGTGCCGGACGGCCACAAGGTAGCGCTGGAAACCGTCGGTGTCGGCGAGATCACCTACGAATGCCGCGACAAGCCCGACGCCCCCGGCCAAACCGAATGGACCTTCGTCGGTCCGAAGGCCGTGCTCAAGGACCGGACCGGCAAGGCCGTGGGCGACTACTTCGGCCCGCCCGCCACCTGGCAGGCCAAGGACGGCTCGAAGATCACCGGCACGCAACTGGCCATTGCCCCGGCGGCCAAGGGTGACCTGCCGTACCAGCTGGTCAAGGCCAATCCCGCCGAGGGCAAGGGCGCCATGAGCGGCGTCAGCTTCGTCCAGCGCCTGGCCACCCGTGGCGGTGTCGCCCCGCAGACCGCCTGCACGGCGCAAAACAAGGGCGAGAAGCAGATCGTCAAGTACCAGGCCGACTACATCTTCTGGGCCGCCAACTGAGGGCCTGCGCGCAAGGCGCGCCAGCACCCTTGAGCTACGCTCATCGACAGTCCCCGGCCGACCGGCCGGGGCTCCCGATAGCATGAGGATCGGCCCGACCTTGAACCTGCCCACGACGCCATTCGACTACGAGCGCTGTCTCCAGGCCTGTGCCAGGGGCGATCGCGGCGCCCTGCAGGCGCTTTACGACCAGGAGGCTGCCCGGCTGCTCGGCGTGGCCCGGCGCATCGCCCGTGACCACGCCACCGCCGAAGACATCGTCCATGACGCCTTCATCCGCATCTGGACCCGCGCGGACAGCTTCGATCCGGCACGTGGCTCGGCACGTGGCTGGGTGTACAGCCTGACCCGGCACCTGGCCTTGAACTTCGTGCGCGATACCCGCCGTGAGGTCGTGCTCGACGATGCCGATATCGCGCCCTATCACGAAGACATGATCATGCAAGCCGATTCGCCGAGGATTGACCGCTGCCTCGACCAGCTCGACACCGCGCCGCGCCGCTGCATCCTGCATGCCTACGTCGACGGCTGCAGCCATGCCGAGATCGCCCGTTTGCTCGATACCCCGCTGGGCACGGTCAAGTCGTGGATAAAACGCAGCCTCAAGGCGCTGCGGGAGTGCATGGGATGAACAACGAGCCAGGTAGCAAAAGCGCCGATGATCTCGAGCAACTGGCCGGCGAGTATGTGCTGGGCACGTTGTCGGCCGAGCAGCAGGATAGCGTGCTCAGGCGCCTGGATAGCGACCGTGCACTGCGTGACGCCGTGGACGCCTGGGAGCAGCGGCTGCTGGGGTTGAACGCGCTGGCCGCGCCCCTGCCGCCCAGTCCCAGACTGTGGCAACGGATCAACCGTAGCCTGGGCGACTGCCCTGCCCAGCCCACATGGTGGCGACGCCTGGGGCTGTGGCAAGGGCTGGCCGCTGCCAGCCTTGCAGCCAGCTTGTTGCTGGGTGTTGCACTGCTGACGGTTCAGTCGCCTGCCACCACCTACATGGTCGTGCTGGTGGCACCCGCCACCCAGGCACCTGGCTGGGTAGTCCAGGCCCGTGGCCCTGACAAGGTCCAGCTGATTCCCTTGGGCAAGTCCGAGGTCCCGGGAGACAAGGTCCTGCAGTTCTGGACCAAGGGTGAACAATGGCCGGCACCGGTTTCCCTTGGGCTGGTCGAACCTGGGGAGCAGGTAACCGTGCCGCTGGAGCGCCTGCCTGCGGTTGAGCCCAACCAGTTGTTCGAGCTGACCCTGGAGAATGTGGGTGGCTCTGCCAGCGGCCTTCCGACCGGGCCTGTGCAGTTCATCGGGCGGGCGGTCAAAGTGCTCTGAGGGGCAGGCCTTTCAGGGTGATGGGAATTGGCGTCCAGCTGGCTGGCAGTGACTAACGTGTAGCCTTTTACCAAGGGCGGTCAATACTTCCCTGTACAGGCGAGCGTGTCACTGATGACGCAAGCCGCGAGGAGGTGCGAGATGAACAAACTATCAATCGTGGGTGCCGGTATCGTCGGTGAGGCAGCGGCCCAGGTCATCGCCCGGGAAGCCCTCTGTCGTGAACTGGCGCTGATCGACGTCCAGGGCGGGCTGGCGCAGGGCAAGGCGCTGGATGTCTGGCAGGCGGCGGTGGAGTCCGGCTCTGATACCAAGGTGCACGGCGGGTCGGATGCCCGGTTGCTGCAGGGCTCCGACCTGGTGGTGATCACCGCCGGCGTGCCGCGCAAACCTGGCCAGTCGCGCCAGGATGTCCTGGCCACCAACCTGCCGATACTCGATGGCATCATGCGCGATGTGAAACAGCATGCGCCGAGCGCGACGGTGCTGGTGGTGTCGAACCCGGTCGACGTGCTTACCTATCGGGCCTGGAACCTCAGTGGCCTGGGCCGCGACAAGGTGTTCGGCCAGGCGGGGGTGCTGGATACCGCGCGCATGAAGTGTTTCATTGCCGAGCAGACCGGGTTTTCGGCACGGGATATCACGGCGCTGGTCCTGGGCGGGCACGGCGACAGCATGGTGCCGTTGATGCGCTATTGCACGGTCGGTGCGGTACCGCTGGCGCACTTGCTGTCCAGTGAGCAGATCGAGCAGATCGTTGAGCGTACCCGTAAAGGTGGCGGCGAGATCCTTGCCCTGAAGAAGGTCGGCAGCGCCTGCGATGCGCCGGGCGTGGCGATTGCGCAGATGGTGGATGCGATTGCCAACGGGCGCAGCCGCATCCTGCCGGCGGTCGCGATTCTCGAGGGCGAGTACGGACGCACGGATATTGCCATGGGGGTTCCCTGCGTGCTCTCGGACGCAGGTATCACGCAGGTGATCGAGCTGCCGCTGGATGCGCAGGAGCAGGCGATGTTCGACCGTTCTGCGGATCAGGTGGCGCGGGATATTGCGCAGATGAAAGCGCTGTAGGTAGCCATCACAGGTCCAGGGCGCCCCTGAGCAGAGCATCGAGCATGCCGGGCGCCTGCGGATCGCGCTCATCCAGCAGACACACCGGAGTTCCCTGCAACACCGCCTGCGAAGCGCCCAACCCCTCCCCCACCAAGGCCAGCGGGCAAGGGATCTCCATCTGCAACGAACGCAGCCGTTTCGCCAAGGCCGCGCTTACCGGCCCCTGCACCGCGACCACCAGCACCGCGGGCTGGATTGCCCCGCACACCAGCGCCAGCTCCTCAAGCGGCTGGCCACACCCCAGCACTTCGATGCGTTGCCGTCGATCGCTCAGCAGCAGGCCGGCACACAGCAACTGCAGGTCGACCAGGCCCTCGGCGCCGGCCAGCAGCACCCGTGGTGCATCGGCCTGGTTCATGTGCAGGCGCAGTAGCAGACGGGCGCGCAGGAAGGTGTCCAGGAACAGCCACTGGCTGCGCTCGCCGAAAGACTCGCCCTCGGCCAGCTCACGCCACACCGGCATGAACACCTCATGCATCACCGTGGTCTTGGGCAGGAGCGTGAACAGTTGCCCATGAATGCCTTCCAGCGCCTGCGCGTCGAATGCCTTGGTCGCCCGGACAACGGCCAGGCGCCAGTCGTGGAGGGCATCGTCCTGCGCGGGGGGCGCCTCGGGCTGGCCGGCGAGCAGACCGCCGACCTTGCTGATGGGCACGCCGTTGCCGGTCCAGCGCAGGATGTCGCGAATACGCTGGACATCCCGGGCCGTGTACAGCCGGTGGCCGCCTTCGGTGCGCTGTGGGCTGATCAGGCCATGGCGGCGCTCCCAGGCCCGCAATGTCACGGGGTTGATGCCGGTCAGGCTGACCACGTCGCGCATGGGCAGCAAGTCTAAGGAAGGGGTGTCGGTCATGGCCAGGGTTCGCATGGAGGTGAGCACATTCTAAACCCATGGGCACCTGTTGCGGCGAGCCTGCTTGGGTCATCATGGTCGGCAAACGCGCCCGAGGCTCTCGCACGGTAGCTACGCTGCGCATTCGCATCCACGTTCCGACAGGTGAGCTCCATGATCAACGCGAAACTCCTGCAACTGATGGTCGAACAATCCAACGATGGCATCGTCGTCGCCGAGCAGGAGGGCAACGACAGCATTCTCATCTACGTCAACCCGGCCTTCGAACGGCTCACCGGCTACGCCACGGACGACATCCTCTATCAGGACTGCCGCTTTCTCCAGGGCGCCGACCATGATCAGCCGGGCGTCGCCGCCATCGGCCAGGCGATCCGCTCAGGCCACCCTTGCCGCCAGGTGCTGCGCAACTACCGCAAGGATGGCAGCCCGTTCTGGAACGAGCTGTCGATCACCCCGGTACGCAACGAAGCCGACCAGCTGACCTACTACATCGGTATCCAGCGCGATGTCACGGCTCAGGTGGCCGCCGAGGAGAAAGTGCGCGAACTGGAGGCGGAGGTTGCGCGCTTGCGCCAGGCGCTGGAGGCGACGGGACGCTGATTGAAAAAGCTGTACAAGACAATTGTATTTGTACAATTTTAGTCCTAGGCTTCAGTCATACCTGTACAACTCGCCATCGTTGTACAGGATTGCCCGGAGCCGCGTATGTCAGACTACCTGCTGCAGTTCGCCCATCACTTTGCCCGCTTGCAGGCAGGCAATCTTGATTCGCTGGAAAACCTGTACAGTGAAGACATCTGCTTTCGCGACCCGCTGCACCGGATTGATGGCCTGCCGGCCCTGAAGGCGTACTTCGCCCAGCTCTACGCCAACGCCCACGACATCCGCTATGCCTTCACCGGCGCCGACGAGGTCCAGCCCGGGCAGGGTTACCTGCGCTGGACCCTGCACTTTCGCCATCCGCGCCTGGCCGGCGGCCGGGCCATCAGCCTGCAGGGCTGCAGTCATCTGCAATGGCAGCAGCGAGTGCAGATCCACCAGGACTACTTCGACGCCGGCGCCCTGCTGTACGAACATATCCCGGTCATGGGCGGCGCCATTCGCTGGCTAAAGGGCCGACTGACATGAGCCGCTACTGGCTGACCGGCGCCAGCAGCGGCATCGGCGCCGCACTGGCTGTGCAATTGCTGGAACAGGGGCACCGGGTGGCCTTGGGAGGCCGCTGCGCCGAACGCCTGGCGCCCCTGGTCGCACGCTTTCCCGATCAGGCACTGGTGGCCCTTGGCGACATCGACGACCGCGAACGGCTGGCATTGATCGCCAGTGAACTGCAGCAGACCTGGGGCGCGCTGGACGCGGTCATCCTCAACGCCGGGACCTGCGAATACCTGGAGCCAGGTCGATTCGACCCAGACCTGGTCGAACGCGTGATGCGCACCAACCTGCTGGGCCTGTGCCATTGCCTGGCCGTCGCCCTGCCCTTGCTGCGTCGCGGCGAACGCCCGCATGTAGTGGTAATGGGCAGCTCGGCGGCCTGGCTCGCCCTGCCCCGGGCCGGCGCCTACGGCGCGTCCAAGGCCGCCGTGCGTTACCTGGTCGAATCGCTGCGTATCGACCTGGCCAACGAAGGCATCGATGTCACCCTGATCAGCCCCGGCTTCGTCGACACGCCCCTGACCCGGCGTAACGACTTCCCCATGCCCCAGCGCTGGACGGCGCAACGCGCCGCCCGCCATATCGCCCGGCGCCTGCCCGGGCGGCCACTGGAAATCAACTTCCCCGCTGCATTCACCCTGGCCCTGCGCCTGCTCGGCGCGCTGCCGCCGCGTTGGCGCCTGGCGCTGGGTCGACGCCTGGCAAGACGGCCACAGGAATAGCCCAACATGCGTATCGCGATCATAGGCAGCGGCATCGCCGGCCTGACCTGCGCCCACCTGCTGTCGCGCCGCCACGAAATCACGGTGTTCGAGGCCGACGACTGGATCGGCGGCCACACCCATACCGTCGAAGTGCCCTGGCACGGCGAGCGCCATGCGGTGGATACCGGTTTCATCGTGTTCAACGACTGGACCTACCCGAACTTCATCCGCCTGCTCGACCAGCTCGGCGTTGCCTCGCGACCGACCCAGATGAGCTTCTCGGTGCATGACCCGGGCACTGGTCTCGAATACAACGGCCACGACCTCGACACCCTGTTCGCGCAACGGCGCAACCTGGTGTCGCCGGGGTTCTGGGGCATGCTGCGCGACATCCTGCGCTTCAACCGCCAGGCCCTGGCCGACCTGGACCGCGGGCGAATTGCCCCGTCCACCACCCTGGGCGGCTATCTCCAGGCACAGGGCTATGGCCGGCGCTTCGTCGAGCACTACATCGTGCCGATGGGTTCGGCGATCTGGTCGATGTCACGGGCGGACATGCTCGGTTTTCCCTTGCAGTTCTTCGTGCGCTTTTGCCGCAACCATGGACTGCTGTCGGTGAACCGACGTCCGCAGTGGCGGGTCGTCGAAGGTGGTTCGCGCAGCTATGTCGCACCGCTGTGCCGGCCGTTCGCCGAGCGCATCCGCCTGGCGTGCAAGGTCGACCGGGTGAGCCGCGACGAAGGTGGCGTCACCCTGTTCAGCAAGGCCGGTAGCGAGCGTTTCGACAACGTGGTGTTCGCCTGCCACAGCGACCAGGCCCTGGCCTTGCTGGAGGCGCCCAGCGCCCAGGAGCGCGCGGTACTCGGGGCCATCACCTACGCCAGCAACGACGTGCTGCTGCACACCGACACCCGCCTGCTGCCGCGCCGACGCAAGGCCTGGGCCAGTTGGAACTACCGCCTGGGCGGCCCCGAGCAAGCTCCGGCAGCGCTGACCTACAACATGAACATCCTGCAGGGCCTCCAGGCCCCGGTGACCTTCTGTGTCAGCCTCAACCAGACCGCGCAGGTAGACCCGGCGCAGATCATCGCCCGTTACCAGTACGCCCACCCCCAGTACAGCCTCGCCGCCACCGCCGCGCAGGCCCGCCAGGCCGAACTGCAGGGCCAGCGCCACAGCTACTACTGCGGCGCCTACTGGGGCAACGGCTTTCACGAGGACGGCGTGGTCAGTGCGCTCAAGGTCGCCGAACACTTCGGAGAGCAACTGTGAACAGCAGCCTGTGCCCGGGCTGGGTCAGCCATCGGCGCCTGGGGCCCCGCCCGCATGCCTTCCGCTACCGGATCGGCATGTTCTACCTGGACCTTGACGAGCAGGCCCGGCTGCTGGGCCTGTCACGCTGGATAGGCCACGGGCGCTTGGCCCCCCTGAGCTGGCGCGAGACCGACTACCTGCCGGCGCTGACCGGTACCGGCGAGCCGCTGGCCCAGGCCGCCCGCCGGCTGGTCGGCCAAGCCACCGGCCAGATTCCCGAGGGCCCGGTGCATCTGCTGACCCAACTGCGCAGTTGGGGACTGTCGTTCAACCCGGTGAGCCTGTACTTCTGCCATGACCGTAACGAACAACTGGCGGCGATCCTGCTGGAAGTGCGCAATACGCCATGGCGCGAGCGCTTCCACTATGTACTGCCGGTGCGGGACGGTCTAGACCAGCCATTCGTCATGACCAAGGCCTTCCACGTCTCGCCCTTCCTGCCAATGGCCATGGACTACCACCTGCGTTTCCATCTGGACGCGCAGCGGATTCACGTGCACATGGAGAACTGGCGAGACGGTCAGAAAGTCTTCGAAGCCGACCTCGCCGTGCGCCGCCAGCCGCTGGGCCGCGCCGCGCTGCACCGATACCTGCTGTCCTTCCCCTGGATGAGCCTGCGCACCGTCTCGGCCATCTATTGGCAAGCCCTGCGCCTGTTGCTCAAGCGCATCCCCATTCACGACCACACCGCCAGCCAGGGCGCCCTGGCGCTTGGCCACCGCTGCGAGGAGCCCGATCATGTCGAACCCCACCCTTAGCGTCAGCAAATCCGCAGGCCTCACCCCCCTGTTGGGTGGGCTGGCCCGCAGCGCGGTGCTGGCGCAACTGGGCAAGCTGCGCCACGGCCACCTGCGACTGCGCGAGCGGGGACAGCAATGGAGCTTCGGCGACGCCGGCAGCCCGTTGCTGGCCGAAGTGGAGATCCTTGAAGGCGCGGCCTGGAACCTGGTGGCCGGCAACGGTTCGATCGGTGCCGGCGAAGCCTACATCCACGGCTACTGGCACAGCCCGGACCTGGCGGCCGTGACCCGCCTGTTCGTGGCCAACCTGGAGGTGCTGGACGCCCTGGAAGGTGGCCTGGCACGCCTGGGCCGCCCCCTGCTGCGCCTGCTGCATCGCCTGAACCGCAACACCCGGCGCGGCGCCAAACGCAATATCCTGGCCCACTACGACCTGGGCAACGTCCTGTTCGAACACCTGCTCGACCCGACCATGATGTACTCGGCGGCCCGCTTCGAACACCCCGAGCAACCCCTGGAGCACGCCCAGTTGAACAAGCTGGAGCAGATTTGCCGCAAGCTCGAACTGGGTGCGCAGGATCACCTGCTGGAGATCGGCAGCGGCTGGGGCAGCCTGGCGATCCACGCCGCGACCCGACACGGTTGCCGGGTCACCACCACGACGCTCTCCGAAGCCCAGTATGCGTTCACCCTCCAGCGCGTCCAGGCATTGGGGCTGGAACACCGTGTAACGGTGTTGCGCCAGGACTATCGCGACCTGCAGGGAACTTTCGACAAACTGGTCTCGATCGAGATGATCGAAGCCGTTGGCCACCGTTACCTGCCCGTGTACTTTCGCCAGTGCGCCGCGCTGCTCAAACCTGACGGGCTGATGCTCCTGCAGGCCATCACCATCCGCGACCAGCGCTATGCCCAGGCCCGGCGCTCGGTGGACTTCATCCAGCGCTACATCTTCCCCGGCGGCGCCCTGCCGTCGCTGAGCGTGCTGCTCGACACCGCCAGCCGCCAGACAGGGCTGAACCTCGTGCACCTGGAGGACTTCGGCCTGGACTATGCACGCACCCTGCGTCATTGGCGCGACAACCTGCGCCAGGCACGTGGTGAGCTGGCGGCGCTCGGCTACGACGAAATGTTCCAGCGCCTGTGGGAGTACTACCTGTGCTACTGCCAGGGCGGCTTCGAGGAACGCGCCATCGGCGTCGCCCAGTTGCTGTGGGCCGCCCCCCTGGCTCGGCGCGCCCCGTTGCCTGGGCACTGACCCATGCGCCGTGGCTGGCTGATCGCCAATGCCCTGTGGCTTCAGGCCGGCTGGTGGCTGTGCGTGCTCGGGGCGCGATGGCCCTGGTTGTTGCTGGTGGTGCCGCCGGTCATGGTGGCGCATGTATTCCTGTGCCGGGATCGCGCTGGCGAATTCCGGGCGCTACTGCGCGTAACGCTGGCCGGTTGCCTGCTGGATAGCCTGCTCGGCGCGCTTGGCGTGTTCGCTTTCGACAGCCGTCCTCTACCCATGTGGCTGGCGATGCTGTGGCTGGTGCTGGCCAGCGGCCTGCGCCACAGCCTGGCCTGGACCGGCAGGCCGTTCTGGCGCGGGGCGCTGTTCGGCGCGTTGGGCGGACCGCTGGCCTACCTCGCCGGCGCCCGGCTGGCGCAGGTCGACCTGCCGTTGGGCGCGATCACCACCGCCACGCTGCTGGCGCCGATCTGGGCACTGTTGCTGCCCTCGCTGGTGCGCCTGGCGGCGTGGCGCTGAGCGCCAGACTCATCGATTATCCTAATGCCCTGCGTGCAATGCTAATTTCAATCGTCCCCGGTGAACGCTCTAGACTGCCGGCTCACCACCCCGGGAGCCCACACGATGCATGGCGAAACCTCGATTGAAAAACTCCTCCAGTCCATGAAACCCGTACTCAATGACGGTGAGTATGTCTTTGCCACGGTCACCGACGCCTCACAACTACAAGACCTGAACATTGTCGGCAGCTTCAGGGAGCACGAAGGCTGGACGGTCATCCTGGAGCGAAAGGTCGCGGACGCGATGCAGCTGCCCTACACCTACGTGTGCGCCTGGATCACGCTGACCGTCCACTCCTCTCTCGAAGCCGTTGGCCTGACCGCAGCGTTCGCCACCGCGCTGGGCAAGGCCGGCATCAGTTGCAACGTAGTGGCGGCCTTCTACCATGACCATATCTTTGTTGGTGTGGATGACGCGCAAAGCGCCATGGCGGTGTTGCAGGCACTGTCAGACAACGCCGGACAACCCTGAGCCTGGTTCACGGCTTGCCTGCCAGTCCTTGCCAGGCCCGCAGCACCGCATAGCCACGCCAGGGGCGCCAGCCCTGCGCGGCCTGCGTAGCGGCGCTGGCACTGTTCACACCCAGTGCCTTCTGCAATGCCACGTCACCCGCCGGAAACGCATCAGGCCAGCGCAGTGCGCGCAAGGCAATGTACTGGGCCGTCCAGTCACCGATGCCGGGCAAGGCACGCAACTGGGCGCAGGTGGCCGCGACATCGACGCCGGGGCTCAGCACCAGGCGCCCCTCCCCCACGGCCTCGGCCAGGGCCTTGAGCGCCGCCTGGCGCTGGCGCGTGATGCCCAGTCGACCAAGGGCATCACCACTGGCCGCCGCCAGGGTGGCCGGTGTGGGGAACAGGCGGTCCAGCGCTGCGACTGGAGTCTGGATGGGCTCGCCAAAGGCGGTGACCAGGCGCGCGCCCAGCGTGCGTGCGGCAACCACGGTGATTTGCTGGCCGAGCACGGCGCGCACCGCCAGTTCGAAGCCATCCAGCGTGCCGGGCACACGCATGCCTTCGCTGGTCGGAAAACTGGCCTGCAACACGCGGTGGATCGCCACCGGGTCGGCATCCAGATCGAACGCGGTTCGCACGCGGTTGATCAGCATGGGCAGCACGCTGGCAAGGCTGTCACTGATCGTCACCTGCGCCTGGGCGCGCTCGTCATCAAGGCTCACGCTCAGCCAGCCGCTGCACGCCTGCGAGTCCTGCACAAGGCGCAGGGTGCGCGCGTACTGCCGGCCCTCGACCCATTCCAGGCCCGGGATGGCGCGCAGGCGCAGGAAGCCCAGCGTCGCTTCGATGTCATAGGGTGGGCACCAGCCCAGGCAGAGGTTGGTCATGAGCGACATTCTAGTGTCCTGGACTCGTTCGAGGCTCGCTATTTTCGGACATAGGGCTCACAGGGTTGCCCCTATCCTGCAGACAACAAAAAATCCGATGCCTTGCGGCATCGGATTCTTATCGATCGTTCACCTCGGCAGGCCTCGACTGCCGGGCATCAGGCACGTCTGCCCGATGCGAGTTCGATCAGGCGCCGGTCGGTGCCTTGCGGGTGCGAGCAGGTGCCTTGGTGCCGTTGATCAGCGGCCCGTAGCGTCGGCTGAATTCCTGGTTGTAGGGCACGTGGTCCTTGTTGACCCCGTTGTCCCAGTTGACCGACCAGGTCATCAGGCCCTTGATCGACACGCCCTTGGCGTACAGACGCTTGAACGCGTTGGTCAGCGCCGTCGGGTTGACCACGTAGCCGGTGGCGGCGGCATCGACGTTGGCCGGCAGGCCGATGACGAACTTGTCGGCCGGGATCCGGGTGAAGCCGCGGGTGCCGCTGACCAGGCTTTCGGTCAGGTAGAAGAGGAAGTCCTCTTTGAGCGCATCGTTGTTCTGGGCGATCCAGGCGCCCTTGCCGTTGTTGGCCTCCTGTACCCACAGCCCGTCGCCACCCTGGTTGTAGAACTGCGGGGCGATGAAGTCGTAGTACCCCTCCAGTGCCTTGAGGTAGTCGACGTAGCGCCCGGCGCTGGTCAGGTAAGGGAACTCCGGTGCCATGCTGATGATGAAATGCTTGCCCTCGGCGGCATAGTGATCCTTCACCAGCTTCAGCGCGGCGGGCAGGACGGTCTTGTTGGCGGCGAAGTCGATCGCGCTCTGTTCAAGATCGATGTCCAGCCCGTCGAAACCGTAGGTTTCCACCAGGCGGATGATTTCATTGGCCAGGGGCTGTTCCTGGCCCGGGTTCAGCGCGATATGCGCATCGGCACCACCCAACGACATCAGCACCGCCCTGCCCTGGCTGTTGAGCACGCCGACCTGGCGGCGGAACTCGGCATCGGACAGGTTGTAAGGCTTGAAGGTCGGGATGCCGCTGCCCTTCATGAACGCCACGGCCACCACGTTGTAGTCGCGCGGCACCTCCTCCAGGCTCATGTTGGCGAACTGCCCGCGCTGGTAGCCGTCCGCCGGGCCTGCCGGCCAGTTGTGCCAGTAGCCCATGAGGATCTTCTTGCCCTCGAGGCTGGGCATGCGCGAGGCGGCATCGTCCCGCGCGGCCTTCAGTTGGGTAAAGTCAATCTTTGACATGTTCCAATCCTTTAGAACGTGTGGAAGATCCGCGGACTTACTTGAAGTCGACGTCGAAGGCCTGGTAGAAGGCGTTGCCGGTGTTGGCGACGATCCACATCAGGACGATTACATGACGGCCCTTCTTGTTGGCCGGCAGCTTCACTTCGTGGTCGACCTTGGCCTTCAGCTCGCCGGCATGGCTGTAGTACGGCACCTGCGGGTAGAAGTCCTCGGCGAACGGTTTGTCCTCCAGCTGCGCACGGGTGATGCGCTGTTTCGGATCCCAACCGTCCTTGGTAATCAGCCAGCGGTAGCCACGGGTGGTGTGCGGCGCGGTGTAGCGCCAGGTCACCTTGAACAGCTGCCCGGGGTCGACGTTCACCAGCGGCCAGGTGAAGGCGCGGTTGAGCTTCTTGCTCATCTCCTCGTCGGTGAAGTTGACGCAGTCACGGGCGTCGGTCTTGCCGCCGCTGAGGATATAGCCGTCGGCGGGCGGGGCGACGCTTGGGTTGTCCGATTGGAACGGTGCGGGGAACGGACCGGCCGCCAGGGCCGGGAAGTTCTTGCCGCCTTCCATTTCGTCGACCTGCCAGCCGCTCAGCACACCGAGGTCGATGGCGACGGCGCCGCGGGAAGCCGGAGAAGTGACGCGGCCATGGCGAAGTGGGTTCTGGTTTTGTGGTTGGTTCATGTTCATAGCTCCATTTGATTTGAGAACTCTCCCTTTCCGAAGGAGAGGCCTTCAAACTAACGGAGCTGGATTTATTGTCCACGGCGCGATTTTGCGCACCGAAGCCGGCCGTTGGGAGAAACCCCAATGAATACTGGATGTTTATACAGTGTCGCTATGCTTCTCCTACCCATCATGGAGCAAATCACCTACATGCCCAGGCGGCGCATGGCCGCTCCTACAGGGATAGCGCATGGCCTGGGGGGACTGTCAGCCGACCAGATAGCGGCGCCGCTTCGACCGGTAGTTGGACGGATCCAGGTGTGCAGGCAACCATTGCCCGGCCTGCGGCTTGAGGTAATTGCCAGTACTCCCGGGCCGGGCCCGGTACTTCGCCGCCAGGTAGCGCGCGTAGTGGTGATCGAACAGACGCATGAACTCGCCGAAGTAGATATCCGCCACCCGGGTGTCGCCGTGGATCACCAGCATGTTCTCGTCGTTCTTTTCCTGGGAGGCGGCGCTGAAGTTCGCCGACCCGGTCACCACGGTGGGCTGCTCGCCCAGGGGGTCGACCAACAGGTACTTGGTATGGACGAAGTCGTTGCTGTTGAGCGGGTTGTCACGCTCCTTGAGCGCGTTGGCCAGCGGGTTGTCCTCGCCCAGGTAGCTGCCGGCAGCGAAGATCACGTCACCGTCGGTGCCAATGTCTTCGGTCTTCCTGAGCGGATCGTCCTTGATCACGTAGCGCAGCACGTCGTTCTGGGCCTGGAGCACCTTCTGGAATTGCGGGGCGATTTCGAACGCGGCGGTGAAGCACACCAGTTGCCGGGCATTGCCGGCCAGGTCCGCGTACCACTGCAAGGTCTTTTGCGCCTGGGGCGTTTCCTTGCGCTCGCGGGGGCTGAACAGCGGGTAGGTGCCCGGCTGCAACGGCAAGGCGGGCAAAGGGCTGGCCTGGACGTTGGGCACTCGCAAGCTTGCCGGGGTCATGTTCTGTTGCAGCCGCGTCCAGTAGTCCAGGTATTGCCGGGCGATGATGGGGTCGTGGACGACATGGCCAACATTGGAATGGCCGAAGATCCCACCAGCCGAGATATTGGTCGAGCCGGTCCAGACGCTGACCGGCTGGCCATCCTTGAGCAGCACGATGAACTTGTTGTGGCGGATGCCTTCGCTGACCGTGCGCGGATGCACCCAGGCCTGCAGGCCGGCCTGCTCGATGGTGGCCAGGTTGTTCGCCTTGTACTTGCTCTGCGCATCGAAGACGACCTGCACGTCGCCCTCGCGAGCGGCCTCGCGCAGGGCCTGGGCGACCGGCAGGTACTGGAACTCGTAGAACGCCGCGCGCAGGCCCATGCCCTTAGCGCCGCCACGCCCGATGAAGTCGAGCAGGGCTTCGTACAAGCCCCGTGAAAGCCATTTCATCGGTTTTGATGCCGGCGCATCGGGGTCGGGAGCGACGTTGTCAAACTCCCTGGCATAAGCCTGGGAGCCGATCACGCCGCGGTTGAAGTGGATATCGTGTCCCAATCCCTCGCCGGCCGGCGCCAACGTGGATTCACAGCGCACGCGCACCGCGACGCTCCGGGCTTCGTCGATGCGCAGGTTCTTGGGTTCGCCGAACACCGGCAGTACCCTGTACTCGTAATCCCCATCGGCGGCGACGGTGTAGTCGGCCCACAGGAAACTCTGGATCGGATGCTCGCTGGTGGGCACCAGCGTCCCCGGTGGCAGCCCCTTGTCCTTGTCGGCGAAGCGCTTGAGGCCGCGCAGGTAGTATTGGGTCCGCACCTTGCCGGCTGCGTCGAAGTACCGACGGTGCACGGCAAAGCCCAGCAGGTTCTGCTCGCCGACCAGTGCCTCGAGGCTCGGCGGCGTCACGAAGTCCCAGGCCAGGAACACGACATGGGTGCCGGCGATGGCCCGTACCCGCAGATAGTCGCCAGTGGCGGATGCTCGCATGGGTGCACTCCTTGCAGGCCGGTTACTGGAACGGCGTCCTGACCTTGATCGATTGACTGTCAGGGGTCCCGCCGCTCGGGCAGGAGATCGGGGCGAGCTGCTTGTCCAGGCACACCCAGAGCTCCTTCAGCCGGTTGCCCGAGCCTACCGAGACTCGCAGGCTCTGCGCCGGCAGCGCGGGGTTGCGGGCCAGGAAAGCCTGCTTGATATCGCTGACCTTGGCGTCCAGCAGTTGATTGGGACCAGGGTTGCGGCCGAGCATGGCCTGGGTATCGGGACGGCGCAGCGTGTCGTACACCCGCTGGATATCGGCGAAGTAACGGTCGGCGGACGACCAGCCACAGGTACCATGGGCCTGCCATTCGTTCTGCATCAGGTCCGGCCCCGGCATCATGCACAGGTGCTGCCTGACCAGTGGCGCCGGCAGCGAGCCGACGCTCTGGCAGTTGCGAGGATGGTCCTGGTTGGACTTGGCATAGCGGTTCTGCGGCCACAGGCCATGCACCACCCATTCGAAACGGTTGCCGGAGAAGCACTGGAAGGCATGCTTGTCCCGTTGCGCCTTGGGCTTGTTGCGCTGGGTCTCGCAGTGTTCCGGCGACCAGGACAGCACCAGCGCCAGGTAATCGGTGGGCAGGTCCTTGTTGACATAGTCCACCGGGCGCACCGGCGCGGGCTCGACGACGTCGGGCAACGCGCAGATTTCCTCGGCGAAAATCGGCGAGGCAACGGCCAGCCAACCCCAGAACAGCGTTCTCATCCAGGCGCAATGCCGTGGTGTTCCTTGCATGATGACCTCCTTGTCGGGTTCGACAGGCTCCGTGCCTGTCGCTCGTTCAACCCCGTCAGGTGATGGTGTAGCGTGAATATGACGATTCGTCAGGGGTGCTTTGTTGTATCGTTCGTCCTGCCGTACCACAAGGCGCCAATGAAGCGAAAAAACATGAACCGTCGTAAAAAGATCAACCAGCTGTTGAAAGCCCACGCCAAGAAGGCCAGCGCCAAGCTGGCGCCGAAAAACCGCAACACCTACATCTCCAAGGCCGACCGGCTGAAACTGGCGGCCGAAGCCAGCCTGGGCGCCGAACAGGCCAACGCAGACAGCGTCTCCCCCACCCAGCACTGAGCCTGATGATGACAACACCTGCCGAGAAAGCGAGCGATGCGATGGACCTGACATTCAGCCACGTGGATGTGCTGGTCGCCGATCTGCAGGCCGCTTGTACCTACTACGCCCAGGTGCTGGGCGCCGAGATCTCGCGCACCCTCGTCTGGGAGCGCGGCGGCCTGCATGTGCACTACGCCATCGCCCGGATCGGTCAGGAGCGTTTCATGCTGGTGCAGCCGCTGGCGGGCAACCTCAAGGACCTGCTCGATACTCACGGCGAAGGGATGATCTACCGCCATTGCTACTCCACGCCGGACATCGAACAGGCCTATGACCAACTGACGGCCAACGGCATCCAGCCCGAGGACGAGAACGGCACGCCGCTGGCGCGCGAGCACCTGCAGTCGCCTGCCGGTGCCCGCATCATCTGGCTGCCGAAGCGGTTCGGGCATTTCTCGATCGAGGTCATCGAGGCGCAGGCGCTCGAAGCGTTCATCGAAGAGGCGTTCCTGCCGCTGGCCTGAATCAGAACGCGTACTGCACCCCGACGGTCGAGGTGACCGGCGTGTCCTGGCGGATGATCGGGCTGTGGCGGACCTGGTCGGTGTAGTGCATTACGTTCACGCTGGCGATGGTCGACCAGTGCGGGTCGAACCGGTGCATCCACGACAACTCGCCCGAGTAGGCATAGATGCCCTGGTCGGCCTTGAATCGATCGAAATCGGTGTTGTCGCTTTGCTGGCCGGTGACGCCGAAGTAGGTCTGGTTGTACCTGGCCTGCCCCGCATGGGCGTTGACGCCCAGGGTCACCGTGTCGGCGTCGTTTTGGTGCAGCGTGCTCAGCAGGCCGAACTGATAGCGGTTGCCGCGCTTGTAGCCACCGGTACGCAGTTCGGCATCGGCGGTGATCGCCAGCCAGGGCAGGACCTGCTGGGCCAGGTTGATGTCGACCACCGTCGCACCGCCTACCTCGCCCATGCCTTTCAAATCGTCCGAGCCATTGCGGTACTTGCTGTCACCGTCGGCACGGCCGAAGTCGTAGCCAACCGAGAGGCTGGCACTGAAGCCGTTGTCGAACTGGTGCTGCACGCCCACGCCCTTGAGGCTGTCGGCGAAGAAGATGCCGCGCTGGAGGGTCACCGATGGCAGCAGGTGGCCCTGGCTGCCCTTCGCGCCCATGTAGCGCGGGGCGGCATGCAGGGCGAAGCCTGCGGCAAACTGGGTCTCGTCGCCCCAGATGATGTCCGGCGCAGTCTTTTCCTGGGCATTGGCCTGGCTGCAGGCAAGCGCCGCGTTGAGGGCAAGCGAAGTGCCCAGTATCTTCCTGATGGACGTTGTTTCGAACATGATCATGACTCGCTGGATAAGGTTTTCGACACCACGGGAAACGCACCGGGATTGCCCGGCGCATTTCAACTGGCGCGCACTCTAGCGAGGGTCTGTCAACGTTCCTTCGAGCGATTATCAAGATCCCGTGAAGATGGCTGATTTTTTTTAGCCGAAGGACGCCGGACGGCGCTCACAAAAGGCCTCCACCCCCTCGGCAAAGTCATCGCTGGCGCAAAGACTCACGAACACACCTCGCTCCCGGTCCAGCGCACTGGCCAGATCGCCCTCCAGGCCTGCACGCAGCAACCGCTTGGCCCCCGTCTGCGCAGCGGCGGCGGCGCCGGCAAGGCGCCTGGCCAGCGCCAGGCCGGTGGCCGGCAAGGCGTCGGCGGACACCACATCGACCACCAACCCGAGCGCCTGGGCCTGCTGGGCCGACAAGGGCCTGTTCAGCAACGCCAGGGCCAGGGCGCGGGGCAGTCCGAGATGACGCGGCAGGTGCCAGCTGCCGCCGCCGTCCGGTGTGATGCCGATGGCGCCGTAGGCGTAGACCAGCCGAGCGTCCTCGGCGGCCACCAGCAAATCGCAGCCCAGTGCCAGGGACAGGCCGAAGCCGGCCACGGCGCCATTGAGCAGACCCAGCACCGGGCATGGCAGGTCTGTGAGCCCGAGCACCGCCTCGTTCACCGCGCCGACCAACTGCGCGACACCTGCGCTACGGGCGTCGGGCGAACGTTGCAGTAACTGCTGGAAGTGATGGACGTCACCGCCGACCGAGAAGTGCTCGCCCCGGCTGCGCAGCAGCACCACCTTAGGCGGCGCCAGCGCCAGGCCGCGCACGGCATCGCGCAGGGCGATGGCCATGGACAGGTCGAAGCTGTTGCGCCGCTGCGGCTGATCCAGGGTGAGAAACGCGATGCCTTCGCAACGCTCGACATGAACAGGCATGGATATCGCTCCCCTTCACAGGACTCTTGGGTGCAAGGTGGCATCGAAATCATCCAGCGACGGGAACACCAGCGGCGCCCGCTCATCGAGCGTCAACAGGTGCTCGCGGTACTGCGCCAGGTACTGCTGGCGCGCCTGCTCGCTGATGTAGGGCACATGGAACGCCACGAACGGCGGCAACACCGACAACCCGACATAGCCCAGCACCCCGCGCTGGATCGGACGCAGCATCGCGTCAAGTTCGCCATGCACCGCATCCGGCCCGAACATGTGGCTCTGCCCACCCAGTGAGAAGCTGAGCATCGCCCGCTTGCCCTTGAGCCCGCCACGGTCGTAGATGCGCGTGCCGCCATAGCAGTAGCCTGAGACGAACACCCGGTCGATCCAGCCCTTGAGGATGGCCGGCATGCTGAACCAGTAGATGGGGAAGTTGAGGATGATCAGGTCGGCCCAGCGGATCTTGTCCAGCTCCGCGGCGATGTCCGTAGCCAGGGTGCCGTTGTTGACCGCATGGCGCTGCTCCAGGGCATAGATCAGGTAGTCGGCATTGGCACGCTGGCGGAAGTCATCGGCGCTGGCGACCGGGTTGAAGTCCATGGCATAGAGATCCGACAGCTGAACGCTGTGGCCCTGGCCCTCGAGAACCTCCACGGCCAGGCGGGCCATGGCACTGTTGAAGGACTGGGGTTCGTTGTGGGCATGGACGATCAGGACGTTCATGGCAGCTCCGCGGTGGCAGGTGGCAAGAGGTGTTCGGCCAGCAGCCGCACACCGTTGTATTTGAGGAAGAAGGTGTCGGCCTGGCGTACCACATCGCGGTAGCGCCCATTGAGCGCCATGCGCATCATGTCCAGCTGCAGTTGCTCCTGCTCGATCATGTAGTCGAGGAAACGCTGCGCATCAGCGGGGCCAATCTGGCGCAGGCCCTGCAGCCAGGCCATGTACTTCACGGTCTCGTGGTGGACGATGCGCAGCAGCAGGCCTTGCAGGGGCCGCGGGACCGAGGACAGCAGCCAGGCCTTGAGCCGTGTCAGTACGCCGGGCGTGGTATCCAGCCCCCAGCGGTCGGCGGCGGCCTGGTAGCGCGGTTGATTGAAGCGTTCGAGGTCGGCGTAGGTCTTCCAGAATGGATGGGACGGCTGGCCTTGCAAGCGCGAAGCCATGCGCCGGACCGCCGCCAGGGCGAAGGCGCGATTGGCCAGTTCGTGGCGAAAGCCCTTGAGAAACTTGGGTGATGGCATGGTAGGAGGTATTTCCGTTGGAGTGGGACAGTGGGCCTTCACGATCCCTGTAGTAGCGGCCTTATGCCGCGAATGAGCTGCGCAGCAGCCCCGATTCAAGGGCTGGCGATGTAGTCGAGCAATACCCGCCGCTGATCATCGTCATGCAGTTGCAAGGCAATGCCGCGCATCCAGATCGCCAGCTCGCTGCCATGCTGCTCGCCCCCTCTGCTCCCATCGCTGAACGCCGTCAACTGACGCTCCAGATAGACCCGGTCAAGCACGCGCAGATTGGGCGTTTTCAAGTGCGCGAAGCCCTCTGCCCGAGGGCCGTGACAAGCGCCGCAGGTACCCTGGTAAAGCGCTTGCCCCTGACTAGCGGACGCAGCTGGCACAGTGCTGGAAGTACCGCCAAGCCCTGCGAAGTAGCGCGCCAGCGGTTCCTGGTCGCCATCGCCTATGGTCGTGGCGATGGCGCGCATCTGTGCGCCATGGGTGTCTGCGGCGGCATAGCCACGGCGGCCTGCCTTGAAGTCGCGCAGCTGGGTGAGCAGGTATTCGGCCTGCTGCCCGGCCAGCCGCGGCGCGCCCAGGGCGGGGTTGCCCTGGCCCTGGGCACCGTGACAGGCCACACAGGTGGTGGCCTGGGTCGGTGGCGCTTCGGCGTGGGCGGCGAAGGCCGCGGTCATGGCCAGCAGGCCAGCGTAAAGGCTTTGTTTCATCGGTCGGGGTTCCCTGATCGTTGTTCTTGTTCAGCGATGCGTTGCAGCAGGCGATTGCGCGTGGTCTCGACGTCGGCGGGCACCGCCCCGCGCCACTGCCGCACCTCGGCACCGGTGTAGGGGTTGAAATCAGCGGGCAGATGACGGGCGTCGAAACGCGCCAGCATCCAGTTGAGGACGCCGGCCAGGGCTTCGTCCGACAACCCCGACAAAGCCGAACCCGGCACCTGCACCAGGTACTCGCGCCCCCCCGGCACCCCGAGGAACTTGCCTAGTTGCCCGGGAAACGCCGGCACGTTGCGCGCCGGGTTGCCGCTGCCGTCGGGCAGGTGGCAGCCCTGGCAGTTGAGCATGTAGTCGAACTGACGGGGCTCGGTGGCCCGGGCATTGCCGGCGAGCAACAGCACCGCCAGCGTCAGCAGCCCTATCCGGCGCACGGCCATGCCCTACTCCTTGACCCCGATCACCACCGACAGCGAGCAGTGGTACGGCATGTCCGCCTGGCTGCCGGAGCACCAGTTGAGGTCGTTGGAGCTCTGCGGGCGGTACAGCGGCGTGTCGCCCTGGTCACGCTGGCACACGCAACGGCCGCAGTTGCTCTTGCCGCAGCAGTCGTTGTACGAGATGACGTAGTCCTTGCCGTCGGTGGGGTTGCGGCAGGTGCCGATCCAGGTGATGTCCGAGCGCACGGTGCCCGGAGGGCAACTGCTGGACGTGCCGCCGCAGCAGCCGCAAAGGAACCCGTCGATGGCGCAGTGACGCCAGTACTCGCAACTGTTCGGATCACCCGACTCCTGCAGACCAGCGCTGGACTGGGCAAAGGCGCCGCCGCGAAACACCGGCAGCAGGGTGGTCGCCCCGGTGCCGACCAGCAAGGTGCCCAGGCCGCCAAGAAAGCCGCGGCGCGAAGTGCCGCGGGCGACACGGCGGGTCAGCAGTTGGGTGGCCTCGTCGAACCAACGGATCGTCATGGCTGCATCCCCTGTTGCGCGGCGTTGTACGCCTGGACGGTGGCATGCCCCAGGCGCCGCGCTTCCAGCAGGCTTTCCAGGTGCTCGCGGGTGTTGATCAGGCCATGGCTGGCGACGCGGCCGTGCTCATCGATCAGCACAGCGTAGGGCAGCTTGCTGATCTGGTAGGCCAGGCCCACTTCCCGCGACAGCAGGTAGGGGAACGCCTGCAAGCTGTGGGCGTCGATGAAGGCCAGGTGCTCATCCGCTTCGCCATCGCTGGCCAGCACGACCCTCAGGCGTTCCTGGCGGCGCAACGCATCGAGCACCGGCAGCAGCGTCTTGCACACCGGGCACGTCTCGGACAGGAAGAACAGCAAAGTGCCCTGCCCGCTTGCGTCGCCCAGGTTGACCGAGCCCCCGGTCAGGCTCGGCAGGGTGAACACGGGCGCCGTGTCACCGGCCTTTATCGCCTTGCCCAGGGACAGCGCCCCCACCGGCTGGATGCGCTCATGCAGCAGCCCGACCTGGCGCGCCAGCGCCCACACGGCAAGGATCAGCATCAGGATGATCGCCCAGGACAACAGGCTGGAAATGATCAGTGCATAGGTCATGGCCGTTGCCTCACAAGTGCACGGTTGGAGATCAGCTGGTTGGCCAGCAGGTACAGGGCGGCGACACATACGAAGGCGAACACCAGGGTGCAGCCGTCGAGCCAGCTCAGCGCGCGTTCGTTCATCGGTACCAAGAGGTTGCCGGCGACCAGCGCCAGCAGCAGGTTGCGCCAGACCAGCGCCCGGGACGGCGGCTGGCGACGGCCGCCGAAGTGGCAGCCGCAGTCTTCCAGGGATGCACCCTCTCCCACGGCCGCCGCCAACACGCCGGCATACAGCACCAGCATCACCACGGCGGGCAGCGTCGCCAACGGCCACCACAGGCTCAGCAACAAGCCGGCGGCGGCCAACACGTCCAGCACCGGCAACAGGTGCGCCCACACCGGCGCCGCGCACCAGCGGCCCAACACGCGCGCATAGCGTTGCAGCACCTCGGCAAACGCCCGGGGATCGTGCAGCTTGTGCAGCGCGGCGGCGCCGAGCAGCAGGGCCAGCCCGCCGACGCTGGCGACATGCACCAAGGGGTCATGCAGCAGTTCGACGCTCACCATGGCATCACCACATTGAGGAAACCCAGGGGAATGTCACCGACACTGCGCAGGTGCTCGCCGCTGTCAGCGTCGTACAGGTTCACACCCTGACGCAGCAACGGGGTCAGTCCGGCCTCGCCTTCTGTCAGGTAGACCCACAGGGTGAACAGGCTCGGCATCGGCACCACCCAGTCCAGGCTGTACAGCCGTGGTTGCGCGCCCTGGCTGACGCCGATGGCGGTGCTCTGCTCCTTGAGCGACAGGCGCGCCACACGCTGCTGCGTGGCCACATCGAACACCCACACCTCGGTGCCGGGCTTCTGGTAGTTCTCCGGTTTGTCCTTGTGCATCAATACGAACAGCCGCCCGCTCTGCCGATGCAAGGCCACGCCATGGTTGCCGGCAATGCCCCAGCCATCGGCGCGCTCCTGGTCACTGAGCAACGACCACTGCTTGCGCGGGCGCACACCCTCGGCGCTCATGTCCAGGGCATAGGCGCGGTTGTGCTGGGAGACGAAGTACCACGTGCCGCCATCGCGCACGCCCGTGGTCAGCAGCAGGTCCTGCAATGGATCGAACGCTGGCGCGGTACGCTCTTGCAGCGCCACCTGCCCCTGATCATCCAAGCGCAGGTGGAAGAACCCGCCATTGCCGCAGATGGCGTAGAAATCGCGAGGGCCGGCCGGGTAGATAGAGGCGCAGCCGGGGATCGGCACCTCGGTGACGAAGCGGCTGTTTTCCAGATCGACCACCGAGATCGACTGCGCCGGGGTGAAATTGAGCACCAGCAGGAAGCGCTCGTCATCGGAAAGCACGCTGAGGCCCGTGGAGATCAGCGCGGTCATGCGCTTGGCCGGGATCGCGATCTCACGCTTGGGGCTGAGGGTCCTGGCGTCGTACACCGTGACCACATCGCTGCGCTGGCCGCGCACGCCACGGCTGAAGTAGATCTCGGTGGCATACAGCTCGTCGCGGCTGTGCGCCAGCTGCAGGCCGTTGGACCAGATGCCGGTGCTCAGCTGGCCGAGGTTGCGGCCCTGGTCGTCGAACAGGTAGGCGCGGCCATCGACCATGTTGGGCGCATTGCTGCCCCAGATCCAGAACCAGTGCTGCTCGCGATGATCGCCCAGCACTTCGACACGGGCCTGCTCCGGCACGAATTCGGCCAGTGCCGAGGCGGTGCCGGCGAACAACGACAGACCACACAGCAGATGACGCAAGGAACGCTTGAACATAGGGGCTCCGCAACAGGCGATTGGCCTGGGCTTGAGTCTATCGAGGGGCATTTTCAGAGGCTTGGCGCGCGGTGACAGTTGCCTTGGCATCCGGTGCCACGCCATCGATCACGCCAGTGGCGCCGAACAACAGCAGGTGACCGGATTGCGCAGCCAGGGCGGCCAGGTTCGAGCGGTCTTCACGTTGTGCGCTGGTAAAATGCGCCACCTGCGAGTCGGAGATCGCCACCAGGCCCGAATTACCCACCAGCGCCACCCGCCCGTCATCCAGTTGCGTCACGGCGCTGATCGCCTCGCGGCTGCCACTGTCGAGCAGGCGCCAGTGGCGCCCCTGGCTGTCCCCCAGCAGCACCCGCCCGCTCATCCCCGCCAGCAGCACGCGACCATCGCGCAGGCCGGTGCCGGTCCACAGCGAGCCACTGACACCGGTGTCCAGTGCCTGCCAGGACGCGCCCTGGTCAGAGGAGCGGTAGCCGTGGCCGGCCTCGCCGACGATAAACAGACTGCCGTCAGCGGCCTGGAACACCTGATTGAGGTGGAAGTCGTCGCCCTCCTCGCCGATTTGTATCGGCAGCCAGCTGACGCCGCCATCGACCGTGCGCGCCGCATAGCCGTAGGCACCGACAAGCATGCCGTGGTGGGCGTCGGTGAACAGCACCGACAGCAGCACGGGTTTGCCCTCCAGGCGCTGTTGCAGGGTCCAGTGCTGACCGCCGTCGAGGCTGTGCAGCAGCACCCCACCATGCCCCACCGCCCAGCCTTGTCGCTCATCGACGAAGCTCACGGCGGTCAGCAAACCATCCACCGGCACGCTGCGCGCCTGGCGCCATTGCTGGCCATCGGCGGACAACGCCACCACGCCGTGGTCGCCCACCGCGACCAGCCCTTCCCCGGCCCGCGCCACCGCCACCAGGGGCGCGTGGCGTACATCGCTCAGGGCAATGGCCGGCGCCGCAGCGACCTGCCCTGCCCATATCAACCCCAGCAGCCAGGGCAACACCTGAACAGTCCTCATCCTTCAGCCCTTCTCAATGGGCGATCAGGGGCGCGCGGACCGGCCCCCGTCGCGGAACCAGTCTTTCCAGGACCACGGCCAGCGCCGGCAGCAAGGTCACCGCCATGAGCATGTTGGCCATGAACATGAAGGTCAGCAGCAGACCCATGTCGGCCTGGAATTTCAACGCCGAGAACGACCAGGTGGCCACCCCCACCGACAGCGTCAGCGCGGTGAACACCGTGGCCACGCCCACTTCGCGCAAGGCCTGCTGGAAGGCGGCGACGATGTCGCTTCCTGCTGCCAGGTGCAGTTGCAGGCGGTTGTAGATGTAGAAGGCGTAATCCACCCCGACGCCCACGGCCAGCACCATCACCGGCAAGGTGGCCACGGTCAGGCCGATGTCGAGGGCCTTCATGAACCAGTAGCCGAGGAAGGTCGCCAGGGTCAGCGGCAGGCAGCAGGCAAGCATCGCCCGCCAGTCGCGGTATACCAGCCCCACCAGCAGCACGATGGTCAGGTACACGTAGAGCATCATCGGCAGCTCCGAGCTCTCCACCACCGCGTTGGTGGCGGCCTGCACCCCGGCGTTGCCGCTGGCCAGGCGCACGCTCACCCCAGGCAAAACATGGCGCTCGCGGTACTGCTCGACGGCCGCGGTTATCTGCTTGAGGGTGCTGGCCTTGTGGTCGGCCAGGTACAGGTTGACCGGCAGCACGGTGCATTCGGCATCGAACAGGCGCAGCGCTTCGGGCACTTGGCGCACGGTTTCGCCCAGGGACAGCTCGTCGACCGGCAATGCCGCCCATTTCGGGTTGCCTTCATTGACCCCCGAGGCCGCCAGCTTGGCCATGGCCGGCAGCGCCTGCGCCGACAGCACGCCGGGCAAGGTGCCCAGGTACCAGGTCAGGCGGTCGACATAGGCCATCACGTCATGCCGGTAGCAACCGCCCGCCGGGGTCTGCACGGCCACGGTGAACAGGTCCAGGCCCAGGGCGAAATGGCTGACCACCTGCTCCACATCCTGGTTGTAGCGCGAGTCGGCGTGCAGTTCGGGCGCGCCCGGCAGCACATGGCCAATGTGCCGGCCCTGGCTCTGCCACACCGCCAGCGCCATCAGGCCAACGCCCAGCACGGTCACCCGCAGCGCGTTGCGCGGCTCGGCGATGCGCCCAAGGCCGGTCATCAACCCTTCGCGGCGCGCCCGCAGGCGCTCGACCTTGGCCACGTAGCGGCCGTCGAAACGGCAGTAGCTGGCCAGTACCGGCAGCATCACCAAGTTGGTGACGATCTTGTAGGCCACCCCCACCGACGCGGTAATGGCCAGTTCGCGAATCATCGGGATCGGCACCAGCACCAACGTCGCAAAGCCGACGAAGGCGGTGATCAGCGCCAGGGTGCCGGGAATCATCAGGCCGACGAAACTGCGCCTGGCGGCGGTCATGCCATCGGCACCGGCACAGACCTCCTTGGCGATGAAATTGACCTGCTGTACGCCGTGGGACACGCCGATGGCAAACACCAGGAACGGCACCAGGATCGCCAGCGGATCGAGGCCGAAGCCCAACAGCGTCAGGGTGCCGAACTGCCACACCACCGACACCAGCGAACACACCAGCGCCAGCGCCGTCAGGCGCCAGGAGCGGATGTACCAGTAGACCGCCAATGCCGTGAGCACAAAAGCCAGGGCGAAGAACTCGACCACGCTGCGGGCGCCGGCGCCGATATCGCCCATCTGCTTGGCGAAGCCGATGATCTGCACGTCGAAGTCGGCGTCGGCGTATCGCGCCCGTACCTGCTCCTCCAACTGACGACTGAAGGCCAGGTAATCGAGACGTTTGCCCGTCACCGGGTCCGGGTCAGCCAGCTCCGCCACCACCATGGCCCCACGCTGGTCATTGGCCACCAGGGTGCCGACGAAGCCGCCGGCCAGGGTGCGCTCACGAATGGCGGCAATGGCCCGGGCATCGAGGTTGCCGACGGTGACATCACCGCCGACCACGTCCTCGGCCTTCATGCCCTCCTCGGTGATCTGCACCGCGCGGGTGTTCGGCGTCCACAGCGAAGTGACGCTGCGCCGGTCGATGCCCGGTAGGAAGAACAGCGTCTGGGTCAGGTCGTGCAAGCGTGTCAGCGCCGCCGTGTTCCAGATATCGCCATGGCGCGCCCGCAGCACCACGATGACGCGGTTGGCGCCGAACAGCACGTCGCGGTACTGGTTGAACGTCTTGATATAGGGGTGCTGCTGCGGCAGCTGTTTGTCGAAGCCCGCCGTCATCTCCAGACGCGCGGCAAACAGGCCCATCACCAGGGTGACCACGACCAGCAGGCCGAGGGTCGCCAGGCGGTGGCGAAAGACCAGGCGCTCGAGCGCCGAGACCAGATTAGCCAGCATGAATAGCCTCCCCACCACGCGCCAGCAAGCGCGTGGCGGCCGGATCAGAAGGAGTAGGAGATGTTGCCGCTGACGAAGTCGCGGTCGGCCATCAGGTTGTTGTCGCCCCCGCCCCAGTAGCGCACCCACTGCAGGCCGCCTTTCCAGCGGTCGCGGTGGTTGAACAGCAAGGAGGCGGTCAGCGACCTGCGCCCCTCGACGAAGGGCATGGCGTTGGGCGTGGTGCCCTTGACGTCATGGCTGAAGTCCAGTTGCGGGGTGACGGTGACGCCGCTGCCGAACAGGTTCGGGTAGTTGAGCCCGAACTCGGTGACGTAGCCCCACGAGGTACGGTCCGGCAGCGAATAGTCGGGAAGCACGTAAGGCACCCGGCCCGAGGTGTCCAACCCCGGATAGCGGGTGACCGCCACCTCCGCCAGCAGGAAGCCGTCCGAGGCGCCCAGGGCGTTGGGGATGAAGCCCAGCGGGTCGTTGCCCGAGAAGGTATAGGTGGCGTTGACGTCAGCCTGCCACTTGCGTTGCTCGACGAAGCCCTTGCTCACCCCGGTGTCGAACACGCTGTAGCGATTGTAGCTGCCGGTCAGGCCCTGCCCGAAGGCTACCGTCGGGTCGATGGCCACGCTGTCGTGGGGTCGGAACGACAGCTCCCCGGCCACGGCAACCGGCCCCACCAGGGTGCTCATCGACACACCGAACAGGTCCTTGTCCTCGCCGTAGTTGATGAAGTAATCGTCTACCACCAAGGCGTCCGGGTTGCTGCGCGCCGTGTAGCCGATGAACGGCAGTTTGTCGTGGTAGCGCTGGTAGAACAGGCCGAACTCGGTGTTGATCGACTCCGCCATCCAGCGCAGGGCCAAGCCGTACTGGCCGCCGTTACCGGGCTTGCGTTCGCCGCCATAGGGTACTGCCAGGCCGCTGGCCACCAGTTGCTCGTGGCTCAGCCCGCTGGTCAGCGGGTCGCCGCAGCGGCCGGTCGGGCTTCCGGCGCAGGTGCCGGGTTGCAGGCCTTCGACGAAACCCGTCGGGTAATAGATCGCCCGACGCCCTTCGCCCGCGATGTCGGCGCTGGAGAAATAGGTGCCCACCGGGTCGACGTCATAGCCGTTCCACTTGAACTGGTAGTAGCCCTCCAGGTTCAGGGCGTCAGTCAGTCCCAGGCTGAACGAGGCCATCGGCGCGGGGATGAACACTTCCTTCAACTGCGTGCCCGGGGTGTGGTACTTGGGCAGGCTCAGGGCGTTGATCTGGTTGATGCCGCCGCTGACGAACAGCTCCGCGCCCCAGCTGATCACCTGGTTGCCGACCTTGACCTTGGCCGGCATATCGCCGAGGTCGAAGCTTTTCGCCAGCCACAGGTCGAGCAGGTCGAAGCGCTGGGTCGCGTCGCGCCTGGCCGGCCCCTCCAGGTCGGTGCGACGGGTGTCGTCCATTTTGAAGTCCCGCGCCCAGGCCACCCGCCCCAAGGCGCTCCAACCCTCACCGAAACGCAGGCTCAGCTCATGGGTACCCTTGAGCACCTGGGAGAACACGTCGTGCTTGTGGTAATTGAGGTTGCCGTCGTCGGCGTTGCTGTAGTTGATGTCGGCGTTGGCATAGCCATTGCCGCGCTCCAGGTTGTAATAACGGCCCAGCTCGTTATGGGTGCCGGTGTTGCAACCGCCATTGTCATTGCCCAGCAAATGGCAGTCGGGCGATTGCAGGCGGCTGGCGAAACCGTAGGACAGGGTCGAGTCGACGCTGCCCGAGATCCCGTCCTCGCTACCGAATGTCACGGCCTGGCAAGGTTGCGCGCCGAGCAGCCCGAGGGCAGCCAGGGCCAGCGCCGGGCACGGTGCGGCCTTCGCCCATGCCCGCGAAGGGAGTCTGTTCATGCTGTGGTCTCCCGAGGCTCAGCGTTCGCCGCGACGGCGCAGTTCGCCCGCGTTGAACAACTTGTCACTGACCCGGCCCTGCAGGCCGGCGGTGAGGTCCAGGGCCGCGCCCTGCTGGGTGAAGCCGTCGGCGATATAACGCCGGGCGATCAGGTCGTAGCTGACGTACTCGAAGCTGGTGCAGGCCTGGATCTCGGGATCGGCCCACAGGCTGCCCTCCTGCACCCGCCACAGGTTGCCCCTGGCGTCGTACATGTCCACGTGCAGCAGGCTCCAGCTGTCCTCGTCGAAATAGAACACGCGCTTGGCGAACGAATGGCGCTTGTCGGCCTTGACCGTAGCCTCCACCACCCACACTCGATGCTTTTCGTAGCGCTGCGCGTCACGGTCCAGGTACTGCTCGCCGATCAGCTTGTCGTAGGTATTGGCCTTGTCCACCAGGCGGTAGGAGTTGTACGGCACCACCACTTCGCGCTTGCCCAGCAGCTTGAAGTCGTAGCGGTCCAGGGCGCCGGTGAACATGTTGATCTGGTCGACGAAGTACAGGTTGTCGGAGCCGGCGATCGGATTGTCGTAGGCGAAGGTCGGCGCCTGACGCACGCGGCGTTGCCCGGGGAAGTAGATCCAGGCGTTCTGCGGCTGGTCAAGGCGTGCGTGCACCAGGTACATCTCGCCGGCGCGCGAGGACGGCGACTGGATGTCGTAGAGCAGCTTGGCTTCGATATCGCCGGTGTCCTCGGGCGCTTTGACCGCCGGGTCGTTGTAGGGGTAGTACTCGCTGGCCCACTGCCGCACCTCGGTGAGCCCGCCGGCCGCCTCGCGGCGCAGGAACGAGATCTGCGCTTTGCGGCCCTTGGCCATGTAGCGCAGCTTGTAGTTCCACAGCACCTCGATGCCGCTTTTCGGTTGCGGGAACGGCACCGCGGCCCCGGCGGCCTGCTCCAGGCGCCAGCCATCAGCGCCGATGCGGGCTTGGCCGGCAAAGTCCTGGGTACGCTTGGCCACCTCGGCGGGGATGGCGCAGCTGCGATGGGTGGGGTACACGTCCAGGCGATAGCCCGGGTAGGCCTTGATCAACGCCACCTGGCCTTCCGGCAACTGCCCCTGGTACTGGGCCACATTGCTGGCATCGATCGAGTACAGGCGCTTGTCGCCGGCATAGGGGTCGCCATGGCCCGGCGACCAGCCGGCCGGCGCCTCGGTCAGGCCGCCGGTCCATGCGGGAATGCTGCCATCGGCATTGCCGGCCCTTTCGGCCCCCGTAGGGGTAAGGTCGGCAAGGGCCGTGAGCGAAGTGGTGGTTCCGAGCAGCGCCAACAGCGCGCCGCCCAACAGGGACAGGGGGCGTGGTTTCATGAACTTTTCCTTGCGGGATTGTTGTGGTTATCGAAAGGCAGTTCGTAACGGGCAAGGGCGCGGAAAAAGGGGCCGCCAAAAGACGGCCCAACATGCGTTTCCGGCTCTGCGTGACAGACAGTATTCAATGGCGGTGGCCAGCGGCTTGGCCGCATGCGCCAGGGTGTTTGTCATCCGGTGCCAGCAGGCAAGTACCCTCTGCGTGTCAGGCGTTGAGCCCGCGCTCCTCCCACCAGTCCCAGGCTCGCAGCGCCTGGCGCGCCGTGCGCCCGGCCCAGCACGACAGGGTGTTGCCCGGCATCGGGATGGCCTTGCGGTTGACGATCCAGAAGTCGCTCAGCTCGCTGCGTCGCCCCTGCAGCAGGTCGGCGATGGTGCGCCCGTTCAGGTGGCTCAGCGCCACGCCGTGGCCGAAGCACCCCCCGGCATAAATCATGCGTTCATCGCCGACAAAGCTGATCTCAGGGACCATGTCGGCGTTGACCGACACCGGCCCGCCCCAGCGATAGGCGATGCGTACGTCGCGTAACTGCGGGTAGATCCACTTGAGGTGTGTCTCGCAATGGGCCCAGGTGGCCGGCGAGGGCTGTTCGTGCATGGCGCTGCCGGTGTAGGCCCGCACATCACCACCGCCCATGACGATGCGCCCGTCCGCGGTCGGGCGAAAATAGTGCAGCATCTGCCGGTTGTCGCCGAAGGCCTCCCTGCCCTGCCAGCCCAGACGCTGCCATAGCGCGTCGCCCAACGGCTCGGTGACCACCTGGTAAGTCCACAGCGGGAACTGGCGGCGCTCCAGCACACGAGAACCGGGTACCTGCCGTGAGTAGGCATTGGTGGCGATCACCAGCTTGTCGGCGGTCACCTTGGCCACGGGCGTGCGTAACACGATACCGACGCCGCGGTTGTCGATATCGAGCACCGGTGTCGCCTCATGGATACGCACCCCTGCGCAAGCTGCCAGGCCCTTGAGCCCGCGCACGTGCTTGCAAGGGTCGAGGTAGCCGGTCTCGGCTTCGCGAATGCCGCCCAACAACCGAGGCGAAGCGTACTGCTGACGCAGCGCGTCGCTGTCCTGCCAGCGCATGTCCGCCGCCAGTCCCAGCGAGTCGTACAGCTCCAGGGTCTTGCCCAGGCGCGCTACCTGCTGCGGCGAATAGCTGACCCGCACCAGCCCGGCATGGCGGTAATCAGAATCGATGCCGTGGCTGTCGATCACCTCACGGGTATAGGCCACGGCCTTTTCGAGGTAGTGGTGGGCGTCGATCATCTTCTGCCGTCCCCAGCGCAGCACCACCAGTTCCGGCTCCAGCCCGAACAGCTTGGTGCTGAAACCGGCATTGCGCCCGCTGGCGCCGAAGCCGATCAAGGCCGCCTCCAGCACCACCACCCGGGCACCGGGGTTGTCGCGCTTGAACTGCCAGGCAGTGTTGAGCCCGGTAAAACCTCCACCAATCACCGCCACATCGACCTTGAGGTCTTCGGTCAGGCGCGTATTGGGCGCGTAGGCGCCGTAGTCGTGTTGCCAGAAGGAGCGATGTTCATGCACAGCGTCGTTGTTGTTGTCGTTCATGCTGGACTCTCGGGTTTCGCACACAGACATGCGGTCCCTCCGAGCCTATCGGGTGGCGCGACAACGTGATTGACCATGGACGCCAGATTTTCAGCACCCCGTGCCAGGCCCGCGCCCGGCCTGGCGGAACTGCTGCGGCGATTGCCCGGTCCAGCGCCGGAACGCCCGGGTGAAAGAGCCGGATTCGGCATAGCCGAGCAGCAGAGAGATCTGCGTCATCGAGTAGTCGGAATGATTCAGGTAGCCCAGCGCCAGGTCACGGCGCACCTCCTCCACCAGCACAGAGAACTCGATGCCCTGGTCCTTGAGCCGACGTTGCAGGGTACGCCGGCTCAGCCCCATGCACTCGCTGACCTCATCCAGTGACGGCACGCCACTGGTCATGCCCAGCGCGATCATGCGGGCGACCTGGGGCAGCAATTCGTCGCTGATGCTGCGCTGCTCACGCGCCTGCTGCAGGTACGGTTCCAGGGCCATGAACAGGCGCTCATTACCTCGCGCCACCGGCAGTTGCAGGACCTCGGCGGGCAGCGTGATGCGGTTGGTCGGCTGGCTGAAGAACAACGGGCACATGAACAACTGCTTGTGCATCGACACGTCCGCCGGGCGCGAGTGCTCGAAGTCCACCCGCAGCGGCCGTACCGGGCTGGCGGTGATCAGTTGCAACTGGCGCAGGATCGTGGCGATGGCGAACTCGGCGTCCTGGCGGCGGTTGACCACGGTGCTGTCGGTGACCTGGTAGGTGATGCGCAACTGGCGGCCCTCGCAGCTGTAGTCGATGGACGACTCCTGGGCGAACACCACGATGTAGGTGTGCAGGGTCATCAGCGCCTTTTCCACGCTGGGCGCGCAATGCAAGGCGTGGCCCAGGGCACCGATATCGTCGGCCTCGGTCTGGCTGCCCAGGGTCAGGCCGACGGCCGGGTTGCAGGTGCCGGCCGCTTCCCACAGGGCGACATACTGGTCGCCAGGGATTTCGATATCGGCGCGTTCCAGCAGCGGCAGGTCGATGCCGAGGGCTTCCAGGTGCGGGGCGAAGGTGGTCCTGAAACGGCGGAAGAAGTTTTCCGAGAGGACGGTGCGCACTGATTTCATGTTGTTCTTCGCAGGTCGTTTTTAGAGTGCCAGGATCAGGAAAAGGCGCCACCGGGCGGCGCATCGCCGATGAGTCCGCGCCTACAGGGGGCGTGTGGTCGCTCACAGCGACTGTAACCGATTGTTACTGAGGTGGGGCAAACGCCCGCACCAGATGCTCGATCACCGCCCTCACCCTGGCCGTGTGGCGCAGGTCCTGGTGAGTGACCATCCACACCTCGTAAGGCTGGCTGCGCGTACGCTGCGGCCAGACCCGTCGCAGGCCGTCGCGCTGCCCGAGCGCCACGGGAATCTCGCCCAGGCCCAGGCCCTCGGCGATGCCCCGGCGCAGCATCATGCTGGCATTGGCCGCCATCACCACCCGGCCCTCGCCCATGGGCACGTCCACCAGGGTCGGTGCGCCGCGGTCACGCCAGTACGGCTCGTACACCACCAGGTCGTGGCCGGCGAAACTGCCCTCCTGCGGCACGCCGCGACGCGCCAGGTAGTCCGCCGAGGCGAACAGGCCCATCTGCCAGCTGGCCAGCTTGCGCAGCACCAGGTCGGGGTTGTCCGGGCGCTGGTTGCGGATGGCGATATCGGTTTCGCGTTGCGACAGGTTGACGATCTCCGAGCTGCCGCTGAGCACGATGCGCACCTCGGGGTGTTCCTCGTGCAAGCGGCGCAGTGCCGGGATGACGAACTCCAGGGCCAGGGAATCGGTAGTGGCGATGCGCACCTCGCCGGCCTGTTCGTTGTCGCTGCCCCGGGTGCGGCGGGCCAGTTCCAGGGCGGCCTGCTCCATCTTCTGCGCCATTTCCACGGCCACTTCGCCGGTGGCGGTGAGCTGGTAGCCGGCGGGCGTGCGCAGGAACAGGGTCGCGCCAAGGTCCGCCTCCAGCGCCGCCACCCGCCGGCCCACGGTGGCCTGGTCGACGCGCAGTACCCGGGCGGCGCGGCGCAGGGTCAGTTCGCGGCTCAAGGCCAGCAGCATGCGGGCGTCATCCCAGTTCATTGGTTCACTCCATTACTTGTCGGCCCGCAGGCATCGCGGCACCTGAAGAAAATCTGCAAAGGTGTGTCGCAAAATCGCCGCGCGACCGCACGACGCGGGTTTCATACCCTGTTACGCACCGGGCCAAAGCGGCCTTTCCTCAGAATGACAGAGGTCTTCATGCGTCACATCCCCACTCACATGACCGCCATCGACATCACCCGGCCTGGAGGCCCCGAGGTCCTCCAGGCCGCCACCCACGCCACGCCTCGACCAGGCCCCCGCGAGGTGCTGATCCAGGTCCATGCCGCCGGCGTCAACGGCCCCGACCTGCTGCAGCGCAAGGGGCTTTACGATCCGCCCGCCGGCGCGCCGGACATTCCGGGGCTGGAGATCGCCGGCAGGGTCGTGGCCCTCGGCGAACAGGTCCGCCATTTTGCCGTGGGCGACGCGGTGATCGCCCTGGTCCAGGGCGGCGGCTATGCCGAGTATGCCGTGGCCGACGAGCGCACCACCGCGCACCTGCCGGACAACCTGTCGATGGTCGAGGGCGCGGCCTTGCCGGAAACCTTCATGACCGTCTGGGTCAACCTGTTCCAGCGCGGCGGCTTCAAGGCCGGTGAAAGCGTGCTGATCCACGGCGGCGCATCCGGCATCGGCACCACCGCCACACAGTTGGCCCGCGCCCTGGGCGCGGCGAAGATCTTCACCACGGTCAACGGCGCCGGGCAACAGGCCGCCAGCCTCGAGCTGGGCGCCGACGTGGCCATCGACTACACCCGCGAGGATTTTGTCGAACAGGTCATGCTGCACACCGACGGCAAGGGCGTCGACGTGATCGTCGACATCATCGCCGGCGACTATGTGGCCCGCAATTTCAAGGCCGCGGCCATGGATGGGCGCATCGTGCAGATCGGCGTGGTCAAGGGCCCGGCCACCGAGGTCGACCTGTTCCCCCTGCTGACCAAGCGCCTGACCCATATCGGCTCGACATTGCGTGCACGCAGCGCTGACGACAAGGCGGCGATCCTCGAGGATCTGCAGGCCAAGGCCTGGCCCCATGTGCGCAGCGGCGCGGTCAAGCCGCTGATCCACGCGACCTTCCCGCTGGCAGCGGCCAGCCAGGCCCATGCCCTGATGGAGTCCGGCCGGCATATCGGCAAGGTGGTGTTGCAGGTTGCGCACAACGGCTGAGTCAGTCGAGCGCGCCGCTGCCCAGGGCGATCCTGATCGCCTGGGCGGTGGTGCTCACCCCCAGGCGCCGACGAGCGGCGCGCAGGTGGTTTTCCACGGTGCGCACCGACAGGCCCAGGGTGGCGGCGATATCCGCCTGGCGTTGCCCGGCGGCGGTCCAGGCCAGCACCTGGCGCTCACGCGCCGACAGCTGACCCTCGCCGGGCGGTGCCTCCAGCAGCCGCCGTGCACCGAGAAACGCTGCGTTGGCCAGCAGGCTCAAGGCCAGGCGCGCCGGCGCCGAAGCGTCGATGCGCACACCGCCCAGGCTCATCGCGCCCTCCAGGCCTGCCGGGCCGAACACTGGCACCTGCAGGCCATGGATGCCCGGCCCGCCGGGCAACCGAACCACCCGATAGCATTCACCTTCGTCGCCAGGCTGCTTGCTCCAGAAGAACGCTTCACGGGCTGCCAGCAGATGGCGGGTCACCGGACAATGGCGCACGTAGGTCCGGGCATCGACCACCTGGCCGTCACCGAACCAGTCCCCTTCCACCCAGTGAATGCGCTCGACCACCTCGTCCCGCGCAGCGCTGGCGCTGAACAGCACGAAGCGGTCATAGCCCAGCGGCCGGGCGACGTTGCGCACGGCCGTCTGGATCGTCGCCAGGGTGGTGGCCTGCTCGATCTGCCGGACCGCCTGTACCACCTCGTCGAACGGCATGCCGTTCACCCGCCGTTGGTCGCCTTGAGCAAGGCCGCGGCAGCCAGCTTGCCCAAGGCGTTGCCGGCCAGCGGGCTGTCGCCGGTGAGCAGTCGGCGGTCCTGGTGGACGGCGCCGGAGATGCCGTCGTTGACGATCTCGACGCCCTGGGCCTGCAGGCGCTCGCCGAACTTCCAGGTCAGGTGGCCGGGCATGTAGCCGATGTCCGGGGTCTTGGCGTCCAGCTCATCGGGGAAGGCGCAGATCTTGTAGCCATCGAACAGTTTGCCGCCGGCCAGCAGCGCCGCCGGACCGTGGCACAGGGTGATGACGAACTTGTCGTGGTCCGCCGCCCATTTCAGCACCTGGGCGACTTCTTCGCTTTCCGGCAGGCCGATCAACGCGCCGTGACCGCCGGGAATGAACACACCGATGTAGTCCGAGTCGTCACCCAGGGCACTGTCGATCACCTCGGCGAGCTTGCGCGGCTGCTTGAAGGAGGGCTTGTAGCGCTCGAACAGGCCGAGCACCTGCTGGTCCTCGCGAGGCATGGCCCAGTATTCGAACTTGACCGGGTTGCCCGACAAGGTCGCGACATCGAAGGCGAAGCCGGCCTTGTCCAGGTGATACATGGGTAGCAGGGTTTCCACGGGATGGTTGCCGGTGGAGAACAGCGTGCCGTTGTCGGTGAGCAGGTAGCGCTCGTCGGCACCGATCAGGAGGATTTTCCAGCGTCCGCCCTTGTAGGCGTCGGGGTAGTCGGCGCCGCTGAGGTCGGACTTGGGCGAGGTGAACTGGCTGAGGGAATACGGCGAGGGGAAAAAGGCGTTGTCCTCGGCCGGATCGGGGGTCGGGCGTTTGTCGTCGCTGCTGTTGGTCATGGCTGTGCTCCTGTGCCTGGGGGTTGACCGGATCCATGCTAGGAGGCCACCGGATGAGCGGCAATGAGGGTTTTCCCTCAATGGCTGCCTGTGGCATCGGTTCATCGGACCGCGCGGTCCCTGGAACGGCCTTGTGTCGCGAAAGGGCTGCGAATGAACTCAGGGCAGTCTAGCCGAGTGCGGCGGGCGTATCGACGTCGCGCAATACCCCTGCGTCGTCTAGCTCGACCACCCGCAACTGTTGCCGATGCCGTTGCAGCACCGAACGCGCGCCCTCATCACCGGCCATCAGTGCGAGTTCAGGCCAGTAGTTGCGCCCGAACAGCACCGGATGCCCATTCTGCCCCTGATGACGCGGCACCACGATGACCGCAGGGCCAGCGGTTTCGACCAACCGCCGGAAGGTCGCGGGCAGGATCCATGGCATGTCCCCCAACAGGATGGCGACCGCCTGTGCCTCGCTGTCATCCAGCGAGGCGGCGCCCGCCGCCAGGCTATGGCCCATGCCCAGCCCGGCATCGAGGCTATGGATGATCCGGCAGTCCGCCGGCAACCCCAGGTCCTCGCCCCGCTCGCCAGCGCGCAGCACCACGCGCACGTCGTCGAACGCCTCCAGGGCGTGCTCGACGCTGTGCTGCAAAAGACTACGACCATCACCCAGCACGGCCCGGCGCTTGTCCGCGCCGAAACGCGCCCCCTGGCCGGCCGCCAACACCAGCGCGACGATGCTCACAAGGCCTCGCGGGCGATGCCGCTACGGGTGCGCAAGATATCGGCGAGCACCGCCAGGGCGATCTCCGCCGGCGTCTTGCTGCCCAGGTTGAGACCGATGGGGGCATGGATGCGCGCCATCTCGGCATCGCCGAGCCCGCCGATACGGCGCAGGCGTTCACGGCGCTTTTGCGAGGTGGCCCGCGAGCCCATCACGCCAATGTAGAACGCTTCGGTGTGTACCGCTTCGAGCATGGCCAGGTCGTCGATCTTCGGGTCGTGGGTGAGCGCCACCACCGCCGTGTCGCGGTGGCAGCCACCGTTGGCGATGAACAGCGAGGGCAGTTCCCGACGGATTTCTATCCCGTCGAGCACCACGTTGTCCATCACCTCGTCGCGAGGGTCGCACAGCACCACCTCGAAACCCAGGCCCTTGCCGAACTCGGCGCAGAAATGCGCGACACTGGAGTAGCCGGCCAGCAACAGCCGTTGGGCGGCGCCGACGCGCAGGCGCACGCAGGCGCCGCCCTGCTCCACCCGTGGCCCCTGGCTGTGGTCGTCCTGCACCTGGCGTTCGCCCGTACGCAGGTCGACCTCGCGCACAAGCCGGCGGCGGCCCAGCAAGGCCGCCTCCAGCTCGCCCAGGTGCGCCTGGGTCGCGCAGTCGCCCGGCAGGTTCTCCACCAGCACATCGAGGATGCCACCGCAGGGCAGGCGGATGTTGCCGCGGGTGTCGCTGCCGTCGCCATAGCGCACCATGGTGACGGCCCCGGCGAACTCGCCAGCGGCGACGCGTTCGAGGAAGTCCTCCTCGACGCAACCGCCGGACAGCGAGCCGACCCAGTGCCCTTGGTCGTTGACCGCCAGCAGCGAGCCCGGCGCGCGCGGTGCCGAGCCATAGGTACAGAGCACCGTGCACAGCCACACGCGCACACCGTCACGCGACCACTGCGCCGCCTGGCGCACCACCTGCAGGTCGAGATGCTGCACGGGTCAGTCCGCCTTCAGCTGGGCCAGCTGCTGGGTGGTCAGGTCGCCCGGCAGGCCGCCCCAGGCTTCGCGCAGGTAGTTGACCATGTCGGTCAGTTGCCCGTCGTCGAGCTTGTCGGCGAAGCCCGGCATCGGCTGCATGCGCTCGAAACCGGTGAACTGCTGCTCGCGGATGCCATCGACGATGGCCTTGACCAGGTTGCGCGAGTCGGCCTGGCGCAGCACGGTGTTGCCGCGCATGGCCACGGCGATGTGCGGTTTGCCCTCGCCCTCGCCACCATGGCAGCCGGCGCAGACGTTGAGGTACTGCTGGCGGCCACGCTTGGCGCTCTCGCCCATGGTCTCGTGGGCGACTGTCTGCACCACCTTGGCCGCCGGCGGCTGGTCACCGAGCAGGTAGGTGGCCATGGCCGACAGGTCGCTGTCCTCTAGATGCTGGGTGCTGTGGTGCACCACCGGGTACATCTCGTTGAACATGCTGCCCTGGGCGCTGACACCGTGCTTGAGGAAGGTCGCCAGATCCGCATGGTTCCAGCCACGGTCGGCCAGGTCCTGGGCCAGCAGGCTAGGCGCCAGATAGCCCAACAGCACGCCGCCGGTCAGGCGCTTGTCCTGCTGCAGCGCGCCAATCGGGTTGCGCGGGGTGTGGCACTCGCCGCAGTGGCCGAGCACCTCGACCATGTACTGGCCGCGTTTCCACGCCTCGCTGTTGCCCTTGCCCTCCTCCAGCTGCACGCTCTTGCCGTACAACAGGTTCCAGCCGACCAGGCCGGTGCGCACGTTGAACGGGAAGCTCAGGCTGGTTTGCGGGGCCGGACGGTTGATCGGCGCCACGCTCATCAGGTAGGCATGGATCGCGTCGGAATCCTCCCGTTTGACCAGGTGGTACGAGGTGTACGGCATGGCCGGGTACAGGTTGGCGCCGTCCTTGCGCTTGCCCTCGGTGAGGGCGGCGAAGAACTCGTCACTGCTGTAGTTGCCAATACCGTACTGCTTGTCCGGGGTGATGTTGGTGCCGTAGATGGTGCCGAACGGCGAATGGATCGGCAGGCCGCCAGCATAGGGCGCGCCGCCTTCGGCGGTGTGGCAGGCCATGCAGTCGGCGGCGCGGGCCAGGTATTCGCCACGCTTGATCAAGGCCTCGTCCGCCGCCTGGGCGTTGCAGGCGACCAGTGCGCCGATGGCCAGCGCCAGGCTGCTCAGAATGCGCGTCATGCTCAGCCCTCCTTGACCAGGCCGAGGTCGCCCAGCACTTCGCGGGTTGCCTCGTAGTAGCGCACGTAGCCGGTGCAGCGGCACACATGGTGGCCGAGGCTGGCCTCGATGGCGCCCTCCAGCTCACTCTGCTTCAGCGGCTTGCGCTGGGCTTTTTCCACCAGCACCGTGGCGGCGTTGACGAAGCCCGGCGCGCAGTAACTGCATTGGAAGGCGAAGCGATCGACGAACTTCTGCTGGATCGGGTTCAACTCGCCCGGATTGCCGGCTTCGTCGAGCTTGGCGTGGCCTTCGATGGTGCGGACTTTCTTGCCCTCGAAGTAATGCGCGCCGGTGATGCAGGTGCGCACCTCTTCGCTGGTGCCGTCAGGGTTGTCGACGATTACCACGCAGGCATGGCAGATGCCCTGGCCACAGCCCAGGCGCGAGCCCGTAAGGTTCTGGTATTCGTGCAGGTAGTCGATCATCGCCAGGTCATCGGGGACCACTTCGGTGACGACAGGTTGACCGTTGAGGGTCAGTTGCAGCTTGCGGTCAGCCATTGAGGGCCTCCTTGACTCGGGCGGGGGTGATGGGCAGGTCGCGCACGCGCTTGCCGATGGCATGGGCCACGGCATTGCCGATGGCGCCGACCACCGGGATCATCACCACTTCGGCGATGCCCTTGGACGGGTCGGTCGGCGACAACGGCGGCAGGATCTCCGAGGTCTGCTTCCACACCGCCACATGCCTGGCCATCGGCAGGCGATAACGGTTGAAGTTCCAGTCGCCCTCGCCCGGGCCACCCTCGTACAGCGGCATTTCCTCCAGCAGCACATGGCCGATGCCCATGGCAATACCACCCTCGAGCTGGCCCTTGACCAGCTCCGGCACCAGTACCCGGCCGCACTCGACCCAGCTGTGGTGGTTGAGCACCGTCACCTCGCCGCTGCCCTTGTTGACCTTGACCTCGACGATGGTCGCCACCGGGCTGTAGTAGGTGACCATGGCGTTGTTCAGCTGGGTGGCCGGGTATTCGGCGTTCTGCCGGTCGAGCAGGTGGAAGCCGGCGCTGTTCATCTGCGCCTTCTTCGCGTTCACCGCGCCGTCGCCGTACTTTACCGCCACCGCATCGAGCGGCAGGCGCTCGCGCACGCCGTCGATGACGAAGTCGGCCTCGGCCCAGCTCCAGCGGTTGAAACCGTGCACGCTGACGCCGGTGACCAGGCCCATTTCGTGGGCTTTCTTCGCCAGCGTGGCGAACGGGATCGGCGCCAGGCCGTTACCGGTCAGCTCGCCGTTGACCCACACCGCGTTCTCGCGGCGCACCACCAACGGGTTGGCCTGGCCGCCATACGGGCCCTGGCTCCACAGGGCCATGGCCGCCGGCCACAGACCGTGGTTGAACAGCACGCGGGCCGCTTCGCGGGTGGCGTGGCTGAAGTAGAACGCCGAGTTGGTCGCCGACGACGGCGAGGCCAGCTTGCCGACCCAGCGCGGGTTGCGCAGCGCGGCGTCCTGCTCGGCCTGGCTGATCAGGTAGGGGTTGCCGCTGGTGGTCAGCGCCAGCTCCGGCCATTCGGTCTGGGCGGTCATGACCTCGTCGGCGACACGGCCGAGGAAGTCGCTGACCACCAGGGCCTGGGAGGTGGACATGCCAGTGCCCAGCTCGGTGCCGATATGGCGCAGGCTGATGCGGCCATCGGCGCTGAACTCGACCGCCGCCATCGGCGCCTCGGAGCCGGTGCCGAAGTCCTTCTGGGTGATGGCAAAGCCCACGCCATACCAGTTGTCGTGGTCCTTGGCGTCCTCGGCCTGCTTGCGCGCGTTGCGGTTCTTCCACCAGTCGTGCGCGGCGGCCTTGTCGAGGATCTCGTGCAGGCGCAGGGCACCGGCGGGCACGGCGCCCTGGGTGTTCTTCATGCCCGACTTGAGCGCGTTCTTGCGGCGCAGCTCGATGGCGTCCACACCCAGGCGGTCGGCGATCTCGTCGACCATCATCTCGGTGGCGGCCATGCTCTGCAGGGTGCCGTAGCCGCGCATGGAGCCGGCCTCGACACCACGGGAATGGTAGGCGGTCACCGACAGGTCGTTCTGCGGCATGTAGTAGATCGACTGCGCCGCGGTGGCGCCCACGGCGGCCACCGACGGGCTGTAGTTGATGCGCCCGCCGCCGTCGACGCTCATGTCGGCGCGGAAGATCTTGAAGCTCATGTCCTTCTTGTCGACGGCCATCTGATAGCGGATGTCGAACGGGTGGCGCTTGATGCCGCTCTGGAACTGCTCGTAGCGGTCGTTGGCCAGGCGGATCGGCACGCCCGCGCCGTACAGCGCGGCGACGGCGGCGTAGAACACGAAGATGTTGTTGTCCTTGGAACCGTAGCCGACGGTGTAGCCCGGGTGCATGTTCAGGTGCTTCAGGCCGAAGCGCGACGGCTTGATCATGTGCACGCATTCCTGCGCCACTTCGAACGGGCACTGGGTGGCCACGACGAAATGCAGGGTGCCGGTGGCCGGGTCGAACCAGCCGTTGCCGTTGTCCGGTTCGAGGGCTGCGGGCTCGATCGACGGGGTCTTGTAGCGCTCGTCGAACAGCAGCCAGTCTTCCGGCGGCTGCTTGAGCTGCTCGTCGATGCGCTGGGCGTAGAACATCCCCTGCTCGGTGAGGTTGCCGTGCTGCTTGGGCTCGGCGGTCCATACCGGCTTGCGCGCCAGGATGGTGGGGAACAGCATGGTGTTCTTCAGGCTCGAGTATTCGTCCTCGTCGAACGGCGTCTTGCCGCCCACGCGCACGAAGCGGAAGCTGCCGTAGGGGTCGCGCTGGTACAGCGGGGCCTGGGCGCCATAGCGGATCGCCTGGTCGTTGAACTGCAGCTTGAGCTTGGCCTTGCGGAAACGCTCGAAGTCGTTCCAGATCAGGATCGCCACCGGGTGGCCGATGAACATTGGTACCTGGCCCGGCGGCAGCAGCGGATCCGGCGAATGGGCCTCGGGCCAGGCAATGCCGTCCTTCTTCAGGTCGTCGGCGGTGACGATGCGGTCCGGTTGCAGCTCGGCGCCCAGCAGCGACAGGTCATGGCCTGCATAGATGCGGTCGGCCTTGGTGGCCTTGAGCAGCATGGCGTGGCCCTGCTGCTGCGGCCAGCCGGGCATGTCCTTGGCGCGGATGTCGCGGGCGAACACCTTGTTGCCACAGACCTTGGACAGCGCGTCGTTACGAAAACGCGCCTTGCCGTCGTGGTTCATCCACTTCTGCGCCGAGGTGGTGACCTTGTTTTCCATCAGGGCGGCGAAGGCCTGGCTGCCGAGCGGCGCCAGGGTCACGCCGACACCGGCGATCAGCCCGCCTTGCAGGAACGAGCGCCGGGAAATATCACGGTTGGACATGGTTGATCCTCTGGGTAGCTCTTGGGCTGCCCATGCTTTTTCTGGTGCTTGAAAACTGGGAGGGCGCGCACGATCACAAAAACTGACTACGAAGTCAAGTTAACGATCGTAGGGTGCCACTGCAAGTCAAGCAGACAACTTGTCGCGGGGTGGCGCGATCGCGCCGCGAAGGCTCAATCCGGCAAGCGATAGCGCTCGGCGAAGTACTGGCGGAAGAACTCCACCGCCACCCGCACCTTGGCTGAACCGGCCAACGGCGCGGTATATACCGCCCAGATATCCGCCGCCTGCTGGTAGTCCGGCAGCACCTGCACCAGCCGTCCCTCGGCGATGCTGTCGTGCACGTCCCACCACGAGCGCAGCAAGATGCCGCGCCCATCCAGGCACCACTGGTGCGCCACCTCGCCATGGTTGCTCGACAACGCGCCGGTCACCCGCACGCTCTCCTCGCCCTGCGGCCCTTCCAGGTGCCACAGCCCGAACGGGTGGTCGCGCTCCTTGATCACCAGGCAGTCATGGCTGGCCAGGTCCGCCAGCACCCGTGGCGCGCCATGCTCGGCCAGGTACGAAGGCGCCGCGCAGAGCACTCGGCGGTTACGCGCCAGGGGCTTGGCGATCAGGTGCGGGGCGATCACGTTGCCCACGCGGATGTCCAGGTCGACGCCTTCGGCGATCAGGTCCACCAGGCGGTCGTGCACATCCAGGCGGATGTCCAGGCGCGGGTAGCGCGCCGCCAGTTCCGACAGCGCCGGCGCCACGAAGCGGCGGCCCAGGCCCAGGCTGCTGGCGATGCGCAACTGACCGACCGGCTCGCGCTGGCCGGCGTTGAGATCGTCGTCCATGCGCTGCAGGGTCTCGAAGATCTGCTGCGCCCATTGATACACCCGCTCGCCCTCCTCGCTCACCGTCACCCGCCGGGTGGTGCGGTGCAGCAGGCGCACGCCGAGGCTGCCCTCCAGCAGGCGGATGCGCTTGCTGACGAATGCCGCCGACATGCCACGCTCGTCTGCCACTGCGGCAAAACTGGCGCGGCGGGCCACCTGCAGGAAGATGTCGAGGTCGTCGAGGTTTGGCAGATTATTCACGAATCGTGCACCAAGAATTGATGGATTGCCGGATTATCTCCGAAGCACAGCCTTATAGCATGGCCGCATCTTCCCTGAACACGAGAGCCGCCCCATGACCAAGACTTTCAAGATCGCCGCCATCCCCGGTGACGGCATCGGCAACGAAGTCCTTCCCGAAGGCCTGCGCGTGGTCGAGGCCGCCGCCCGCAAGCACGGCCTGAACCTTGAGTTCGAGTTCTTCGAATGGGCCAGCTGCGACTACTACCTGGCCCACGGCAAGATGATGCCCGACGACTGGTTCGACCAGCTCAAGGGCTTCGACGCCCTGTACTTCGGCGCCGTCGGCTGGCCGGACAAGGTCCCGGACCATATCTCGCTGTGGGGATCCTTGCTCAAGTTCCGCCGCGACTTCGACCAGTACGTGAACATCCGCCCGGTGCGCCTGTTCCCCGGCGTGCCCTGCCCGCTGGCGAACAAGCAACCCGGCGACATCGACTTCGTGGTGATCCGCGAGAACACCGAGGGTGAATATTCCTCCCTGGGCGGGCGCATGTTCGAAGGCACCGACAACGAGTTCGTGCTGCAGGAGTCGGTGTTCACCCGCCGTGGCGTGGACCGCATCCTCAAGTACGCCTTCGACGTGGCGCAGACCCGCGAACGCAAGCACGTCACCTCGGCGACCAAGTCCAACGGCATGGCCGTGAGCATGCCCTACTGGGACGAGCGCACCGCCGCCATGGCCGCCCACTACCCCGAGATCAGCTGGGACAAGCAGCACATCGACATCCTCTGCGCCCGTTTCGTGCTGCAGCCGGAACGCTTCGACGTGGTGGTGGCCTCCAACCTGTTCGGCGACATCCTCTCGGACCTCGGCCCGGCCTGCGCCGGCACCATCGGCATCGCGCCGTCGGCCAACCTCAACCCCGAACGCACGTTCCCGTCGCTGTTCGAGCCGGTGCACGGTTCGGCGCCGGACATCCACGGCAAGAACATCGCCAACCCGATCGCGATGATCTGGTCCGGCGCGCTGATGCTCGAGTTCCTCGGCCAGGCCGACAACGACGCGCGCTACCAGGCGGCCCACGACGACATCCTCAAGGCCATCGAGACAGTAATCGCCAACGGCGACACCACCCGCGACATGGGCGGCAGTCGCTCGACCCAGGAAGTAGGCAAGGCCATCGCCGCGCTGCTCGGGGCCTGAGTCGGCGTCAGGTCATCGCGCTGCAACCCCGCTCCCACAGGAAGATGCGCTGCATGGGGGGAGCGGGCTTGCCACCCAACCATCCGGATTGTCCGACGATCCTATTGCCACCCACTTCGATTCAATGCAGAATCTGTAAACCACAAGATACTTGTTACCCACCAGTTAACAGAAAGGAAAACCCAGCTTCGATACGGACTTCCCAAACGCCTGACGCCTACTACAAAAAAAATGCTCCAGGAGACAATTGATGTCCCCCAATAACAAAAAGATCGATGTGTTCCTGATCGCCGTGAGCCTGTTGGCCGTGCTGCTCACCGTGATCGGCCTTGCTGCCTTCCCCGCCCAGGCCGAAAGCCTGGCCAACCAGCTGTTCGAGGTGGCCACCCGCACCTTCGGCACCAGCGTCCAGGTCCTGGTGTTCGGCAGTTCCCTGGCCGTGCTGTACCTGGCCTTCAGCAAATACGGCAACATCCGCCTGGGCGCCGGCAAGCCGGAGTACTCCACCACCACTTGGGTGTTCATGTTCATCTGTGCCGGCATGGGCTCCTCGACCCTGTACTGGGGCGTGATGGAATGGGCCTACTACTACCAGACCCCGGGCCTGAACATCGCGCCGATGTCGGCCAAGGCCCTGGAGTACAGCGTCAGCTACTCGTTCTTCCACTGGGGCATCAGCGCCTGGTCGATCTACGCCCTGGCCTCGCTGGCCATGGCCTACCACTTCCATGTGCGCAAGAAGAGTGGCCTGAACCTGGCCTCGATCATCGAGGCGGTCACCGGCTTCAAGGCCACCGGCCCCGTCGGCCGCGCCGTCGACCTGATCTTCCTGCTGACCATGATGGGCGCGCTGACCGTGTCGCTGGCGCTCACTGCCTCGACCCTGACCCGTGGCCTTGCCGACCTGGCCGGCACCCCCAACACCTTCACCGTGCAACTGCTGGTGATCGGCGCGGTGGCGCTGCTGTTCTCGCTGAGCTCGTACATCGGCATCGACGGCGGCCTGCAGCGCCTGTCGAAGATGGTCTGCATCGGCGCCCTGGTGTTCGCCGCCATCGTCCTGCTGGTCGGCCCGACCCAGTTCACCCTGAACAATACCGCCAACTCCATCGGCCTGATGCTGCAGCACTACGTGCAGATGAGCCTGTTCACCGACCCGGCCGGCGACGGCGCCTTCACCCGCAACTGGACAGTGTTCTACTGGCTGTGGTGGGTGTCCTACGCGCCGGGCGTGGCCATGTTCGTCGCCCGCGTCTCGCGCGGCCGGCTGATCAAGGAAGTGGTGTTCGCCCTGCTGCTGGGCGGCAGCTTCGGCTGCTGGTTCTTCTTCGGCGCGCTGGAAAGCTACAGCATGCACCAGTTCATCAACGGCCAGATCGACGTGCCCAAGCTGCTCGGCACCCTTGGTGGCGAAGCGGCGGTGACCGACCTCTTGCTGGCCCTGCCGTGGGGCACGCTGTTCCTCGCCGCGTACCTGTTCATCATGGCGGTGTTCTGCGCCTCGCACATGGACGCCGCCGCCTACGCCGTGGCCGCCACCAGCACCCGCAACCTGCGCGAGGGCGAGGACCCGAGCCCGACCCTGCGCCTGTTCTGGTGCGTGGTGCTGACCCTGGTGCCGCTGGCCATGCTGTTCGCCAAGGCTTCGCTGTCGACCATGAAGACCGCCGTGGTGCTTACCGCGATCCCGTTCATGGTGATCCTGCTGGTGAAGATCTACGGCTTCTTCAAGTGGCTGGCGGCCGACTACGGCCAGGTGCCGGCGTACCGCATCGAGGAAGAGGCCACCCGCCTGGCCGGAGAAGAGCCCCAAGAGCAAGCGCCTCGCAGCGCGGCGGCGGTGCACTGAGTCTGGATTTGTCGTGGGAGCGGGTAAGCCCGCTCTCACATTGCCAAACCTGCGACAAATTTTTTTGCCCAGTTTGTTAACCAACAGATATGCGTTAACCAATAAGAACAGAGATAGAACCATGAACGATTTCAAACGCCTGCCCGCCGACTTCTGCGCCAACCCCGAAGTGGCCTTCACCCTCCCGGCCACGTTCTACACCCAGGCCGCCGTCTTCGAGCACGAGAAGGAAGCAATCTTCGCCCGCAGCTGGATCTGCGTCGGCCACCGCAGCGAAGTCGCCGAGAAGAACGCCTACATCACCCGCCAGGTGATCGGAGAAAGCATCATCGTCGTGCGTGGCCGCGACGACGTGCTGCGCGCCTTCTACAACGTCTGCCCGCACCGCGGCCACCAACTGCTCGAAGGCAGCGGCAAGGCCAAGAACGTCATCACCTGCCCGTACCACGCCTGGACCTTCAAGCTCGACGGCGAACTGGCCCACGCGCGCAACTGCGAGAACGTGGCCAACTTCGACAAGGACAACTCCACCCTGGTGCAGTTGCGCGTCGAAGAGTATGCCGGCTTCATCTTCATCAACATGGACAACGACGCAGGTACCGTCGAAGACCAGCTGCCCGGCATGCAAAAGCGCATGCGCGAAGCCTGCGCGGTGATCGACGACCTGCACCTGGCCGCGCGCTTCGTCAGCGACACCCCGGCCAACTGGAAGTCGATCGTCGACAACTACCTCGAGTGCTACCACTGCGCCCCGGCCCACCCCGGCTTCTCCGACTCGGTGGACGTCGGCCAGTACAGCCACAGCCTGCACGGCAACTGGACCTTGCAGTACGGCCTGGCCAAACCGTCGGAGCAGTCGTTCACGTTCGATGAAACGGTCAAGGACCCGTCCTTCGCCGGCTTCTGGGCCTGGCCGTGCACCATGTTCAACGTACCGCCGGGGGCCAACTTCATGACCGTGATCTACGAGTTCCCGGTCGATGCCGAAACCACCCTGCAGCACTACGACATCTACTTCCTCAACAAGGACCTCACCGAGGAGCAGCACAAGCTGATCGACTGGTACCGCGAGGTGTTCCGTCCCGAGGACCTGCGCCTGGTCGAGAGCGTGCAGAAGGGCCTGAAGTCCCGCGGCTACCGCGGCCAGGGGCGGATCATGGTCGATTCGCAGCGCAGCGGCGTGAGCGAGCACGGCATCGCCCACTTCCACAACCTGATCGCCGTCGCCCACCTGGACGACTGAACACGCTCCCCGCCCCGCGCCAGGGCCTGGCGCGGGGCTTCGTTGTCGAGGTACGCCATGGCCAAGCAATACGAAATGTTCAAGGTGCGCGTGACCGGCGTGGAACAGGCCACGCCGCAGGTCAAGCGCTTCACCCTGGCCCGCGCCGACGGCGCCGCCCTGCCCGCCTTCAGCGGCGGCAGCCATGTCATCGTGCAGATGCAGTCGGCCTGCGGCAGCCAGTTCAGCAATGCCTACTCGCTGATGAGCGACCCGCGCCAGTTGCACAGCTACCAGATCGGCGTGCGCCTGGAGGAGCAGTCCAAGGGCGGTTCGGCGTTCATGCACCAGCAGGTCGAGGTGGGCAGCGAGCTGACCATCTCCACCCCCAACAACCTGTTCGCCCTCGACCCAAGCGCCGGGCGCCATGTGCTGATCGCCGGCGGCATCGGCATCACCCCGTTCCTGGCGCAGCTGCACGAGCTCGAAGGCGGCAGCACCCCCTACGAGCTGCACTACGCCTTCCGCGCCCCCGAGCACGGCGCCTTCCAGGGCGACCTGGCGCAAGGCCCGCATGCCGGCAACACCCACTTCTATATCGACAGCCTGGAGCGCAAGCTCGACCTCGCCGCGCTCTGTGCGGGGCTCACCGATGACGCCCATCTCTATGTGTGCGGGCCCAAGCCGCTGATCGACGCGGTGATCGCCAGCGCCGCCGCCGCCGGCATCGCCGAGTCCCGCGTGCATTGGGAACAGTTCGCCGCCGCCGCGCCGACCGCAGGCTCGGCGTTCACCGTGGTACTGGCGCGCTCCGGCACAGAACTGGCCGTCGAGGAAGGCATGACCATTCTCCAGGCCATCGAGAAATCCAAGGCCGCCAAGGTCGAGTGCCTGTGCCGCGAAGGCGTGTGCGGCACCTGCGAGACGGCGATCCTCGAAGGCGAGGCCGAGCATTTCGACCAGTACCTGAGCGACGAGGAGAAAGCCTCGCAACAGACCCTGATGCTGTGCGTCTCGCGGGCGCGCTCGGCGCGGTTGGTGCTGGATCTTTGAGGCTCGGCGGCGGATCGTCTGCCCGCGCGGATTCGCCGGTGAGATGTAATTGAATACTGCCAATAAGCGCTGAAAAGGAAAATCAGAGAAACGTCCTACGCGGATTTGGGAAGCCCTGTCGACCACCCACAATCCGTTCCTCGCTAGTGTTTCAGGTCTGCGTAACGTCGCCCATGGCTGGCTGCAACAGCCAGCCACGGGCCTGCACGACGGTACGGCCATTGTCAGCCAGCGAGGACCTTATGCGAACGCCCCCCGGAACACGTCAGCACCAAACCCCCGAGCCCCAATCGAGGCGCTCAACGCCGTCATGCTGCGATAGCTGACAGGCCACTTCCAAGATGCCAGGCAATGACGAGCCCCGTCTCGTTCAAGGACAGCCGTATCCGAACGACCTCTCATGCCCAGCCAATCAAACACTGGCCCCACGCAAGGAGCTAATCCATGACTGACGCCACCGTCAGCAGTGCCACCTCCGGCCCCGCCTGCAGCCCACGCGTGCCCATCCTGCCAGTGCGCTATGCCATCGTCCCGCGCACGGGCGATGCCCCGGCCTGTCGCTACGCAGGCGCAGGCTTCAATCTGGAACAAGGCTTCGCCCCGCTGCAGCACTCGTCCTACACCCTGCGCGCACTGCGCCCAGGCTACATCTACGTGTTCATGAAAGGTCCTCAGGGCGAAAAGCTGGTCATTCATGAATACGACGGCGAAGGACATTACCGGGAGCTGAGCTACCAGGGCCTGGAAGGCTACCACTTGCGCGAACGCTATCTGGCCAGCCAGAGCATGGGCTGGGTATGGGCCGACACCTGCCCGGACACCGCCAAGGAAGTGTGGATCGGCTACAGCCCGCACCTGTGGACCAACGCCACGACTGCCCGCATCACCGCTTCAGCAGCCCTGCGCAAACGGCATATGCGCCAGCTGGACATGGCCGAGCTGATTGCCGGCAACCCAGTCCCCTCCACCCAGCCCCATGTACTGCCGCTCAGTGCGCTGCAAAACTGGGTCGAAGACTACAAACCGGCAAGCCGGCGTATGTCCCTGACCTGGAGCAGCCACGCGTCCACCGGCATCTTGTCCATCGGCAGGCTCAACGCCATTGCCCGGGACTATCCCAGCACCCAGCCGAAAATACCGGTGGTGGTGGCGCTGGCTGATGCTGAAGGCGTGGCCCTGGACCTGAGCCTGTCGGTCTCGGCCTACCAGCACCAACTGCACGACCTGATGCCCGCCGAACAGCTGGAACACACCAAACCTGCACAAGGCTCCGAGCAGGCAGGCGTACCGGCGTGCTACCAGCTCGATGCCGAACGGCTCAGCCAGCAGAGCCGTGATTTTCACCATCGCAACCTGGTCGCCCTGTTGCTGAACAAAACCCTGGAGACGATGTACCCGGCGGATATGCCCGCTACCGAAGTGGTCGAGACAAGGCTGCAGTCCGCCCGCACCGGCCGCCCTTTCCCCCCGGCCGAGGCACGTTATCGGGCCCTCACTCACGAGGACTATTCCCCCAACGGTGCGCGTTTGGCGCTGCGCATCGATACCGACAAATACCTGCAGTTCCTCGCCGAACGCGATGAGCTGGAGCAGCGCATTGCAGGCCTGCGCAACCTTGCCCTGCAAGCCAGCCATGATCACGACGCGTGGCTGGCCACGGCCGAAGCTGCGCATATCGATGACCCCTACAGCCTGGCCGCCGCACTGGCGTGCTATGACCGCAACGAACGCATCTCGGCCCGTGGCCTGGAAATCGCCCTGGCCCTGCTGATTTACCCGATGGGCCAGCCGACACCCGGTACCGAAGACCGAGACCTGCGCTTCAAACGCCTGCAACAGTGGCTGGACCAGCACGACAGCCCGCTCTACACCGCCCTGGCGCCGTTCAACCCCTTCAAGGACAAAGCCGATGCGGCCGGCAGTGTGCTGGGTGGCAGCGACAATGTCATCGAAGGGCTGGCCGGGCGTTTTCCGGCCATTGCAGACATCACCGATCTGACTGCCCAGTCCGTCAACGCCGTGGTGCTCAAACGCCTGCGTGGTCACACCCGCTGGGATGCCAGCCACACCCTGCGTCAGCAAGTACTGCTGGCGGCGCGTGAGGCCAATGCCGAGAAAGCGCTGGGGCTGTTGGCGGCGCGTTACCAGATCACCGACCAGGTCATCCGGGAAAACCCGTTCAGCCAGGAGGTGGAGCGGTATTTGAAGAGCGGCATGGCGCAGGTTGAGGAAATGAAGCAGCTGCGTATTTCGGGCAATCGGACGGTGGCGGTTGAGTTGACCACCACTGCGCGGGTTAAACCCAACTTGCTCGGGTTGCTTACTTCGGGCGGAGGCGGTGGTCTGAACGCCGGGATGCTGTGGTTCAACGTGATCTCGCTGAAGACGGCTTATAACAGCCTGCAGAAAAGCGATGCGCCGGAATATACCACCGGGTTTGCGGCATCGATTTTCGGTGTGATCGGTGCAGCTGCGGCGACATTGGTCAGCGTACGGGCAACGCAGAAGGCGGTGATGTTGAGATTGAGTTCGACGGCGCCGGGGATGGGGTTTGGTAACGGCGTGATCAAGTTCTTGAGCAGTAATCTCTTTGCGCGTTTAGCGGGATACCCTGCAATAGCATTTGGCTTGCTCTCTGATGGACTCAAGACGAAACGCCAACTCGATAATGGTGATTCAACTGCAGCCAGCTATACGTCAGCCGGTGGAGTAAGCATGGCTGTTGGCTCTGTCATCGTCCTTGAGGCCGGGCTTGCAATAGCAGGGCCCACGGTGTTTGTGCCCTTCGCCGGATGGGCCGCAGTTGCATTGGTGCTCGCGGGAGCAGCAATCATTGCTGGAGGCCTGTATCTTCACGCCAAAGCACATGAACGCGTTCACAGGCCGATTGAGCTTTGGGCAGCACGCAGCATCTTTGGCAATCGCATCAACGATGGAGAGGCCCGTTCTGAAATTATCCTGGACCATGAAAAGAAACTTTCGAGATTCTCCTCACTGCACGCAGAAATCAAAGCTTGGCACAACGAGCACTACGGACCAAAGCTCATATCAGCCGAGCAGGCCCTATCATTTGGTGTAACCAATGTGGACACCAAGTGGCATCATAACAACCATTGGGCACCGCCAAACTGGACCGCTATCACGCATAACGAAGTAGTCACGCCTCAACCAAGCGCTGAGTTCACAGTTCTTTTACCGGGCTTCGCAATAGGAACAAGCGAGTGGTCAGGAATTTCGAGCAGCCTTCGTAACGATGGAGGAATGGACGTATTTCCGATCACTCCCGCCGCCTACGTTGTGGGCGCCGGCTTGATTCTGCATTTCAAGCACACGCTGACCCACCAAAACCACGTCTCACTGCATCTCGCCTACAGCGCCAATCAAGGGCTGGACGAAGGCACTGAGATTCATTCGAACTTCCGTCTCGAGCGCTGATCATGGCAACTATATGGCTTTTTAACTCAACCTCATGCTCAGGGTACGAACCCGCCATTGGTGGACAGCTATTAAACATATCCAAAAACTCTTTATGCCTACGCAACCCATGGGTAACAGACTCTGTATTCATGGGAAAACTTTACTGCGCAATGATTATTGGATTAATGATCGGTTTCTACCCATTTCTATTTTCTAGCGTCAGCTGGAAGGATTTTTTACTTGAACCCATACTAATGACCGGAATGGTGCTTATGCCTTTTACCTTCCTTCCATTTCTATTTTACCGAATATGGTTCATCAAAGGCTTATCAAGCGTTTGCTTCAACCGCTCAACAAAAAAAATCTACTACCAACGCTTTAAGAAGGTATTCGTCTTCGAGTGGAGCAATACTGGAGGTGGTCTTTTCAGGCGCACAGAGTCTGGTGGATCATCTTTCACCACCTCCTATGCACTCGCATTCGCACCCCGTCGAAAAGACGGAAGTCTCCATCAAAAAGATTGCCTCTGGACCGACAGCAACGAACCCACTGAATCCGACATCAAACACGTCGCCGAAGTCTGGGAATACCTTCGCCACTTCATGAACCACGGCCCAGCCAAACTCCCTCCTCCCGGCGAACCCAACTGGTGGCACCGGCCTCTTCATGCCATCTGCCTGACCCCGGCAGAAGCCTGGCGCCACTACGCCCCCTGGCGAACCGGCGAGCCCGGAGAAATGCAGGGCAAGAAAAACTGGCAACTGCCGTTCTGGGCCGTGTTGTTCCCTTACAACCTCGGCCTCGCCCTCTGCTGGTATGGCGTGTGTCGCCTCTTCAATGTCCGGGCAGCACCGCCTCCGCCTGAGGCCTTCGACGAAGCCCCAGTACGCTCAACCAAAAGGCAGCGTAAATGACCGACGTTCCTGCCAACAGCGCCACCTCCGGCCCTGCCTGCAGCCCACGCGTTCCCATCCTGCCGGTGCGCTATGCCATAGTCCCGCGCACGGGCGATGCCCCGGCCTGTCGCTACGCAGGCGCAGGCTTCAACCTGGAACAAGGCTTCGCCCCGCTGCAGCACTCATCCTACACCCTGCGCGCGCTGCGCCCAGGCTACATCTACGTGTTCATGAAAGGTCCTCAGGGCGAAAAGCTGATCATTCATGAGTACGACGGCGAAGGACATTACCGGGAGCTGCGCTACCAGGGCCTCTGGAAGGCTACCACTTGCGCGAACGCTACCTGGCACCTGCCCGGATACCGCCAAGGAAGTGTGGATCGGCTACAGCCCGCACCTGTGGACCAACGCCACGACTGCCCGCATCACCGCTTCAGCAGCCCTGCGCAAACGGCATATGCGCCAGCTCGACATGGCCGAGCTGATTGCCGGCAACCCAGTCCCCTCCACCCAGCCCCATGTACTGCCGCTCAGTGCGCTGCAAAACTGGGTCGAAGACTACAAACCGGCAAGCCGGCGTATGTCCCTGACCTGGAGCAGCCACGCGTCCACCGGCATCTTGTCCATCGGCAGGCTCAACGCCATTGCCCGGGACTATCCCAGCACCCAGCCGAAAATACCGGTGGTGGTGGCGCTGGCTGATGCTGAAGGCGTGGCCCTGGACCTGAGCCTGTCGGTCTCGGCCTACCAGCACCAACTGCACGACCTGATGCCCGCCGAACAGCTGGAACACACCAAACCTGCACAAGGCTCCGAGCAGGCAGGCGTACCGGCGTGCTACCAGCTCGATGCCGAACGGCTCAGCCAGCAGAGCCGCGATTTTCACCATCGCAACCTGGTCGCCCTGTTGCTGAACAAAACCCTGGAGACGATGTACCCGGCGGATATGCCCGCTACCGAAGTGGTCGAGACAAGGCTGCAGTCCACCCGCACAGGACGCCCTCTCCCCCCGGCCGAGGCACGTTACCGGGCCCTCACTCACGAGGACTATTCCCCCAACGGTGCGCGCTTGGCGCTGCGCATCGATACCGACAAATACCTGCAGTTCCTCGCCGAACGCGATGAGCTGGAGCAGCGCATTGCAGGCCTGCGCAACCTTGCCCTGCAAGCCAGTCATGACCACGACGCGTGGCTGGCCACGGCCGAAGCTGCGCATATCGATGCCCCCTACAGCCTGGCCGCCGCACTGGCGTGCTATGACCGCAACGAACGCATCTCGGCCCGTGGCCTGGAAATCGCCCTGGCCCTGCTGATTTACCCGATGGGCCAGCCGACACCCGGTACCGAAGACCGAGACCTGCGCTTCAAACGCCTGGAACAGTGGCTGGACCAGCACGACAGCCCGCTCTACACCGCCCTGGCGCCGTTCAACCCCTTCAAGGACAAAGCCGATGCGGCCGGCGGTGTGCTGGGGGGCAGCGACAATGTCATCGAAGGGCTGGCCGGGCGTTTTCCGGCCATTGCCGACATCACCGATCTCACTGCCCAGTCCGTCAACGCCGTGGTGCTCAAACGCCTGCGCGGCCAAACCCGCTGGGATGCCAGCCACACCCTGCGTCAGCAGGTGCTGCTGGCGGCGCGTGAGGCCAATGCCGAGAAAGCGCTGGGGCTGTTGGCGGCGCGTTACCAGATCACCGACCAGGCCATCCGGGAAAACCCGTTCAGCCAGGAGGTGGAGCGGTATTTGAAGAGCGGCATGGCGCAGGTTGAGGAAATGAAGCAGCTGCGTATTTCGGGCAATCGGACGGTGGCGGTTGAGTTGACCACCACTGCGCGGGTTAAACCCAACTTGCTCGGGTTGCTTACTTCGGGCGGAGGCGGTGGTCTGAACGCCGGGATGCTGTGGTTCAACGTGATCTCGCTGAAGACGGCTTACAACAGCCTGCAGAAAAGCGATGCGCCGGAATACACCTTGGGGTTTGCGGCGTCGATTTTCGGGGTGATTGGTGCGGCCGCGGCGACATTGGTTAGCGTGAGAAAAACGCAGCAAGCCGTAATGCTGCGATTGAGTGCAACGGCGCCGGGGATGGCGTTTGGTAACGGAGTGATCAAGTTCCTAAGTAGTAATCTCTTTGCGCGCTTAGCGGGATATCCCGCAATTGGCTTTGGCTTGTTTTCTGATTTCTCAAAGGCGTGGCGCCAGCACAGTAACGGCAACTCAACCGCCGCTTGGTATACGGTGGGCGGTGGACTGACCGTGGCTGCTGGTTCTGTGGTCGCCCTAGAAGCTGGACTCGCAGTTGCGGGAGCTACGTCAGTAGTGCCCTTTGCTGGGTGGGCCGCAGCCGGGCTAGTGCTTCTAGGAATAGCGATTATTGCCGGAGGCTTATACCTTCACGCCCAGGCACATGCGCACCTGCACTCCCCTATTGAATTCTGGGCAGCACGGAGCATATTCGGCAATCGTAAAAACGATGGAGAGGCACGTTCCGAGATCGTTCTGGATCACGAACAAAAACTTCCTGAATTTCCCTCACTGCAAGACGAACTTAAAGCCTGGCACGACGAGCACTACGGACCAAGGTTAATATCTGCAGAAGAAGCGCGATACTTTGGTATAACCGGAGTCGACAGCGGTTGGTATGAAAATAATTACTGGGCGCCAGCAAACTGGACCGCCATCACCCATAACGAAGTCACCACTACACAATCCACCGTGGAATTCACAGTATTCCTACCGGGCTTCATCGTAGGCACAAGCGAATGGTCAGGTAGCTTGAGCAGCCTTCGTGAAGACGGTGAAATGGTCGTATTTCCACTTTCTGCTGTTTGCTACGTTGTGGGCGCCGGCTTGATTCTGCATTTCAAGCACACGCTGACCCACCAAAATCATGCCTCACTGCATTTAGTCTATAGCTCCAATCAAGGCTTGAATGAAAAAATGAGGTTAATTCAATTTTTCGTCTCGAGCGTTGACCATGACAGTTAAATGGATATTTACTATAAACTCAAAATCCGAAAATGAAGCCGCAATTACTGGACAGCTAGTAAATTTGCATAACAACACATTATGCCTACGAAATCCATGGGTAACAGACTCCGTTTTTATGGGAAAAACTTATACAGCACTGATCCTCGGAGGAATGATTACTATCTACCCAGAGTTACTATCAATAAAATCATTAAACATCGACGCCCTCGATCTTGCCTTCATAGCCATGATGACAATTTCACCCTTAATTTTTCTCCCCTTCCTACTTTACCGAGTCTATTTTATAAGAAACCTCTCTGGATTTTATTTCAACTGCTCAACCAAGAAAATTTACTATCAGCGAGGCAAAAAACTTATAACCTTTAATTGGAAAAATTTATACGGAGGCGTATTCCAACGCACTGAATTCGGCGGCTCATCCTTCAGCACCAGTTATGCACTCGCCTTCGCCCCACCTCGGGAGGATGGCAGCCTGCACCAAAAAGATTGCTTATGGGTCGACAGCAACGAACCCACCGAATCCGGCATCAAGCACGTCGCCGAAGTCTGGGAATACCTTCGCCACTTCATGAACAACGGCCCGGCCAAACTCCCTCCTCCCCGCGAACCCAACTGGTGGCACAAACCTCTGCACGCCATCTGTCTGACACCAGGCGAAGCCTGGCGTCACTACGCCCCTTGGCGAACCGGCGAACCTGGGGAAATGCAGGGCAAAAAAAACTGGCAGTTACCGTTTTGGGCAGTGCTGTTTCCTTACAACTTCACTCTCGCCGTCTGTTGGTACATCGTCTGCCACCTGTTCAACGTCCGTGCCGCACCTCCTCCCCCGGAGGCTTTCGAGCAAGCCCCTGTCCAGCCAAGTAAAAGGAAGCGCAAATGAGGGTCAACTGACTCGTTGGTCACCGCCCGAGTCGACCATCACCACCTTTGCACTCTCCACGGGGAAGGCACCGTCATCAGTGGCGCGGGCAGAGGGGATGAACTCAGCTGCGGCACGCCAGGGAGACAAGACCAGCCATGGCGGTGTCCTGATCGAAGGCGCCCCTGCCTGGCTGATTGACTAAGGATCGGCAGGATTGCAACAAGTCGCTCTGCAGCCATCTCAAACCCGGCTGCCGTCTCCCCTATGGCGTAACCGCGCCTTGGCTGGACGGTGGAGCAGAACTCACTCGCTCCGTTGCAGCACCAGCGTGGCCATCAACGCCAACACAGCAAACCCACAAGCCACGTAACCCAGTGCAGCCAGACCAAGCCCCTGGATCGCCGCGCCCCCCAGCGCGGCACCGGCGGCGATGCCCGCGTTGGCCGCCGACACGTTGAGGGTCCCGGCCAGGGCCTGGGCCTTGGCGCCGGCCCGCATCACCCGCACCTGGCACACCGGGAACAGCGCCGTGTAGGCGATGCCCCACAAGGCCAGGGCGCCCACCAGCAGCAGCGGGTTGCCGATCACCGGGGTGACCAGGCCCATGCCCAAGGCCAGCATCGCCAACAGCAACAGCGTGGCCCGCAGCGGGCTGCGATCGACGATCCGTCCGGCCAGGGCGTTGCCGAGCATGCCCACCAGACCAAAGCCCATCAGCCACCAACCGACCGCGTTGGCCGGCACGGTGGCAAGCTGCTCGAGGATCTCGGCCAGGTAAGTGTAGGCAGTGAACATGGCGGTGAACACCAGCGCCGACAGCAGCACATGGGCGATGAAACGACGGTCCTTGAGAATCACCGACTGCCGCTCTCCCGCGGCGCGGGCCGGGACCGCCGGCAGGGGTGGCAGCCAGGCCAACATCAGCAGCGCCACCAGCAGGCACAGCCCGGCGAGCAACCAGAAGCTGCCGCGCCAGCCGACCATCCCGGCGGCAAGGGTGCCCAGCGGGATGCCAAAGACGAACGCCGCCGTGATCCCCAAGTAGACCCGCGCCACCGCCCAGCCCTCGCGCCCCTGGCCCACCAGTTGCCCGGCGCTTTCGCTGGCGGTACCCCAGTACACCGGCAGGACCAACGCGGCGAGGAACCGCGCCATGGCCAGTACCCAGACGTTCGGCGCCAGCGCCGACAGCGCATTGGAGGCGGCGAACAGCAGCAGGATGGCGATGAACAGCCCCTTGCGTGGCAGGGCCGACAGCCAGGCGGTGAGCGGCGGCCCGAACAGCATCACGGTCACCGCGAACAGGGTGACCAACTGGCCCGCGCCTGCCACCGACAGTCCAAGGTCACGTGCCAGCGCGGGCAGCAGGCCAAGAATCAGGAACTCGGTGGTCAGCACCGCAAAGCCGCCGACGGCGAACAGGCCGATCGACAGCCCAGCACGCGGCGCCGGCCGCGCCAGGGTGGCATGGGTCAAGCTGGAGGTGGACATCTACTGCGATCCTCGATGAATGGCAGGCCAGCTTAATCTGGAATGTTGTTCCGATTACTGGTAGATATTCCCTTATCAAGTGAACCATATTCAATAATCGCGAACCCATGCCATGTCCGCCTCGGAACGCCTGAAAGACATCGACTTCTTCGTCAGCGTGGCCAACGCCGGCAGCTTCATCGCCGCCGCCGAGCGCATGAACCTCACCAGCTCCGCCGTAAGCAAGGGCGTGGCCCGCCTGGAGAAACGCCTGCAGGTGCGCCTGTTCGAGCGCACCACCCGACGCCTGGCCCTGACCGACAGTGGCGCCGACTACTACCGCACCTGCACCCGCGTCCTGGCGGAGATCGAAGAGGCCGAACTGGCCCTCAACGACGAGCACAAGACCCCCTGCGGCAAGCTGCGCATCGACCTGCCGGCCACCTTCGGCCGCCTGCACGGGCTGCCCGCCGTGCTCGACTTCGCCGCGCTGCATCCGCGATTGCAACCGCACATCACCCTCTCCGACCGCTTCGTCGACCTGGCCGAGGACGGCATCGACATCGTCGTGCGCATCGGTGGACCACAGACTTGGCAGCCGGGCATCGAGCACCGCTACCTGGGCAGCCAGCGCCTGGTGTTCTGCGCCGCCCCCGCCTACCTCGCCCGGCACGGCACGCCCCGCGACCTGCAGCAGTTGCAGGCCCAGGGCTGTGTGCTCTACGCCTGCGCCGACGGCAGCACGCCGGCCCTGCACTTCGCCGGCGCCCGCCCGGGCCTGGCGCAGCTGCGGCCGATGCCGGGCCGCCTGGCCATCGGCGATGCCGAGGGGCAGGCCCTGGCCATCAGCGCCGGGCACGGCATTGCCCAACTGCCGACCTGGCTGGTGCAGCGCCAGCTCGACACCGGGACGTTGCAGCAAGTGCTGCCGGAGTACGCGATGGAGGGGTTGCCGATCAACCTGGCCTGGCGTCGCAACCGTGGGCATCTGCCCAAGGTGAGCGCGACGGTCCAGGCCCTGGCCGAGCGGCTGGGACCACTGATTCAGGGCTGATTCAAGTGGAGTGCCAGCGCATGGCTGTATCCAGGTACAAATAAATGAAATAAAATAACATTTCATTTGAATGATACCTCTGCCAGCGACCCTCCTCGATGACCAGCCTCCCGACCGCCCTCCCCAGCCAACGCCTGCACAGCATCGACGCCCTGCGCGGCCTGGTGATCCTGTTCATGCTGCTGGACCACGTGCGCGAAACCTTCTTCCTGCACCGTCAGGTCAGCGACCCGATGACCATCGACGCGACCGACCCCAGCCTCTTCATCAGCCGCACCCTGGCGCACCTGTGCGCGCCGGTGTTCGTGCTGCTCACCGGGCTGTCGGCCTGGCTTTACGGCGAAAAGCACCAAGGCCGGGGCGATGCAGCGACGTTCCTGTTCAAGCGCGGCCTGTTCCTGGTGCTGCTGGAGCTCAGCCTGGTCAACTTCGCCTGGACCTTCCAGTTGCCGCCGAGCGTGATCTACCTGCAGGTGATCTGGGCCATCGGCCTGAGCATGATCGCCCTGTCGCTGCTGGTGTGGCTGCCACGCCCGCTGCTGCTGGCCCTCGGCGCGCTGATCGTCGCCGGCCACAACCTGCTCGATGGCCTGCACTTCGCGCCGCACTCGGCGCTGCATGTACCCTGGGCGATCCTGCACGAGCGCAGCTGGCTGGAGCTGCCCGACGGCTTGCGCCTGCGTACCTCCTACCCGGTGCTGCCATGGATCGGCGTGATCGCCCTGGGCTACGGGCTCGGCCCCTGGTTCGGCCGCGGCAGCGATGCCGGCGAGCGCCAGCAGCGCTTGCTGCTGGGCGGCATGATGCTGCTGCTCGGCTTTGTCGTGTTGCGCCTGCTCAATGGCTACGGCGAGGCGCCGTGGACCTTCTACGCCAACGGCGGGCAGACGTTGATGAGCTTCTTCAACATCACCAAATACCCGCCGTCGCTGCTGTTCCTGGCCTTGACCCTGGGCGCTGGCCTGTTGCTGCTGCGCACTTTCGAGCGTGCGGGAGACGCCCGCTGGATCGGCCCGCTGGCAGTGTTCGGCGCCGCGCCGATGTTCTTCTACCTGCTGCACCTATATGTGCTCAAGCTGCTGTATGTGGCCTGCGTGGGGCTGTTCGGCCTGAACCAGGGCAGCTATTTCGGCTTCGACGGCATCGGCGCGGTGTGGCTGGTCGCGGTGCTGCTGGCGATCGCCCTGTACCTGCCGGTGCGCGGCTTCGCCCGGCTCAAGGCGCGGCGGCGCGACATCGCCTGGCTCAAGTACCTGTAAAAGCGTTTTCACCCGATGGCCCGATGGTCTACCATGCCGCCCGCCGGTTTCCACACGGAATCAAAAGGGAATCCCGGGCGCGCCGAGGGCGGGCCAAAGGGAACTGCCCCCGCAACTGTAGGTGCCGAGCCTGCGCCATCGATGCCACTGGGTCTGCCGACCCGGGAAGGCCGGCGCCGGCCAGGACGCACCAGTCAGGAGACCTGCCGGCACGCATTCACCAACCGGCGGGGTGTCCGGGATGGTCATCCGCCCCTGGCCGCGTGCTTGCCGCACGACGCCTGGCGATGCCTGTCCGTGGGCCATTCCGTGCACCACCCGACAGGAGATCGCCCCACCATGCCGCACCGCTTCGCCACCCTGCTCGCCGGCCTGTCACTGGCGGGCCTGGCCCACGCCGACGCCACCCGCTACCCGCTGACCGTCGACAACTGCGGCCTGCCGCAGACCTTCGCCCAGGCCCCGCAGCGCGTGGTGACCATCGGCCAGGCCGGCACCGAGTTGCTCTATGCCCTGGGCCTGGGCGAGCGGCTGGCGGGCACCTCGCTGTGGTTCAACAACGTGCTGCCCGAGTTCAAGGCGCAGAACGACAAGGTCGAGCGCCTGGCCGACAACGAACCGGGCTTCGAGGCAGTGGTCGGCAAGCGCCCGCAGCTGGTGACCGCGCAGTTCGAATGGATGGTCGGCCCCCAGGGCGCGGTCGGCACCCGCGAACAGTTCGCAGAATTGGGCATTCCCACCTACCTGCTGCCCTCGGACTGCGAAGGCAAGGACAACCTGGTGGGCGCCGACGGTACCCGCCTGCAGCCGTTCAGGATCGACACCATCTACAGGAGCGTCAGCCAGCTGGCCGAGATCTTCGACGTGCAGGATCGCGGCGAACGCCTCAATGCCGAGCTCAAGGGCCAGTTGGACCAGGCCCGGCAACGCCTGGCCGGCCAGGACCTGAGCCACACCAGCGCGCTGTTCTGGTTCTCCAGCGCCGACCTCAAGGTCGACCCTTACGTCGCCGGTCGCCAGGGCGTGGCCGACTTCATGCTGCAGACCCTCGGCGTACGCAACGTGGTGGAGTCCCGCGAAGAATGGCCGGCGGTGGGCTGGGAGACCCTGGCCAGGGCCAACCCCACCTGGCTGATCGTCGCGCGCATGGACCGCCGCCGCTACCCCGCCGACGACTACCAGCAAAAGCTCGAGTTCCTGCGCAGCGACCCGGTGACCCGCAACATGGACGCGGTCAAGCAAGGCCGGATCATCGTCCTCGACGCCGACGCCATGCAGGCCGGCATCCGTCTGTTCCGTGGCCTGGAAGTGCTGTCCAGCGCCTTCGCCAGCGGTAAAGCACCACAGCCATGAGCCGCCTGCTGCCCATCGGCGCCTTCGCGCTGCTTGCCCTGTGCCTGGCCATGCTCGCCGGGATCGCCATCGGCGAGACGCGAATCAGCACCGAGGTGGTCTGGCAGGTACTGGCCAACCAGCTGTGGCAGGCCGGCCATGCGCTCGACCCCATCGACGCCGGCATCGTCTGGAACTACCGCCTGCCGCGCACCCTGGTGGCCGCCGCCTGTGGCGCGGGGCTGGCGACCTGCGGGGTGATCCTCCAGGCGCTGCTGCGCAACCCGCTGGCCGAGCCGTACCTGCTGGGCCTGTCGGCAGGCGCCTCGACCGGTGCCGTGGCGGTGGGACTGTTCGGCCTCGGTGGCGCGGTGCTGTCGCTGTCGGCCGGTGCCTTCATCGGCGCACTGGCCGCCTTCGCCCTGGTGCTGGTGCTGTCGCGGGCCAGCGGCAGTCGCCACGACAACGCCCAGGTGATCCTCGCCGGCATCGCCGGCTCGCAACTGTTCAACGCGCTGACGGCCTTCCTCATCACCAAGTCGGCCACCGCCGAACAGGCCCGGGGCATCCTGTTCTGGCTGCTGGGCAACCTCAGCGGCGTGCGCTGGCCAGCGGTGTGGCTGGCGCTGCCGGTAGCCCTGGTCGGGCTGGCAGTGTGCCTGTGGCACCGCCGGGCGCTGGACGCGTTCACCTTCGGTGCCGATTCGGCGGCATCGCTGGGCGTGCCGGTGCGGCGCACGCAACTGCTGCTGATCAGTTGCACGGCGCTGGTGACCGCGGTGATGGTCTCGATCGTCGGCGCCATCGGCTTCGTCGGCCTGGTCATCCCCCACGCCCTGCGCCTGCTGCTCGGCCCCGGGCACAGCCGCCTGCTGCCGGCCAGCGCGCTGGGCGGCGCGTTGTTCCTGATCGTCGCCGACATCCTCTCGCGCACCCTGATCGCCGGCCAGGTGATCCCGGTGGGCGTGGTCACCGCCTTGATCGGCGCGCCAGTGTTCGCGCTGATCCTGGTCAGCCGCCGGGGGCGTCCATGACCGTGATGACCGCCCTCGCCAACGCCCCGCTAGTCTGCGAGGGGCTGGGCCTGCGCCTGGGCGGCCGCGAAGTGCTGCAAGACATCGACCTGAGCGTGATGCCCGGCGAAACCCTCGGTGTGGTCGGCCCCAACGGCTCGGGCAAGTCCACCCTGCTCAAGCTGCTCGCCGGCCTGCGCGAACCCAGCAGTGGCAGCGTGCGTTTGCTGGGCGAGGCGCTTGAGCGCATGCCGCGTCGGCGCGTTGCGCAGAGCCTGGCGCTGGTCGAACAGCAGGCCGACACCCTGGACGCCATCAGCGTCTACGACGCCGTGGCCCTCGGCCGCACGCCGTGGCTGTCGGCCCTGGCGCCGTTCGGCGCGGACGACCGTGCCATCGTCGAGCAGGCCCTGGCCGACGCCGACGCCGGCCACCTGCGTCGGCGCCTGTGGGGCGAGCTGTCCGGCGGCGAACGCCAGCGCGTGCACATCGCCCGGGCCCTGGCCCAGCGGCCGCAGGTACTGCTACTGGACGAGCCGACCAATCATCTTGATATCCAGCATCAACTGAGCCTGCTGCGGCAGGTTCAAGCGCTGTCGGTGACGACCCTGGTGGCCTTGCATGATCTCAACCAGGCGTTGACTTGTGACCGGTTGGCGGTGCTTGACCAAGGACGGTTGGTTGCCTTGGGGATACCGGAGGTGGTGCTGACGCCGGAGCGGATATCGGCGACATTCGGGGTTCAGGCCCACTACCTGATCGATCCGTATGATGGGGCGCGGGTACTGCGGTTTCGCGCCTGAAAGGGCTGGAGCCGCTTCGCGACCCCAGCATCGTTTGTCATAGCGCTGAGCAGAGGTTACAGCCTGCATCTCAGCCCATGTATCCTGCAGGCGGCAACCTCCACGCCTGCAGCTCCAACGGCGTCATGCCCGCCAGCACCTGCACGAAGGTTTCAGTCAGCTCACTGCTGACATTGCCGTGGAATCGGTAGTTGCTCAGCAGGTAGCGCCGGACCGTTTTCGGCCAGTTGTTCGCCAGGTGGGCGGCCTTGATAATGCCTTTGGCATCCTGGTAGTTGGCGGCGGGCTTGACCTGGGTCAGGCGGCGCTCGAAGTGGCTGAAGCTCCAGTCGTCCTCGCGGGCCTCGAATTCATCCAGCAGTTTCACCTTGTACAACGCAAGCTCAGGCATGCGTGATCTCCTTGTGATGGGGGTGGAAGGAGACGGTAGGCGAATACAGCGGGAATGAAAATGAACGCGGTGTTGAGTGTTGTGCAGGAAGGCTGGAAGGATCTGTCAGACTGTGCAGACGCGCGTGCCGGGCGCAGGGCCTGGTCGCCCTTGGCATCGAAGCTGCCCAGCAGCAAGGCCACCGTAGGCGCATCGTCAATGGCCCCGAGGGAACTGCCGCAGGTGGCGCAGAACGCTGGCTAGCCATCTTTGTAGAGGGTCATGGGGGCTACCTTCCCTGGCTGGTGGGATTGCCGCACAATAGCCAACCTGGCACCTGCCAGCGGCGCAAAAGTGTTACGCCGTGTGGCATGCCGGCCTGCGGCGCCTGCGACTCCTGCTACAGTGCGCCCGCGGCCCGTCCGGCCCCTGCAATGTTGGAAACCTGCTGATGGAAAGAATGATCCAGTTCGTGGCCGTGGTGATGGTCTGCACCCTCATCGGCGTCGCCTGCGAACACTACGAAGTCAACCGCTACCTGAAATGGCTGCTGATGGCCCTGCCGGCGATCCTCTGGGTACGCCTGCGCAATCCGCTGCAACGCTGATTCCTCGACCATGGGATTGCAGTACACTCCCAGGCCTTACCGTGCCCAAGGCCCCACCATGCCCCGCCTGCCCCGTCTACTGCTCCCCGTGTTGCTGCTCGCCGCCCTCGCTGCCTGCGACCAGAAGCCCAGCCGCGAGGAAAAGATCCTCGCCAACCTGCCCCTGCAGGAAGCCTACGACCACAACATCGAGCGCATGGCCGGGCTGCTGGCCATGACCCATGCGCAGGTGCCCCGGGACAAGATCAAGGACGTGCTGCGCAAGCACCTGACCGTCGACGACCAGCGCCAGGACCTGTTCAGGTTGTACAGCGAGGAGCACTTCAGCGATGCCGAGTTCGACCTCATCGTTCAGGCCACCCGCGATCCGGCCAAGGCCAGGGAACTGGGCCAGAGCGAGGAAGGCAAGCGCCTGAGCGAGAAGCTCACCACGCTGATGCGCGAAAGCGCCAGCGACGCCAAGGTCCAGGCCTTGGTGCAGGAGCGTATGCAACAAGTCGAGGACGACCTGCAGGCGCTGGAGCAGACTGCCCCCTGAACGTAGGTAACAAGGGAGGATAATTCCGTGAGTCCCGTGGGAAACCGGAGCCACCTTTGTCCTCCAACCCTGCAATTGCGCTCAAGCATGGTCCACTTTGGGCCAAGCGCGTAAGGTGCGTTTTCCGCTGTATCCGACGAGGCCAAGGATTGCGATATTTCACCCCGCACGGACCGCGCCCCGACCTGCGCACCCTCATACTCGCCCTTTGCGCCACCACGGCCCTGGTCATGCTGCTGGCCAGCTATTTCGCCAGTTACCGGGTACAACGGCAGCTGCTGATCGACAGCGCCCTGGAGGCCAACCGGGCCTATGCCGCCAAGCTGGCCGCCGTGACCGAGACCACCCTGGTCAATGCCTTGCAGCAACTGGCCTACGGCGCCCGGCAAAGTGGCCTGCACCCGGACGACGACAGCCTGGTGCAAGCTGAGATCGACCGCCTGCAGCAACAGAGCAACCTGTTCAACTCCACCTTGCGGGTCGACGCCCAGGGGACCGTACGCTCGCTATCGCCCGCACCGCTGCAGCACCTGGCCGGCAGCCAGGCAACCTCACCCGGCGCCCGGCAAGCCTTGCGCGAGCGCCGCACGCTGGTCTCCACACCTTTCCTGTCGGCGGCCGACAACCTGCTGGTGGTGCTCTCGCAACCGATCTTCGACGCCAGCGGCCACTACCACGGCTATATCGGCGGCAGCCTGTACCTGCGCGAACGCAACCTGCTCAACAGCCTGCTGGGCACGCACTTCTACCAGAACGGCTCGTACCTGTACGTGGTCGACCGCAACCGCCGGCTGCTGTTTCACCCCGACAGCAAACGGGTCGGCACCCTGGTAGGCGACAACGCGCTGCTCGACGACCTGCCGAACCTCGACCATGGCACCCGGCGCCTGGTAAACAGCCAGGGCGTGGAGATGCTCGCCGGGTTCGCCACGGTACCCAGTGCCGGCTGGACCATCGTCGCCCAGCAGCCACTGCGCCAAACCGTGGCACCGCTTCGCCAGCTGATCCTCAATGTAGTGATGATTTCCGCGCCGCTGGCGCTGCTCGGCTGCCTGCTGCTGTACTGGCTCACGCAAGTCATCGCCCACCCGCTGCGGCAGTTGGCCAGTGTCGCCCGGGGCATGGGCCAACAGCAGACCACCGAACGCATCCACCAGGTCCGTGCCTGGTATGCAGAGGCCGCGGAGCTCAAGCGTGCCCTGTTGTTCGGCGTGAACCTGCTGCAGGAGCGCATCGGCCGGCTCAACCGAGATGCCCAGACCGACCCGCTGACAGGGCTGGTCAATCGGCGTGGGCTGCAACAGGCACTGCGGGTGCAACAGGCCGAGCAGTGCGGGTTTGCCGTGGTGGTGCTGGACATTGATCACTTCAAGCGGATCAACGACAGCCACGGCCACGATGCCGGCGACCGTGTGCTGCAGCAGCTGGCCAGGCTGATGCGCGGGACCTGCCGCGAAGGTGACGTGCTGTGCCGTACCGGCGGCGAGGAGTTCCTCATGCTGCTGCCGGGTGCCGGCCTGGAGGTGGCGACAGCTGTCGCCGGCCACCTGCGCCTGACGGTCGAGCACACCCCGATCGTACCGACCGGTACCGTCACCATCTCCCTGGGCGTGGCCAGCTGGCAGCCCCGCGACGCTGGCACGCCTGCCGACGCCCTGGCCAGGGCCGACAAGGCGCTGTACCAGGCCAAGCAGAAGGGACGCAACCGCGTCTGCATCGACAGCCCGGCCTGACCCCTACGCGGCGTCGGCCGTCCACACCGCCAGTTCATAGCCGTCCGGGTCGATGAAATGGAAACGCCGCCCGCCAGGAAACGCGAACACCGGGCGGCTGATTCGGGCGCCGGCAGCCTCGATGCGCTGCTGCACCTGCGCCAGGTCAGCGGCATACAGGATGATCAGCGGCCCACCCGGACGAACCGGTTCGCCCGTGGTGAAACCACCCGTGAGGCGGCCGTCACTGAATTCGGCATAGGTCGGCCCGTAGTCGGTGAAGGTCCAGCCAAACACCTGGCCGTAGAAAGCCTTGCTGCGGGCGATATCGCCCACGTTGAACTCGATGTTGTCGATTTGCCGGTCATTGCCACGCGCACCCATGGTGAGCCTCCTTGCGGGGATTGGAAGGGGAAGCTTACTGCAAGCGCCACGCGCGCAGGCCCGCTTCCACACATCATGTTTGTCCTTCCAAGCTCAAGGGGCGGTGCTAACGGATATCCGGAGGTCGCCCTCGACAAAGCCTGCTCGCCCTGCCGCTTGTCTACTGGCCCGAGAACAACGACGGCGCGACCTGAGCGCGCCGCATCCGCCCAGGCTGCCAGAGCAACGGAGAGCATCCATGTCCATCGCCCATGAGGTCCCGCCCGCCACCTTGCGGCGGGTGATCGCCGCCTCGGCCATCGGCAACTTCGTCGAATGGTTCGACTTCGCCGTCTACGGTTTTCTGGCCACCCTGATCGCCAGTCAGTTCTTCGCCAGTGAGGACGCCAGCGTCGCCCTGCTCAAGACCTTCGCCGTGTTCGCCGTGGCCTTCGCCCTGCGCCCGCTGGGTGGCATCGTGTTCGGCGCGCTGGGCGACCGGCTCGGACGCAAGCGCATCCTGTCGCTGACCATCCTGCTGATGGCCGGTTCCACCACCCTGATCGGCCTGCTGCCGACCTACGCCAGCATCGGCGTGCTGGCTCCGGTACTGCTCACCCTCGCCCGCTGCCTGCAGGGGTTTTCCGCGGGCGGTGAATACGCCGGTGCCTGCGCCTACCTGATGGAGCACGCGCCACGGGGCAAGCGGGCGTTCTATGGCAGCTTCGTGCCGGTCTCGACCTTCTCCGCCTTTGCCTGCGCGGCAGTCATCGCCTACGGACTGGAGGCCAGCCTCACGCCCGAGGCGATGAACGCCTGGGGCTGGCGCGTACCGTTCCTGGTTGCCGCGCCCCTGGGCCTGGTGGGCCTGTACCTGCGCTGGCGCATGGAGGAGACCCCGGCGTTTCGCCAGGCACTGGCCGAAGGCAAGGCCCATGCGCATTCGCCGCTGGGCGACACCCTGCGCCACCATGGCCGCACCATTCGCAACCTGGGCGCGTTCATCTCGCTGACGGCACTGTCGTTCTACATATTCACCACCTACTTCGCCACCTACCTACAGACGGTCGGCCACCTCAGCCGCGCCCAGGCGCTGCTGGTCTCGACCGTTGCGCTGCTGTTCGCCGCCGCCGGCTGCCCGCTGGCGGGCGCCTTCAGCGACCGAGTCGGACGGCGCAGGACCATCGGCTTTACGTGCCTATGGGTGATGCTCGCGGTCTTCCCCGCCTACTGGCTGGCCAGTTCCGGTTCGCTGTCGGGGGCATTGCTGGGGGTGATCCTGCTGGCCATCGGCGCGCTGATGAGCGGTGTGGTCACCGCCGCGCTGCTGTCGGAATGCTTCCCCACCCGCAGCCGCTACACCGCCTCGGCGATCACCTACAACGTCGCCTACACCCTGTTCGGCGGTACCGCGCCGCTGGTGGCGACCTGGCTGATCGAGCAGAGCGGCAGCCGCCTGGCGCCGGCCTTCTACCTGGTGGTGATTGCCTTGCTGGCCCTGGTGGGCGGGTTGGCGTTGCCGGAGACCTCGCAGGCTTCGTTGCATGAGGACACGCCGGGCAACGATCAGCCTGGGGTATCGCAAGACCTGTAGCGGGTTGCCCTGGGGCTTCTCGTGGGAGCGGGGTTGCCCCGCCCCCACGCCTTTCCTCACGCCAGGTCGAAGCGGTCCAGCTCCATGACCTTTACCCACGCCGCCACGAAGTCCTTGACGAACTTGTCCTTGGCATCGCTGCTGCCATACACCTCGCTCAAGGCACGCAGCTGCGCATGGGAGCCGAACACCAGGTCGACCCGGCTGGCGGTCCATTTCACTTGGCCGGTCTTGCGGTCACGACCCTCGAACGCCTCGTTGTCCGCCGAGGTCGGCTTCCACTCCACGCCCATGTCCAGCAGGTTGCGGAAGAAGTCGTTGCTGAGCACGCCGACCCTGTCGGTGAACACGCCGTCCTTGCTGCCGCCATGATTGGCACCGAGCACCCGCAGGCCGCCGATCAGCACGGTCAGCTCCGGTGCGGTGAGGGTCAGCAACTGGGCCTTGTCCAGCAGCAGCTTCTCGGCCTTGACGCTGTAGCGGGCCTTGCTGAAGTTGCGGAAACCGTCGGCAAGCGGCTCGAGCACGGCGAACGACTCGACATCGGTCTGCTCCTGCGAGGCATCCACACGCCCCGGATGGAACGGCACGCTGATGTTGTGCCCGGCGTCCTTGGCCGCCTTCTCCACCGCCGCGCTGCCGGCCAGCACGATCAGGTCGGCCAGGGAGATCTTGTTGCCGCCCTCGCCGCGGATCTTCTCCAGTGCCGTCAGCACCTTGTCCAGGCCCTGGTTCGCCGTCCAGCCGTTCTGCGGTGCCAGGCGCAAGCGGGCGCCGTTGGCACCACCGCGCTTGTCGGAGCCACGGAAGGTCGAAGCCGAGGCCCAGGCGGCGGAAACCAACTCCGACACACTCAGCCCCGACGCCAGCACCTTGGCCTTGAGCGCGGCGATATCGGCGTCGCTCGGCTGAGGGCCTGATTTGGGCAGCGGGTCCTGCCACAACAGCTCCTCGTTGGGCATTTCCGGCCCGAGGTAACGGGCCAGCGGGCCCATGTCGCGGTGGATCAGCTTGTACCAGGCGCGGGCGAAAGCGTCGGCGAGCTGGTCTGGGTTGTCCTTGAAGCGTCGGGCGATGGGTTCGTAGATGGGGTCGAAACGCAGCGCCAGGTCGGAGGTGAGCATCGACGGGGCGTGCTTCTTGCCGGGGTCGTGGGCATCCGGCACGGTCCCCGCGCCCTTGCCATCCTTCGGTCGCCACTGATGGGCGCCCGCCGGGCTCTTGGTCAGCTCCCACTCGAAGTTGAAGAGGTTGTTGAGGTACTCGTTGCTCCACTTCGTCGGGGTCGAGGTCCAGATCACTTCCAGGCCACTGGTGATGGTGTCGGCGCCCTTGCCGGTACCGAATTTGTTGTGCCAGCCGAAACCTTGCTGTTCCAGGCCCGCGGCTTCCGGCTCGGCGCCGACATTGTCGGCGGGGCCTGCACCATGGGTCTTGCCGAAGGCGTGGCCGCCGGCGATCAGCGCCACGGTCTCTTCATCATTCATGGCCATGCGGCCGAAGGTCTCGCGGATATCCTTGCCCGAGGCGACCGGGTCGGGGTTGCCCTCCGGCCCTTCGGGGTTCACGTAGATCAGGCCCATCTGCACGGCGGCCAGCGGGTTCTCCAGGTTGCGCTCGGCCGACAGGTCACGGTTCTGTTCCTCACCATGCTTGGCAGGCTCGGCCACCAAGTCACCCTGGCCGGGGGACTGGGCCTTGACCTGATCCTTGCCGTAGCGGGTGTCACCGCCCAGCCAGACCTTCTCCGAGCCCCAGTACACATCCTCGTCGGGCTCCCACACATCGGCGCGACCACCGGAGAAGCCGAAGGTCTTGAAACCCATGGATTCGAGAGCGACGTTGCCGGTGAGCACGATCAGGTCGGCCCAGGAGATCTTGTTGCCGTACTTCTGCTTGATCGGCCACAGCAGGCGCCGGGCCTTGTCCAGGCTGACGTTGTCCGGCCAGCTGTTGAGCGGGGCGAAGCGCTGCTGGCCGGAGCCGGCGCCGCCACGGCCGTCACCGATGCGGTAGGTGCCGGCGCTGTGCCAGGCCATGCGGATGAACAGCGGGCCATAGTGGCCGAAGTCGGCCGGCCACCAGTCCTGGGAATCGGTCATCAAGGCGGTCAGGTCTTTTTTCAGCGCCTGGAAGTCGAGGCTCTTGAACGCCTTGGCGTAGTCGAAGTCCGGGTCCATGGGATCGGACTTGCTGGAGTGCTGGTGGAGGATCTTCAGGTTGAGCTGGTCAGGCCACCAGTCACGGTTGCTGGTGCCGCCACCGGCGGTCTGGTGGAACGGGCATTTCGATTCGTTCGCCATCTGCTTCTACCTTTCGGGTCGGTTCAATTCAGATTTCCGGGCGTTCTTGTATGTTTGCTGCCAGGTCTCGGAACAGGCGCGCCCGCAAGCACGCCCTCTGCTCATCAATAGTGGCCGGGCACGCCTGTGCACCGGCTTTTCGCGGAACCCGCACAAAGACTAGCCGAGCCTGGGCAGAGGTCTAATAGAGTGGATGTTGCCCTGTGATAGTCTGCGCCTTTCAAGCGCCAACGGTAGAACCGGTCAGGATCAAGGGAACTGAAAACAATGAGACGGATGTTCGCGAATCTGTTCAGGTATTTGACTGCGTGGTGCAGTCGGCATCGTGCCGCTGTCGTCGGCGGGATCGTCTTTACGGTCTCTGCACTGGGCTTCTGGGCCGGCCTTTTCCAGGACCTGTTCAAACCCCTGATGGAGCACCGCCAGCAGATCGCCGAACTCAGGCAACCCCTTGCAGTGGAGATCAAGACAGGCCGCACAACGGGCGCGCAATGGGAAGCACAGGATGAATTGTTCGTGGGTGAGCCGGACCTCGTCACGCTCCTGTTGAACCGCGTGCCGGTGAAAACCCTGGAGATTGCACATACCGCAAAGGATCAGCGTTTCCGTGACTATCCAGCCACCGCCCCATTGACCTACCACCAGATCCCCACCCATGTTCGCTACCAAGTGATGGACCTGGATGACGATGGCATCCCCGAAGTGGTACTGACGCTCACCAATCAACTCTACTCCCTTCACGATGACCGGCTGATCAATGTCCTGATCGTCGACCCGCGAGGTCGGCTGCTCAGTGGCACTCCCGTTCCCCCTGAGGTTGAGGGGCTGCGGACAGGCGCGCTGTCACCCTACAGTGCCTACCGCAGCACCGGTGTAATGAAAGACCTGATCAGCGGAGACACCAGCCCCATCACGTTTGCCAACGGGTTTGCCGCACAGACCGAAGGCAAGCGCAAGGTGCTGCGGTTTTCCTGGGTTGTGGACAGCGCGAGCTTCGTCAGTGAGCACCTGCATGTCACGCAGTCATTCGTCTTCGTCGATGGCGGCCTCCAACCTTCAGGGGCTCCACAACTCTACATTTCCGGTCTCTGGGAACAGCCATGGGTAGACGCAACACCCGTCACGCTGGCGGTGGCGCAGAAGTATCTTGATGATAACAACATGCCATCCTTCTCCTCGATGATGGGACGTCCTGATCAGCAAGCCGCTCCGCCAGCCACCCTGGTTCCCGCCGGTCAACCATGAAGCGGCGTCTGCGCACCAGACCTTCGTCAACAGGCGGATACACGCAACATGGCGCGCCTTTCGGATTCTTTATTGGCACGCTTGGTCGACTACCGGAATGGTCATGTTTATCTGATCAACTTGATCACAGCCCGCTTAAAGAACACCTTGCATCGAGCTTCAGGCCCTGGGTCGATACGCTGCCACACAGGGCCTGGCCACGGAGCTGATGGCGTTTCCATTGCAAAGCGCGGCATGACTCGGACGAAATGCGCCCCGCGCCCTTTCGTACCGCGGCAAGTGAGGGCACAATGCGTGTCCTTTTTTTGGCCGGCCTGGCCGGGGGCCTTTAAATGATCAAGACGCCGTACTACCTCATCGATAAACAAAAGCTGCTGGGCAACATGGAAAAGATCGCCTACGTGCGCCAGCAGTCCGGGGCCAAGGCCCTGCTCGCCCTCAAGTGCTTCGCCACCTGGTCGGTGTTCGACCTGATGCAGCAGTACATGGATGGCACCACTTCGTCCTCGCTGTACGAGCTCAAGCTCGGCCGCCAGAAGTTCGCCGGCGAAACCCACGCCTACAGCGTGGCCTGGGCCGACGATGAAGTCGAAGAGATGCTCGAGAACTGCGACAAGATCATCTTCAACTCCATCGGCCAGCTCGAGCGTTTCGCCGAACAGTCCGAGGGCAAGGTGCGCGGCCTGCGCGTCAACCCGCAGGTAAGCAGTTCCGACTACCTGCTGGCCGACCCGGCGCGCCCGTTCAGCCGCCTTGGTGAGTGGGACCCTGAGAAAATCGAGAAGGTGATCGAGAAGATCTCCGGCTTCATGTTCCACAACAACTGCGAAAACGGCGACTTCGGCCTGTTCGACAAGATGCTCACGCACATCGAGGAACGCTTCGGCCACCTGCTGCACAAGGTCCAGTGGGTCAGCCTCGGCGGCGGCATCCATTTCACCGGCGAAGACTACGCGGTGGACGCGTTCTGCGCACGCCTGAAAGCCTTCTCGCAACAGTACGGCGTGCAGGTCTACCTGGAGCCGGGCGAAGCGGCCATCACCAACAGCGCCTCGCTGGAAGTGACCGTGCTCGACACCCTGTACAACGGCAAGCACCTGGCCGTGGTCGACAGCTCGATCGAGGCACACCTGCTCGACCTGCTGATCTATCGCCTCAACGCCAAGATGGCGCCCAACGACGGCGCGCACACCTACATGGTCTGCGGCAAGTCGTGCCTGGCGGGCGATATCTTCGGCGAGTATCAGTTCGACAAGCCGCTGCAGATCGGTGACCGCCTGTCGTTCGTCGACACCGCCGGTTACACCATGGTCAAGAAAAACTGGTTCAACGGTCTGAAAATGCCATCCATCGCGGTCAAGCAGCTCGACGGCAGCGTCGAGCTGGTGCGCGAGTTCGGGTTCGAAGACTACGTTTCGAGCCTGTCGTAAGACAGGCTTTCACGAAGGAGAAAAGCTGAATTGAAGAAGAACGTTCTTATCATTGGTGCAGGAGGTGTCGCCAAGGTGGTGGCCCACAAGTGCGCACAGCATAACGACGAACTGGGTCGTATTGCGATTGCGTCACGGAACATCTCCAAATGCCAGGCCATCATCGACAGCGTCAAGGCCAAGGGTAGCCTCAAGGTACCCGCCGACATCCAGGCCTTCTCGCTCAACGCCCTCGATGTCGAGGCGACCAAGGCACTGATCCGCGAGACCGAGTCGCAGATCGTGATCAACGTTGGTTCCGCCTTCCTCAACATGTCGGTGCTGCGTGCCTGCATCGATACCGGTGTCGCTTATCTTGACACCGCGATTCACGAAGAACCGGGCAAGATCTGCGAAACCCCGCCCTGGTATGGCAACTACGAGTGGAAGCACCTCGAGGAATGCCAGCAGAAGAACATTACCGCCATTCTCGGTGTCGGCTTCGACCCGGGTGTGGTGAACAGCTACGCGAAACTCGCGCAGCAGCAGTATTTCGACCGCATTGATTCGATCGACATCCTCGACGTCAATGCCGGTTCCCACGGCAAGTACTTCGCCACCAACTTCGACCCGGAAATCAACTTCCGCGAGTTCACCGGGCAAGTCTGGAGTTGGCAGAACAGCCAGTGGACCAGCAACACCATGTTCGAGGTCAAGCGTACCGACGACCTGCCAGTGGTGGGTTCGCAGAACCTGTACCTGACCGGCCACGACGAGGTGCACTCGATCTCGAAGAACCTGAACGTGCCGAACGTGCGCTTCTGGATGAGCTTCGGCGAGCACTACATCAACGTGTTCACCGTGCTGAAGAACCTCGGCCTGCTCTCCGAGCAACCGGTCAAGACCGCCGAAGGCCTGGAAGTGGTACCGCTGAAAGTGGTCAAGGCCGTGCTACCGGATCCGGCCTCGCTGGCTCCGGGCTACACCGGCAAGACCTGCATCGGTGACCTGGTCAAGGGTACCAAGGACGGGCAGCCGCGCGAGGTGTTCATCTACAACGTGGCCGACCACGAAGAAGCCTACGCCGAGACCGACAGCCAGGGCATCTCCTACACCGCCGGCGTGCCGCCGGTGGCCGCCGCACTGCTGGTCGCCCGTGGCGAATGGGACGCCGGGCGCATGGTCAACGTCGAGGAACTGCCGGCCGAGCCGTTCCTCAAGGCGCTGGACGTGATGGGCCTGCCGACCCGCGTCAAGGATGAAAAAGGCGATCGTCCATGGGACGCTGAAGCCTAAGCTGCACGACGAAGGGGCGCCAGATGGCGCCCCTTCTGTTTGTGCAAGCTGTCTGTGGGAGCGGGCTTGCCCCGCGATAGGGGCAGCACTGACAGATCGCTACTTCCTGGCCTCCAGTATCAGGTTGAACGGCGTCTGCGTCGCCCTGCGGAACCGCCTGAACCCTGCCTCTTCGAACACCGCCCGCAACCGCGCCTCCCCGGCCTGCGCCCCCAATCCCAGCCCAACCTCCTGCGACAGCGAATTCGGTGTGCAGATGAAGGTGGACGCCGCATAGAACAGCCTGCCGACCGGATTGATGTTGGCATCCAGCGTATCCTCGGCGAACGGTTCCACCAGCATCACCGTGCCGTCGTCCTTGAGCGCCCGGTAAGCATGCCGCGCCGCTCCCACCGGGTCACCCATGTCGTGCAAACAGTCGAAGAAGCACACCAGGTCCAGGTCGCGACCGGGATAGTCCTTGGCCGAAGCCTGCTGGAAGCTGACCCGCTCGGCCACGCCTGCGTCGCGGGCCCGCTCGGTGGCGGTGAGCACCGACGGCGCATGGTAGTCGTAGCCGGTAAAGCGCGAGGCCGGAAACGCCTCGGCCATGACGATGGTCGAGGCGCCATGGCCACAGCCGACATCGGCCACTTGGGCACCGGCCTGCAGCTTGGCCACCACACCCTCCAGTGCCGGTAGCCAGTCGGCGACGAGGAAAGTCCGATAACCCGGCCTGAAGAACCGCTCGGTACCACTGAACATGCAGGGATGATGATCGCCCCAGGCGAGTGCGCCGTTGCCGCGCATGGCCGCGACCAACTTGTCCTTGTCATGGAACAGCGCCGCCAGCACCGAGGCGCCGCCGGCCATGTAGACCGGGGAGTCTTCCAGGGCCAGTGTCATGGCCTGCTCCTCGGGCAGGGTGAACTGTCCGTCACGATGCACCAGATAGCCCGCCGCCGCCTGGCCATTGAGCCACTCACGCACAAGTCGTGGCTGACAGCAGGTCCGTTCGGCCAACGCCTCGGGCGTGACCGGCTGGCTGTCAGCCATGGCCCGATAAAGCCCGAGCTCATCCCCGAGAATGACATTGGCCAGCGTCGCTGCCGCGCCCATGTCACCCACCAGCTTGCCCATGAATTCCTGAAGCCGTGCCTCGTCCATGACCTGCCCTCCTCTTGCCAGAAGGCCACCGTCGGCGACGTCAGGTCCAGAGGCGGTGGTCGGATGGATGATCAGACCGTTTTGAAGCCGGTCCAGGCTTTAAGTCTAGACCCGCCTGCGCTATCTTCGCCGCGCTGCCGGCAGCCCCGCCAATACCGGACGGCCGCACCCGCGCAGCGAAGGAATTGCCTGCATGCTCTCCAGCCGTACCCTCGTCCTGATCCTTGGTGTCGCTTTCATCATGCTCGACCAGTGGGTGAAACTAATCGCCCTGGTCGGCCTGAACAACCACAGTTATGTCTTCGGCAACCAGATCGTCTGGCTCGACCTGGCCCTGAGCCTGAACCCGGGTGCATTCCTCAGCCTCGGCGCCAGCCTGTCGCCGGGCCTCAAGCAACTGATCTTCGTGGCCGCGGTAGGCGTGGCATGCTGCTGGGCCGTGACCTGGGCGTTCAGGCACTGGCAAGCGACCCCGGTGAAGGCCGGCGCGGCCTACTTCATCGCCATGGGCGGCCTGGCCAACCTGATCGACCGGGTGCTGCGCGACGGCCATGTGGTCGACTACCTCGTGCTTAACCTCGGGCCGCTGCATACCGGCGTGTTCAACCTTGCCGACATCGCCATCATGGCGGGGGCGCTGGTGCTGGGATTGGGGGCGATGAAGAAACCGGCCATCGCGTGAAAGCTACCAAGTGTCCACCGCGCCCCTTGCAGCGCTCTCAAGATCGAGCGCCGCGTGGGCGGCGCTCGACCTCACAGGCGCTCCATCTATTTCACCAGGCACCTGAAACCCAAAGACCTCGCTACTCCTCTACAGCCTCCAACCGCTCCAGCAGCGCATCGGCCAACGCCTTGTCGGAGAACGGGTTCTGCCCGGTGATCAACTCGCGATCAACCACCACATGGGGCTGCCAGGCCTCGGCGTAGCTCATGTCGCCTCCTGCGCCTGCCATGGCCTTGGCCGGATAGAACTGCAGCCGCTGGTCCTTGAGCGAACCTTCAAACACCTGCTCCTCCGGATCGGAAAAGATGGTCATGCGATAACCCTGGTAGGTCCAGTCTCCAACTGCCGGGGTTTCGCCACGGGCCAACGCGGCGTGGTAGGCGACCGGATCCTGCTGCGCCGACAGCAGCGTGATCGGGCCGTGGCAGATGGCGGCGGTGGGCTTGCCGGCCTGGTGGAAATGGCGCAGCAAGGTGCCGACGTCCGGGTTGTTGGCCAGGTCGATCAGCGGCGCATGGCCACCTGGGATGAAGATCCCCGCGTAACGATCCAGATCGCCCGCCAGCACCTCCTTCAACGACAGGGTGTCGCGGATGTCCGGCAGGCTTTCGACCACCTGGCGGATTCGCTGCATCTCGCCGGCATCGCCGCCGAAGTACATCGGGTCGATCGAGCGCTCGTCGACACTCGGCGCATTGCCCCTGGGCGTCACCAACACCAGCTTGTAGCCGGCCTTGAGCAAGCGGTCGGCGGGCACGCCGAACTCGTTGAGGTAATAACCGGTGGGGTACGGCCTGCCGTCCTTGAGCGGTAACCGGTTCTCGCTGGACAACAGCACCAGCACTTCGCCCTTCGCGGCAGCGGCGGCGTGGCCAGTCAGCAATGCGCCGGCCAGCGCCAGCGCAACGGGAGCAATCTTGTTCATGGTCGATTCCTGATTCAGTTGAATGGCGCGATATCCAGCGGGCGGGCAAGCTGCACTTGTGTCGGTGCGGCCAGCCAATCGGCGGTGGCGGCGCGGTAGGCCTGGTAATGGGAGCTGTGGCGATGGGCCTCGACGGCGGCCTCGTCGACGTACAGCTCGAACAGATCGAACGCCAGCGCCCCACCCTCGCGCACGAACAGGTCGTAGCGCAGGTTGCCGGGCTCGGCGCGGGTCTGCTCGACCATCCGGCGCAGGGCCTGCTCGGTGGCGTCACGGTATTCGGGAAGGGGCTGGATGGTGGCGAAAATGGCGATGGTCATGGGCGACTCCCTCAACAGGTTGGGCCCATCCTAACCATCACGCTATGATTCGATAATTCGAAAGCACTTATTCCTGCGATTCAATTCATGAATATCGGTAACAAGGACCTCAACCTGCTGCACCTGTTCCAGGTGCTCTACGAAGAGCGCAGCGCCTCCCGTGCCGCGCAACGCCTGGCGCTCAGCCAGCCGGCCCTGAGCCACAAGCTCAACAAGCTGCGCCACCAGTTCGGCGACCCGCTGTTCGTGCGCGCGCCACGCGGCCTCACACCCACCCCCAGGGCCCACGAGCTGGCGCCGCAGGTGCAGCAGTTGATAGGGCACCTGCAGGACTTCTTCAGCCGCTGCGACGGCGAGCACTTCCTTGAACGCCCGGTCCAGTTGCACCTGTACAGCACCGACTACCTGGAGCAGACCTTGCTGCCCGGGCTGCTGCCGATTCTTCGCGACCAGGCGCCGAACCTGACCCTGGTCACCCACAACACCCGTGGCGACCTGCCCCGCGAGGCGCTGGAGAAAGGCACCTGCGACCTTGCAATCGCCGGCTTCTACAGCGACCTGCCAGACACATTCCACCAGCAGCGGCTGCTCTGCGAGGACTTCGTGGTACTGGCCGCCGCCGACAACCCGAGGTTGGTCGACGGCCTGACCCTGGAGGCATTCGTGGCCTGCGACCACCTGTTGACGACCTTGACCGGCGATCTCGACGGCCGGGTCGACCAGGCCCTGCGGGCTCTCGGCCGGCAACGCCGGGTGGTGGCCGGACTGTCCAGCTTCATCGCCCCCACACGCCTGGTGCGCGGCACCGACCTGCTGCTGACCTGCCTGCGCTCGCTGGCCATGGAGGCAGTCGAGCGCGACCCTGGCCTGCGCCTGCACGCCCTGCCCCTGGTGCTGCCGAACGTCGAGGTGATGCAGATCTGGCACGCACGCACCCACGCCGATCCCATGCGCCGATGGTTCCGTCAGCAGGTGTGGGAGGTGGCGCAACAGGTCATTGCACCAGCTGGTTGATCTCGATGATCGGCATCAGCACCGCCATGACGATCAGCAGCACCACCGCGCCCATGATCACGATCATCAACGGTTCGAGCAGCGCGGTCATGCCCATGGCGCGGCGCTCGATGTCCTTGGCCAGGCTGTCGGCGGCGCGGTCGAGCATCGGCGGCAGGTTGCCGGTCTTCTCGCCACTGGCGATCAGGTGGATGAGCAGCGGTGGAAAGACCTTCTCCACCGCCAGCGCCGAGGCCAGCCCGGCGCCCTCGCGCACCCGCGCCGAGGCCTCGTTGACGCACTGGTCGAGGCGGTCGTTGCCCAGGGTCTGGCGCGCCGCCTCCAGTGCCCGCAGCAAGGGCACGCCAGCGCTGCCGAGGATCGCCAGCGTGGCGGCGAAACGCGCCGTGTTCAGGCCCAGCACGAAACGCCCGAACAACGGCAGCCGCAGGACGCACCCATGCCACGCCAGGCGCGCCTCCGGGGCGCGCAGATAGACCCGCCAGCCCCAGAACGCTCCGGCCATCAGGGCGAAGCACAGCCCCCCCCATTCGCGCACGAAGTCACTGGCAGCGAGCATGGCCAGGGTCAGCCCGGGCAAGTCCTGGCGCGCCTGGGTGAAGGCACTTACCACCTGCGGCACCACGTAGCTGAGCAGGAAGATGACGATGCCCACCGACACCAGCCCCACCACGCCGGGATAGATGAATGCCGTGAGGATCTTGCCGCGCAGGGTGTTGCGGTCCTCGATGTAGTCGGCCAGGCGCTCCATCACCTGGGCCAGGTCGCCGGACTCCTCGCCCGCCGCCACCAGTGCCCGGTAGATCTCGGGGAAATCCCTCGGCCGCTCGGCCAGGGCGTCGGCCAGGCGCATGCCGCTACGCACATCGCCGCGTACCGCGCCCAGCAGTTGGGCCACATGCTTGCGCTCGGCCTGCTCCAGGGTCGCCCCCAGCGCCGCCTCCAGCGGCAGGCCGGCGGCCAGCAGGCTGGCAAGCTGACGCGTGGCCCAGGCAAGGTCGCCGTCGGACAGCTTCGCGCCGAACAGGCCACTGCCCTGCCCGGCCACGACCTGGACTTCGACCTCCAGGGTGGTCAGGCCCAGGGCGCGCAACTGGGCCATCGCCGCCCCCGGACTGTCGGCTTCGAGCAGGCCCTTGACCACGCGGCCCTGGGCGTCGGCGGCTTCATAGCGATAGCGGTTCATCAGGCGTCCCGTGTCACGCGCAGGATCTCTTCCAGGCAGGTGCTGCCGCTGTCGACCCAGCGCTGGCCGTCCTCGCGCATACTGCGCATGCCGTTGCGCCGGGCGGCGACGCGCAGGGCCTGTTCATCCGCGCCTTGGTGCACCAGGCTGCGGACCTCATCGTCCACGCAGAACAACTCGTGGATGCCGGTGCGGCCGCTGTAGCCGCAGTGGTTGCAGTGCGCGCAACCCACCGCGCGGTATTGCCCGGGCGTGGCCGGGTCGGGCTCGCGGCAGTGCGGACACAATCGGCGCACCAGGCGCTGGGCCAGCACCCCGAGCAGCGCCGAGGCCAGCAGGAACGGCTCGACGCCCATGTCGACCAGGCGGTTGACCGCCGACACCGCATCGTTGGTGTGCAGGGTGGCCAGCACCAGGTGCCCGGTCAGCGAGGCCTGCACGGCAATCTGCGCGGTCTCCAGGTCGCGGATCTCGCCGATCATGATCACGTCGGGGTCCTGGCGCAGGATGGCGCGCAAGGCCACGGCGAAGCTCATGTCGATGCGCGCGTTGACCTGGATCTGGCTGATGCCCGGCAAGTCATACTCCACCGGATCCTCCACGGTGAGGATGTTGCTGACGCTGGCGTCCAGCCGCGCCAGGGCGGCGTACAGGCTGGTGGTCTTGCCCGAACCGGTGGGGCCGGTGACCAGCACGATGCCGTGGGGCTGGCGAATCAGCTGGTCGAGCCGCGCCAGGATGCCTGCGTCCATGCCCAGCGCCTCCAGGCGCAGACGTCCGGCCTGCTTGTCGAGCAGGCGCATCACCACCCGCTCGCCATGGCCGGTGGGCACGGTGGACACACGGATATCGATCGGTCGCCCGGCCACGCGCAAGGCGATGCGCCCGTCCTGGGGCAGGCGCTTCTCGGCGATATCCAGCTGCGCCATGATCTTGATCCGCGACACCAGCGCGCCGTGCAGCGCCTTGCGCGGCGAGACCACGTCGCGCAGGGTGCCGTCGACCCTATAGCGCACCAGGCAGTGGCTTTCGAACGGCTCGAGATGAATGTCGCTGGCCTGGTCGCGCGCGGCCTGGGTGAGCAAGGCGTTGATCATGCGGATCACCGGCGCATCGTCCTGGGCCTCGAGCAGGTCGGTGACTTCCGGGATGTCCTGCAGCAGGCGGTCCAGGTCCACTTCGTTCTCCGCGGCCCCCACCACCGCCGCCGCGCTGCCGGTGTCGGCGTAGGCGCTGGCCAGCAGCGCATCCATCTGCGCATCGTCGAGCGCCTCGACCCGCGCCGGGCCATGGCGTCTGCGCACCTCAGCCACTGCCCAGGCCGGGCTCGACGGGCAGCGCGACAGCACCGACCCGTCCTCACCGTCCACCCGCAGCACCAGGCGCTGGGCCTTGGCCCAGGCGTATGGCAGCCGACTCAACGCGCCACCTCGTCCACCGGCACCGCGCGGATCGCGGCCCGTGGTGCGCGCAGCGCCGCCGGCTGGGCGCGGCCCTGGTCGGGCACGCCCTGCTCCACCGGCGGCAGCAGCGGCATGTCCACGTCTGGCAAGGCCCAGGAGTGCTCGGGCTTGAGACTGCCCTGGGCGCGGCGGATGAAATCGTAGCGGTTCAGGGTGATGCTGCGCCCGACCGCGGCATCACGCACGATGTACGGACGCAGGAACACCATCAGGTTGGTCTTGTTGCTGGCGCGGCGCTCGCTGCGAAACAACGCACCGACCCCCGGCAGCCCGGCCAGCCACGGAATGCCCTCGTTGGTCTGGGTGTAGCCGTCCTGCAGCAGGCCGCCCAGGACCATGATCTGGCCATCGTCGAGCAGGATGCTGGTGTCGATGGCGCGCTTGTTGGTCACCGTGCCGGCCGCGCTTGAGGCACGCTGGTCGACGCTGCTGACCTCCTGGTAGACGTCCAGCTTGACCGTGCCGCCCTCGGAGATCTGCGGACGCACGTTCAGTCGCAGCCCCACCTCTTCGCGCTGGATGGTCTGGAACGGGTTGTTGCTGTTGCCGCCGCCGTCGGTGACGTACTGACCACTGACGAAGGGGATGGTCTGGCCGACGAAGATGCTCGCCGCCTCGTTGTCCAGGGTCAGCAGGTTGGGAGTCGACAGCACGTTGCTACCACCCTTGCTCGTCAGCGCCCGGGCCAGCACCTTGAGGTCGAGCACCTCGCCAATGCCCGGGATCTTCACCGTGCCGTCGACCACTCCTACCGACAGCCCCTTGGGCAGCACGTCGATACTGCTGGGTCCCTTGACCAGGCCGCTGCCACCGAGGTTGGCGCCGCCAAACACGCCATTCTTGCCGAGGTTGCCGGCCTGCCACTGGATGCCGAACTCGTTGGCGTCGTCCTCGCCGACCTCGACGATCAGGCTTTCCACCACCACCTGGGCGCGGCGCTGGTCGAGCTGGTCGATGACCTCGCGCAGGCTGCGGTACAGCGGCTCGGGCGCGGAGATCAGCAGGGTGTTGGTGGTTTTGTCGGCCTGGATGGTCGCGCCGCCGGCGGAGAACGCGAGCCCCTGGTCGTTCTGCTGGGTGCTGCTGCCATAGCCATTCGGTGTAGTACCGGCGCTCTGGTTGCTACTGCGGCTGGCATTGGCGTTGTTGTTGCCACTGTTGCCCTGCGCGCTGCCGCCATTGCCGCTGGTGCCGCTGCCACTGCCGCCGGTGAGCATGCCGCCGCCGCTGAGCAGCGCGCGCGTGGCGTCGTTGCCGGCAGTGTCGCTCTCGCCGGTCAGCAGCCCGCGCAGGCTCTGCGCCAGCTTGTCGGCCTGGGCATTGCGCAGGTACACCACGTGCAGGTTGCCGGCGCTGTTCTGGGCGTTGTCGAGCTTGTAGATCAGGTCACGGGCCAGCTGGGTGCGCTCGGGGCTACCGGAGCGGATCACCACGCTGTTCGAACGCGGGTCGCCCAGCACGCTGATCTTCTGGGTCGGGTCGTTGCCCTGGCTGTCGAGCAGTTCGTTGACCATGCCGGCGATGTCGCTGGCGATGCCGTTGTTGATCGCCACCACGTCGGTGTCGATGGCCGTGGGAATGTCGACCCGGTCGAGGATCTGCGCCACCCGTTCGAGGTTCTCGGCGTAGTCGGTGACGACAAGAGTGTTGTTGCCGGGGTAAGCGTTGATCGGGTTGTCGGGCGAGACGATCGGGCGCAGCACCGGGATCAGGTTGACGGCGTTCTCGTACTGCAGGCGGAAGGTGCGGGTGACCATGCCGTTGCCGGCATCGCGGTCTCCCATCACCAGCGCGCCCGCCAGCAGCTTGGCGTCGGCCTGGGGCACCACCTGGGCCACGCCGCCGACGTCGACCACGCTGAAGCCCTGCATGCGCAGGGCCGACAACAGCATGCCGTAGGCCTTGCTCGCGGGTACCTCGCCCTCTGACACCAAGGTCAGTTGCCCTTTGACTCGCGGGTCGACCAGGAACTGCCGGCCGGTGGCGCGGGACAGGCCGCGCACCACCGCCTGGATATCGGCATCGACGAAGTTCAACTGCACTGGCTGGTCACCCAGCGGATTGGCCGGAACCGGCGCCGCCACGGCGCGGCTGTGGCGCTGGCCGACCCGAGGAGCGTGTTGGCGCGTTGCCGAGCGGGTCTGTGGTTCAGGCTGCGCACGATGATCCGGCACGCCCGTCGAAGTGCCGGCCTCGGCCAGCGGGCGGCCCAGCTCGCTGCTGGCCAGGGGGCGTTGCGCGCTCGGCGCGCTGGCGCAGGCGCTGAGCGCCAGGGCCAGGAGCAAAGGCGCGAACGGCAGTCGCGGTGAACGGAGGCACATCATGAAGGGTCCTTAGCGCCATGCGCCTGATCCATGCGAAGGGTTCCGGAGAAAGTCACCGGGCTGCCCGGCTCGGCAGCCGGGTCGCGACGTAGCGCCAGTCGGCCGATGTCCAGCCCCAGCCGCGGCGGCACGCCCTGCAGCCAGGCCATCGCCGCTTCGGCCGGGGCCCGCTGCCAGCTCAGGCGCCAGGCATCGCCCTCGGCGTCGAGCTGTGTCTGTGCCAGCAGGCCGGCCTGTTCCAGGCTTTGCCGCAATGCCAGGGCGGTGTCTGCGGGCCGCTGCGCCAGGCGCTCGCCGAGCAGCGCAGCGAGCGCCTGGGCCTGGCCGCGCAGCTTGGGTGTCTCGGCTTGCCAGTGGTCGATCTTGGCCAAGGCCGGCTGGACCAGCACCTGCCAGCAAAACAATACGCCGAGCAGACCACCGCCCAGGGCGACGGCCCGGCGCTCCCGCGCGGCCAGGGCCTGCCAGCGTTGCCGCCCCTGCGCGCGGACGGTAGCCAGGCGCGCTTTAATCGACATGGGCCAGTTCCTCCCCGGATGGCTTGGCCGCGCGCAGGGTCCAGCCTTGCCCGCTGGTCTGTGCGTCAATGCCACGGGCGGCAAGATCGGCCTGCCAGGCGCTGCCCGCCGGGACCTTGCCGCCGTCGGCCAGGGCGGTGATGCGCAACTGACCATCCTGGTAATCCATGGCCTCGACATTGCCGACCAGGAACGGCATGACCTGCCCGGCACCGTCCAGCAATGCCGCCAACCCGACCGCCGTGCCGCCGTGCAGTTGCTGGCGTGCCTGCTGCAGCGGGTTGAGCACCACCGGCAACTGTGGGAAGGCCAGGCGCACCTGCGCAACCATGTGGCTATGCAACGCGTCACCTTCACTGGCCAATTGAGCCGCGTAAAGATTGAGGCCCAGGCACCAGGCCAGCGTCGCCGCAACCCAGATGCCCAGCGTGCGCCCCCAGGCCATCGGCTTCGCCGGCCCGGCCAACCCGCCGGAAAGATCCACCACTGACGGTGCAGCGTCCTGACAGGCGTGCAACCCGGCTACCTTGATCCCACCGATCTGCAGCCACGCCTGCAGCCGTGCCAGTTCCGCCAAGCCGAGCCAGGCCACCGCGACCTGCCCATCGGCCCGGCGCGGCCCGTGGGCGACATGGACCTGCCCGGCATCCCCCAGCACCAGCCCCTGCACCGCACAACCCACCGCCGCCGTCAGACGCTTGCCGGTCAGAGGCGGCATGGCGATGTCCAAGGCCAGGCTATCCTGCTCGTGCAGGTGCAGACGCCAGGGCGCACCCTTGGCCTGCCGAAGCAGTTGCCTGCGGTTCGCCTGCCCACATCGATCGGCCAGGCGGTACTCCAGCAGCGACGCCTCGTCCAGTTCGGCCAGCGGTGCCAGCCACACTTCCATGGCCGTATTCATGCGCCCACCCGCCGCCAGATGACATCCGGCAACTGCCCCTCGCGCTGGCGCAGCAGCGCCTGCAGGGCAAGCTTGCGATTGCCCAGGCGCACCAGGCCGCGCAGGCGGAACCAGTCGCTGTTGATCCCCACCCGCACATTGGCCATGGCCAGGGATGGCATGCGCAGGCGATTGACGAAATCGCCGCGATTGATGAACCAGCGCCCGCCATCGCGCTCAGCCACCAACGCCGCGGCCTGCTGCAGCGACAGGCCCGGCACCTGGGCGGCCAGCACTTCGGCGCTGGCGGTGTTGCCATTGACCCAGGTCAGCGCCGGCAGCACCGTGACGAAACGGCGCAAGCGCTCCAGGGCTTGGCCATCCATGCCCTTGAGCCCGGCCAGGCCCTCGACGCTGCGCAGCATCGGGCGCCTGGCCGGCAACGCTTCGACGGCACCACCCGGTGAAGCCGCCCGGCCGCTGTCCAGTTTGCCGGGAGTGGCCAGCGGGCGCTGTGGGTAGCTGTCGATCACCTGTCCGGCGATGGCCGTGGCCAGGCGCTCATTGATCCCGATCAGCGCGCACAGACGCTTGAAGGTCGCCAACGCCTCGGCGTCCACCTGGCCATCGACCACCAGGTTGCGCAGGTTGAACTTGCCCTGCTCGTCCTCCAGTTGCCCGTCGAAACGCACGCTGCCGGACGGCACGTCGCGCATCGGCTGGGCCCAGGGCTGACCGCCACGCACCAGCGGATCGCGCAGGCGCTGTGCGAACAGCACCTGGCGGCTGAACTGCAGGCCGCCTTCCAGGGCCCACTGGCCCTGCAATGCCAGTTGGCGGTTCTCCACCTGACGGGTCAGCAACCCCTGACGCTCGATCATGCCGGCGGCGATCACCGCCACCACTGCGGCGATCAGCAACGCACTGATCACGGCCATGCCCTCCTGGCGCGCCATGGCCGGTCACAACTGCCAGGAGCCGAGATCGGCATTCACCCCGTCGCCGCCAGCCTGGCCGTCGGCGCCCAGGGAGAACACATCGATCTCACCGTTGGCGCCCGGGTTCAGGTACTGGTACGGGCGCCCCCAGGGGTCGTTGGGCAGGCGGTCGAGGTAGGCGCGCCATTGGCCGTCCTTGGCCTGGGCCGGTTTTTCCACCAGCACCTTCAGGCCCTGGTTCTGGTTGGGGTAGGCGCCGTTGTCCAGTCGGTACAGCTTGAGTGCCTGCATCAGCCCGCCGATATCCTGGCGCGCCGCGGTGGCGCGAGCCTGGTCGGGGCGATCGAGCACCTTGGGCACCACCATCGCCGCGAGAATCCCGAGGATCACCACCACCACCATGATCTCGATCAGGGTGAAGCCCTGCTGGCGGAGTCGATGGGCGGGCATGTTGCGGCGGGCGATCTGCATCTCGGCATTCCTTGCGTGAGTTCGAATCGGGGGCCGATTGTGGCAAGCCGGTATGTCACGGATATTGAAAAAGCTCGGGAGTCGGCGTCGTCAAACCGTCATCGCGCCGCTCTACAGTGCCGCTTTGGCCTGCGCGAAATGGAGCTCCTGTGCGCACCACCGAGGACGGTTTCACCCTGATCGAAGTGTTGGTGGCATTGACCATCGTCGCCGTGGCCATGGCCGCCGCCGTGCGCGCCACCGGCTTGATGACCCAGGGCAACGGGCTGTTGCGCGACAAGGGGCTGGCCCTGCTGGCGGCCCAGGGGCGCCTGGCCGAACTGCGCCTGGAGGGCGGCGCGAAGCCCGGCGTCAGGCAGTTCGAATGCGACCAGGGGCGTTTGCGCCTGCGCTGCGAACAACGAATCGCACAGGCACGGGCCGGATTGCTGGAGGTGTCGGTGCAGGTGTTCGAGCGCCAACGCGAAGGGCCTGCGCTGGCGCGATTGCAAACATCGGTGGGTCAGTGAACGCAGCGCATCATTTCACCGTGACGCCCGCCTCAGGATCCCCCGCCTCCACCCGCGCCGCATACCGCTGCGCCAGCACCGCGCAGACCATCAGCTGGATCTGATGAAACAGCATCAACGGCAGGATCATCGCCCCGATGCCGCCACCGACGAACAACACCTGCGCCATGGGCACGCCCGTCGCCAGGCTCTTCTTGGAACCGGCGAACAGGATAGTGATGCGGTCCTCGACATTGAACCCCAGCACTCGCCCGAGCAGTCGTGTGCCCAGCAGCACCACCGCCAGCAGGATGCCGCACACGGCGAACAGCCCGGCCAGGTGCTGCGGCGAAACCGTGTGCCACAGGCCGGTGACCACCGCCTCGCTGAAGGCGGTGTACACCACCAGCAGGATCGAGCCCTGGTCCACCACCTTCAGCCAGCGTGCATTGCGCTTGACCCAGGCGCCGATCCAGCGGCGGGCGACCTGCCCGGCGACGAAGGGCACCAGCAACTGCAAGGTGATCTTCAGTACCGCGTCCAGCCCGGAGCCGGTGTCGCCCGAAGCGCCCAGCAGCAGCATCACCAGCAGCGGCGTCAAGAAGATCCCCAGCAGGCTCGAGGCCGCCGCGCTGCAGATCGCCGCCGGCACGTTACCCCGGGCCAGCGAGGTGAAGGCGATCGCCGACTGCACCGTGGCCGGCAAGGCGCACAGGTACAGCACGCCCAGGTAAAGTTCATTGCCCACCAGCGGCACGAACAGCGGCTTGAACGCCAGCCCCAGCAGCGGGAACAGCACGAAGGTGCAGGTGAACACCAGCAGGTGCAGGCGCCAGTGACCGGCACCGGCGATGATCGCCTCACGCGACAGCTTGGCGCCGTGCAGGAAGAACAGCAGGCCGATGGCCAGGTTGGTCAACCAGCCGAACAGCAGCGCGCCCTCGCCGGAGCACGGCAGTACGGTGGCGATGAACACCACCCCGAGCAGTGCCAGGGTGAAGTTGTCGAACAGCATCCGTAGATATCTCATCACAGTTTCCGTCTTGTCTTTGTGCAAGCCCGGACGATAAGGTCTTGGCCTTTGTGCCGCTAACGCCGGAACCCCTGTCGGTGTCGCCCAACGGACACCTCGCTTCGCCACGCCCCTGATCCACGACAAGGAACGCCCACCATGAAACGCCCCCCTCGCCTGCTGCTGGCCACCGCCCTGACGCTGGCCGCGCCCCCCCTGCTGGCCAACAACCTGCAAGCCACCGTCGATGACGTCATCCCGGCGCTGATGCGCGAGCAAGGCATCGCCGGCATGGCCGTGGCGGTGTATGCCAACGGCCAGTCGCATTACTTCAACTACGGCCTGGCCGACAAGGCCAGCCGCCAGCCGGTGAGTCGCGACACGCTGTTCGAGGTCGGCTCGGTGAGCAAGACCTACACCGCGACCCTCGCCGCCCTGGCCAGCGCCGAAGGCAAGCTCGACTTGCAGGCCCCCGCCAGCCGCTACCAGCCGGCCCTGGCCAAGGCCTCGATCGGCAAGGCCAGCGTGCTGGAACTGGGGACCTACAGCGGTGACTGCCTGCCCTTGCAGTTCCCCGATGAAGTACAGACGCCGGCCCAGACCCTGGCCTGGTTCCAGCACTGGCAGCCCCGCTTCGCACCCGGCACCCACCGCTGCTACTCCAACCCCAGCCTGGGCCTGTTCGGTGACCTGGCGGCCCGCGCCCAGCAACAACCGTTCGCCGAACTGATGACCCAGCAGGTGCTGCCCCGCCTGGGGCTCAAGCACACTTACCTGGAGGTTCCGGCCAGCGCCCGCGGGCTCTACGCGCAAGGCTACGACGCCAAGGACCAGCCGGTGCGGGTCAACCCGGGCCCCTACGCCGAGCAGGCCTACGGCATCAAGACCAGCGCCAGCGACATGCTGCACTATGTGCAACTGCAACTTCAGCCGGACACGCTTGACCCCGCCATGCGCAAGGCCATCGCCATCACCCAGTCCGGTTACTTCCAGGTCGGCGCGATGATCCAGGGCCTGGGCTGGGAGCGCTACCCCTACCCGGTCAGCCTCGACACCTTGTTGGAATACAACGGCGCCAAAATCATCCGCGGAGAAAACCCGATCCAGGCGCTGACCCCGGCGCTGCCCGCCGACCCTGGCGCCTGGTACAACAAGACCGGCGCCACCGGCGGCTTCGGTGCCTACGTGGCGTTCGTGCCGTCCAGGCAGATGGGCATCGTGCTGCTGGCCAACCGCAACTACCCCAACGAAGAACGCGTGCGCGCCGCGCAACGGATCCTTTCCAGCCTGGAGCCGTGACATGCTGAAGATCCTGGGCAAGGCCTCGTCGATCAACGTGCGCAAGGTACTGTGGACCTGCGCCGAACTGAACCTGCCGTTCCAGCGCGAAGACTGGGGCAGTGGCTTTCGTGCCACCGACACCCCCGAGTTCCTGGCGCTGAACCCCAACGCCATGGTGCCGGTGATCGTCGATGGCGACTTCGTGCTGTGGGAGTCCAATACCATCCTGCGCTACCTGGTCAACCAGTACGGCGGCGAGGCGCTCTACCCCGGCGCCCCGCGCGCCCGCGCCGCGGTAGACCAGTGGCTCGACTGGCAGGCCACCGACCTCAACGACGCCTGGCGCTACCCGTTCATGTCGCTGGTGCGTCAATCGCCGGCGCATCAGGACCCTGCGCTGCTGGCCGCCAGCAGCGCCCAGTGGACGGCCAGGATGCGCCTGCTCGAAGCGCGCCTGCAGGCCACCGGCGCCTATGTCGCCGGCGACGCCTTCAGCCTCGCCGACGTGGCCATCGGCCTGTCCCTCAACCGCTGGCGGCGCACGCCGCTGGAGCACCCGCAGTTGCCGGCACTGGAGGCCTATCATGAGCGCCTGCGGCAACGCCCCGGCTACCTCGAGCACGGCGACAACGGACTGGCGTGACAGAACCGGGAGGATTGTCCGACAAGATGTAGTGACTAAAAATAATCACTACAAACCTGTTGACGCCCTTCCCGCGCCTTGTGCATGATGAAGCCGTCTCCCCGATCGGGAGCGGTGGCAAGGGTGTTCCAGACGGCCTGCGCGGTAACGCAGGCCGTCCGTGGAGAGGGAAACTGCCCAGAAGGCAGCGTGAGAAAGCCCCTGTTGCGAAGCTGCTGTAGCAGCCTTGGTTAGCGCGCTACATGGTGTGGCGCCGAATGTGAACTTCAGCCGAACTTCACCGACGAATGAGAGTAATGGGGGCTTTATGATGAACTTGAACAACAATCCAACCATCGACCAATTGGCCCGTCTGTTCGCCGCGCGCAAGGACAGCCTCGACGACCACCTGCTGTGGGTCAGCCAGTCCGGTGAGGTCCGCCTGGACCGCCTGCCGCCGAACACGGTCGAAGCCGAATTCGAATCACACATGCCCAGCATGCGCGCCCGCTTCAAGGTCTACCGCCGTGGCCAGGGCTACGTCGGCAGGAAGGCCGCCGCCGACACCACCTTCGTCGGTCGCGTACTGCAGACCCTGCAACAAGAATGGCCCGCCGCCCGCGAACGGCAGGCAATCAAGGTGATCGACGCGCTGAACTGAACCGGCGCAGCACACCGTTTCTTGAGCCCGGCCTGAAAAGGCCGGGCTTTTTCATTGCTGCTAGGCGAGGCGCCGACGTGACACCTGCTCCGGCAATGGCAAAGCGCCGGTTGCCAGGGCGCGGGCGCGATCCACGCCCCAGACCAGCGCACGGGTCATGGTTTCGCCCGGCCGCGAGGGGTAGTACTCCTCGAGCAAGGCCTCGCCGCTGCGCGCATACAGTCCGAGAAACAACTGTGTGGCACCGACCCTGGATAGGCGCACCTGCACATCGAAGCTGGTGCCGTCGCTGAGTTCCTCGTCGTGACAGCGACTGTGCAGCTGCGCATCGGCCCACTGCCAGTAGGTCTCTTCCCTGATTCGCATTGAAGTCGATACTCCGTGTCTGAAATCCCGCGCAAGAAAAGCACAGCCTCGGGCCGTCGGCGAGGGGGACGCACCGATACCATGAGCGGGGTCAAGAAATGGCGGGAAAGGCGTGCCGTCGGGCGGTTTCGTGTTGATTGATCAAACGTGATGCGGGGCAAGCCCGCTCCTGCTTGTGAGAGCGGGCTTATGAGGTCAACGCAGGTTCACTTCTTCGACGGGACACGCGGGGTGAAACGCCCCTTCTTGGCCCGTTGCAGGTGCGCCGGTTGCAGTTGCTCCGACTCGTCCAGGGTCATGTTGGAAAAGCCCAGGCGAACAGCCGCCTGGCCGCAGCGTACCTGGCTGTTGATCGGAAACGCATCGTTCAGGTCTTCGAAATAGGATTCGCTCATGCCCTGTCTCCCTCCAATGGCAACCGTGCCGGCAGGCAATACACCTGCCTAGTGAAGCGACGGTCCGTTGAAGTGAGACTAGCCGGTCATTTGCAGACCAGCCGGGCAAAATCTCCTGGCCCGACCAATGGCAACTGGCCTTACTTCAGACGTACCGCCGTGCCGGTGGCGAACACCACGACCATGCCACCCTGTACCGACGGCATGCTGATCTCGAAGTCCACGCCCACCAACGCATCGGCTTGCAACTGCCGTGCCCTCGCCATGAGTTCCTCGGTGGCCTGCTCACGGGCCAGCTTCAGCGCGCCCTCCAGGGTCTGCGAGCGGCCGCCGAAGACGTCGCGAAAGCGCGCGAAGAAATCGCGCACGAAGTTGATCCCCTGCACCGATTCGGCGCTGACCACGCCGAGGTATTCGGCAATCGGGCGACCGTCGAGCTGGCTGGTGGTGCTGATGATCATGGATGTCGCTCCTGAGGCAAGACAAAAGAGCACGATCCTAACAAATCCACCGCGAGCAAATTACACAAGCAATACCTTGAATAATGATTTTCCGGCTCCTAGAATCCCAGCGCAGGACCACGCAAGGAGCGTACATGACCGCCATCCCCGAACAGCCGCCGGCCCGTTGGAGCGAACTGCTCAGCGGCGGCAACGCGCTGCGCTCGATCGCCCTGGCTGGCGGTGTCGCCCTGCACGCCATCAATGTCTACATCGTCACTACCTTGCTACCGACGGTGATCGAAGAGATCGGCGGGCTGGCCTTCTATGCCTGGAACACTACCCTGTTCGTGGTCGCCTCGATCATCGGCTCCACCCTCTCCACCCGCCTGCTGGCCCGTGGCGGACCGCGGGTCGCCTACCTGCTGGCACTGCTGGTGTTCACCCTTGGCTCAATGCTCTGCGCCCAGGCCGGGAGCATGCCGGTGCTGCTGCTCGGGCGTAGCGTGCAGGGCCTGGGAGGCGGCATCCTGTTCGCCTTGAGCTATGCGCTGATCCATCTGGTGTTCGACAGCCGCCTGTGGCCTCGCGCCATGGCCCTTGTCTCGGCGATGTGGGGCGTGGCCACGCTGTGCGGCCCGGCCGTGGGCGGGCTGTTCGCCGAGGGCGGGCACTGGCGCTGGGCATTCTGGTCGCTGTTGCCGGTGGCTGGCGCCCTGGCGCTGATCGTCTGCCTGCGCCTGCCGGCGCGCCAGGCGCTGGACGACAATGGCGCGCGCCCGGCCTACGGGCTGATAGCCTGCCTGGTGGCCTCGGTGCTGGCGATCTGTGCGGCCAGCCTGGCCGACAGTCTGTGGATCAACCTGGCCGGCATCGTCGCCGGCCTGGCCATCGCCGCGCTGATCGCCCGCCTCGATCCCAGGGCGCGCCACCACCTGCTGCCCACGGGCGCTTACAGCCTCAGGCAACCGATGGGCGCACTGTTCGCCATGATGTGCCTGCTGGTAGCAGCCATCACCACTGAAATCTATGTGCCCTACTTCCTCCAGCGCATCCATGGTTTCGGCCCCCTCGCCGCCGGCTACCTGACCGCCGTGATGGCCGCAGGCTGGACGGTCGGCGCCCTGGCCAGCGCCGGCCGTGACCGTGAAGGCGGCGCCTGGCAGATCCGCTGTGGGCCGCTGGTGGTCGCGGGGGCGCTGCTGGCCCTGGCCCTGCTGACCCCCGCCCCGGCCTGGATCGCCAGCGCGCCGGGCCTGGCCTTGTTCGCCCTGGCCCTGGCCGGCGTGGGCCTGGGGATCGGCCTGGGCTGGCCGCACCTGCTCACCCGGGTGCTGCAGGCAGCGCGCCCCGGCGAGGAAAACCTCGCCTCGGCCTCGATCACCACCGTGCAACTTTACGCCACCGCCCTGGCTGCGGCCCTGGCCGGGCTGGTCGCCAATGGTGCCGGGCTGGTGGAGCCCGGCGGCGAGCAAGGCGCGCGCCAGGCGGCGCTGTGGCTGTTCGCCGTGTTCGCCTGCGCACCGCTGCTGGCCCTGCCGTTGGCGCTGCGCCTCACCTCTGAAAGCAAGGAGTGCCCATGAAGGAATCCAAGGAAGTCTACGAGCGGATCAGCGAGCAGTTCGAAGACTTCACCAGCCACGCCAGCCAGCGCGGGGTCGAGGTCGACACGTTTCGCTACATGGCCGGCGACGTAACCGGCGACGAGATTCTCGACCTGGCCTGCGGGCATGGCTTCTTCAGCCGCCGCCTGAAGGACTGGGGCGCGGCTCGGGTGCACGGCGTGGACATCTCGCCGAGCATGATCTACCAGGCGCGCCAGGCCAACGACGGCATCGCCTACGAAGTGCGCGACGTGGCGCAGATGGGCCGCATCGGCCAGTTCGACAAGGTTACCGCCGCCTGGCTGTTCAACTACGCCGGCAGCGTCGACGAGCTGCGGCGCATGTTCGAGAGCGTCGCGCTCAACCTCAAGCCGAACGGACAACTGATCGCCTACACGGCGAACCCCGCCTTCGACCTGGCCTTGGGCAATTTCACCGAATACGGCATCCGTGTGCTGGACGAGCAGCCGATGGAAGGCGGCCTGCGCTGCCAGGGGCAATTCATGAGCTCACCGCCTGCGGACTTCACCTATTACCGCTGGGACAAGGCAGTCTACGAGCAGGCCGCCCACGATGTCGGCCTGCGCAATGTGCGCTGGATTGCCCCGCTGATCAGCGGGATCCGCAAGAAGGCGCATCCGCCGGGGTATTGGGACCTGTTCGAACAGAACAGCCTGCAGGTCGGGTTGATCTGCAGTCGCTGAAATGATCGAGGCTTACGCACTTCCCCTGTAGGAGCGGCCTTGCCGAGGCGTCGGACCGGTCGGAAAGGGCTGCGCAGCAGCCCCGGCAATCTTTGCACTAACGCAAAATCCTGGGGCCGCTTCGCGCCCCTTTCCGACCGGTCCGACGCCTCGGCAAGGCCGCTCAGGGAGAGCACAGACCGCTAGACCTGCACCAACCACTCATCCACCAGCCCCTGGCGCGCCAAGGCCTCGCACCAGGCCGGCTCAGCCTCGACCTGGACTTCGTTGCAGTCGAGCTCATGCAACGTCTGTAGTACCCGCAAGGCACCCAGATCCTCCAGCACCTGGCAACGGGCCCGTGCATACCGACCGTCCCGCCTCGCCTGCGCCCCATGCAACACCAGCGTCGGCGCACGCCCGTCGAGCACCTTGGCCGAAGCCGGGCAGTCCAGCCCCTGGTCGATCAATACCCGCAAGGGCACCACCGGCTCGGCGCGTTGCCCGGCAACCTGCGCCACCAGCGAGGTGTCGCAGGCCTTCACCCAGTCACAAGTGGTCAGCAGCGCCGAGGCCCTGCCCCGCCAATGCGCCAGGGGCGTCTGCTCGTCGCAATGGCTGAGCATCACACCCTCGCCCAGCGTGCCGATCTCCAGCGCCGCCGGACGCAACACCCGCACCCACGGGCGCTGGCGCTCGATGCGCGAGAAGAATCCGCGATTGAGCGCACGCGCCCGCGGGCAAGGCAAGGCCTCGACCGCGATACCGGCTTCGCGCAGGCGATCCGCGCCGATGCTCTGCGAGACGTCGCCGCTGGCCGTGACCACCCGGCTTACCCCTGCCGCCACCAGGGCATCGGCGCACGGCGGCGTGCGACCCTGGTGGCCGCAGGGTTCCAGGGTCACATAGGCGGTCGCCCCGCGCGCAGCCGTGCCCGCCTCGCGCAGGGCGTGCACTTCGGCGTGGGCCTGGCCGGCGCGCTGATGCCAGCCGCGCCCTACCACCTGACCGGCGTTGACGATCACGCAACCGACCCGCGGGTTGGGCATGGTGCTGTACAGGCCCTGGCTGGCGAGCGCCAGGGCCATGTCCAGGTAATGGCGGTCGATCGCACTCACGTGCGCACCAGCGCCAACAGGTAGCGGGCTTCGCCATGCTGGCGCTCGATCACCTCCAGCCCCTCCCAGGTGAAGCCATGGGCCTCAAGGGTCTGGCGGATACCATCGTCGGTGAAGAAGTAGCCCTGGCGCTGGTTGTCCATCTCGCGCCAGCCCGGCTGCGGATGGGCCGCGTCGACCCCGAACACGTTCAGCCCCACCAGCGCGCCGGGGCGCAGCAGGCGGCGCACATGGGCCAGGTACGCGCCCCACTCGTCCGGATGCTGGTGGTGGAAGCAGCCATTGTCCAGGGCCGCGTCGAACACCGTGCCCGGCGCCGGCTGCCAGTCCTGCATGGCCTTGTTCACCAGGTCCAGGCGATCGCCCCAGCGTTTGCGCAGCAACGGCCAGCTGGAGTTCTCGACGATATCCAGGCCGGTGACCCGATGCCCGGCGAGGATGAAGGTGGAGGCGTCACGGCCACGGCCCACGCCGATGTCCAGTACATGCTGATCAGCACGGGGGTCGAGACGCTCGAGGAAAGCCTGGGCCGCCTGGATCATGCCGATGTCCCACGACCACTCGTCCTCGCCATGGCTGTAGCGGTGCACGAACGAAGTATCGAGGGCCTTGCGGTAATCGCCCTGGGCCATGAAGTCACTTGCTTGCTTGCTCATGTGCTGCTCCTTCAGGACGCCAGGCGGGCGTCGATGCCGTAGATGCGCCCGTCATAGGAACTGGCCAGGAAGGCGCCGCTGACGGCGTCGTGGGTCAGGCAGGAAATGCCGCTGGCGGTCGGCCGCTGCATGGGCAGCCAGCGCCGCGAGACCAGGTCGAACAGCGCCACGGTACCGTTGTAGGCCGCGGTGGCGATCACCCGGCCATCAGCGGAGGCGGCGATGCACTTGATCGAGTGCTGGTGCGGCGAGTCGAACACCTCGTCGCCGGTCTCCAGCCACAGGCGCAGCTTGAGGTCGCGACCGATGCTGGCGAAACCGCCGGTGATCGGGCAGCAACCATTGGAAATACGCGTATGCGCCCCCTCGATATGCCGCACGCTGCTGAAATCCTCGATGCTGTGCAGCGCGGCATCGGCCGAGGCGCAGACGCTGAACAGGTGGCGCTGGTCGGCGGCCACGCCCTTGATCGCGTTGTCATGCATGGGGATCGACGCCACCAGGCGCAGCCCGCCCTGGCCATCATGGCCGAACACCAGGCCTTCGCCGGTATAGGTGCCGATCAACGCCAGGTCTTCGCCATTCCTGACGAAGGTGGCGCCGCAGTTGAGTGGCGAACGGTGCTGGTACAGCATGCGCCCGGACAGGCCATCGAACACCTGGCCCATCTGGCCGCCGGTCAACAGCAGCGGGCCGAACGGCAGGAGGAAGTTGCACAGGCTGCCGACACTGGTCACCGGCTGGTCGTCACGGTGCAGAATGCCAGCATCGCCAATGCTGTACTGGCGCTCTTCGCTGCGCACCACGGCGTTGATGCTTACCGCCGGCTCGATGCCCGACACCTGCCACTGGTCCTTCTCGTAGTTCCAGGTGGCGTAGCGCGAGCCGAAGGTGGCGAACACCAGTTGTTCGTCGCCGACAAAAGCGCAGCTGCGCGGCCAGACGATGCTCGGCAGCGCGGTACTGCGGCGCTTGACCAGGTTGCGCGCGGCGTCGAAGGTCCAGAGGATCGCCGAACGATCATAGCTCAGGCTCACCAGCAGGCGCTTGTCGTCGTTCCAGACGATGCGCTTGATCCCGGCGGCGTGGGCCGGCACGGTCTGCACCTGGCCCTGGGCGATGATCGAGATGCGCCCCTCGTCGTCCCCGGCGAACACCACGCCTTCGCGGGTGATGGCGATGGTGTCGGTCTCCACGCCGCCGATGTCCACCTCGTCGCATTGCTGGCCGCTGCGGGTGTCCCACTGGCGCACGGTACCGTCGTCACTGCTGGAGATCAGGCGCTGGCCGTCCGGCGACCAGACCACCGAGATGACGTCGGCCTGGTGGCCATGAAACGCCTGCAACAGCACGCCGTCGAGGTCGAAGATGCGCAGCACATGGTCACGCGAACAGGTCGCCACGCGCTGGCTGTCTGGCGAGAACACCGCCATCTCGACATCGTCGTTGTGCCCCTGCAGTACGGCTTTCAGGCGCATGCTCGGCACTTCCCAGATGCGCGCGGTGTAGTCGCTGCTGGCGCTGACCAGGTGCTTGCCGTCACTGCTGAAGGCGCACTGGTTGGCCAGGTGGTCGTGGTGCACACGGTGGATCGGCTCGCCGGTGGCGGCGTTCCACAAGATCACCTGGTTGTCGTAGCCGGCGGTGGCGACGAAGCGCGCGGCATGGGCGGCGATACCGCTGATAGGGCCAATGTGTTTCATCGAAAGATCCTTTTTCGCTGGAGTCAGAGCTTGATCGAATGGCTGGACTTGACGGCCTTCGCCTGCAGGTAGTTGCGGTTGTGATTGGTAAGGAACACCCCGGTGGGCACCTGTTCGATCACATCGATGCCACCGGCGCGCAGCTGGGCGACCTTCTCCGGGTTGTTGGTCAGCAACCGGCACTGGTGCACGCCCAGGGCCCGCAGGATCTGCACGGCCGGATCGAACGAGCGCGAGTCGGCCAGGTGGTTCAGGCGCAGGTTGGCTTCATAGGTGTCCAGGCCCTTGTCCTGCAGCAGGTAGGCCTCGAACTTGGAGTACAGGCCGATGCCACGCCCTTCCTGGCGCAGGTAGATCAGGTAGCCGCCCACCTCCTTGAGGGTGCGCAACGCCTCCTGCAGCTGCGGGCCGCAATCGCAGCGCTGCGAGCCGAACACATCGCCGGTGATGCACTCGGAGTGCACCCGCACCAACGGCACGTCGCACTGCTCGCGGCCGATGCCGACGGCGAAATGCTCCTGGTCACGCTCGAAGCCGTGGAAGCCGAAGAAATGGGCATCGACATCGCCGCCGAGGATGGAAATCGGCACGATGGTGTGAAGCGAAACATCCTTGTTCATGGAATCAGACCTCTTGCACGGAAGACGGAACAGCTCAGTTGTGGTTTTCAACCAGGCGAAAACCCATGACGTAGATCGATCGCGGGTAACGCCCGTGGCGGCGCGCGGTGCGCGCCAGGTCGCGGAAACGGGTAAAGCTGCCACCGCGGGCCACACGGTGGGTGCCGACATCGAGCACCAGGTCGTCCTCGATCTGCGGGCCGCCGGGGTATGGCCGGTAGTCCTCGGCCACGTACTCCTCGACGTTGCCGGCCATGTCCAGCACCCCGAAGGGCGAGGCTGCGTCGCAGAACACGCCGACCGGCGTGCTGTCCAGGTAGCCCAGCTCGGCGGTGTTGGCGTGCTCGACCTGGTAGGCGTCGCCCCAGGGGAACTGACGTCCTTCGGGGCCGGCGGCGGCATACTCCCACTGCGCCTCGCTGGGCAGGGCAAAGCGTCGGCCGGTGCGCTCGCTGAGCCACTGGGCGTAAGCGTCGGCGTCACTGGCCGAGACGCTGTACACCGGGTGGTTGGCGTGGTGCCGCGGATAACGGCCGAACGCCCAGCCGTCGGGAATGCCGGCATGCCCGCTGTCGAGCAGGAACTGGCGGTACTCCTGGTGCGTCACCGGGAAGCGGGCGATACGGAACGCCGCCAGTTCCACGGCGTGACGCGGGGTCTCCTTGTCGATCCAGCTGCGGTCCAGACCGAGCCCGTCGAACTGGTCCATCACCTGTTCGACCGCGCGCGGGTCGAGGCCGATGTGCACCCGCGCCGCCGGGATATCGATCATCTGCGGGTCGAAGGTGTCGATGCGCGGGTCGCCGCGCAATGCCAGCACCTCGCCGGCGGCAATACGCCGGGCCAACGGCTGGCGCGGCTGCTCGAGCAACGTCAGCAAGACGTCCAGCGGCGCCTGGAGCAGATCGTCGAGCGCCGTGGCGACCTGCGCCTGCAACGGATGCTCCTGGTAGTGTGCTGGGTAGCCCATCAACGCCCGGTCGCTGACATCCTTGGGCAATGGGCTGGGCAGCCGTGGCCAATGCCACTGTTTGTAGCTGTTCATGCAAATACCTGCCTAGGCACAGGCCCGCCGAGCGACAGGCCTGTGACGACGTGGGGTCAGAGGCGGTCGAGGAGCAACCGAGGGTTGCTTTCGATCATCTCCACTTCGGCGCTGTAGACCTCGATCACCAGGCCATCCGGGTCCTCGAAGTAGACGGCGCTGCGCACGTTGTCCGGCCCATGGTGGTAGCCCGGCGCCGGGCCGTTGCCCTTGACCAGCTTGATGGTGCCGGCAGCGGTGACCTGCTCGGCGATGCGCCGCACATCCCCAGGCAGCGCACGCACACCGATGTGGTAGCCGGTCGGGTAGCTGAACGACTCGCTCTGTTCGATGAAGAAGTCGAAGCCGTTGAGCTCCATCACAGCCTTGCGCGGGCCGAGGTTGTAGCAGTAATTGGCGCCGAGGATGTCGCTGTAGAACGCCTTGGAGGCTTCCAGGTCGCGGGTGAGGATATTGATGTGGTTCAGCTCGGGGCGCTGCGCGGCCCGCGCCGCTTCGTCCAGGCCCAGGCCGTCGAGCGAACGCCACAACTTGGTCGCGGCCGCGAACTTGGCGAAGCCCGCGAGCCAGTCCTTGATCGCCAGTTCCGGCGCCTGCCCGGCGCCGATATCCAGCGAGTACGGATAGAGAAAGCCCTGGCTCGCCTGCTGCCACTGGGCGATCACGCCGCTGGCAGGCGGCAACTGTGCCAGTGCACCCTGCACGCGGACCAGCACCAGCGCGGTGTTGCGGCACAGCCCGCTGGCCTCATTGAGCAACGTGTTCAACGCAACCGGTGGCGTGGCGCTGTCGAGCAGCAGGCAGACTGCGTCCACCGGTCCCTGGCCGGCCGGATTCTGGCTGACCTGCAGGCTGAAACCTGCCGCCGCCGCCGCGCTGCCCAAGCTGTCCAGGGCCTGGGCCGCCGCGTCGCCAAGCGGCGCGGCATGCAATGCCAACAAGCGCAGCATCAGGCAGCCCTCCGTCCGATCAGCAGGGTGTAGCGGCCGATCGGCTCCTGCTCCACGCTCAACCCCGCCGACGCCATGCTGTCGATCAGGTAGCGGGTCGGGTGCAGCTCGCCGTTGACCGTGTTGAGCATCATGTGCAGGGAGAAGTCGGCCGACAGCACCGGGTGGATCTCGTCATCCTCCAGGGCCATGCTCAGCACCAGCAGCGCGCCGTCGCCCTCGACCATGCCGGCGGCGCCGGCGATCAGGGTGCGCACCTGCTCGCGGGTGAAATAGTGCAGGCAGTCGTTGAGCATCACCACGTCGGCCCGCTCGCCCTGGTACTGCGCCAGGTCCAGCAGGTTGCGGGCATGGAAGCCCAGGCGGTCGTCGAGGCGGTACTTGGCGAAGGTGGCCGCAGCGGCCTCGCGGGTCGGCTCCAGGTCCCAGACCTCGCCCTTGACCTGCGGATTTCGGCTGGCGATCTCGGCCAGGTAGGTGCCGTGGCCACCGGCCAGGTCGATCACCCGGCGGGCCTTGTCGAACAGCGGCAGGTCACGCAGCACATCGACCATGGGCTGGCTGAAGCGGACCATGGCATCGTTGAAGGCGTCGCGGGCCGCCAGGTCGTGCTTGAAGCGGTTTTCCTGCTGGAAATCCAGCGAGGAGCGGCTGCGCAGCACTTCATCCAGGCGCGGCCAGTTGTGCCACTGCAGGCGCTGGTGGTCGATGATCGGACCGATGAACTCGGCGCTGTCGCTGACCAGGAAACGCTGGCTCAGCGGCAGGTTCTCGAAACCTTGGGCGGTGCGCTTCAACAGGCCCATGGCCACCAGCGCGTTGAGGAAGATGCGGCCCTTGTTCGGCACCCAACCCAGCGCATCGCTCAGGGCCTGGGCGCTGACCGGCTGGCGGGTGTGGTCGAACACACGCTGGGCCAGCGCCGAATGCAGGATGGCGGACTGGCGGTACTGGTCAGAGAGCTTCACCAGGTCGACCACGCCTTGCAGGCTGTTCAGCTCGTCGGCGTGTTCATAGATGGTCACGGGTTTCTGGGCATTCATGCACTCACGTCCCTGTCGAGTTATTGTGGGTGAGCCCATGCCCGGCATTTGCCAGCAAGGTGTCGATGAACTTGCACGCACCCTCCCTGGGACCGGCAAGCACAGGCTCCGCAAGTCAGCTTAGACGCGGACTCATAAAATACAACTAATACCTTTTATATTTTTATCGCATATAAATTTTCTTATCGATAATCGCTCTTCTTGCACAAATCACCGCGAATCCGGGCTATCCTTCGCCCACTTGCCTGCGCAAAGGATGGCCCAGGAGAGTGCCCGATCCGTTCATTCACGCCCGGTTTCCAGCGCTCCATGACCTCGACCACCGTTGATACCAACTGCACCGCCGACCGCATCCTGTTCCTGCTCAAGACCCGCGGGCCGCTCAAGACCGCCGACCTGGCCCAACTGCTCGCCATCACCTTCGAAGCCACCCGCCAGCAGGTGCAAAAACTGCAGGCGGCCGACCTGGTCAGCGGCATCAGCGTGCCGGCCAAGGGCGCCGGGCGCCCTTCGCAAAAATGGGCACTGACCGCCACGGCCCAGCGCCGCTTCCCCGACTCCCACAGCGTGCTGACCCTGCAACTGATCGAGAGCGTCGAGCAGGTGTTCGGCAGCGACGGGGTCGACCGCCTGATCAGCCGCATGGAAGACAGCAACAGCCGTGAGTACCAGCAGGCCTGCGCCGATGGCCAGAGCCTGGAGGACAAGGTGCGCATCCTCGTGCAGTTGCGCGAGCGCGCCGGCTACATGGCCGAAATGCAGGCCGACGGCAACGACTGGCTGATCGTCGAGAACCACTGCCCGATCTGCATCGCCGCCACCCGCTGCCAGGGGTTCTGCCGCAGCGAGCTGCAGGTGTTCCAGGCGGCGATCGGCGAGCAGGGACTGGTGGAGCGTTGCGAACACCTGATTTCAGGGGATCGGCGCTGCGTCTATCGCATTTCGCCGAAGTAGCTGCCCCTACCGGTCAGATCCGCCGCCTGCCCTTGAGCGCCGGAATCGTGGTCTGCGCAATCGCCACCTGTTCCTGCCCGCGGCGGGTGTTGGCCGCCAGGCCCGCCAGGGTCGGCTGACTGAACAACAGGCGCGCATCGGCATGCAGCCCGGCCTGGCGCATGCGCGCCACCAGGCTGACCGCCAACAGCGAGTGCCCACCCAGCTCGAAGAAGTTGTCGTCGCGGCCGACCTGCTCGATCTTCAGCACTTCGGTCCAGATCTGCGCCAGCGTATGCTCCAGCTCGTCACGGGGCGCCTCGTAGGCCCGACTGATCACCGCCTCCACGCCCGGCGCCGGCAAGGCGCGGCGATCGACCTTGCCATTGGGGCTCAGCGGCAACTCGGCCAGCAGCACATAGGCCGAGGGCACCATGTAGGCCGGCAGTCGCGCCAGCAGGTAGGCGCGCAGCGTTTCCAGCGTCGGCGCGCCATGGCCGTCGCGACAGCTGGCATAAGCCACCAGGCGCTCCTCGCGCACCAGCACCACCGCCTGGCCAAGGTCCGGATGAGCCGTCAGCAGCGCCTCGATCTCGCCCGGCTCGATGCGCAGGCCGTTGAGCTTGACCTGGAAGTCGTTGCGACCGAGGAACTCCAGCGCACCATCGGCGCGATAGCGCACCAGGTCGCCGGTTCGGTACAGGCGGTCGCCGGCCACGAACGGACTGGCGATGAAGCGCTCGGCCTGCAACGCCGGCAAGCCCAGGTAGCCGCGGGCCACACCGATGCCGCCGATGTGCAGTTCGCCGGCACAACCCACAGGCACCGGACGGTCATGGGCATCGAGCACGTACAGCCGCGTGTTGCCGATCGCCCACCCGATCGGCGGGGCGGCGACGGGCAACGGCTGCTGCGGCTCCAGGGTCCAGGCGGTGCTGTCCACGGTAGCTTCGGTGGGACCATAGACATTGTGCAGGCGTACCTGGGGCAAGGCCTGGCGCACCTGTTGTGCCAGCGCCAGAGTCAGCTCGCCGCCACCACAGAAGACATCGCGCAGGCTGCTGCAACGCTCCACGCCCGGGGTGTCGAGAAACGCTTGCAGCAGGGCCGGAACGAACTTGACGGTGGTCACCCTGCGCGACTGGACAAGCTGCACCAGGTAAGCCGGATCGCGGTGACCGTCGGGGCGCGCCAGCACCAGGCGCAAGCCCGCGCACAGTGGCCAGAACAACTCCCACACCGAACCGTCGAAGCTGAACGGCGCCCGCTGCAGCAGCGCGTCGCCGGCCTGCGGCGGGCACAGGTCGCTGCCCCAGCGCATCAGGTTGCACAGCCCGCGGTGCTCGACCATCACCCCTTTCGGCGTGCCAGTCGAGCCCGAGGTGTACATGACATAGGCCAGGTGCCCGCCACCCAGTTCCGGCAGCTCCGGCGCATGGTCGCCGTGCACCTGCCAGTCACCGTGATCCAGATCCACCAGCGGTGTCGACTGGCCCTCGAACAGGCCACGGGTGGCTCCGTGCAGCAGCAGTGCCAGGGGCGCGCTGTCGGCCAGCATGTAGTGCAGGCGTTCGTCGGGGTAGCCGGGGTCCAGCGGAACATAGGCGCCACCGGCCTTGAGCACGCCGAGCAGGCCGACGATCAGCGAGGCGCCGCGCTCCAGGCACACCGCTACCCGGCTGTCGGGCCGCACGCCAAGGCCGATCAAGTGATGGGCCAGGCGATTGGCCTGGGCGTCGAGCTCGCGGTAGGTGAGCTGTGCGTCTTCACTCTGCAGCGCCACGGCATCCGGCGTGCGTCGCACCTGAGCGGCGAACAGCGCCGGCAGGTGCGGATACGCGGGATCCAGCGCAACCTCGGTGCTGTTGAGGGTTTCCAGCAGATACACACGCTCCGTCTCCGGCAGGGTCGGTAGCGCCTCGAGCGCCACCGGGGCTTCGCTGAGCAGGGCGCCAGCCAGCGCCTGCAGGGCGCAGGAAACGAACCCTAGCACCCGCCCGGCACCCAACTCGCAAGGTGCCCGCACACTCAGGCGCAGGCTGTCGCCCTGCTCGTCCACGGTCAACACCAGGGCGTGACTGTGCACCTCGCTGGCATCGAGCAGGGTCACCCCGGGCAACGCTACGGCGTCGTGCGCGGCGCCATGCCGGTAGTTGAGCAGGCTGTCGAACAGTGCCACGCCGGCGGGCAGGCCACTGCAGCGCTGGGCCAGCACCAGCGGCGCATCCTCGTGCCCGAGCAGCGCCGCCAGTTGGCCGTGGATTCCGACCAGCGCCTGGCCTACGTCGCGACCAGCCAGCGACACCCGCAGCGGCAGGCTGTTGATGAACATGCCCAGTGCCCGGTCGGCGCCCTCGCCCGCCATCACCCGCCCCAACAGCACGGTGCCGAACACCACCTCGTCGCGACCACCCAAGGCCCCCAGCACCTGGGCCCAGGCCAGGTGCATCAGGCTGCCGAGGCCGACGTCGTATTGGCGCACGCGCTGGCGCAGGGCCAGGGCCAGGTCCTCAGGAACGGTCAGGACGCAGGTCTCGACACGGGTCTGGATCCCCTCGCCCATGCCGGCCAGCCTCGGCGGCGCCTCCACCCCGGCCAGTGCTTCGCGCAGGAACACTTCATGGCCCGCCTGCCGAGCCTCGTCGCGGCTCATGGCAACGTAGTTGCGGTAGGGCACCGGCCTGGGCAATGCATGCCCTTCGTTCGCCATCAGCACCGCCAGTTCGGCCAGCAGCACCTGCACCGATACGGCGTCGTTGACCAGATGGTGGAAGTGCAGCAGCCCCAGCCAGCGCTGCCGCGCGCTGTCCTCGATGCAGGCCAGAGCCATCATCGGCGCCTGGCGCAGGTCCAGCCGCAGTCCCTCTTCGCGCAGCCGGGTGGCCGCGTCGCCCGGACCGGACGCAAGCACCCTCAGCGGCAACCAGGCCTGGCGCCACACCACTTGCTGCGGCTGCGCCAAGCCCTCCCAAGCCAGGCTGGTACGCAGGATGTCGTGACGCTCGATGACCCCGGCCAAGGCGCGGTTGAACGCCTCCAGCGCAGCCTGGCTGGCGAAGGCGAACAGCGCCTGTTGCTGGTACGTGTCACGGTCTTCGGTGAGGTGGTGATACAGCAGCCCCTCCTGCAGCGGTGCCAGCGGGTAGATTTCCTGCACATTGGCCGCCCCGCCCGGCACCCTGTCGACGATGCGGTCGATGCAGGCCTGGTCGAGGTGGGTCAGGGCCAGCATTTCTGGGGTGATCCGCTGGCAGCCCGGAGCCACGCGATTGGCCGCCACCGACTGTACGGGGGCGCCGTCAAGCGACGCGGCCAGGCTCGCCAAGGTCGGCTGACCGAACAGGACCCGGGCATCGACCTGCAACCCCGCCTGACGCATGCGCTCGATCAGGCGCACCGCCAGCAGCGAATGACCGCCCAGTTCGAAGAAATGATCGTGCCGTCCGACCTGCTCCACCTCCAGCAACTCGGCCCACAGCGCGGCCAGGCGCTGTTCAAGCTCGCCTCGGGGCGGCTCGTGGGCGCGCCGCACCGTGGCCTCGTTGCCCGGCGCGGGCAACGCGCGGCGGTCAAGCTTGCCATTGGCAGTCAACGGCCAGGCCGCCATCGCCACATAAGCGCTCGGCAGCAAGGCGGCCGGCAGGCGGCTGCGCAGGTGCTCGTGCAACTGCAACGGGGTCGACGGCTGTTCGCCAAGGTACCAGGCCACCAGTTGGCCGTCGCGCAGCAGCACCAGCGCCTCGCGCACGGCTGGATGACTGGCCAGCGCGCTCTCGATCTCGCCCAGTTCGACCCGCACGCCGCGTATCTTCACTTGGTCGTCGCTACGCCCGAGGTACTCCAGGGTACCGTCGGGCAACCAGCGCACCAGGTCACCCGTGCGGTACATCCGGGCGCCATGCTGCAGGGTGAACGGGTCGTCGAGGAAGCGCTCGGCAGTCAGTTCGGGGCGGTTCAGATAGCCGCGGGCGACTCCCGCACCGCCGATGTACAGCTCACCGACAGCACCTATCGGCAGTTGCCGGCCCTGGGCATCGAGCACGTACAGCCGGGTGTTGGCCACCGGCGCGCCAATGTGCAGCACTTGGCCCGGGCGTACCTCGCCTGCGCTGGCCACCACCGTGGCCTCGGTCGGCCCATAGTTGTTGATGATCCGCCAGCCTCGCTCGCGGGCCAGTCGACGCAAACGATCGCCGCCGACCAGCAAGGTCTGTAGGGTGGGGTGTGGCTCGCCCTGGGCGAAGGCGTGCTCGGCCACCGGCGTGGGCAGGAAGCTGACCTGCAGCGGCTGGGCACGCCACCAGCGCAGCAGCGCGTCGATGTCCTCGCCGCCCTCGCCCACCGGTGCCAGGTGCAGGGTGGCGCCAGCGCACAAAGCCGGCCAGATCTCCCAGGCCATGGCATCGAAGCCGAAACCGGCCAGGCTGGAGGTTGCGCTGCCAGGATGGAGATCGAAGGCTTCGCAGTGCCAGTCGACCAAATTGGCGAGCATGCGGTGCTCGATCATCACGCCCTTGGGCTGACCGGTCGAGCCGGAGGTGTAGATCACATAGACCAGGCTAGAACCCGACAGACCCGGCACCTCGAGGTCGGCGAACGCCGTCGCGGGCTGTTGCAGGCGGTCCAGCTCGATCACCGGCACCTCGATGGCTGGCAGACGCTCGCGCAGGCCGGACTGGGTCAGCACCACCTTCGGCGCACAATCGTCGAGCAGGTAGCGCAGGCGCTCGCCTGGGTGCGCCGGATCGATCGGCACATAGGCGGCGCCGGCCTTGAGCACCGCCAGCAGGCCGACCAGGGTGTCCAGGCCACGGCGGGCGACCACGGCGACCCGTTGCTCCGGCAACACGCCCAGGGCCAGCAGTTGGGTGGCCAGCTGATTGGCGCGGTTGTTCAGCTCGGCATAACTCAGGTGGCGCCCCTTGTGCACGGCGGCCGTCGCCCCGGCGCGCAGCGCGGCCTGGGCCTCGATGCGCCGATGGATCAGGGCCGGGCCTTGGGCAGCGCTGGCGGTGGCATTCCACAGTCGCAGGCGCTGCTGCTCGTCAGGCAACAGCAGGTCGTAGTCGTCGATGCCCGCCTGCGGCCGCGCCAGCCCCTGGGCCAGCACATGCAGCAGGCGCGCAGTGAACACCTCGACCTCTTCGGGGGCCAGCCAAGCCTGGTTATGCACCAGGTGCAGCCAGGCCTTGCCATTGTGCGGGTTGCTGCGCAGGTAGATCGACAGCGGCGTCGGCTCGTGATCGTTGCATACCTTCACGCTGTGGGCGCCGAGGCTGCCATAGCGCAGGTCGTGGCCCTCTTCCTCGTAGGACACGGTGATCTCGAACAATTGCCCACGGGCCTCCCGGGATAGCCCCAGCGCCCGGTTGAGCTCGCTGAGCGGCAGGCGCTGGTGACGCAGGTCCCGCCGCAGGGCATCGCCGATACCGCGCACCAGTTCGGCGAAGCTCAAATGCCGACCGAAGTCCATGCGCAAGGCATTGACCTGGACGAACATGCCCAAGGTCGCCTTGGCCCGCGCATTGCCACGGTTACGCACAGGCAGGCCGACGACCCAGTCATCCCGCTGCCAGGCCCGGGCACAGCACACGTGCAAGGCCGCCAGCAGCACATGGGCGACCGATCCCTGCAGCTCGTCGGCCAGTTGCCGCATGCGCGCCAGCAGGTCACCGTCGAAACTGCGCTCCAGCGCATGGCTGGGCGTGGCACCTGGCGGCAGGCCCTGTTCCTTGGGCTGCAGCAGCGCATCTGGTAGTTGTGGGTAACGGCCTTGCCAATAGGCAAGATCGCGCTGCTGACGGGCCGATCCCTGGTAGGCCAGGTCATCCTCGATGAATGTTCGGTAGGACGGGGCCGTGTCCGGCAGTGCCAGGCCCTGCTCAAGCAGACCGTAGTACTGGCCCAGCTGGTGGAGCAACTGCTCCAGGCCCCAGCCGTCGAGGATCAGGTGATGGGCCTGCAACATCAGCAGGCTGCGCCCGGCATCCACATGCAGCAATGCCATGCGCAGCAACGGTCCGGTTTCAAGGGCGAAGGGCTGTTGCAGCAAGGTCTTGGCCAGACGCTGCGCAGCGGCGAACGGCTCGGCCTGCCCGCGCAGGTCGTGCTCGTCCAGCGGCACCTGCAAACCGGCCACAAAGCGCTGACGAGCGACGCCATCGTCCCCCGCCTCGCGCACCAGCACCGTGCGCAACCCGTCGTGAAGCGCGACCAGATGCGCCAGCGCGCGCCGCAGCAGACCACTGTCCACGGCGCCGTCGAATTCCAGATACCCGCCGACGTTGTAGAGCGGCGAGTCACCGTGGCTGATCTGGTCCAGCCAGATATCGCGCTGGGCGCAGGTCAGGGGGAAGCTATCGGCGACAGGCATGGGCGGGTCTTCCTTGAAACGGGATCGTCCGCGGATTCAAGCACCCACCCCGCGCCCTGTATGGCCCCCCAAACCCGGACATTGGCCAGTACCTTTTCGCTCCGCCTGAGCGTGCTGAATCTTTTGTAGGAAATTGACGATAGTCGGCAGACGGTACCAACCTACCCCTGCCAACGGGCGGGGCAATCGCCGGCGATCTGGCCGGTTTCCGGCGCCAATTGTCCGACAATCCATCAATTCAGAGTGCATGAGCCCAGGGAAATACCGACTTTTCTTGTCGGATTAATTGGCATTTCCTGTCCCCGCTTTCCGCTACAGACGCAGGCTCGGAGCCTGCTATTCAATAGCGCCAAGCCCCAGCACAGAGAGGACTCGACCGCGAGACCCACCGCGTTACCGGATCAAGGAAGACGACGACATGAAGCTGATCGACAGCCTCGAACACCGCCACGACCCGCACCTGTACCTGCAATTGGGGGCACTGGTTGCCAGCACCGGCGATGCCACCTTCGCCGAACAGATGTTCCAGCTGATCGACGACCAGGTGCCGATCCATCGGCTCGATCTCAGCGAGTGGACCCTTGACAGCGACCAGGCCAACATCCGCCAGGTCAAGGTACTGGGCAGCGCCGGCCTGCCCGAGGCGACGCCCGCGCAAGCGCAGCTGCGCCATCCCCTGCTGCAAAGCATCATGCGCATGGAAGACCCCTTGCTGATCCAGATAAACGCCCCCGTGCACCAGTGCAACCTGGTGTCGCGCAGCGGCGACCGGCGCTGGGTCATCTGCTGCCATCGCCAGCGCAGCGAGCGGATGTTCTCCCTGGCCGAACTGTCGCTGCTCAAGCGCCTGTCCGACACCCTGCTGCCATTGGTCGAGCACCATGCCCAGCTGTTCCTGCAGACGGCCCAGCGTCGTCCGGGCAGCGTGCAGGCGGATGAGGCCGGCTCGCTGCGCCAGGTCTTCATCGAGCGCCTGGAGCAGGAGGCAATCCGCCTGTCCACCCGCGAGCAGGAAGTGTGCATTGGCCTGCTCACCGGAGCCACCGTGCCGCAGATGGCCCAGCGCTTGAATGTGAAGAACAGCTCGATCGAGACCTACCTGAAACGCGCCACCGCCAAGCTCGGCGTCAGCGGACGCCATGGCCTGGCCCGCTGGATGGCCGGCACCTGATCCCAGAGACCCTGTCATGCCGCGAATCGCCCTGCCCTTGCTTGCTCTCGTTCTGACCGGTTGCAGCCTCGCCCCCGACTACCAGCGCCCACCTTCGCCCAGCGCCGAGCAGTACCCCACGGGCGTCGCCTACCGGGGCGGGCCACCCGCCACGGACCTGACCGGCGACTGGCGCGGGGTGTTCCAAGACCCGGTGCTGCGCCAGTTGCTCGACACCGCGCTGGCCAACAACCGCGACCTGCGCGTGGCCGTGCTCAACGCCGAGGCCTACCGCGCCCAGTACCGCATCCAGCGCGCCGAGCTGCTGCCGAAGATCGCGGCCAACGCCCAGGGCACACGCCAGTACCTGCCACGGCGGCGCACCGGCGGCGAAGGCATGATCAGCACCCAGCAATCGGCCACCGTTGGCATCAGCGCCTATGAACTGGACCTGTTCGGTCGATTGCGCAGCCTCAGCGACCAGGCGCTGCTCAGCTACCTGGCTACCGACGAGGCACGGCGTGGCGCCGAGCTCAGCCTGCTCAGCAGCGTCGCCGGCGCCTACCTGACCTGGCGTGCCGACCAGGAATTGCTGGCCCTGTCGCGCCAGACCCTGCAAGCCGACGAGAAGAGCCTGCGCCTGACCCAGCGTCAACGCCGCACCGGCACGCTGTCGGCGCTCGACCAGATCCAGGCCACCACCCGCGTCGACAGCACCCGCGCCGCCGTGGCGCGCTACACCCGCTTGGCCGCCCAGGACCTCAACCAGTTGCAGCGCCTGGTCGGCACGCAGATCGACGAACACCTGCCGGCATTGCCGCTGGCCGCCGAACAGATTGCCAGGGTCCCCGCCGGCCTGCCCGCCGACCTGCTGCAGCGCCGCCCGGACATCCGTCAAGCCGAGTACCAGTTGCAGGCCGCCAACGCCAATATCGGCGCGGCGCGGGCAGCGTTCTTCCCGAGCATCAGCCTGACCGCCAACGCCGGCAGCAGCAGCCGCGAGCTGGCCGACCTGTTCGACGCCGGCAGTGGCACCTGGCTGTTCCAGCCGCAGGTCAACCTGCCGCTGTTCAACGCCGGCAGCCTGCGTGCCAGTCTCGATTACGCCAAGTTGCAGAAGGACATGCAGGTGGCGCGCTACGAGAAGTCGATCCAGACCGCCTTCCAGGAAGTGGCCGACGGCCTGGCGGCGCGCAGCACCTTCCAGCAGCAGTTGCAGGCCCAGCGCGACCTGGTCGAAGCCAGCCAGCGCTACCACGACCTGGCCGAGAACCGCTACCGCACCGGTATCGACAGCAGCCTGACCTTCCTCGACGCCCAGCGCTCGCTGTTCAGCGCCCAGCAGGGCCTGATCAGCGACCGCCTGGCGCAGTTGCTCGCCGAGGTGAACCTGTTCACGGCCTTGGGTGGCGGCTGGGACGAGGCGCCGGGGCTGGCCTACCAGCGCTCCACGGCCCTGCCGAAGTAGACCGACGGCGATACCCCGAGGGTGCGGCGGAACATCGCGCTGAAGGCACTGGGGCTGTCATAGCCCAGGTCCAGCGCCACCGCCAGCACCGACTGCCCGGCCGCCAGGGCATCCAGGCTTGCCAGCAGGCGCATGCGCCGCAGCCATTGCACCAGGCTCAGGCCGGTCTCGCGCTGGAAGGCACGGGTCAGGGTGCGCGGATTGAGGCCGCTGTGGGACGCGGCACGGGCCAGGCTCCAGTCCTCGGACAGTGCCTGGCGCAGGGCCTCGCACAGGCCTTGCAGGTGCGCCGAATGCGGACTGGGCACATGCAGGGCGAATACCGGCAGCACGCGCAGTTCGTCGAGGATCAGTTGCATGATCCGTGCCTCGCGGCCCTGGGCCGGATGGTCGGGGGCGATGTCCATGGCGCGGATGATCAGCTCGCGCAACAGCGGCGAGATCTCGATCACCTGGCACTGGCGCGGCAGGTCCGGGCGCGCGTCGGGTTCGACGAACAAGGTACGCATGCGCACGACGCCGGCCATGCGCAGCTCGTGCTCGACCGCCGCTGGCACCCACACCCCACGCCCCGGGGGGACCACCCAGCTGCCTTCGCGGGCACTGACCGTAACCACGCCACTGATCGCGTGGATCAACTGGGCGCGGTCATGACAGTGCGGCGCGATGTGCTCGCCATGGCGGTAGTTCTCGGCGAGCGGCAGGATGATCGGACGCGGCATCGGTGCGGGTCTGGCATGGTTGAACGGAGATTATTGGCGATGCGTGGGGCTGAGGGGAACCCGGTGACTTGTGGGAAAAAGCCCTGATATCAGCACCCCTTGGCCGCTTCCTGCGCCGATACCGGCACATCGAAGACCTTGTCGAACCCCCACTGGAACACGAACGCATAGACGAAGAAGAACATGAACAACGCCAGGTTGGTCACCAGCGCCGCCCACAGCCCGATGTCCAGCCAGTAGGCCACCAGCGGCAGCAGGATCAGCACCAGCCCGCCCTCGAAGCCCAGGGCATGCAGCAGGCGCCGCAGGAAGGTGCGGCTGCGCTGGCGCTGGCGCGCCTCCCAGCGCTCGAACGCCCAGTTGTAGGCCATGTTCCAGCTCATGGCGATGCCCGACATGAGGATCGACAGCACGGTGGACTGGGCCATGCCGGCACCGAACGCCAGCTCCAGCGCCGGCGCCACGCAGGCCACGGCGATGGCCTCGTACAGGATGGCCTGGACGACCTTGCGCGCCTTGCCTTGCATGTTCTACTCCCTGAAGAAAAGACCTACAAAGCTACAAGAAGAAGGCTGTAAGAAAAAGCCGGAAATACTTTATTGACTGACCGTTCAATCAAGAAAAGCTAGCATAAACGTTTCCGCACCACCCCTCCCTGGCGTTCGGCCTCGACATTGCCGACACGACCCCCGCCTCCATGGCACTTCCGCAAGCGCCTGCAGCGCACCGTCCGGCGTAGGCCACGCATTGGACAACCCCGTGATCGACTGCTTGTATCTATGACTGGCAAGCGGCGACACGTCGTACAACTTCGTCCAGGGAATCGAACGAGGAACTACACGATGGCTTACACCGTGATGATGGTATTCGGTACCCGCCCCGAAGCGATCAAGATGGCCCCGCTGGCCCGCGTCCTGCGCGACTGGCCCGAGGTCGACTTGCATATCTGCTCCACCGGCCAGCACCGCGAAATGCTCGAACAGGTCCTTACCGCCTTCGGCCTCACGGTCGACCAGGACCTGCAGGTGATGACCCAGAACCAGACCCTCAACGGCCTGTCCCGCGACCTGCTGGACAAGCTCGACCGCGCCTACGAGCAGGTCAAGCCCGATATCGTGCTGGTCCACGGCGATACGACCACCAGCTTCATCGCCTCGCTGGCGGCCTTCCACCGGCATATCCCCATCGGCCATGTCGAGGCCGGCCTGCGTACCGGCAACCTGCAGCAGCCCTGGCCCGAGGAAGCCAACCGGCGCTTGACCGGCGTGCTCGCCGACCTGCACTTCACCCCCACCCGCGACTCCGACGCCAACCTGATCCGCGAAGGCGTACCGCCCGAGCATATCGAGGTCACCGGCAACACGGTGATCGACGCCCTGCTGTGGATGCGCGACAAGCTGCACCGCGATAACTGGCGCCCCGCCCCCGAATCCCCGCTCAATGTGCTGCGCGACGACCAACGCATGGTGCTGATCACCGGCCACCGCCGGGAGAACTTCGGCAGCGGCTTCGAACGCATCTGCCTGGCCCTGGCCGAACTGGCCTTGCGCTACCCGGACGTGCAGTTCCTCTACCCCGTGCACCTCAACCCGCAGGTGCAGCACGCGGTGTACAGCGTGCTGTCCGGGCGCGACAACATCCACCTGGTCGCCCCCCAGGACTACCCGCACTTCGTCTGGCTGATGAACCGCGCCCATATCATCCTCACCGACTCCGGCGGCGTGCAGGAAGAGGCGCCGGCCCTGGGCAAGCCGGTGCTGGTGCTGCGCAAGGTCACCGAGCGCCCCGCCGTGCTCAAGGGTGGCACGGTCAAGCTGGTCGGCACCCTGACCGAGCGCATCGTCCACGAGACCAGCCAATTGCTCGACGACCCGGCGGCCTACGCGCGCATGGCGCAGGTGTTCACCCCCTTCGGCGACGGCCACGCCAGCGAGCGCATCGCCGAACGCCTGAGCCGCTGGTTCGCCGAGCAATCCGCCGCACGGGACAACGCATGAGCCTGGCCTTCATCGATTTCCTCACCTATGTCCTGTTCGGCCTGAAGATCCTTGCCATCATCCTGGCGACACTGATGTTCGTGCTCGGCCTGGACGACCTGTTCATCGACCTGTGCTACTGGGGCCGCAAGCTGATCCGGCGCTTTCGGATCTACGACAAGTTCGACAAGGCCGACGAGAAACGCCTGTTCGAGGTGCCGGAAAAGCCCCTGGCGATCATGGTGCCGGCCTGGAACGAGGTCGGCGTGGTCGGCGAGATGGCGCGCCTGGCGGCCTCGACCATCGACTACGAGAACTACCAGATCTTCGTCGGCACCTACCCCAACGACCCGCAGACCCAGGCCGACGTCGACGCCGTCTGCCTGCACTACCCCAACGTGCACAAGGTGGTCTGCGCCCGCCCCGGCCCGACCAGCAAGGCCGACTGCCTGAACAACATCATCGACGCCATCCTGCGCTTCCAGCAGGACGCGCGCATCGAGTTCGCCGGTTTCATCCTGCATGACGCCGAAGACGTCATCTCGCCGATGGAACTGCGCCTGTTCAACTACCTGCTGCCGAACAAGGACATGATCCAGATTCCGGTGTACCCCTACGCACCGGAATGGAAAGGCTTCACCGCCGGCCATTATGTCGACGAGTTCGCCGAGAACCACGGCAAGGATGTCATCGTGCGCGAAGCGCTCACCGGCCAGGTGCCCAGCGCCGGGGTCGGCACCTGCTTCAGCCGCCGGGCGATCAGCGCCCTGCTCGAGGACGGCGACGGCATAGCCTTCGATGTGCAGAGCCTGACCGAGGACTACGACATTGGTTTTCGTCTCAAGCACAAGGGCATGAAGTGCATCTTCGCCCGCTACTCCATCACCGACCCGGCGCTGGCCCTCAAGCAGGACTGGCGCCCCGGCATGAGCCGCGAGTTCGCCCAGGTGATCTGCGTGCGCGAGCACTTCCCGCGGGACTGGCAGCACGCCATCCGGCAAAAATCGCGGTGGATCGTCGGCATCGTGTTCCAGGGCACCAGCAACCTCGGCTGGAGCCGCAAGGGGGCGCTCAACTACTTCCTCTGGCGCGACCGCCGCGGGCTGTTCGCCTACCTGCTGAGCTTCTTGGTCAACCTGTTGCTGCTGGTGCTGCTGGCGATGTGGCTGGTGACGGTGATCGCGCCGGAGTCGTGGCGCTTCATGTCGATCCTCAGCGACAGCAAGCTGCTGAGCACCCTGCTGTGGCTCAACGGCCTGCTGCTGTTCAACCGCCTGTTCCAGCGTTTCTGGTTCGTCACCCGCTACTACGGCATCTTCGAGGGCCTGCTGTCGGCGCCGCGGATGATGTGGAGCAACTTCGTCAACTTCTTCGCCAACCTGCGCGCCCTGCGCCAGGTGATGGAAATGGGCGATTCGCGGCGGGTGGCCTGGGACAAGACCACCCACGAGTTCCCCGCACTCGCCGCGCCTGCGCGCACACCGCTGGGCCAACGACTGGTGGAAAAGGGCCTGATCAGCGAAACCCAGCTTGAGCAGGCCATCACCAGCCCGGTGCGCCGGCGCCTGGGTCGCGAGTTGCTGCTGCGCGGCTGGCTGAGCAGCGAGCAACTGGTCGAGACCCTGGCCGAGCAGCTGGACCTGCCCTGGGCGCCGCTGAATCCATTCAAGATTGAACCTGCGTTGATCGCCAAGCTGCCGCGCAAGCTCGCCACCCACTACGGCGTGCTGCCGGTGGACGAGGACGGCGACACCCTGGTGCTGGCCAGCGAGAGTCCGGTCAGCCAGGTTTCGCTGGGCGTGATCAGCCGGCAGCTCAAGCGCCCGGTACGCGCCCGCCTGGCGCCGCAGGGGCGGGTCACCCTCGGCCTGCGCTACCACTACCCAAGCCCCTGGCAAAAGCCCGAGACCCGCGAAATGCTCGCGGTGCTCGAGCGCCATCAGGACGACGCCACCCTGCTGGAGCAGGTCGGCATCCACCAGGTGATGCTCGGCACGCTACTGCAGGTGCGCGGCATGGTGCCGGTGACCCTGTTCAACCAGGCGCTGATCGACTTCAACCCCGAGCAGCAGAGCCTGGGCGAGCACCTGATCGCCCGCGGCATCATTACCGAAGAGGTGCTGCAGCAAGCCCTCGCCGAGCAGGCCAGCGAACAGCAAGCCGCCTATGAACTGACCCGGGAGGTGGCATGACGCCCCGTCTTTCCCTGACCCTCGCCAGCCTGCTGCTGTGCTCTTCCACCCTGGCCGCGCCGACCAAGCCGATGACCGATTTCCAGCGTTTCACCAGCTACCCGTTCATGGAACGTGGCTACCGGGAGGCGCAGAAGGACAACTGGGCGGAGGTCGAGCGCCTGACCCGTCACGTACTGGGGCGCGTGCCCAACAACAACGAGGCCCGCGCCCTGCTGGCCGAGGCCCTGGCCCATCAGCGTCGCTACAAGGAGGCCGAGGCCATCGCCGAGGACCTCGACGACAACCCCGAGCACGCCGACGCCCTGCTCGAACTGCGCTTGACCTGGATCGAGCAGGACCCGCCCGCGGCGAGCCAGGTGGAGGCCTGGCTGGCCGACAGCCAGGGCCAGCAGCGGGTGCGCCTGTGGCAGGCCTACAGCGTCAGCCTGGCCAAGTTCGGTGGCGCGGCCAAGGCCTTGGAATGGCTCAACCAGTTGCCGGTGCGCGACGACGGCATGGTATTGCGCATGACCCGGGCCAACTTCGCCGAGCAGCTGCGCAACTGGGGCGAGACCATCGACCAACTGCAACCCCTGGCCGACAAGGGCGAACTGCCGGCGCAGGACTGGCAGCGCCTGGCCAATGCCTATATCCAGCAGGTCGATGAAAAGGGCCTGAACAAGCTGCTGGCCAGCGCGCCTTCCCAGGAGGCGGCGACCCATGCCCGCCTGGCCATGGCCAACCGCGCCATCGCCATGGGCCACAACCAGCAGGCCGAGCGCTGGCTGCAGAGCCTGCCGGCCGACCAACTGCAACATCCCGAACAGCGCCGGCAACTCTGGGAACTGGCCCGCGAGGGCGACGACGCGGCGCTGGTGCGCCAGTTGAGCAATGAATTGCAGCGCCCGTGCCTGGAGACCGTCGACTGGCTGTCGCACAAGGACCTGAAGCTGGCCCGCGAGCAGCTTGGCCAGTGCGAGGCCCACGACAATCCACGCAGCTACGCCATCCTCAAGCAACGCCTGTACGGTGACCCCGCGCAGCCGCCGCAACCACGCACGGCGGCGCAGTGGGAACAACGCTACCGCCAGACCGGCGACCTGGCGGCGCTGGAACAGGCCACGTTCATGCTGCTTGAACGCGGCCAGGCCGAACACGCCCGGCATTTGCTGGAGAACGCCTACGACCGCCGACAGGGCCGATTGACGCCCTCGCTGCTGCAACGCCTGGGCAACCTCTATGCGCGCAACGACGGTCCGCTGGATACCCCGCGCATGCACGCCCTGGTGCCGCAAGTGGATGCCGCCACACGGGGTCAGTTGCTCGCCCGCCTGGCCGAGGCCGGCCAGTGCGACGCGGTGCGCAAGGCGACCCCGGCCAACCCGAGCGAAGCCGGACAGTATCGTGCCCTGGGCCGCTGCGCCATGCCCGACCAGCCCGGCGAAGCCGTGGTCTACTACCAGGTCGCCGAACGCCTGGGCGACACCGCCAGCCGCCTGCCCCTGGCCTACGCACTGGAGGCCTCGGGCGACTCCGAGGCGGCGCTGCCGATCTGGAACAGCCTGCCGGTCGACGCATGGACCGACAATGCTCGCCTGACCGCGGCGCGTGGTGCCTTGAACGCTGGCGACGCCAATGTCGCCCGCCGTCACTGGGACGCGGCCGCGCACCTCAGTGCCGACGACTGGGCCCTGGGCGCCGCCATTGCCCAGCGCCAGGGCGACGCCCAGCAGGCCCTGGCCTTCCAGCGCGAAGCCCTGCGCCACACCCCGCGCGCCGATCACTACTACGCCGCCGCCGGCACCGCCCAGCAGGCCGGCGACAGCGCCCAGAGCACCGCCTGGCTGGCCGACGCCGTGCGCCTGGCGCCGGATCAGCCGCGCTACCGCGCCGACTACGGCATGCGCCTGGCCGGCTCGACGGACAAGCAGCAACGGCGCCAGTCCATCCCCTATCTGGAGCGCGCCACCCGCGACTTCCCCGAGGACTACCGCCTGGGCGAGACCCTGGCCCTGCGCTACGACGAGGCCGAGGACAGCGCCTCGGCCCGCCGCGAGTTGCGCCGGGTGCTGGACGTGGAGCGCAACCTGGTCGACGGCGACGACGAATACGGCAGCCTGGAGGCGCGCAAGTACCGCCAGCGCCGTGCCCATGAAGCCCTGTCGCGCCGCGACAGCGTCACCCTGGCCAGCACCTGGTCGCCAGCCGGTACCTCGACCAACGATAAGTTTCTCGACAACGGCGCGCGCGCCGGCAGCTCCCGCCGGGCACAATCGCAGAACGTGCAGCTGGCGATGTGGGACCACGCCGTGGGCGAGGAGCCCAGCCGCAACGGCAGCACGCTTTCGGTCTATGGCCGCGTGCTGTTCGGTGGCCAGAGCCGCACCGACTACGCCCAGAGCATGGGCACCGGCGTCGGCCTGCGCTACAAACCGCTCGGACAGGCCAACCTCAACCTGTACGCCGAGCTCTACCACCAGCGCCAGATCGACAGCACGCACTACAGCGGCCTGAGCCTGGGCGAGCTGCTCAGCCCGGCGAAGGTCGGCGGCAACTGGGGCGACCTGCGCCACAACGCCGAATCGAGCAACGACCTGCTGCTGCGTGCCACCGCCTCGTTCCTCGACCAGGGCCGGTACCGCAATGACTGGCGTATCGACGAAGACGACTGGGACGAGCGCTTCCTCTACCTCGACGCCGCCTGGTGGACCCGGGCGGGCGATCATGCCTGGCTGTCGCGCTTCCAGCAGGGCCATGCCTGGAAACTGCCGAGCCGGTCGCCGCAGACGATCATGCCCTACGGCTTCCTCGAGTTCTCAAGCCAGGATCCAAGCAACGACTGGCGCCAGGACGCCCGCGCCGGGGTCGGCGTGCGCTGGCAGTGGTGGTTCGACGACGACCGCTACAACGCCTACCGTGGCTCGCTGAAAGTGCGCGCCGAGTACCAGCAGGCGCTGGGCGGCAACCTCTACGAGCGCGCCAACGGCGTGCTGCTGGGTGTGGAGATGAACTTCTGATGCGTACCTTTCTGGCTCTCTGCCTGCTCGCCCTGTGCCTGCCCGCCCAGGCCGACCAGCGCCTGTTCTATCAACCGCTCGACCGTGATGCCAGCGTCACCCCCGCCCAGTGGCAACAACTGTGGCGCGCCACCAGGGCCCAGGGTGGCACGACCCTGATCGTGCAATGGAGCGCCTACGGCGACAGCGACTTTGGCGGCGCCCACGGCTGGCTTGCCGGCAGCCTGCGCGAGGCGCAGGCCCAGGGGCTGGAGCTGGTGCTGGGGCTGTACATGGATCCGGCCTACTACCAGCGGCTCGAACAGCTCGACGGTGAAGGCCTGAACAGCTACTTCAAGGCGCAGTTGGGCCGCTCCCTCACCCAGTACCAGCAGCTCAAGACCGACTGGGCGCTGCCGGTGTCCGGCTGGTACCTGCCGCTGGAGCTGGACGACCTGCACTTTCGCGATGCAGCCAGGCGCGGTGCCCTCTACACACAATTGCAGGCGTTCAATCGGCAATTGGACAAGCCCTTGCATATCAGTGCCTTCAGCGCCGGCCAGCTGTCGCCACGGGTCAATGGTGCGTGGCTGGAGCAGTTGGCGAGCCTTGGCCTGAACGTGTGGTGGCAGGATGGTGCCGGCACCGGTCGCCTGGCGCCGCTGGTGCGCCAGGGCTATGAACAGGCCCTGCCCTGCCAGGTGGGTATCGTGCGCGAGGCGTTTCGCCAGGTCAGCCCGCCTGGGCAACCGTTCCGCGCCGAACCGGCGCAGCCGGCGCTGAGCGGAGGCTGCCACGCCGAAGCTGTGTTCGCACTGCGCTACCGGCCCTGGGCCAAGGATGTGCTGAAACCAAGCTCGTTGTAGGAGCTGCCCTTTCGCGACACAAGGCCGCTCCCACAGAGACCTCACAGCCCTGGAAGGCATAACAGACAACAATTTCAAGGCCACCATCGCCTCCATGTACAAGACCCTCGAAGCCCACATCCGCCAACAGGTCGCCCCCGCCGCCCTGCGCGCCGAGTTCCGCCAGCACGAATTCGAGGCCATGCGCCGCTTCTGCCTGCTGATCTTCTGCATCGGCATCGCCATCTGGCTGATCTTCGACCTGATCGTCAGCTACCTGGGCGGCCAGGGTTTCACCTGGCTGTCGGGGGTGTTCATCGCCCTGTTGTGCAGCCTCTGCGTGGTCCTGGGCTTTACCCGCAAGAGCCAGCATTTCGACGTGCTCAACCTGTTGTTCGTGGCGGTGATCACCCTGGCCATGCGCCTGGTGATCGAGGGCATTCCGATCGTTCTGCGCCCGGTGTGGCTGGTGCTCGGGGTCTCGACGGTGCTCTACGCCGTCTCGGTGCTGCCGGTGCGGCGCTGGTCATTCTTCTGCGCCCTGGGCATCACCTGGCTCATGCTCAACCCGTTCTTCCACACGCGTATCGAGGCCCTGGAGCTTGAGGGCGCGATGCTGATCAGCTACGGGGTATTCCTCAGCGGCCTGGTGACCTACAGCTACCTGCGCATCCGCCAGGCCAAGCTGCACAATTTCTACCTGACCAACGTGCTGCTGGAGCAGGCCTACATCGACGCCCTGACCGAAATCCCCAACCGCCGCTCGTTCATGGCCAAGGCCGGAAAGCAGCTGCGCCAGGCGGATGCCGGGCAGTTCCTGGCGATGATCGACATCGACAATTTCAAGCAGGTCAACGACCGCTTCGGCCATGACATCGGCGACGAAGTGCTCAAGCGCGTGGCGGCGCATATCAAGGCGGCGATGATCGGCTACGAGATCGCTCGGCTGGGTGGCGAGGAATTCGCGATTTTCTTCCAGGGGCTGAACGAAACCAGCGCCAAGCAGCAGGTCGCCGCGCTGTGCCAGAGAGTGCGCGAGGACCTGTCTGCGCACCCGGTGACCATCAGCATCGGCCTGGCCCGGATTGACAGCGGCGATACCCTGAGCCTGGCGCTGATCAGGGCGGACCAGGCGTTGTACGAGGCCAAGCACACCGGCAAGGACCGCTTCGTCCTGTGGACTACCCGGCTGGCAAACGAATCCTGAACTGCGCCCCGCCCAGCGCCGACTGCGCCACGGTCAGTGTGCCGCCCTGCCCTTCGATGGCCCGCCGGCTGATCGCCAGCCCCAGCCCGAACCCGCCGGTATTGCGGTCACGGCTGCGGTCCAGGCGATAGAACGGCTGGAAGATCCGCTCACGCTCCTCGGTCGGGATGCCGATGCCGTCGTCTTCCACTGTCACCAGGCAAGCGCCGTCCTCTTCCCGGCGCAGGCGCAGCAGCAGGCTTTCATCGCAGTAGCGCATGGCGTTGCGCACCAGGTTCTGCACGGCGCGGGCGGTCAGCCGCGGGTCGAGGACGAAACGCGGCAGGTCGGTTTCGCAGCGCACCTCCCAGCGAATGCCACGGTTGTCGAGCTCCTCGGCGAAGCTGCCGAGCACGCTGTCCACCAGTTCCAGCAACGACACCTCGACCCGTTCCCGGGCCTGGTCGACGCTGTCCAGGCGGCTGTAGGAGAGCAGTTCGAGCACCAGTTCGTCCAGTTCGCGCACATGGCCCACCAGCCCCAGTAGACGCTTGCGGCTGGCCGGCGGCACCTCGTCGAACAGCAGCACCAGGCCGAAGTCCAGGCGTGTCAACGGCGTGCGCAGCTCGTGGGAAACCGCGTTGAGCAGTTCGCGCTGCTGGTTGACGTGGCGTTCCAGATCGCTGGCCATGGTGTCGAACACCCCGGCCAGTTCACCGATGTTCGAGCGAGGCGAGATATGCGTACGTTCTGACATCTCCCCGCGCCCCAGACGCCGGGCAGTGTCCTTCAGCCGTTCGAGGTCGCGCCAGTGCGGCCACACCCACAACAGCAGGCAGCCAAGCATGGCCGCGCCGATCAGCACGGTCACGCCCCAGGACAGCACGTTGATGTCCAGCGGGTCGTCCGGCGAATGCAGGCGCACCAGCCATTGCGAATCCAGCGGCGCCAGCACCGTTTCGTAGTAGCCCCAGTCGGCCATGCGCACCGCGAACAGGCCATGTTCGAGCCGGGCTTTCTCCTCGCTGCTCAAGTCGGCATCGTCCATGCGCAACAGGCGCACTTGCAACGGTTTGAACACCCCGGCCAGGTCTTTTTCCACTGCCGGCCACTGCTCCTGCGGCGCCTGCTGGAACTGGCGCACGATCAGGGTCTGCACGCCCTTGGCCTGCTCGAGGTTGTAGGCCATGAAGCGCTCATGGAACAACCCGACGATGGTGTCGGGGATCAACGCGATCGCCCCGGCATAGGCGACGATGATCACCAGGTACAACCGCACCAGGATCTTGAGCATGGCCTGTCAGTACTCCCACTCGACCCGGCTGAACAGATACCCCTTGCCCCACACGGTCTTGATCTTGCGCGCTTCGCCGGCGCTGTCGTCGAAGCGTCGGCGCAGCTTGGAGATGGCCACGTCCACCGAACGGTCGGTGCCGTTGAACTCGATGCCGCGCAACTGCTGCAGGATACGGTCGCGGCTCATCACCTCGCCGGCGTTGCGCGCCAGCACCACCAGCAGGTTGTACTCGCCGCTGGACAGTTCCACCTCCTCGCCGCGCCAGCTGACCGTGCGCTCGGCCAGGTCGATGCGCAGGCCGCCGACCTGGATCAGGTCGCTGTCCAGGCGCGGCTCGTTGACGCTGCTGCGGCGCAGCAGGGTACGCACCCTGGCCAGCAGCACCCGGGGTTCGCACGGTTTGGTGACGTAGTCGTCGGCGCCCATTTCCAACCCCAGCACCTGGTCGTGGCTGTCGTCACGGGCGGTCAGCATGAGGATCGGCAGGCCCTGGCTCTCCTGGCGCAGCAGGCGGCACACCTGCAGGCCGTCGAGGCCCGGCAGCATCAGGTCGAGGATCACCAGGTCCGGTTTCTGGCGGCGGAACTCGTCCAGCACATGGTCGCCGCGGGCAATCACCCGGACATGGAAATCGTTGCGTTGCAGGTAGCTGGCGATCAGTTCGGACAACGCGCTGTCGTCTTCGACCAGGAGAATGTTCGGCATAAGGGGATTTGACGAAAGATTGAAGTAAGGCAGGATATAGAATCCCGCGCGGGCCACCGCCGATTGTTCACACTTTTTCACACACGCCCAACACAGCTTAACAGCCGCCACCCGGACGGCTGCTTTAGCATACGCTGGATCAAACCTGGAAGATCCGTATGTCCATTCCCTGCCCTTCGCGCCTGCGCCCCTTGGCGCTGCTGGCGCTGATCACCCTTTCCCTGGCCGGTTGCAACGACGCCGCCGAACAGGAAGAACAGGCCCCGCCTTCCCAGGTCCGGGTCGAGACCCTGGCCGTGCAGCCACTGGCGATCAGCACTGAACTGAGCGGCCGCATCCTCGCGCCGCGTACCGCCGAGGTGCGCGCCCGGGTAGCCGGCGTGGTGCTCAAGCGGGTGTACCGCGAAGGCAGCGACGTCAAGCAGGGCGACGTCTTGTTCCTGATCGACCCGGCGCCATTCAAGGCCGACTTCGACAGCGCCCGCGCCACCCTGGCCAAGGCCGAGGCAACCCTGTACCAGGCCCGCCTGCAGGAACAGCGTTACCGCGAACTGGTCGACGACAAGGCGGTCAGCCGTCAGGAGTACGACAACGCCCGCGCCGCCTTCCTCCAGGCCGATGCCGCGGTCGGCGAAGCCAAGGCGGCGCTGGAACGGGCGCGCCTGAACCTGGGCTACGCCACCGTCACCGCGCCGATCTCCGGACGCATCGGCCGTGCCCTGGTGACCGAGGGCGCGCTGGTCGGACAGAACGAAACCACGCCGCTGGCCACCATCCAGCAGTTGAACCCGATCCACGCCGACGTCACCCAGTCTACCCGCGAGCTCAATGCCCTGCGCCGCGCCTTGCGCGCCGGCGAACTGCGCCAGGTCGGCCAGGACCAGGTCAAGGCCACGCTGATCCAGGACGACGGCAGCGCCTACCCGCTGGCCGGCAAGCTGCTGTTCTCGGACATCAGTGTCGACCCGAGCACCAACCAGATCACCCTGCGCAGCGAATTCCCCAACCCCGACCTCGACCTGCTGCCGGGCAGCTATGTGCGCGTGCGCCTGGACCAGGCGGTGCAACCCCAGGGCATCAGCGTGCCGCAACGCGCCATCCTGCGCGACAGCGCCGGCGTGCCCAAGGTGCTGCTGGTCGACCCGCAGAAGCGCATCAGCGAACGCCAGGTGGTTTTGGGCAGCGCCCAGGGTGATCGCTGGATCGTCAGCGAGGGCCTGGCCCCGGGTGATCGGGTGGTGGTCGAGGGCCTGCAACACGTCAAGGCCGGCGACCAGGTCCAGATCGACGAGCAACCGGGCGCCTCCGCGGTCGCCCAACACACCGGCCAATGAGGGCCTGATCCATGCCGCAGTTCTTCATCGACCGCCCGGTATTCGCCTGGGTGGTCGCCCTCTTCATCCTCCTGGTCGGCGCCCTGGCCATCCCGCAGTTGCCGGTGGCCCAGTACCCCGACGTGGCGCCGCCGCAGGTGGAAATCTACGCCGTCTACCCGGGCGCCTCGGCGGCGACCATGGACGAGAGCGTGGTCAGCATCATCGAGCAGGAGCTCAACGGTGCCGACAACCTGCTCTACTTCGAGTCGCAGAGCAGCCTGGGCAGCGCCACCATCACCGCCAGCTTCCAGCCCGGCACCAACCCGGACATGGCCCAGGTCGATGTGCAGAACCGCCTCAAGGTGATCGAGTCGCGCCTGCCGCGCCCGGTGACCCAGCAAGGCCTGCAGGTGGAAAAGGTGTCCACCGGCTTCCTGCTGCTGGCCACCCTCACCTCCGAGGACGGCAACCTCGACGAGATCGCCCTGTCGGACATCCTCGCGCGCAACGTGATGAACGAGATCCGCCGCATCAAGGGCGTCGGCAAGGCGCAGCTGTACGGCTCGGAGAGGGCCATGCGCATCTGGATCGACCCGGCCAAGCTGGTCGGCTTCAACCTCACGCCCAACGACGTGGCCGAAGCCATCGCCGCGCAGAACGCCCAGGTCGCCCCCGGCAGCATCGGTGACCTGCCCAGCCGGCCGACCCAGGAGATCACCGCCAACGTGGTGGTCAAGGGCCAGCTGAGCACCCCCGAGGAATTCGCCGCCATCGTCCTGCGCGCGAACACCGACGGCTCGACCGTCACCGTCGGCGATGTCGCCCGGGTCGAGATCGGCGCCCAGGAGTACCAGTACGGCACGCGCCTGAACGGCAAGGCCACCAGCGCCTTCAGCGTCAAGCTGTCGCCCGGCGCCAACGCCATGGAAACCGCGGGCCTGGTCAAGCAGAAGCTCGACGAGCTGGCGCGCTACTTCCCGGCCGGGGTGAAATACGACATCCCCTACGACACCTCGCCGTTCGTCAAGGTCTCGATCAAGCAGGTGATCAACACCCTTGTCGAGGCCATGGTGCTGGTGTTCGCGGTGATGTTCCTGTTCCTGCAGAACTTCCGCTACACCCTGATCCCGACCCTGGTGGTGCCGGTGGCGCTGATGGGCACCTTCGCGGTGATGAACGCGCTGGGCTTCTCGATCAACGTGCTGACCCTGTTCGGCATGGTGCTGGCGATCGGCATCCTGGTCGACGACGCCATCGTCGTGGTAGAGAACGTCGAGCGGATCATGGCCGAGGAAGGCCTGCCGCCCAAGGAAGCCACACGCAAGGCCATGGGCCAGATCAGTGGCGCCATCGTCGGCATCACCCTGGTGCTGGTGGCGGTGTTCCTGCCGATGGCCTTCATGAAAGGCTCGGTGGGCGTGATCTACCAGCAGTTCTCGGTGTCGATGGCGGTGTCGATCCTGTTCTCGGCGTTCCTCGCCCTGAGCCTGACCCCGGCCCTGTGCGCCACCCTGCTCAAGCCCTTGGAAAAGGGCGAGCACCATGAGCGCAAGGGTTTCTTCGGCTGGTTCAACCGCCGCTTCGAGGGCATGAGCAACGGCTACCAGCGCTGGGTGACCCACGCCCTGGCCCGCAGCGGCCGCTACCTGCTGGTGTATGCCGTGCTGCTGGCGGTGCTCGGCTACGGCTTCAGCCAGTTGCCCACCGCCTTCCTGCCCACCGAGGACCAGGGCTACACCATCACCGATATCCAGCTGCCGCCAGGCGCCAGCCAGGCGCGCACCATCGAGGTGGCCCGGCAGATCGAGGCGCACAACGCCGAAGAACCGGGCGTGGCCAACACCACGCTGATCCTAGGCTTCAGCTTCTCCGGCAGCGGCCAGAACGCGGCGCTGGCCTTTACCACGCTCAAGGACTGGTCCGAACGCGGTGGCGACGACAGCGCGCAGTCCATCGCCGACCGCGCCACCCTGGCCTTCACCCAGCTCAAGGACGCCATCGCCTACGCGGTGCTGCCACCGCCGGTGGACGGCCTGGGCGAGTCGACCGGCTTCGAGTTCCGCCTGCAGGACCGTGGCGGCATGGGGCACACCGCGCTCATGCAAGCCCGCGACCAGTTGCTGGAGGCGGCGCGCAAGAGCAAGGTACTGGTCAACGTGCGCGAAGCCTCGCTGGCCGAAAGCCCCCAGGTGGAACTGGAAATCGATCGGCGCCAGGCCAATGCCCTGGGCGTGTCGTTCGCCGACATCGGCGCGGTGCTGGACACCGCCGTGGGTTCCAACTATGTCAACGACTTCCCCAACCAGGGCCGCATGCAGCGGGTGGTGGTGCAGGCCGAAGGCGACCGGCGCAGCCAGGTCGAGGACCTGCTGAAGATCCACGTGCGCAACAACAGCGGCAAGATGGTGCCCCTCGGCGCCTTCGTCAGCGCCCACTGGCAGTCCGGTCCGGTGCAGCTGACCCGCTACAACGGCTACCCGGCGGTGTCGATCTCCGGCGAGCCGGCGGCCGGCCACAGCTCGGGCGAGGCCATGGCCGAGGTCGAACATCTGGTTGCCCAGCTGCCGGCCGGCGCCGGCCTGGAATGGACCGGCCTGTCGCTGCAGGAGCGTCTGTCTGGCAGCCAGGCCCCGCTGCTGATGGCGCTGTCGCTGCTGGTGGTGTTCCTGTGCCTGGCGGCGCTGTACGAAAGCTGGTCGATCCCCACCGCGGTGCTGCTGGTGGTGCCCCTGGGCGTGCTTGGCGCGGTGCTTGCGGTGACCCTGCGCGGGATGCCCAACGATGTGTACTTCAAGGTTGGCCTGATCACCCTGATCGGCCTGTCGGCGAAGAACGCCATCCTGATCATCGAGTTCGCCAAGGCCCTGGTCGACCAGGGCCACGACGCGGTGGACGCCGCGATTCAGGCCGCGCGCCTGCGCCTGCGCCCGATCGTGATGACCTCGCTGGCGTTCATCCTCGGCGTGGTGCCCCTGGCCATCGCCAGCGGCGCCAGCTCGGCCAGCCAGCAGGCGATCGGCACCGGGGTGATCGGCGGCATGCTCAGCGCCACTTTCGCCGTGGTGTTCGTGCCGGTGTTCTTCGTCGTGGTGATGCGCCTGGCCGGGCGTGGCCGGACAAGGACGGCCGAAGCAGCCACCCACGAGGCCTGACTGGACAAGCCCCGCGGTAAATGGGAGGGTTCCCGGCATTGACTGCCCGGAACCCTTTTTCATGCCTGACGCCCTCCCCCCCTGTTCCATCCTCATCCTCGCCGGAGGCCGTGGCCAGCGCATGGGCGGCCGCGACAAGGGCCTGGTGGCCTGGCGCGGCGAGCCGCTGGTGGCCCATGTGCAACGTGCCGTGCGGGCACTCAGCGATGATCTTGTGATCTCCTGCAACCGCAACCAGGCGGCCTATGCGGCGTATGCCGACCAACTCGTCAACGATGCCGATGCGGACTTTCCTGGTCCGCTGGCCGGGGTCATCAGCGGGCTCAAGGTGGCACGGCATGAATGGGTGGTGGTGCTGGCCTGCGATGCGCCGCTGATCGATCGGGCCTTGATCGAGAACCTGCTGGCCCTGGCGGTGGCCCACGACAGCCCGGCCATGGTGCGCCAGGGCGGGTACTGGCAGCCGATGTTCAATGTGCTGCCACGGCGGTTGCTGCCGCTGCTGGAGCAGGCCTGGCAGGCGGGTGAGCGGAGTTTGCAGAAGACCTTGCTACAAGCGAATGTCCAGGGGCTGGAGTGTATAGAGGACGACCCGCGATTGAGTAACTTCAACAGCCCGGATCTGCTGCAGGATTAACACCTCGATCGCGGGGCAAGCCCGCTCCCACGAAAGCCCACTCCCGCAGAAATACGCGTGCTCTGTGGGAGCGGGCTTGCCCCGCGATTTCGTCGGCCCTGCCTACCCCATTCTTAGAGGCAAAAAAAGCCCCGGGCAAAATTCCCCGGGGCCAAGCGGTTGGAATCCCCAACCAAAGGAGTTTTTCAGCCCTTGCCCGGCCAACCACCGCCCAGGGCACGGAACAGATCGACCAATGCCAGCTGGCGTTGGGTACTGGCCTCGATGAACGCCGCTTCGTTGACATAGCCGTTGCGCTGCGCATCCAGGTAACGCAGGTGGCTGTCCACCCCGCCCTCGTAGCGCGCCTTGGCCAGCGCCACGGTCGCCCGGCTGGTGTCGGCCAGGGCCCGGCGCGCCGCTTCCTCGCGGCGCAGGGTGTCGGTGGCGGCCAGGGCGTCGGCGACTTCGCGGAAGGCGGTCTGGATCGTGCCTTCATACGCCGCCACCGCCGAATCCTTGCGCGCTTCGGCCAGGCTCAGGCCGGCCTTGTTGCGCCCGGCATCGAACAGCGGCAGCGACAGCTGCGGCATGAAGCTCCAGCTGCGCGAACCACCGTCGAACAGCCCGGACATCTGTGCACTGGAAGTACCGAAGCTGCCGGTCAGGCTGATCCGCGGGAAGAACGCCGCCCGCGCCGCGCCGATATCGGCATTGCGCGCCCGCAGCCGGTGCTCGGCGGCGAGGATGTCCGGACGGCGTTCGATCAACGCCGACGGCGCGCCCGGAGCGATGTCCTGCAGGACCAGCGGCGCCTCGCTGCGCGCGGCCGGGATCGCCGTGGCCGCGTCCGCGCTGCCCAGCAGCAGCACCAGGGCGTTGTAGGCCTGGCGCTGCTCGCGCACGATGCCTTCGAGCTCGGCCCGCGACTGTTCGACCAGCCCCAGCGCCTCCTGGTGATCCAGCGCCGTGGCCGTGCCGGCAGTGCGCCGCTGGCCGACCAGGGCCAGCGAATCCTCGCGGCTGGCCAGGGTCTGGCGGGTCAGCGCCAGGCGCCGCTCGGCGCCGTCCAGGGTCAGGTAGGCCTGGCTTACCTCAGCGATCAGGGCAATGCGCGCGGCGCGGCCAACTTCCTCGGTGGCCAGGTACTGTTCCAGGGCCGCGTCACTCAGGCTCTTCACCCGACCGAACAGATCGACCTCGTACTCCGGCAGCGACAGGCCCACCTGGTAAGTACTGCTCACACCCTCGCGACCGTTGCTCGACAGGTCCGCCGGCAAATGCTGGCGGTTGCCCGAAACCCCGGCATTCAAGCCCGGGAACCGGTCGGCACGCTGGATGCGGTACTGCGCGCGGGCCTGCTCGATATCCAGCAGGGTCTGGCGCAGCGAACGGTTGTTGTCCAGCGCGGTACCCACCAGCTGGCGCAGGGACGGGTCGACGATGAACCCCTGCCAGTCCAACTGCTCCACCGCCTTGCCGTGATGGCCGGCGGCATCGCCCCACTCGGCTGCCACCGGCGCCTCGGGGCGCTGGTAGGTCGGTGCCAGGGAGCAGCCGGCCAAGGTGACGGCCAGCGCGAACGGAATTGCAAGATTGCGCATGAGCATCACTGGGTTACCTCGACAGCGTGTTGCACGGGGGCTGGCTTGCGCTTGAGCAGCTTGAGCACGAACACGAAACAGATCGGCACGAACACCACGCCCAGCAAGGTGGCGCTGAGCATGCCGCCGATCACCCCGGTACCGATGGCGCGCTGGCTGGCCGCGCCGGCGCCGGTGGCGATGGCCAGCGGCACTACGCCGAGGATGAAGGCCATGGAGGTCATCACGATCGGGCGGAAGCGCAGGCGCGCGGCCTCGATGGCGGCGTCGCTCAAGCTGTAGCCCTTCTCCCACAACTCCTTGGCGAACTCGACGATCAGGATCGCGTTCTTAGCCGCCAGGCCAATGATGGTGATCAGGCCAACCTTGAAGTACACATCGTTGGGCAGGCCGGTGAGCATCACCGCCCACACCGCGCCCAAGGCGCCGATCGGCACGATCAGCATTACCGTCAGCGGGATCGCCCAGCTTTCGTACAGTGCCACCAGCAGCAGGAACACCACCAGGATGGCCAGGGCGAACAGGGCCGTGGCCTGGCCGCTGGAGACCTTCTCCTGGTACGAGAGGCCCGTCCAGGCATAGCCGATGCCAGGCGGCAGTTCGCTGACCAGGCGTTCCATCTCGGCCATTGCCTGGCCGGTGCTGTGGCCGGGCGCGGCGTCACCGGCGATGCGGATCGACGGATAGCCGTTGTAGCGCACCAACTGCACCGGGCCCTCTTCCCATTTCGTGGTGACGAAGGCGCTGAACGGCACCTGTTCGCCTCCGGTATTCGGGGCATACAGGCGCAGCACGCTTTCCGGGGTCATGCGCTCGCCCTGCTCGGCCTGCACCACCACGCGCTGCTGGCGCCCGGCGTTGGTGAAGTCGTTGATCACCGCCGAACCGAAAGCGGTGGCCAGGGTGCTGTTGATGGTTTCGAAGCTCACGCCCAGGGCGCGGGCCTTCTCGCGGTCGATCTGCACGCGCAGTTGCGGCGCCTCGGCCAGGCCTTCCATCATCGCGTAGAGGATCACCGGGTTGCCGTTGGCGCGGGCCAGCAGCTGGTCACGGGCCGCCAGCAATGCTTCGCGGCCCAGGCCGCCACGGTCCATCAGGCGCAGGGCGAAACCGCCGGAGTTGCCCAGGCCGTCGATCGGCGGCGGCATGACCGCGGTGATGGTGCCATCGCCATTGGCCGCGAACTGGGCATTGATGGCGGCGGTTTCCGCCTCCGCCGATTGCTCGGGGCCGCGCACGGACCAGTCTTTGAAGGTGGGGAACGCCAGCGCGGCGTTGTCACCCTGGCCCGAGAAGCTGAAGCCGCTGACGATGAACGAGCTGGCCGTCGCCTCGCGGGACAACAGGAACTGCTCCAGCGCCTCGGCAGTGTGGTCGGTACGTACACGGCTGGCACCCGGCGGCAGCTGTACGTCGACAATGCTGTAGCCCAGGTCCTCGGATGGCACGAAGGCCTCTGGCAGGCGCAGGTAGGAGTAGCCGAGCACCACCAGGATGCCGACGTAGGCCAGCATCCAGCGACCGGCACGGGCCACCAGGGCGCTGTTCATCACCGAGTAGCGCTCGGTCACCCGGACGAAGGCGCGGTTGAAGGCACCGAAGAAACCGCCCTTCTCATGGTGGCCATGGGGCACCGGCTTGAGCAGCGTGGCGCACAGCGCCGGGGTGAAGGTCAGGGCGAGGAAGCCGGAGAACAGGATCGACACCGCCAGCGACACCGAGAACTGCTGGTAGATCACCCCCACGGATCCTGACATGAACGCCAGCGGCAGGAACACCGCCGCCAGCACCAGGGTGATGCCGATGATCGCCCCGGACACCTGCCCCATCGCCTTGATGGTCGCGTCCACCGGCGACAGGCCCTCCTCGGCCATCAGCCGCTCGACGTTCTCCACCACCACGATGGCATCGTCCACCAGGATGCCGATGGCCAGCACCATGCCGAACATGGTCATCATGTTCACCGAGAAGCCGAGCAGCTTCATGATCATCAGCGTGCCCAGCAGGCACACCGGCACCACGATCGACGGGATCAGGGTGTAGCGCACGTTCTGCAGGAACAGGAACATCACCAGGAACACCAGCACCATGGCTTCGATCAGGGTGTGGATGACCTTCTCGATGGCCACGTCGACGAAGCGCGAGGTGTCGTAGGGCACCGAGTACTCGACGCCCTCGGGGAAGAACTGCGCAAGCTCCGCCAGGCGCTCCTTGACCAGCGTCGCGGTCTGGATGGCGTTGGCACCGGGCGCCAGCTGCACCGCACCGGCCACGGCCGGGTGGCCGTCCAGGCGCGAGGACAGGTTGTAGTTCTCGCTGCCGATGGCCAGGCGCGCGACATCGCCCAGGCGCACGCTGGAGCCGTCCGGGTTGGCACGCAGGACGATACCGGCGAAGGCCTCGGGCGTATCGAGGGTGCCCTGCACCGCCAGGGTCGCGGTCAGCTCCTGTTCGCTGGCGCCCGGCGTGCTGCCGAAGCTGCCGGCCGGTACCTGGACGTTCTGGCCACGGATGGCATTGTTGATGTCGTCGATGGACAGGCCATAGCCCACCAGTTTCTGCGGATCGACCCAGACCCGCATGGCCGCTTCGGAGGCGAAGAACTGCAGCTTGCCCACGCCCGGCACGCGCAGCAGTTCGTTGTTGATATTGCGCGCGGCGTAGTCGGCCAGGGCCGTGGTGTCGCCGCGGTCGCCGGCCTTGCTGGTCAGGGCGTAGATCAGCAGGAAGCCGGAGCTGGCCTGCTCGACCTTCAGACCCTGGGTCAGCACTGCCTGGGGCATGCGCGCCTCGGCCTTCTTCAGGCGGTTCTGCACATCCACCTGGGCCATGTCCGGCTTGGTGCCGGGCTCGAAGGTCACCAGCACCTCGGCGACGCCGTTGGAGTTGTTGGTGGACTCGTAGTACAGCAGGCCCTTGGCGCCGTTGAGCGACTCCTCGATGATGCTGGTCACCGACTCCACCAGCACCTTGGCCGAAGCCCCCGGATAGCTGGCGGTGATGGAAATCTGTGGCGGTGCCACGCTGGGGTACTGGGCCACCGGCAACGCGGGGATCACCAGCAAGCCGGCCAGGGCAATGAACAGCGCCACGACCCAGGCGAAGTTCGGCCGATTGATGAAGAACTTGGACATCTCGCCTCCCTCGCCTTATTTCGCCGCGACCGGCTGCGCCTGCGCCACCACGGGCATGCCCGGGGCCAGGCCGGCAGGGCTGCCGACGATGACCTGCTCACCGCCGCGCAGGCCTTCGACGATCTGCCAGCGCGAACCCTGCATCACGCCGGTGCGCACGCTGCGCGCCTCGGCCAGGCTGCCGGTGCCAACCACCAGCACCCGCGCCTCGCCATCGCTGCCGCGCTGCACCGCCCGTTGCGGCACCAGGATCGCCTGCTGGTCGGTGCCCTGCGGAGTGCGCACGCGCACGTACATGCCCGGCAGGAGAATGCCGTCGGCATTGTCGAAGCGCCCGCGCAGGGAGACCTGACCGGTGCCGCGGTCGACCGCCACGTCGGTGAACATCAGCGCGCCCTGGCGCTGGTAGTCGGTGCCTTCTACCTGGGCCGTCAGCGCCTTGTCGTCGCCACCGGCCAACGCACCGTCCTTGAGCGCCTGGCGCAGGCGCAGGGCATCGGCGGCAGACTGAGTGAAATCGACATAGATCGGATCGAGCTGCTGGATGCGCGCCATCAGCGTGGCATCGCCCTGTCCGACCAGCGCGCCTTCGGTGGCCAGGGCGCGACCAATGCGTCCGGAAATCGGCGCGGTGACCGTGGCGTAGCCCAGGTTCAGGCGCGCGGTCTGCACGTCGGCCTGGGCCGAACGCACGGCGGCCTGGGCGCTGCGCAGCTCGGCGGTGGCGCTGTCGAAGTCCTGCTGGCTGACCGCTTCGATCTTCACCAGCGGCTCATAGCGTTTTACCCGCGCCTGGGCTTCGTGCTGCACGGCCTGGGCCCGGGCCAGGTCGGCCTCGGCGCGGGCCAGGGCCGCCTTGAACGGCGCCGGGTCGATCTGGAACAGGACATCGCCGGCCTTGACGTCGGCACCTTCCTCGAAACGCTTGTGCAGGACGATACCGGCCACCCGGGCACGTACCTCGGCCACCCGCATCGGCTCGACCCGACCTGGCAAGGTCGAGGCCAAGGCCAGTGGCTCGGCGGCCACGGTCACGATTTCCACCGGAAACGCCGTTTCAGCGCCGGCCTGCTGTTCGTCGGCCGCCCCGCAGCCGGCCAGGGCCACAGCCACTGCCAGCCAGCTGGCCATTCCTATTGCACGCAAATTGCTCATGAACTCACCCGAGCCGTTAACTAAATTTGGCGCGAATGGTACTTACACATTCGATTTGAGTCAATTTTGTCTCATTTAAAGTTTTTGTGAAAAGCTGTAATGACCACCTCCGATCGTCGGCTCGTCGCAGTCCTGGCCCATGGAGGGCGTCAAATGAAACACAACGCCTGAGGAGATCCGCCATGACCCTGCACGCCGTGGCCAGCCTCGACCAGCTCGAGGAACACCGCCCCCTGCGCGTCCAGGCCGGCACCGAGGAGATCATCCTGGTGCGCCAGGGCGAGTTGGTGAAGGCCTACCAGGCCAACTGCCCGCATGAGGGCGCGCCCCTCGAACAAGGCGCGGTCTGTGGTGGGCTGCTGATCTGCCCCTGGCACAAGGCCGCCTTCGCCGTGGACGAGGGCGCGGTATGCGAACCGCCGGCCCTGGCCGGCCTGCGCCGCCATGCCGTGCAGCTCAGGGATGGCCAGGTCTGGGTCGACGACCAGCCACTGCCCGCAACCGAGGCACCGCGCCACAGCGACGCCCGCACCTTCGTCGTGGTGGGCGCCGGCGCCGCCGGCTCGGCCGCCATCGCCACCCTGCTTGAGCATGGCTTTGCCGGGCGCCTGCTGTGGATCGACCAGGAACAGCCGAACGCCTACGATCGCACCGCCCTGAGCAAGTTCGTCATCGCCGGGCAGATGCCGGTGGACGAAGTGCCGACCCTGCTGGCCCCGGACGCCCTGCGCCGTGGCCAGCTGCAGCGTTTGCACGGCAAGGTGCGCGCCCTGGATGCCGACAAGCGCGTGCTCACCCTGGCCGACGGCCAGAAGCTGAAATACGACGCCGCCCTGCTGGCCACCGGCGGCAAACCCAGACGCCCCGAACTCCCCGGCGTGCAGTTGCCCGGTATCTGCGTGCTGCGCTCGCGCACGGATGCCGCGCAACTGCTCGACCTGGCCGAACCAGGCCAGCCGGTGGTGATCGTCGGCGATGGGTTCATCGGCCTGGAGGCTGCCAGCGCCCTGCGCAAGTACGGCCTACAGGTGCATGTGGTCACGCGCCACGCCATCCCGCTGGCCCGACAGCTGGGCGAGCGCATCGGCCAGAGCCTGCGCGAGCTGCACGAGCGCAAGGGCGTGGTATTCCACGGGCCGACCGAGGTGAGCGGCTTCGAAGGCCGGGAGCGGGTCGAGGCCGTGTTGCTGGCCACTGGCGAGCGCCTGGAAACCCCGCTGGTACTGCTTGGCACCGGCGTCAGCCCGGCCACCGGTTATCTGCACGACCTGCCCCTGGCCGAGGACCGTTCACTGACAGTGGACGCCCATCTGCAGGCCGCCGACGGCCTGTGGGCGGCCGGCGATATCGCCACTTTCCCTCTGGCCGGCCGCCCGGTACGCATCGAGCACTGGCGCCTGGCCCAGCAGCATGGGGTGATCGCCGCCGCCAACATGCTCGGCGAGCGCCGCCGCTACGACGACGTGCCGTTCTTCTGGACCTACCAGCACGGGCGCACCTACGAAGTGCTCGGGCATGCCAGCGGCTGGAACCGCATCGAGTACGTCGGCACCCCGGAACAGGGCGACTTCATCGCCCTGCAGTGCCTGGACGACCAGGTCGAGGCAGTGATCGCCAAGGGCCACGCGCGGGCCATGGCGGTGCTGTCGCAGCGGCTGAAACGGCCGCTGTCGAGCCGCGAGGCGCGTGACCTGATCGATGCCTGGCCGGATTGAAGCGGCGCCCGCCACACGCTTTCAATGCCAGGCGGAACTGTGTAAAAGAGGGAAACCCCTCTCAAGGCGTCAGAAAAGGATTATCTGCAATGATCTACCGCCCCCTCGGCCGCTCCGGCCTGCACGTCTCGGCCCTCACCCTGGGCAGCATGATGTTCGGTGAGCAGACCAGCACCGAAGACTCGCTGCGCATCATCGACAAGGCCTGGGACCAGGGCATCAATTTCGTCGACACCGCCGACGTCTACAACGGCGGCCGTTCCGAGGAGATCGTCGGCGAGGCGGTGGCGCGCAACCGCCACGACTGGATCATCGCCTCCAAGGCTGGCTACGGCCCGGTCGATGGCGTGCCCAACCGCAGCGGCCTGTCGCGCAAGCACCTGTTCAACGCCATCGAGGCCAGCCTCACACGCCTGGGCACCGACTACCTGGACATTTACTACCTGCACCGCGAGGATCACACCGTACCGCTGGAAGAGACCGTGCGCGCCATCGGCGACCTGCTGGCCCAGGGCAAGATCCGCTACTGGGGCGTGTCCAACTTCCGTGGCTGGCGCATCGCCGAGATCTGCAACCTGGCAGAGAAGCTCGGCGTGGCCAAGCCGGTGGTCAGCCAGCCGCTGTACAACATCGTCAACCGCCAGGCCGAGCCCGAGCAACTGACCGCCGCCGCCTACCATGGCCTGGGCGTGGTGCCGTTCAGCCCGCTGGCCCGCGGCGTGCTCAGCGGCAAGTACGCGCCCGGCTCGACCCCGGACCAAGGCAGCCGCGCCGGTCGCCAGGACAAGCGCATCATGGAGGTGGAATGGCGCCAGGAGTCGCTGGCCATCGCCCAGAAGATCCATGCCTACACCGAGGCCAAGGGCGTGGGCATCGTCGAGTTCGCCATCGCCTGGGTGCTGAACAACCGCCTGGTCAGCTCGGCCATCGTCGGGCCGCGCACCGAAGCGCAGTGGGACACCTATGCCGGCGCGTTGGAGGTGAAGATCACGGCAGAGGACGAAGCGTTCATCGACTCGCTGGTGACACCAGGGCATGCCTCGACGCCCGGATTCAACGACGTGGCGCACTTCGTCAGCGGGCGTCTGGCGCGCTGAACCCTGTAGCGTGGGAGCGGGGCCCGCCCGCTCCCACGCTGTCAGCAACCGATCGGCAGAATGGCCACCAACACGATCAAGGTCCCGGCCTGCATCACCCGCACCTGAGAGACCGGGAACCGCGCCGTGTAGGCGATGCACCACAGCACCAGCGTTCCTTCCAGCAGCCATTCAGCGCGGTGATGCCCAGGTACCCCCGTGACACCGCCCAGCCCTCGCGCCCTGGCAGTTGCCCGGCGCTTCCACTGGCTGTGTCCCAACATACCGGCAAGGCACCTAGGCTCATGAGGGTTGCGTAAGCCTTTGCGCGTGGCCCCGGAACAGCAGAGCCACTGCGGGGCGCAAGCTTACCTGCCGACAATCACAGAAAGGTAAATACCTCAGCCGCCGACAACCGCGACTTGCTCAGCCCGGCATTGAAATCCTCCTCGCTGCGATAGCCCAGGCTCAGCAGCACTACGCTGGTGAAGCCCTGCTCGCGCAGACCCAGTTCGGCGTCCAGGGCCTTGGCGTCGAAGCCTTCGATCGGCGTGGCGTCCAGGCCGTGGGCGGCGGCGCCCAGCAGTGCGGTGCCCAGGGCCAGGTAGACCTGCTTCTCCATCCAGTGCTGCAGGTCCTTGAAATCATAGCGGTGCAGGTCGACGTAGCCGCGACGGGTCTGGTCCTGGCCATCACGGGCCTGCTCGGTGCGGAAGCGCCCGTCGGCGGCCTCCTGCGCCAGCACCGCCTGCAGGTGGCCTTCGGTCATGTTGGTGCGGGCGGCGAACACGATCACATGGGAGGCATCGCGCAGCTTCGGGCTGTTGTAGGCGAAACGCTCGTCGGTGGCCTTGGCCAGGCGCGCCTTGCCTTCGGCGCTGTCGGCCACGACGAAGTGCCAAGGCTGCGAGTTGACCGAGGACGGGCTGTGGCGCAGCTGCTCGAGCAAGGCATCGATGGTGGCCTGGGGAATCTTGCGGCTGGCGTCGTAGGCTTTGGTGGTGTAACGGCGTTTGGCGAGGGCAACGGTATCCATCTACGGCAATTCCTAAAAGGGATCGTGAATGAGCCGCATCTTATCTTCCCGGCGGTAAAGAAAAACCAGCACAATGCAGCAACACTTTCATCCCTGGAGTGAAAATGCTGCGCATCAACGACCTCGAACTGTTCGCCCGTGCCAGCGCCCTGGGCAGCTTCACCGCCGCGGCCCACGAGGCCGACCTGCTGCCCGGCCAGGTGGCGGCGGCGATCAAGCGCCTGGAACGCGAACTGGATGTGCGCCTGTTCGCCCGCACCACTCGCAGCCTGCGCCTGACCGCCGAGGGCGAGCTGTACCTGCCCACCGCCCAGCGCGTGCTCGACGCCCTGCGCCAGGGTCGCGACGACCTGCACGGCAGCCACAGCTGCCTGCGCGGCGTGCTGCAGGTGGCGGCGCCCTCGGACATGGGGCGCAACCTGTTGCGACCCTGGCTCAGCGCGTTTCGCCGCGAGCATCCGGGGCTCGGCCTGCGTTTGTTCCTCTCCGACCAGCTGGCCGACCTCTACCGCGATCCGGTGGATGTCGCCATCCGCTACGGCCAGAACGAGGACGCCAACTACATCGCCCTGCCGCTGGCGCCGTGGAACCGTCGGGTGCTGGTGGCCTCGCCCGACTACCTGGCCCGCCATGGCCGGCCGGGCAGCCCTGACGAGCTGCAGCAGCACGACTGCCTGCTGTACCTGCAGCAAAGCCGGGTCTACGACAAATGGCGGCTGGGCAACCGCACCGTGCAGGTGCGCGGGCCGCTGTTCAGCGACGACGCCGATGTGGTCCGGCGCTGGGCGCTGGAAGGCGAAGGCATCGTCTACAAGTCGTGGCTGGATGTCAGCGCCAATGTCGCCGCCGGCGAGCTGGAGGTCCTGCTGCCCGAACATCCCGGCGAGCTGACCCCGGTGACCCTGGTGTGCCCGCACCGCAAGCAGCTCACCCCGGCGGTGGCCCAGCTGCACCTGTGGCTGCGCGAGCGCTTCGCCACGCTGCGCCCGGAGGGCATGTTGCAGCCGCTGTCACCGGGCGTATAGTGCATCCACCCCCGACTGCAAGGAGCTGTCATTCATGCCGAGCCTGGAATTTCTCGTTACCGCGCTGATCATCGTGCTGATTCCCGGCAGCGGGGTCATTCTCACCGTTTCCAGCGCCCTGGTGGCCGGGCGCCGCGCCTGCCTGTGGACCGCCACCGGCTGCACCCTGGGTATCGTCCCGCACCTGCTGGCCTCGGTGCTCGGCCTCTCGGCCTTGCTGCACACCAGCGCCCTGGCCTTCCAGGGCTTGAAGTTCGCCGGCGTCGCCTACCTGCTGTACCTGGCCTATGCCACCTGGCGCGACCGTGCGGCCTTCGCAGTGGACACCCAGGCCACTCCAACCGCCGCCGGCCAGCTGGTGCTCAAGGCCTGCCTGCTGAACATCCTCAACCCCAAGCTGACGCTGTTCTTCCTCGCCTTCCTACCGCAGTTCATCAGCCCCCAGGCCGGTTCCGCGACCTTGCAGATGCTCGGTCTGAGCGCGGTGTTCATGGCCATGACCTTCGTCGTCTTCGTGATCTACGGCCTGCTCGCCCATCTGTTCCGCCGCGCCGTGATCGACTCGCCCCAGGTACAGGCCTGGCTACGGCGCAGCTTCGCCGCCTCGTTCGCCGGGCTTGGCATCAACCTGGCGTTCGCCCAACGCTGACAGGGCTGCACAATCGTTCTAAACGTCCGGGCCGTTTGTGCGTTAAGGTCGTCTACCGACTCCCACACGGCCCGCGCCCATGAGCAACTGGATCGACCTCAGACAGGACGCCGACACCGGCATCGAGTCGATCCGTGCCCATTTCACCGGCCATGCCTACGACCCGCACTGGCACGACAGCTTCCTGGTCGGGGTGACCGAACAGGGCGTACAGCAGTTCAACTGCCGCCGCGAACGCCATAACAGCACCCCCGGCCAGGTGTTCGTGCTCGAGCCGGGCGACCTGCACGACGGCCATGCGCCGACCATGGAGGGTTTTACCTATTCAACCCTGTACCTGGATGGCAACTGGCTGGAAACCGAGCTGCGCGCCCTGTTCGAACAAGCGCCTTCGGGCGCTCTGCCCAGCTTCGGCACTCTGCTGCACCAGGATCCGCGCCTGGCCGGCGCCACCGCCCGGGCCTTCGAGACGGTGCATTACAACGAGCTGCGCATCATCCGCCAGACCGCCCTGGACGACCTGCTGGCCTGCCTCACCGGTCACCTGCACTGGCGCAAGCGCCTGGACCCCGACCCGCGCCTGCCGCTGTGCGCCCAGGTCGCCCGGGATTACCTGCACGCGCACCTGGACCAGGACATCGGCCTGGTCGAGCTTGCGCAGGTGTGCGCTATCGACCGCTTCCGCCTGACCCGAGCGTTCAAGGCGGCCTTCGGCCTGGCGCCGCATGCCTACCTGATCCAACTGCGCCTGGCCCGTGCACGGCGGCGGCTGGCCCAGGGTGAAACGCCGGCCAGCGTCGCCACGTCCCTGGGCTTTGCCGACCAGAGCCACCTGGGCCGCTGGTTCCGCCGCGCTTACCAGCTGACTCCGGCGGACTACCGCAAGCGCTGCTCAAACCTTCCAGACTGAAGCAACGCCCGCCGCGACCATGGCGCTTCGATCACTCGGAGCCTTGACCATGTCACACACGCTGTTGCCTTTCATCCTGTTCGCCCTGGCCGCAAGCATCAGCCCCGGGCCGACCAACCTGCTGATTCTCGCCCACGGAGCCCGGCGCGGCCTGCGCGCCAGCCTGGCGCCGATCATGACGGCCTGCTGCGCGGCGGCGGCAGTGGTGCTGCTGGTGGGCCTGGGGCTGGGCGAGCTGCTGCTGCGCTACCCGCTGGCGCAGCAGGCCATGAGTTGGGTGGGCGCCCTGTGGCTCAGCTGGTTGGCCTGGAAGATGCTGCGCAGCGCCGGTGCGCCGCTGCAGGCCGATAGCGACAGCGGCCTTGGCCCGCTGAGCGCGGCGACCCTACAGGTGGTCAACCCCAAGGTGTGGGTGACGGCGGTGGCGATGGTCGGCCTGTTCGCCGGCCCGGCACTGCCGATGTGGTGGTTGAGCCTGGTGTTCCTGCTGACCGCCCTGCCGAGCATGACCGCATGGGCGCTGATGGGTATCGGCAGCGCCCGCTGGCTGCGCTCGTCACGGGCTCTGCGGGTGTTCAACCAGGGCCTGGCCGGACTGCTGCTGGTGTCCGCGTGGTCGGCCTTGTTGATGTAACGCGGCGCGCATCGCACTTCAGCGCGCGGTAGCCGCGCGCAGACGCAACCCCAGGCGAGGCCCGAACACATTGATCAGCAGCCCGAGCATCACCAGCAGCGCGCCCCAGCCCTGGGCCTCGCTCAGGCGCTCGCCCAGCAACAGGGCCGAGGAGCTCAGGCCGACCACCGGCACCAGCAGCGAGAATGGCGCCACCTTGCCCGCCGGGTGGCGCGACAACAGGGTGCTCCACAGGCTGTAGCCGACCATGGTGGCGACGAAGGCCAGGTAGGCCAGGGCCAGCACCGAGCTTAAGCCGATGTTGGCCAGCGCATGGCCGATGCGCTCGGGCCCTTCCAGCCACCAGGACAGTGCCAGGAACGGCAGCGGCGGGATCAACCCGCCCCAGATCACCAGGGCAACCAGGTCGACCTTGCCGAAGCGCCGGGTGATGATGTTGCCCATGCCCCACATGGCGCCGCCGCACAGGGTCAGCAGCAGTGCGAGCAACGGCACGTGGCCACTGTCCTCGCTGCCGATCACCGCCAGGCCGCCGGCGGCCACCAGCAGGCCCAGCACGCTGGCCAGGCGCAGCCGCTCGCCAAGGAACAGCGCGGCAAAGCCCAGGGTGAAGAACGCCTGGGACTGCAGCACCAGCGAGGCCAGCCCCGGCGGCATGCCACTGGCCATGGCCTGGAACAGGAAGGCGAACTGGCCCAGGGAGATGGTCGCACCGTAGGCGATCAGCCAGCGCCAGGGCAGGTTCGGACGCTTGGTCAGGAACACCGCCGGGAAGGCCACCAGCAGAAAGCGCAATGCCCCGAGCAGCATCGGCGGCAGGCCGTCGAGGCCCACCTTGATGACCACGAAATTGACGCCCCAGGCGATGATCACCACCAGGGCGATCAGCAGGTCCTTGAGTGGCATGGCACGCATTCCTTCTTCAGGCTTGTTATAGACATATTTGGTTACAGCATAAGGGCATCTCGGTGCCTCGGACCAGCACAGTTGCGCGCCAGCCTTGCGCAACAGTCGGCTGTGATGGCCTCGCGACACCGACAAAAACCTGCGCAAGCTTCACTTGACCAGACTTGTATATACATGCTCATATCGGACTTCGGCCATCCGCCCTGCGTCCCGCCGATAGCCGCCGCCTTTCACAAAAACAACGAAGCGGAGCCCTCCCGATGTCCAGCAAACCCGTGATCGAGCGCCGCTCGATCGACTACATCCCCGAGTCTGAACGCCATGGACGCGTCTACAGCCAATTCACCCTGTGGCTGGGAGCCAACCTGCAGATCACCGCGATCGTCACCGGCGCCCTGGCCGTGGTACTGGGCGGCGATGTGTTCTGGTCGTTGATCGGCCTGCTGCTCGGGCAACTGGTCGGCGGCGCGGTGATGGCCCTGCACGCCGCCCAGGGGCCGCGCCTGGGGCTGCCGCAGATGATCTCCAGCCGGGTGCAATTCGGCGTGTACGGCGCGGCCATCCCCATGGCCCTGGTGTGCCTGATGTACCTGGGCTTCACCGCCACCGGCACGGTGCTGTCCGGCCAGGCCATCGGCCAGTTGCTGAGCATCAGCGACAGCGCCGGCATCCTCATCTTCGCCGGGGTGATCGTGCTGGCGACCCTGGCCGGCTACCGGGTGATCCACTGGATCGGGCGCGTGGCCAGCGTGCTGGGGATCATCGCCTTCGTCTACCTGTTCAGCCGCATCCTGATGCTCGCCGACATCGGCCAGTTGCTCGACAACCGCCACTTCAGCTGGGCCAGCTTCCTGCTGGCGGTGTCGCTGGCGGCGTCCTGGCAGATCGCCTTCGGCCCGTACGTGGCCGACTACTCGCGCTACCTGCCCAGCCACACCTCGCCGCTCAAGACCTTCCTCGCCGCCGGCCTGGGCTCGGTGATCGGCGCCCAGGCCTCGATGATCCTCGGCGTGTTCGCCGCGGCCATCGCCGGTGGCCAGTTCTCCGGGCGCGAGGTGGCCTACATCGTCGGCCTGGGCGGCGCCGGCACCACGGCGGCGCTGCTGTACTTCAGCATCGCCTTCGGCAAGGTGACCATTTCCACCCTCAACAGCTACGGCAGCTTCATGTGCATCGCCACGATCATCAGCGGTTTCCGGGGTCACCTGCAGATCAGTCGGGTCCAGCGGCTGGTGTTCGTGCTTGGCATCGTCGGCGCTGCGACCCTGGTCGCCCTGCTCGGCCAGCATTCGTTCCTCAGCGCGTTCAAGTCGTTCATCCTGTTCCTGCTGACCTTCTTCGTGCCGTGGAGCGCGGTGAACCTGGTGGACTACTACTTCATCACCAAGGAACGCTACGACATCCCGGCGCTGGCAGACCCTGATGGCCGCTACGGGCGCTGGAACTGGCCGGGCATCGGCGTGTACACCTTCGGCGTGCTGGTGCAGATGCCGTTCATCGACACCAAGCTGTACACCGGGCCCATGGTCGCGCACCTCGGTGGCGTGGATGTGTCGTGGCTGATCGGCCTGGTGGTGCCGAGCGTGCTGTATTACTGCGTGGCCCGCCGTCGGGCGGCCGAGGCACCAACCGGTATCATCGTGCCTGAGGCGCGCTGAGCCGGGTTGCAAAAAGCTGGCAGCGCCTGCCGGGGCGCTGTCATCTTTTGGTCAAGCAACTGTCGTAATCTGCAGTGCAACTCTGTGCCACAGGTCTCCGGCATGCCCCGCCTGCTACTCCTTCTGCTATGCCTGCTCCCGTGCCTGGCTAGCGCCGGGCCCGCGCAACTGCGTATCCAGGGCTCCAACACCATCGGTGCGGCCCTTGGCCCGGCCTTGGTGCAGGGGCTGCTACAGGCGCAGGGCGCAAGTGCCATCGCGCGTTGGCCCGGTGCCACGGCCAACGAAACCGAGATCCACGCCCTTGATGCGAACGGCCAGCCCGTGCGCATAGAAATCGCCGCCCACGGCACCAGCACCGGATTTGCCGCGCTGGCCCGGGGTGAGGCTGACTTGGCCGCGGCCTCGCGACCGATCAGCGACAGCGAGGTGCAACAGTTACAGGCCTTGGGCAACCTGCGCGGCGCCGGCTCGGAACAGGTGATCGGCCTGGATGGCGTGGCGGTGATCGTTCACCCGGACAACCCGCTCAGCCAACTGACCACCGAGCAACTGGCCCAGGTGTTTTCCGGCCAGTTGCAGCGCTGGGAGCAACTGGGCGTGCCTGGCGGAGCGATCCACCTGTATGCCCGCGATGACCGCTCCGGCACCTTCGAAACGTTCAAGGCCTTGGTACTCGCGCCTCAGAAAGCGACACTGGCCAGCGAGGCACGGCGCTTCGAGTCCGCCGACGAACTGGCGGCCCAAGTCACGGCCGACCGCCAGGCCATCGGCTTCAGCGGCCTGGCCACGGTCCACAGGGCCAAGGCGCTGGCAGTGGCCGAAGGCGACGCACCGGCATTGGCGCCCAGCCGTGCCTTGGTGGCCAGCGAGGACTACCCATTGTCGCGTCGACTGTTCTTCTACCTCCCCGCTCACTCCGCGCCGCAAGCCAGGGCACTCGCCGAGTTCGCCCAGAGCCCCGCCGGCCAGGCCATCGTCGCCGAGCAGGGCTTCGTTTCCCAGCAGATCAAGCCACAGCAGGTCGCGGCCCAGACCGACATGCCGCCGCGTTACCGGGCGTTGGCCGGCGAGGCGCAGCGCCTGAGCGTGAACTTCCGCTTCCAGGAGGGCAGCGCCGGCCTGGACAACAAGGCCTTGCGCGATGTGCAGCGGGTCGGCGATTACCTGCGCCAGGCCGGCAAGTTGCAGGGCAAGGTGGTGCTGGTGGGTTTCGGCGACCCCAAGGAGACGCCGGGCCGCGCCGCGCTGCTGTCACGCCTGCGGGCCATGGCGGTACGCCGGGAGCTGGCCCGGACCGGAGTGCAGGTCAGGGACGTGGCGGGCATGGGCGACGAACTGCCGGTGGCCGGCAATGACCTGGAACAGGGACGATTGCGCAACCGCCGGGTCGAGGTCTGGGTGTACTGACCCGCTCAGCCGCCATCGGGCAGTTCGACCCGCGCCACCAGCCCACCGCCAACGCGATTGCGCAGGGTCAGTTCGCCGCCCTGCTCGCGCACGCTGGCACGGGCGGCCGAAAGGCCGAGGCCGACGCCGCCGGTGTCTCGGTTGCGCGAGCCCTCCAGCCGGTAGAACGGCTCGAACACCTGCTGCAGGGCCTCGTCGGGAATACCTGGGCCACTGTCGCGAACCTCGATGACGATCAGGTGAGCGGCGCGACGCAGCGTTATCTGCGGATCGCGGGCATACTTCATGGCGTTTTCCACCAGGTTGACGATCACCCGCTTGGTCGCCAATGGGCGGCCGTCATGCACCAGGTGTGCCGGGCCCTTGAAGGCGATGTCCAGATGCTGGTCACGGTAGTCGTCGACCAGGGTCTGCAACAGCTCCGACAGGTCATACGCCGTGCGCTGCTCCATCTGCGTGCCCTCGCGGAAGAACGCCAGGGCCTCGTTGATCATCGTCTGCATCTCGTCGACATCGCGGACCAGCTTGCGCTGGTGGTCCAGATCCTCCATGAACTCGCTGCGCAGGCGCATGCGCGTCAACGGAGCGCGCAGGTCATGGGAGATGGCCGCGAGCATATGGGTGCGCTCACGGATGAAGTGCTGGATCTGTGCCTGCATGGTGTTGAAGGCGATGATCGCCTGGCGGATCTCCTCGGGGCCCTCGATAGCGATAGGCGGCGCCTGCAGGTCGCCGCCAAAGCGCCGCGCCGCACTGGCGAAGCGTTGCAACGGCGCGGCCAACTGGCGAGTGGCAAGCCAGGCCACCAGCAGGGTCGCCACCAGGCCCAGGCCGATGACCACCGCCAGACGCGCCGGCGCGCTCATGCCCCAGCTGCGCTCTGGCGGCACGAACAACAGCCAGCTGCCATCCTCCAATCCGACCAGCGCCACATAGTGCGCGTCGGCACTGCCATCAGGCCAGTCGCCGGGGTTGTATACCTCGAGCGGGCGTGAAGGGCCCAGCAGTTGGGCCATCGCCGGTACCTGTCCGGAGTTGAGCGGCACGCCCGGGCCGGGCAAGCCGAACGCTGCGCGCCGGGTACTCCACCTTACCCGTAGCGTCGGCGTACTCGCCGCCTCGGCCAGTTGCCCACGTAGCGCGGGCGGCGCGGTCTCGATCATATGGGTAGTCACGGCGATCTGATCGAGCAGGCCGGTACGGTCGATGGGCGGACGTGCCCAGCTGCCGGCAAGCTGGACGAACAGGGCATTGAACGCCAGCGAAGCGAGCAGCGCGGTGAAGATGGTCAGGGCGATGCGCTTGCGCAAGGTATCGCGGCCCAGCAGGCGGCGGATCACGAACGGCTCACCTTGGCGCTGAACAGGTAGCCGCCATTGCGCACCGTGCGGATCAGGTCCGGGCGCTTGCTGTCAGGCTCGATCTTGCGCCGCAGCCGGCTGACCTGCACATCGATACTGCGGTCGAAAGCATCATGGCCGTGGCCGCGGGTCAGGTCGATCAACTGCTCGCGGGTGAGAATACGCTGCGGGTGTTCGAGAAACACCACCAGCAGGTCGAACTCGGCGCCGGACAGCGGCACCATCACCTGCTCGGGCGAGCGCAGCTCGCGGCAGGTGATGTCCAGGCGCCAGCCGGCAAAGCCGATCACCGGCCGCGCCGCCTCGCCGCGCGGCAGTTGCTCGCCGACACGGCGTTGCACGGCACGCAGGCGGGCCAGCAGTTCGCGAGGGTCGAAGGGTTTGGTCAGGTAGTCGTCGGCGCCCAGTTCCAGGCCGATGATGCGGTCGCTCAGCTCGGCCATGGCAGTGAGCATGATGACCGGCACCCCAAGCTGCGCGCGCAGTTTCTGGCACAGGTCCAGCCCCCCTTCGCCGGGCAGCATCAGGTCGAGGATGATCGCATCCGGGCGTTGCCGCGCGATGGCCGCCCACATCGCCTGCCCCTCGGCGGCCAGGTCCACCTGGTAGCCGTGCTGGACGAAGAACTGCTTCAGCAAGGCGAGGATTTCCACGTCGTCATCGACGATCAACAGTCTGCTCACGGTCATACCGGTCCGAAAAAAGGCGTATCTAAAACCATTGCGCCACGCGGGTCATTTATTTCAATCGCGCAACATTTCGTCATACCCGACACAAAGCAGACATCAGCTGGCAACGATGGCCCTTCACCCTGCCGGCCTTCCACTACCGAGGGTTCCCCATGAAGATAGTCGACAGCCGCAACAGCACCGATGGGCATGAGGGCCGCGCATCCCTGATCCTCAGTCAGCGCAACACCCAGCGCGGACAAACGGGTTCCCTGATCGTGCAGCAGGAAAGCCTGGACCTGGCAAGCGAACAGGGCTACGTCACCCTGCGCCGGTATTTCGAACACTATGAGCCGACTTTTGGCGAATGGGTCGAGTACAGCCACACCGTTCCCGTCCGTGACCTCGTGCACTGGCTGATGGCGCGCGGGCAGTTGCGTATCCAGACATCGCAGGATGTACCCCACCTGCAAGCGGCCCACCCGGCCCGGCGCGAGGTTCGCCACCCATGAGTCGGCGTCACCTTCTGGTACTGGTGCTGACGACCAGCCTGGGACTGTCCGCGTGTGGCAGCAACAAGCCGGCCCCCACCGGTTATCTCAAGGACTACGGCCTGCTCACCCCGCACCAGGCACCTTCAGGCGGGACGGTGCTCAGCTGGGCCGACCCGAAATGGCCACGGGGCCGCTATATCGAGGTGTACCTGGCACCCAGCCGGTTCTACCCGACACCCGAGCCAAGCACGCGCATTCCCCAGACCACCCTCGCCAGCATCACCCACTACTACGACGCGGTACTGCGCAACGAACTGGGCAAGGTCATGACCGTGGTCGACAGGCCCGGCCCGAACACCCTGGTGGTCAGGCCGGCCATCACCCGCATCAGCGCCGACACCCAAGGCCTGCGGCTCTACGAGTGGCTGCCGATCACACTGGTCGCGGCCGGGGTGAGCAGCGCCGCGGGTATTCGCGACCGGGACAGCGCGATCACCAGCGAGCTGTCGTTCGAGGCCGGCACCAGCGGCAAGGTGGTGGGCGAGGCGATGCTCGCGGGTACTGGCGTGCCGCTGGCTAACGACCGACAGGTGATGACCGCCGACAACGTCAAGGCCGTACTCGATGGCTGGGCCGTGGACCTGCGCCAGGGATATGCTGCGCCTCTCAGGTAGCGCAAGGCATCGAAGGGTAAGCCCGCTCCACGGCAGGATCAGGCCTTGAGCGTGGCCATGTCGATGACGAAGCGGTACTTCACGTCGCCGGCAATCATCCGCTCGTACGCCTGGTTGATGTTGCGGATGTCGAGCATTTCGATATCGCAGCTGATTCCATGCTCGGCGCAGAAGTCGAGCACCTCTTGGGTTTCGGCAATACCACCGATCAGGGAGCCGGCGAGTATCCGACGCTGCATCACCAGGTTGGCCGCATGCACCGGCGGGTCAATCGGTTCGATCAGCCCGACCAGGATATGCACGCCATCGAACTTCAGGGTTTGCAGGTAGGGGTTGAGGTCGTGCTGTACCGGTATGGTGTCGAGCAGGAAATCGAAGCGGCCCGCCGCGCTGCGCATCTGTTCGGCATCAGTGGAGACGATCACATGATCGGCGCCCTGGCGACGGGCTTCCTCGGCCTTGGCTGCGGAGCGGGTGAACAGGGTCACTTGCGCGCCCAGGGCCTTGGCCAGCTTGATGCCCATGTGGCCCAGGCCGCCCATGCCCAGCACGCCCACCTTGTGCCCAGGGCCTACGCCGTGATGCTTGAGGGGCGAATAGGTGGTGATGCCGGCGCACAGGATCGGCGCCGCGCTGGCCAGGTCCATGCCCTCGGGAATGCGCAGGACGAAATGCTCGCTGACCACGATGCTGTTGGAATAGCCGCCCATCGTATTGCTGCCGTCGACCCGGTCGGGGGTGGCATAGGTCATGGTCGGGCCTTCCAGGCAATACTGCTCGACGTCCTGGCGACAGGCCTCGCAATGGCGGCAGGAGTCGACCATGCAACCGACGCCGACCAGATCGCCGACCTGGTAACGGCTGACCTGTGCGCCCACCGCGCTGACCCGACCGACGATCTCGTGGCCCGGCATCAGCGGGTACACGGCGATGCCCCATTCGTTACGGGCCTGGTGGAGATCGGAGTGGCACACACCACAGTAGAGGATCTCGATGACCACATCGTCGGGCCGCGGGCTGCGGCGCTGGAAGGTCATGGGGGCCAGGGGGCTGGTGGGAGATTGGGCGGCGTAACCGATGGCGGTGTACATGGGGTACCTCGTGCGAGTGAAACGATTCAGGCGGCGCATTCTGCGCGCCGCTACCAGACTCGCCCACAGCCGATTCTCCGGCATGCATGCCTGATTCTCCGGACCTTGTCGCCTACCTCTGGCATGCCCCCGCTAATCTGCGAAGATGCCAGTGTCTGATTCTCTGCCCGGGTTCACCATGCACCTGACTCGCCATGTGGATGCCAATGCCACGCTCTGCTCGCTGATCCGCGCCCTCGCCAAAGGCCCGGGGTTCGTGCCCACCGCCCTGCCCCAGGTCCAGATCCTCACCTGGGACCACTATGTGGCCAGCAGCCCGCAGATCTACGAACCCAGCCTGATCATCCTCGCCCAGGGCAGCAAACTGGCGCGCCTGGGCCCACGCACCCTGGAGTACGGTGCCGGGCATTACCTGGTGCAGGCGCTGTCGGTGCCGTTCATGTGCGAGACCTTCGCCACGCCACAGGCACCGCTGCTCGGCGTGGCGGTGGACATCGACCGTGCCCTGCTCGGCGAGCTGGTGCAAAGCATGGACCTGGGGCCGGATGCCGCGGTGCAGGCACAGACGCCACAATCGATGACTTCGGCAGCGCTGGACACAGCCATGCGCGACAGCGTCGAGCGCCTGCTGCAGTGCCTGCAGGACCCGCTGGATGCCAAGGTGCTGGGGCCGGCGCGGGTACGCGAAGTGCTCTATACCGCCTTGCGCGGGCCACAGGCCAGCGTGCTGCGGGCACTGGTCGAGCAGCAGGGGCATTTCGCCCGGATCGGCTCGGCCCTGGCCTACCTGCGCGAGCACTACGCCGAGCCGCTAGGGGTGGATGAGCTGGCCAGCCGGGCGAACATGAGCGTGTCGACCTTCCACGAACACTTCAAGCGCTGCACTGACCTGGCACCGATGCAGTACCTCAAGCGCCTGCGCCTGCTCAAGGCGCAGCAGATGCTGATCGGCGAAGGGCTGGGCGTGGCCCAGGTGGCGCACCGGGTGGGTTATCAGAGCACCTCGCAGTTCAGCCGCGAGTACAAACGCCAGTTCGCCCGCAGTCCGGGCGAGGAACAGCCATACCAGAGCCTGCCGGCCTGACTGGAGCCGTCGGAGCCAGCACTTTCAAGGAGTTGATATCTGGTGCCCGGCAACCTTGAATTGGAGCGCCCAAAATTACTGGCGCAAAACCATCGCCACGATAGTCGCCTGCAGTTCGCGCTTGGCCGCTTCAGCCGTCAGTTCTTCGGCCGCCGCCGCCAGGGACAACGCGTCCGCCGCCCCCATCAGCCCCCACAGCCCGGCCACGCCGATATCGCCACCCGGCGCAAATGGCAATAGCGCCTCGCGGCACTTGTCCATGAACGGCCCGTCATAGCCGCGTTTGAGCGCCTCCAGTTCCGGCGAGCCGGCCAGCGCGGCGCTGACCCCAGGGATCTCCCTGCCCTGGGTCGCCACACAGTCCACATAGGCCTCGGCAATCACCCAGGCCCGCTCCGGCAGGCCTGCCGGGCAGCCGGCCAGGGCCTTGTCGAGCATGGCCGTCTGACGGGCGTCGTATTCCTGATACAGCGCCAGCAACAAGCCGTTGCGGGTCTCGAAATGGTCGTACACCACCGGCTTGGTCACCCCGGCCTGCTCGGCCAGGCGTCCCAGGCTCAGGGCATCGGTGCCCTCCTCGCGTACCAGCCGCCAGGCCACGTCCAGCAATTGACGCCGGCGCTCCTCGCGGGACAGGCGTTTGCGCGGCGCGGACTTTTCCTCGCTTGACATCGATTACCTACCAAAAGTAACTTACTAAACGTAACTTACCTCGAGTATATAACGCTCCCGGTGTCCCTGCATCCTGATTCTGGAGATTCCACCATGCATGCCCTGATCGTCATCGGTCACCACGATCCCGACTCCCTCACCCACGCCCTCGCCCAGCAAGTGGCCGAGGGCCTGCGCGCCGCCGGCCATACCAGCGAGTTGGCCGACCTGGCCCGTGAAGGCTTCGACCCACGTTTCGGCCTGGCCGACCACGCCGTGCACCGGCGCCTAGGCCAGCCACCGGCCGATGTACTGGCAGAACAGGCGCGCATTGAACGTGCCGACACCGTGGTCATGGTCTACCCCATCTACTGGTGGTCGCTGCCCGCCCTGCTCAAGGGTTGGGTCGAGCGGGTGTTCAGCAACGGCTGGGCCTTCGACCAGGCCGCCGACGGCAGCACCACCAAGCTGCTGCACGGGATGACCGCGCACCTGGTCGGCGTGGCCGGCGCCGATGCCGGCACCTTCGAGCGCCATGGCTACGGCGAGGCCATGCGCGTGCAGATCGAACATGGCATCTTCGATTACTGTGGCGCCCGGGTCATCAGTTCGACCCTATTCACCGACAGTGAAGGCGTAGCCCCCGCCAGCCTCCTGCCGCAAGCCCGCCAACTGGGATTGACCCTGTTCGAAGGCCAGGAAGCTGCGGCCTGATATGCCACCGGGCAGGCTTCAACCAGCTCAATGGCAGCAACAACTACGGTGAGCCGCGCAACCTGATGTTCTCGGTCAAGTACACGCCTGAGTTCTGATCGCCGCTCACGCGTTCAACGGCCATTGCGCCAAGGGCCAGTAACGGCCCTTGCGCGATTCGTAGAGCGTGAAGTGCCGCGCGGCAAGGAAGAATTCCGGCGCCGTGCCGGCCTCCGGCGGCTGGCCGCGAAAGTCCCTGGCCAGGGTCAGGTGCGGGCGGTACTCACGGTTTGCCACCTCCACACCCAGGGGCAACAGTGCCTGCTGCAGGCCATACACCAGTTGCAGCAGCGCCGCAGGCGCCTGTTGCGCCTCCAGCACCAGTGCACTGGCCCGCGACCAGACCTGCAGGCGGTCGAGCAGCAAGCGTGGCGGTGCGACCGGCCGCCTGAGCTGATCGACCGCCGCGCAGATTGCCGGCACCTGCTCGGCATCCACGTCACCGAGAAACAGCAAGGTGACGTGGAAATTCTCCGCTGGCACCGGTTTGCCGCTGCGCAGGTTCAGCCCTCGACGCCACTGCGCCAGGGCACGGCATTGTTCGTCGCTGACCGGCAAGGCGAAGAACAACCGTTTGAACGGCGCGCCGCTGGGGCGCGGATCCTGGACCATTGGAGTCTCCCTGGTAACGGTTCGCGTCATCGAGTGTAGCGTTCTGCCCACGCAAAACAGCTACATAAGCTGTTGAATCGTTTGCGCAACCTGTCAGCCATTGCACCTAAGTCGGCCAGACAAGACGTAACAATAAGTACAAACCCACGCCACGATTGTTTATGCTGGCGGGCTTACGCCATGGCGCATGGCCATTTTTCGACAAGTAATCGTCCATGAAAATTGCACTCGTACTGATCTTCGTCCTCTCGATCGCCTATGTTCACCTGCGCGGTCGGGTTCGCCACAAGCTGACACGCCAGCTGGGCGACCACTCCAGCTTCCTGGCTCCGGTCAACGCCTTCCTGTACCTGTTCTCCAAGCATCCGGCCAAGCCGTACCTGCCGGTCAGCGCCTTCCCCGAGTTGCAGGTGCTGCAGGACCACTGGCAGGAAATCCGCAAGGAAGGCCAGCAGCTGCTGCAGGCCGGCGAGATCAAGAAGTCCGACAATTATGACGACGTCGGTTTCAACTCGTTCTTCAAGACCGGCTGGAAGCGCTTCTACCTGAAGTGGTACGGCGAGAGCCACCCCTCGGCGATGACCCTGTGCCCGCGCACCACCGAGCTGCTCGCCGGCATCGGCACGGTCAAGGCGGCGATGTTCGCCACCCTGCCGCCGGGCGCCAAGCTGGTGCGCCACCGCGACCCGTACGCCGGCTCCTACCGCTACCACCTGGGCCTGGACACGCCCAACGACGATGGCTGCTACATCGACGTGGACGGCGAGAAGTACTCCTGGCGTGACGGCGAGGGCGTGGTGTTCGACGAGACCTACATCCACTACGCGGCCAACACCACCGAGCACAACCGCATCATCCTGTTCTGCGACGTCGAGCGCCCGCTCAAGTACCGCTGGGCCGCGGCGTTCAACCGCTGGTTCAGCCGTAACGTCATGGCCGCCGCCGCCGCGCCCAACGATGCCAGCGACAAGACCGGCGGCATCAATCGCCTGTTCACCCGCATCTACAAGATCCGCGAGCGCGGCAAGGCGATGAAGAAACGCAACCGCACCCGCTACTACCTGGAGAAGTGGGCGGTGGTCGCGGCGCTGGTGCTGGTGTTCATCTATATCTGACCTGCCACTGTCTATCGGCCGCCCCACGCCCCTGTGGGAGCGGCCTTGGGTCGCGAAACAACCGCAAGGCCGCTTCTACCAAGATCACCTACGCCTCATCCCCCCGCCAAACATCGACTAGCCTGATAGCTCCTGTTGCCAACCTGACAAGGTGAAGACGATGAGCATGATGGACTGGGACGCCTACCGTAAGCAGTTGATGGCCGGCATCGGCGATCTCAAGCAACTCTCTCCCGATACCGTGGCCGGCTACATGACCGCCAGCGGCGCCGGGGCCAAGACCAACCACCTGGACGCCAAGACCCGCGAGCTGATCTCCCTGGCCGTGGCGGTCACCACGCGCTGCGACGGCTGCATCGCCGTGCATTCGCAGCAGGCGGTCAAGCACGGCGCCACCCGCGAAGAGATTGCCGAAGCCCTCGGCGTGGCGGTGGCGATGAATGCCGGCGCCGCGCTGGTCTACTCGGCCAGGGCGCTGGACGCCGTGGGCAAGGCCGACGCCTGAGCAGGGTGCGGCGCCGGCGCCCTTGCGCGCGGGCGCCGCGACACCCAGACTTGGCGCCTCAGCCCGTGCAGGAACCACCATGATCCAGATCCGCCCCATGACCCCGGAAGACTTCGAGCGCTTCTGGCCGACCTTCCAGGCCATCGTCCAGGCCCGCCAGACCTACGCCTTCGACCCTGCCCTGGATTTCGCCCAGGCGCGCCGGCTGTGGCTGGAAACCCCGCTGCGCACACTGGTGGCCGAAGAAGACGGCGTGCTGCTTGGCTCCTATTTCCTCAAGGCCAATTCCGCCGGCCCCGGGGGACATGTCGGCAACTGCGGCTACATGGTCTGCGAACAGGCCCGTGGCCGGGGCGTGGCCAGGCTGATGTGCGAGCACTCGCAGAAGCTGGCGCGCCAGGAGGGTTTCCTGGCCTTGCAGTTCAACTCGGTGGTGGCGAGCAACGAGGTGGCCGTGGCGCTTTGGCACAAGCTCGGCTTCGAGACCGTCGGGCGCCTGCCCAAGGCGTACCGTCATGCCGAGCTGGGCCTGGTGGACTGCCTGGTGATGTACAAGTGGCTGGCCGATGAGCCGGTCGTGGAAAAACCGGCGCTGCTGATCGGGCGCAAGAACATCGAGGCGCGGGTGTCGCGCCGGCGCGGGCGATAAGAGGCAGCTGAATCCATCGCGGGCCTGCCCCGCGACGGAATCAGCGCAGGTTCAACCGATCAGAACGCCAACCCCACCTTCACGCCAAACTCGTCGCGCTTGAGCTTGGTGTTGTCGGCCACCGGCGTATCCTCGTCCAGCTTGTATTCGGTACGGGTGTAGTACGCCCCCACCTGCACCGGCATGCCGCCCTGCTGGTTCATCAGCAGCGTGATCTCCGCATACGGATTGGTGCGGTCCTTCATGTCGACGCTGTCGCTGCCGAAATCATCGACTTTGAGCCGTGCGCGGCCATCAATGGTGTGGCGCGCGCCCACCTCCACGCGCAGGGTCGACGCGTCGAACTGGTGGTTGTAGCCCAGCGCTGCCTTGGCGAACGGCGACTTGTAGGTCAGCCGTGTATCAAGATCGTTGATCTCGGGCTCGAAGCGGGTCCAGCTGTAACCGCCGCCCACCGTCAGGTCGACGAAGTTGCGCGCATCCAGTGCGGCGCGCCAGCCCAGGTCGAGATCGGCCTGGGCTTCCTTGAGCTTGTTGTCGTTCTTCTTGCCATACTTGGCCTCGGCACCGATCTGGTAGATGAACCCGGATTCGGCGGTCATCTTGTTGCCGAACGTGGCGAACACACCGCCCTGGCCCATGTGTTCCTTGTCCGATTCGCTTCCTCCCTCGAACTTGAACTTGTCGTAGGACCCCAGCAAGCCGAGGGTGAACAGCGGGTCGGTACTCGGTGCCGCCGTGGCAGCCAGAGGGGCACCGAGCAGGGCAAGCAGGCAGGCGTGGCGCAGCAGGTTACGGGTAGACATTCGCAAAAGTCTCCATGACGTGAATGAATGGCGAACGACCGGTTCGAGACAAAGGGCTTGGCAAAAGTTCGAAAAAATTTGGCAAACCGCTCTAAACCGCCCTGTCCGTCACAGTTTCCCCACCCACTCGAACGATTGACTCACTGCCCGTTCAATGGTCAGATGCGCGCCAGTTTCAGGTGTCCTGCGCCGCCGTGCGCAGGGTGAAACGGGAAGCCGGTGCGTCGTTGTCACGACAAGTCCGGCGCTGCCCCCGCAACGGTAAGCGAGTGAATCCTTCGACAGACCACTGTGCGCACGCATGGGAAGGTGAAGGCTTCATGCCCCTCGCAAGCCCGGAGACCGGCCTGAGGCGCTACTTGGCAACCCGCGGTGGGCGGGCGCAGGCCGGTATCCGCGTGCGCGCCTGCGTGCGCTTGACCGTTGCGTGTTTTCCACCGGGATCCATTCCTTCCTGCAGCAGTGGAACGACATGTCCCGATTCAACAAGCTTCACACCCTGGCGGCCTGCCTGGCCGTGTCCCTGCCGGCGCTGGCCGACGATCATGAAGTAACGCCCTTCACCCTGCCCTCCACGGCAATCACCGACACCCGCGAGCCACAGGCCATCGACCTGGCCACCCCGACCCCGACCGGTTCACGCCTGAACCTCAGCGCCCTGGACACCCCGGCCAGCACCAGCAGCCTGACCGAGGCGCAGATCCAGCAGCGCAACAACCTCACCGTGCAGGACGCCGTGACCCGCTCGCCGGGCCTTACCTTCATCGGCACGCCGGGCGACGGCGGCACCGGCCTGTCGGCCCGCGGCTTCACCGGGCAGAGTTCGGTGATGACCCTGTTCGACGGCTCACGCCTGTACGCCGGTGCCGGCACCCTGACCTTCCCGGTCGATCCGTGGATGGTCGAGCGCATCGACGTGATCCGCGGCCCCGCCTCGGTGCTGTACGGCGAAGGCGCCACCGGCGCGGTGGTCAACGTGGTACCGAAGCAGCCGTTCGCTGGCGAGATCCGCAACCACCTGCGTCTGGGCTACGGCTCCTGGGACCGCCAGCAGCTGGGCCTGGACAGCGGCGGCAGCCTGAGCGAGCGCCTGAGCTACCGCGTGACCCTCAACCAGCAGGCTGGCAACGGCTGGGTCGACCGCACCGACTCGCGCAGCCTGGCCCTGAGCGCCGCCCTGCGCTTCGATGCCAGCGACGACCTGAGTTTTACCCTCGCCCACGAACGTGGCGATGCGCAACCGGCCAACTACTACGGCACCCCGCTGATCGACGGGCACCTGCGCAGCAGCGTGCGCCGCAAGAACTACAACGTCAGCAACGACGAGCAGCGCTACCACGACGAGTGGACGCGCCTGACCACCGACTGGACCCTCAGCGACCGCGTCAGTGCCAGCAACCAGCTGTACTACATCAAGAGCCGCCGCCAGTGGCGCAATGCCGAGTCCTACACCTGGGACGCCGCCAACGGCGTGATCCAGCGCGGCAGCTTCCTCGAGATTCGCCATAACCAGGAGCAACTCGGCGATCGCCAGAGCTTCACCTTCGACCATGGCCTGTTCGGCCTGGACAGCAAGACCGTGGTCGGCGCCGAGTACAACCGGATCCGTTTCAACGTCGACAGCAACTCGCCCTACAGCGATGGCAGCAGCGACCCGCTCGACCCATGGCATCCGGCTCCGGGCGGCTTCCATAGCCTCAGCCCAACCCGCGCACAAACGCTGTCCAAGGTCGACACCTTCGCCCTGTTCGCCGAAAACCGCACCCAGCTGACCGACCGCCTCGCACTGGTCACCGGCATTCGCCGCGACCAGAATCACATCGACCGCGACGACCTGGCCAACAACAGCCGCAGCGATCGCAGCCTGCAGGGCGGCAACTGGCGCGCCGGCCTGGTGTTCGCTGTTACCGACGACCTGTCGCTATATGGGCAGTTTTCGACCAGCGAGGACGGCGTCGGCGACCTGCTCACCCAGCGCCCGGACAAGCGCCTGGAACTGACCGAAGCGAAGCAGGCCGAGGTAGGCCTCAAGCAACGTTTCTGGGATACCCGTGGCGAGTGGACGCTGGCGGCCTATCACATCGTCAAGAAGAAGCTGCCGGTGTACAACCCGCTCACCCACGACAGCCAGCAGGCCGGCCAGCAGACCTCCGACGGCCTGGAGGCCAGCCTGGAACTGGCGCTGGGCAACCAGTGGCAGCTCTCGGCCAATGCCGCTTTGGTGCGGGCCAAGTACGATGATTTTCTCGAGGAAGGCGACAACGGCACGGTCCACGACCGCGCCGGCAACCGTCCGCAGGACGTGCCGCGACGCACCGCCAACCTGTGGCTGAGCAAGGGCTTCGGCCAGGCCATGGATGCCGGTATCGGCCTTCGCTATGTGGATGAGCGCTATGCCAGCGCGGCCAACGACCAGCGCGTGCCGGGCTACACGGTGGTCGATGCCAACCTGGGCTGGCAGGTGCTGCCCGATGTGCGCCTGGGCCTGCAGTTCAACAACCTGTTCGACCGCCAGTACGCCCAGTCCAGCTTCAGCGGCGAGCAATGGCTGCTGGGCGCGCCGCGCTCGTATTTCGCCACGGTCGACTACCGCTTCTGAGGCGGACTCCAGCGTTCGTCGCACGGTGCTTGATCAGCACCGTGCCACCTGCTCGACTAGGACCTACGCCTTCATCACAAGCAGCGTGCCATGACCGACATCCCGCAGATCCCCACCCCACCCGTGCACGCCCTGGATCAGCCGCGCACCTTGCTGTTCCTCGCCTACCCGCAGATGGGCCTGCTCGACCTCACCGGCGCGCAGACGGTCTTCTGGGCCGCGACCAAGGCCCGCGCCGCCCGCGGCCTGCCAGGTTACCGCCTGGTCACCGCCAGCCTCGAGGGCGGCCTGGTGCCGACCGCCGAGGGCCTGGCGGTAGGTACCGAGCCACTGGCGCCCTGGTTGCGCGAACCCTTCGACACCCTGGTGGTGCCCGGCGCGCCGGAGATCGTCCGCACCCTCCCCGATCATGCCGAGCTGGTTGCCTGGCTGGCCCAGGCTGCCCAACGCGCCCGACGCACCGCCTCGGTGTGCAGCGGCACCTTCCTGCTGGCCGCCGCCGGGCTGCTCGACGGACGCCGGGCCGCCACCCACTGGGCGATGTGCGATGCGCTGCACCGGCGCTTCCCGGCCATCGAAGTGGACGCCGAGTCGATCTTCGTGCAACAGGACCAGGTGTGGACCTCGGCCGGGGTCAGTGCCGGCATCGACCTGGCGCTGGCCCTGGTCGAGGCCGACTGTGGCCGCGAGGTGGCCATGCAGGTGGCCCGCGAGCTGGTGGTGTTCCTCAAGCGCCCCGGCGGCCAGGCGCAGTTCAGCGAACTGCTCAAGGCCCAGGGCGAGGACAGCGCCGCCTTCGAGGCCCTGCACCTGTGGCTCAACGAGCACCTGGGCGACCCGCGCCTGACGGTCGAGCGGCTGGCCGAGCAGGCGCGCATGAGCCTGCGCAACTTCACCCGGGTGTACAAGCACAAGACCGGCCGCACTCCGGCCAAGGCCATCGAGGTGTTCCGCCTCGAGGCGGCGCGCCGCTTGCTGGAGAACTCGGACCAGCACATCGAGCAGGTCGCCCGCCACTGCGGGTTCGGCAGCGAGGAGCGCATGCGCCTGGCGTTCCAGCGTCACCTGGCGGTGACCCCGCGGGACTACCGGGCGCGCTTCGCCCGCAGCGTGTCGCTGGCCGAAATCCAGGGTTCTTTGGCCTAGGGGTAAACCAAGGGCGCGCATAGCATCTGCAGCACGTCTTTCGGGCCACGGTCCATGTCGTCCGGCAAGGCGTACCCTTTTCCCACTGCCGCAGCGACAACATCGACAATCGCGGCATCCAGGAGCACCCCATGAAACAGATCCTGATCATTGGAGCAGGCTTCGCCGGGCTGTGGAGCGCCCTCGGCGCCGCCCGCCTGCTCGACCAGCACAAACGCGACGACGTGCTGATCACCGTGCTCGCGCCCCAGGCGGAACTGCACATCCGCCCACGCTTCTACGAACCCGACGTGCACACCATGGCTGCACCGTTGCAGGCGTTGTTCGACGCGGTCAACGTGCGCTTCGTCAAGGGCAGCGCCTACCACATCGACCAGGCCAGCCGTGAAGTGGCTTACCGCCAGCCCAACGGCATCGAGGCCAGGCTGGGCTATGACCGCCTGATCATGGCCTGCGGCAGCCTGCTCAACCGCCCGGCGCTGGAAGGCTTCGACCGCCACGCCTTCGACGTCGACAAGATCGAGTCTGCCACTCGCCTTGAAGAACACCTCAAGTCCCTGGCCGCCCGTCCCGACAGCCCGGCGCGCAACACCGTGGTGGTCGCCGGTGGCGGTTTCACCGGCATCGAGACCGCGACCGAACTGCCCAGCCGGCTGCGGGCGATCCTGGGCGACAAGGTCACGCCACGCATCGTCGTGGTCGACCGCGGGACGAAGATCGGCGCCGCCCTGGGCGACGGCATCCGCCCGGCCATCGAACAGGCATCGGCGGCGCTGGGCATCGAATGGGTCTGCGGCGCCACGGTGGCCTCGGTGGATGCCGGCGGCGTGCTGCTCGACAACGGCGACCGCATCGCCGCCTGTACGGTGATCTGGACCGTCGGCTTCAAGGCCAACCCGCTGACCGAGCAGATCACCGGCGAGCGCGACCGCCAGGGCCGCCTGCATGTGGACGGCCAGCTCAAGGTCATCGGCAACCCGGATGTGTATGCCGCGGGCGATGTGGCCTACGCGGCCTGCGACGAGGTTGGCAACTTTGCCGTGATGTCCTGCCAGCACGCCATCCCCCTGGGCCGCTACGCCGGCAACAACGCCGCCGCCGAGCTGATCGGCGTGGCGCCGATGACCTACAGCCAGCCCAAGTACGTCACCTGCCTGGACCTCGGTGCCTGGGGCGCGGTGTACACCGAGGGTTGGGAGCGCACCGTCTCGCCACCGACGGACAAGGCCGAGGCCAAGCAGCTCAAGCAGCAGATCAACTCGGTATGGATCTATCCGCCGGCCGCGGATCGGGCGACGGCGCTGGCGGCAGCCGATCCACTGATTCCGGTGGCCTGACAGGCTCCCTGCCGCCTCGGCGGGTACCGACGATGATGCCCTGCCCGCGCAACTGGTGCAGCAGCTCCAGGCCCGCCTGCTGGTGCTGCTCGCCCAACGCGCGCAGGCGCTCGCGCCCGCTGCCCGGCAGGCCCACCAACAATTGCCAGGCCAGCGGCGCCAGGCGGGCGAAACGCACCTGCAGGTCGGCGTCGCGGTACACCAGCAACAGGGTGGGTTGCGCTGGCGCCTCGCCTGGCTGGTACTCCGGGCCGATGCGTTCCACCGGCCAACGGTAGGCCAGCACCCGCGCCACGCACGACAACAGTGGCTCGCCGTCGAGCAGGTCACCGTCCGGGTCGTGCGGCGGATCCTCGGCGTCGCTCAGGTATAGCTGCGCCTCGATCCATTCATAGTGCGCCAGTTCCAGCTGCCAAGGGGCATCGGGCTCGATGCCCTGCAGGTAGTCGATGAACGCCTCGGCAATCTCGGTGAACAGCGGTGTCTGACTGCGGTAAAGGGCGTAGAAATCGCGCACCCGCGCATGCCAGCGCTGATCGCCCAAGGTACGGCGCAGCACTGGGAAGCTGCCGGCCAGCAATCCTTCGATGGCGCCATGGAACAGCTCGCGATAGACCTTCAGGCGCCGTGCCTCGATGCCGGGCGGCGGCGGATTGGCGGCCGGGTCGCGCAGGTGGCGCGCCAAGGTGAATTGCTGGGTGCGCAGGGTCTCAGTCATGGCCGGGCACTCCGTGGGCATATTGCAGGCTGCGGATACGCGCCGTCTCGGCCAGCAGTTCGGTCAGCGGCGGGTAGTTGAAATCGCGCTCGAGCACAGTGGGCTGCGCCCCGAAACGCCGGCAGGCGTCGGCGAACAGCGCCCAGACGTCCTCCTTGACCGGCGCGCCGTGGGTGTCGACCTTCAGGTCCGGGGCCTCGTCGTAATGACCGGCCACATGCATGCCCACCACCCGCTCTTGGGGTATGCCGGCGAGGAAGGCGCGGGCGTCGTAGCGATGGTTGCAGGCATTGACGAAAACGTTGTTCACGTCCAGCAGCAGGTCGCAGTCGGCCTCGTCGAGCACGGCGCGGACGAAGTCCAGCTCGGGCATCGCCTGGTACGGCGCGGCGTAGTAGCTGATGTTCTCCACCGCGATGCGCCGACCAAGCATGTCCTGGGCCTGGCGGATGCGTGCGGACACATGGTGGACGGCCTCTTCGGTGAACGGGATCGGCATCAGGTCGTAGAGGTGGCCATCGTCGCTGCAGTAGCTCAGGTGCTCGCTGTACATCCGTACCTGGTGACGGTCGAGGAACTGTCGGGTGCGCTCGAGAAAGCCGCGATCCAGCGGCGCGGTGCCGCCCAGTGACAGCGACAGGCCGTGGCAGGCGATGGGAAAACGCTCGGCCAGGCGCGCCAGGCCCTGGCCGAAGGCGCCGCCGACGCCGATCCAGTTTTCCGGGGCGCACTCTAGGAAGTCCACCGCGCCCGCCTCCATCGTCAGCAAGTCGGGCAGCAGGCCACGGCGCAGGCCGAGGCCGGTGTGCAATTTGGGTTGGGGCATGATTGCAGGCTCTCTGGGGCGTTGAACGGCAGCGCGGGGCCAGCCCGCTCCCACACATGACATCGTGGAAGCGGGCTGGCCCCGCGAGGCGCTTCAGGACTGGCCGGTCAGATGGCTGAACAGCCCGTCGGGCATGGCCTTGCCGTTGGCCTTGTAGATCGCCGCCAGGTGATCATGGGCCTCCTGCTCGGAGATGAAGCCGTCGTGATTGCGGTCGATCTTGTCGAAGTCTGCCGCCCTGTCCTTGGCCACGGCCAGGAACTCCTCGCGGGAGACCTTGCCGTCGCGGTTGCTGTCAGTGCGGGCGAACGAGGCGTCGCCACACTTGCCCTCACCGCACTTGCCCTCGGCTCCGGCCTTGGCGCTGGCGCCACACTTGCCTTCGCCGCATTTGCCCTCGCTCTGCGTGGCCTTGCCACCGGCACCGCACTTGCCTTCACCGCACTTGCCTTCGCCCGGGGTCTTGGCCGAGGCCAACTGGTAGCCTTGGGCCAGGGGTTCTACGGCGAAGGCACTGTTGCCCAGAACCATGCCGCCTAGCAAGGTGGCGCCGAGCAGGCCGAGGGTTTGACGGGTCGTTTTCATGGTGTCGCTCCACTGTGGTTGGAAAGTGGAGCCATTGAGCCGCAGCGGTGTGTCGCGGATGTATCGAGGCAGGCGATATTTTGTATGCCAATGGGTCGCGGCGAAGCGCAGATACACAGTGATACATGAACGGCCCTCTGGTTGCGCAGAAGGCCGTGACAGAGCGGTCAGTCCTCCAGCGGCTTGGGCGGCGCTGCAGGTTTGGCGGGCTTGGCCTTGGCATCCTTGGTCTTGCTGTCCTTGGCCTTGGGCTCGGCAGGTGCGGCTGCGACGGGTTCGGGGGCGGTGACCGCCTTCTCGCTGGCCGGCAGCTCGTCGACCGCCTTGAAGATCACCTGCGGGTCGAGCTTCTCGCCGCTGTCGTCGTCCTTGAGCATGTGGCGCTCACCGTCCTTGCCCACCAGGATCACCTTGGTGCCCTTGCTCGCGCCCAGCTTGAGCTCACGGATCAGGGCCATTGTGGTCTGCTGCTCGAGGTTCTTGTCCTCGCGCTTGCCCATCATGTTGGCGACGCTGTACAGCACCAGGCTGCGCTCCTTGAATCCGGCCTGGGTGGCGGAGTCTTTCAACGCCTCTTCCAGGCCGCGCAGGGTCGGGTCGGCCGAACTCGGGGCAATGACCACCAGTGGCCGTGCCTTGCCCAGTTCCTTGGCCAACGGTGCATCGCTGTCTGCGGCAAACAGCGGGCTAGCCAAGGCGAACAGGGTAGCGAGGGTCAGTGACCGAACGAGCATGCGCATCTCCTTGTTTTCTCTATAAACCTAAAGACTGCGGATCAGGGAGAAAGATCCGGCGTGGAGCCTAAACCAACTGGCCAGGCGCCTGCTCGCGGCAAAAGTAACCGGGCATGTCCCACACCTGACCAGAGCATAGTCCAAGGATACTGCGCGCACTCAGGGCCGTGCCGTGGCGTTGCCCATCTCGCCGGCTTCCAGCGCCAAGCGCGAGCGATGATGGCGTCCTGGAACGTTTCGTGCCCGGTTACTGATGGCGCGCGAAGCACTTGCTGCTCGTTGTTGTCCATGACTCGTCTCTGCTGAAAATAGAGACGCGAGCGTATGAACTTCGGTGAAACCTCGATAGATAGCACCCGCCCCGACCTGTTCAGAAGTCGAAGGCGAGTTGATCCAGGTGCCCCAGGTCGATCGTGTGCCCCAGCACGAATGGCAGGATGGCATCCGCCACGGGTTGCAGCTGTCGGGCGACATAGTGCTCGTAATCGACCGACGATTGCAGAATCTCCAGGGGCTCTGGCCCCGAGGTGGTGATGATGTAGCTGATCCAGCCGCCGTTCTGGTACTGAGTGGGGCGTCCCACCCGTCGATTATGCTCGTCGGCCAGGCGCGCCGCGCGTACATGCGGCGGCACATTGCGCTGGTAGTCAGCCAACGGGCGACGCAGGCGCTTGCGGTAGACCAGCAATTCATCCTGCTCGCCCGCCAGGGTACGGCGCACGTATGCCTGCAGGTAGTCGCGGTAAGGCTGGCCACGGAACACCCGGCCATAGAGTTCCTGCTGGAACTGCCTGGCCAGCGGCGACCAGTCGGTGCGCACCGACTCCAGCCCCTTGAAGACCATGTCGTCCTGGCCGTCGCTGCGCCGTACCATGCCGGCGTAGCGCTTTTTGCTGCCTTCGTCGGTGCCTCGGATGGTCGGCATCAGGAAGCGTCGGTAGTGGGTTTCGAACTGCAGCTCCAGCGCGCTCTCAAGGCCCATGGAATGACGCAGGTTCTCGCGCCACCACTGGTTGACCTGCGCCACCAGCGCCTGGCCGATACTTGCGGCAGCCGCTTCGTCGTGGGCCCCCTTGAGCCAGACAAAGGTGGAGTCGGTGTCGCCGTAGATCACGTCATAGCCCCGCGCCTCGATCAGCGCCCGGGTCTGGCGCATGATCTGGTGCCCGCGCATCGTGATCGACGAGGCCAGGCGCGGGTCGAAGAAGCGGCAGCCACTGGAGCCGAGCACGCCGTAGAAGGCGTTCATGATGATCTTCAGTGCCTGCGAAAGCGGGGCGTTGCCCGCGCGCTTGGCCGCCTCGCGCCCCTGCCAGACACGCTCGACGATGGCCGGCAGGCAATGCTGGCGGCGCGAGAAACGGCCACCGCGAAAGCCCTCCACCGAGTGCGCGTCGTCCGGCTGGCGCAAGCCCTCGACCAGCCCCACCGGGTCGATGAGGAAGGTGCGGATGATCGAGGGGTACAGGCTCTTGTAGTCGAGCACCAGCACCGAATCGTACAGCCCGGGCCGCGACTCCATGACGAAACCGCCCGGGCTGGCCTCGCCCTCGCCACCGACGAGGTTCGGCGCGACATAGCCCAGGCGGTGCATGTGCGGGATGTACAGGTGGCAGAACGCGGCCACCGATCCGCCGCTGCGGTCCACGGCCAGTCCGGTGACCGAGGCGCGTTCGAGGAGGAACTCCAGCAAGTGGGTATGGGCGAAGATCCGCGTCACCAGCTCACAGTCCCTGAGGTTGTAGCGGGCCAGGGCCGGCTTGTCCTCGGCGAAGCGGCGGTTGATCTCGTCCATGCGCTGGTACGGCGTGTCGATGGCCTTGCCCTCGCCCAGCAACTGCTGCGCGACGCTCTCCAGGCTGAACGAGGGGAAGTTCCAGGTCGCCGAGCGCAAGGCCTCGATGCCGTCGATCAGCAGCCGGCCCGGCGCCTCGGCGAAGAAGTGGCTGCGGGCGCCGTGCTCGCGCAGGTGCATCGGCGCGCCGTCGCGGCCCAGGCACAGCGGCACGTTCAGGCGCTGGGCATGCTCGTGCAGCAGGCGCAGGTCGAACTGCACCAGGTTCCAACCGATGATCGCGTCGGGGTCGTGGCGGGCCAACCACTGGTTGAGGCAGACGATCAGTTCAGCGCGATCGGCGCAATAGTGCAGGTCGAAGTCCAGTTTGCCCGCCTCGCCGTTGGCCGGGCCGAGCATATAGACCTGGCGCTGGCCGCAGCCTTCCAGGGCGATGCTGTACAGCTCGCCGCGTTCGCTGGTCTCGATATCCAGTGACACCAGGCGCAGCGGCGGGCGGTAGTCCGGGTCGGGCTTGAGCTGGGCATCGTGCAGCACGCCCTGGCTGTCGGGGCGACCATCGAAACGCACCGGGGCGGTGATGAAGCGCTCCATCAGGTAGCGTTCCGGCGGGCGGATGTCGGCTTCGAACACCTCGACACCTGCAGCGCGCAGGCGCTTTTCCAGGGCGATCAGCTGGCGGTGCTGGCGGCAGTACAGGCCCATCACCGGACGCAGGTCGAAGTCGCGCAGCTGCAGGGGCTTGAGTTCGACGCCCTGTTCACCGGCCAGCAGCGCCCGGGCGTGGGCAGCCTGGGCGGCGGGAATGAAGGCCACCGAGGGCTGGGCGGCCAGGCGCAGGCGCCGTGGGCCCTGGTCGGTGGCCAGCCAGAACTCCACGCAGGTGCCTTCGGGCGTGTCATGCCAGTGGCGGGTCAAGACGAAGCCTTGTTGCAACGGCACTGCGGGGACCTCGGATCGCTACTTTCTCACATGGGCGGATTGTACCGTTCCTCTTGGCATAAAGGGGTGTTTCCAGGCCCCGCGATTGCGTCCGATCAGGCTAGCGTGCGCCCGCGACGAACCCGGCCCGGCGTCCGCTGACCACCAGCAGCCACGCCAGCGCCAGCAGCCCCAGCACCACCGCGCCAAACCACTCGACCCCGGCGCCGACCAGCAACAACCCGCCAATGATCCCGCCCAAGGCGATCGCGCTGTTCCACACCGTCACCAGCATCGACTGCGCCACATCGCCGCCCTCGCCCGCCGCATCGGCGCAGGCGGTCTGCAACAGGGTCGGCGCACCGCCGTAGGTCATCCCCCACAGCGCCACGCTGACATGCACCAGCCAGGCGGCGCCCTGGGCCTGCCCCAAGGCCAGCGTCGCCAGGGCGAACCCGGCCAGGCACAGCAACACCAGCCTGCGCAGATGACGGTCGACACCCAGGCCCACCAGCAGGATGCCGCCCAGCGAGGCCAGGCCGAAGGTCATCAGCACCTGGCCCACCTCGGCCGTCATGCCCGCCGCCGCCAGCAGCGGCACGATGTAGGTGTAGAGGATGTTGTGCCCGAGAATCCACGCCAGGATCACCAGCAACACCCGCGCCACGCCCGGGGTGCGCAGCACCGCCAGCGCCGCGGGGCGCTTGCCGGCGGCCTGGCCGGGGAAGTCCGGCACCGCCCGCACCACCCAGACGATCAGCAGCAACGCCGCGACCGTGACCACCACGAAGGCCGCGCGCCAGCCCAGCCAGGCGCCGAGCCAGGTGCCGATTGGCAGACCTAGCGACAGCGCAATGGGCTGGCCCAGCATCGCCACCGCCATGGCCCTGCCCTGCTGGGCCGGCGCCACCATGCGCCGCGCATGGCCGGCGATCAGGCCCCAAGCCAGGCCGGCGGCGGCGCCGGTAAGAAAGCGCAGACACAGGGTGAGGGAGTTGTCCGGCGACACAGCGGTCAATCCGTTGAACAGCACGAACCCGGCGATCGCCAGCAGCAGCGCGCGACGTCGCCACCAGCCCTGGGTCAGGGTGACCAGTGGAATGGCGGTGAGCAGCGAGCCCAGGGCATAGGCCGTGACCCACTGCCCGGCCATCGCCTGGCTGATTTGCATACCGTCGGCGATCTGGTCGAGCAGGCCGGCCGGCAGGGTTTCGCTGAGGATGGCGATGAAGCCGGTCAGGGCCAGGGCCAGCAGCCCGCTCAGGGGAAGGCGCGTGGCGCTGGCAGGGGATGCGGCGACACACGCCGCCGGGGAAGGTGAATGCATGGTTGTCTCCGGCTATCGATTTAGGCAGGCATGGTGCGCTGCTGGGGCATTGCGGAAAAAGCCGGGTACAATTCCACTCAGTCAGGACATTAGTGTCCGCAATCGGAGCGCAGCATGGACAGCCTCAGCGGCTTCATGGTCTTCAACCGGGTCGCCGAGACCCGCAGTTTCGTCGCCGCCGGCCAGTCGCTGGGGATCAGCGCCTCCGCCGTGGGCAAGCGCGTGGCACGGTTGGAGGAACGCCTGGGCGTGCGCCTGTTTCACCGCAGCACGCGCAGCATCACCCTGACCGCCGAGGGCACGCTGTTCCTGGAACGCAGCCGGCGCATCCTCGCCGAGATCGAAGCCACCGAGCAGGAACTGTCCCAGGCCAGTGGCGCGCCCCGCGGACGCCTGCGGGTCAGCCTGCCGCAGGTGACCGGGTTGGTGATGCCGGCGCTGGCCGAGTTCATGGCGCGCTACCCCGAGATCGAACTGGACCTGGACTTCAGCGACCGCATGGTGGACATCGTCGGCGAGGGCTTCGACGTGGTGATGCGCGGTGGCCAGCCGCTGGATTCGCGGCTCAACGCCAAGTTCCTCGGGCACTTCCAGCATCGCCTGGTGGCGTCCCCCGCCTACCTGCGCGAGCGCGGCACGCCGCAGCATCCCCGCGAGCTCACCGGGCACAGCTGCCTGCACTACCGCTTCCCCAGCAGCGGCAAGCTGGAAACCTGGCCGCTGCGCCGGGAACACCCCGAGCAGGACTACGCGATTCCCATCTCGATGGTCTGCAATCACGTCGAGACGCGCATCTGCTTCGCCCTCAACCATCGCGGCATCACCTGCCTGCCGGACTTCAGCGTGCGCAAGGAACTGGCGGCCGGCAGCCTGGTGAGCGTGCTCGACAGCTTCATGGAGCGACGCGGCAGCTTCTACCTGCTGTGGCCATCAGGACGGCAGATGCCGCCCAAGCTGAGGGTGTTCATCGACTTCATGCTCGAACGGGTACTGCCTGCCACCGACGTCAGCCGTACAGGTAGCTGATGTCCTTGTGCGACAGCGGCGGCACCTGCGCCACCAGGTAGTCACGCAACTTGTGCATCTGGTGGGCCTTGGGGCTGGCCTTGAGCCAGGTCATGTAGTAGCCGTCGCCGGTGGCCACCGCGTGGGGGAATGGCGTGACCAGGTTGCCCGCCGCCAGGTCGGCGCTGGCCAGCACCAGGTCGACCACCGAAATGCCCAGCCCCTGCTGGGCGGCCGAGATGCCCTGGTCGAGGGTGTCGAACACCTGGCCCTGGTCGATGCTGATGTCCAGCGCGTCCATGCGCGCCAGCCAGCGCCGCCAGTCACGGCGGTCCGGGGAGGGGTGGAGGAACTCGCAGCTGGAGAGCACCGACAGCTCCGGCCGGGCCTGCTCGAGGTAGCTTGGGTGGCACACCGGGATCAGCCATTCATCGAACAGCTTCAGGCTTTCCACATCCGCCGGGAAGCGTCCGTTGCCGAGCAGGATGGCGCAGTCATAGGGTTCGGAATAGAAGTCCACCGCGTCGATGTCCATCCATACGCTCGACAGTTGCACCGAACAGCTGTTGTCGACCCGCTTGAAGCCGTCCAGGGCCCTGAGCAGCCAGCGCACGGTGAGCGTGGACGGCGCCTTGAGGCGCACGCCGTAGCGATCCTGGCGCAGCAGCGCGCAGGCGTTCTCGATGATCTTGAAGCCGACCTTGAGTTCCTGGGCCAGCAGCCGGCCGTGCTCGGTCAGGCGCAGCTTGGGGCCGCGACGCTCGAACAGGTCGCAGCCGAACAGGGCTTCGAGGGTCTTGATGTGGTGGCTGACTGCGCCCTGGGTCAGGGCCAATTCCTGGGCCGCGCGGGTGAAGGAGCCATAGCGCGACGCCACTTCGAAGGCGCGCAGGGCGTGCAAGGCTTGAATCCGTTCCGACATGGCGCCTTCCAGAGCATGAGTGAAGCTAATAGTAGGTCATAGAACCAGGCGTTTTACAACGCGGGATCCATCTCGGAAAATGCCGGTAAATAACAATTATATATAGCTAAGCTGCCGTTATATGTCGAAAACGTTCTATTAAACGAGAAACTCTATTAAATACTGCATACGGATATGCCTGGGGAAATCATGTTTACGGGTTATGGAAACTGCTACCGCCTGGATGCGCTGGAGCTCGCCGATGAACATGTCCAGAACCGTCACCACTGGACGTACAAGACCATAGAACACTTCAAGGAAACCCTCGCCAACCCTGACTTCCCGTGCCTGTTCGGGCGCAAGGCGGTCAATGCGCGCACGTGCCACATCGTCTTCGCCCGCGCCGAACGCCTGGCAGACGATATTGCCCAAGGCCTTGGCGACTACATCCGCACCATCGAGCCGATCCCGCTCAAGCAGCGCATCGGCAACCCGCTGCTGGTGTTCCTCGAGACGGCGCCCGGCACCACGCTGCAGGCACAGCAGGCACTGGCCTGGGACGTGCTGAATCAGGTCCATGCGCGCGACCCGCAGCCCTGGCCCGAAGAAGTACCGCAGGATCCGCACGACACGCGCTGGTCGTTCTGTTTCGCAGGCATGCCGCTGTTCATCAACATGAGCTTCCCCGCCCACCGCTTGATGAAAAGCCGCAACCTGGGCCGACACATTGCCTTCGTCATCAACCCGCGGGAGAGCTTCGACGAGGTCGCCAGCGCCAGCACTGAAAGCGGCCAGCGCATTCGCGCACGCATCCGCGAGCGGGTGCGCCACTACAACGACGGGGTGATGCCCGAGACCCTGGGCTTCTTCGGCCAGGACGACAACTTCGAATGGAAGCAGTACCAATTGCAGGAGCCCGGTTCGCCAAGCCCGGCGCGCTGCCCGTTCCATGCCCACGCAACCGCTGCAACCCTCACCGAGAACTGATCGTGAATACCGCACTGACCGCCACCTACGCCCTAACCGTCCTGCTGCTGATCGCCACGCCCGGCCCGGTGGTGGCCCTGATCGTCAACACCGCCGCCGCCTCGGGCTCGCGCAAGGCCCTGTTCACCGCGGTCGGCACCAACTGGGCCTCGCTGGTGCTGATCGGCGCGGCCGCCTGGATCATCCTTACCAGCGCGGCCATCGACAAGGCCTGGCTCAGCGCCATGAGCCTGCTGGGCTGCCTGTTCATCGGCTACATCGCCCTGGGCACCCTGCGCGAAGCGCTGCAGGCCCCGGTCGACAGCGCCCCGCAGGCCCCGGCCAGCGCGCAAGCGGGCCGCGGGGGCCTGCTGCAGGGCTTCATGGTCGGTATCTCCAACCCCAAGGACATCATCTTCTTCATCGCCTTCTTCCCACAGTTCATCCAGATCACCGAGTCGTTCGGCAAGAGCATGGTGGTGCTGTCGCTGCTGTGGATCGCCATCGATTTCGCCGTGCTCAGCCTGTACATCTTCGCCATCGGCAAGATCGCCTCGCCGCGCAGCAACCGCCTGATCAGCCTGGCCTCCGGCGTTGCCCTGCTGCTGATCGCCGCCGTCGGCCTGGCCTACAACCTCAGGGAGCTGGCCGCCTGAGCCCCCTAACAGAAGGAGCGCCCATGACCCCGATCCCCCCCGCCACCACCGGCAGCATGGGCACGCCCGACCCCTTGGCGCAGGACTATCAGCGCTTCCTGCAACTGGGTAGCCGCCGCGCACCGCACACGCTGTATGTGCACGAGCGCGGCTACCGCTCCGCAACCATCAACACCGACGCCCTGGGCATGCGCTACAGCCACTGCGCCGGCAAGCGTTTCTCGGTGGCAGAGCGCGGCGGCGCGGCGCGGGTCAACCTGCTGGTGGGCGGTTCCACCGCCATGGGCATCGGCGCCAGTTCCGACGAACACACCGTGGCCTCGTACCTGTCGGTGCTGACCGGCGAGATCTGGTTGAGCCTCGCAGGTTGCGGCCTGAACGCAACCCAGGAACTGCTGATGTTCCTCACTCACCAGCACCGCTTTGGCCAGATCGGCCACGTGGTGGTGCTCAGTGGCCTGAACACACTGGCCCAGGAGGCCCTCGCCGAAGTCCTGGCCGGTGCGCAGGACCCGCATCGAGCACAGGCCTACCAGGATTTTCTCAACCGTTTCAACGAAGGCGTGCATGCCGGTGGCGAAGCGCGCCGCGAGTCGTTCTGGCAACGCCTTGGCCAGTTGCTGGCGCCAGCCCGGGAAACCCGCTGGCCGCCAGTGGAACCGCTGTCGAGCCCGGACAAGCGCCTGATCCGCGCCGCCGATGCCGTGGGCCGCACCCTGCGCCAGTGGGACCGGCTGCTGGCGGACGGCCACACCACCCTCACCTTCATCCTGCAACCGCTGCTGCCCTGGTGCCGCGAGGCACTGCCCAAGGCGGAACAGGCCATGCTCGCCAAGCTCGAGCGCCAGCCATCGAACTTCGACCGCCTGCTCGGCGACACCTTCGACAGCCAGCTGCACATGGCCTTCTTCCGCCGCATCAAGAGCCAGGCCGACCCGGTCCCCTGCTACGACATGAACAGCATGCTCAGCAGCTCGCCGGTATTCGCCGAGCACCTGTTCGTCGATCGCCTGCATTTCAACGACCTGGGCAACAATGCGCTGGCCAAGGTGATCACTGCCAAGCTGGGGCTGGCCCAGGAAAGACAGGCCCTGCGCAAGGTCGCACCGATCAAGCTGGTCTGATGACCGGACGCCGGGCTTTCGGGAAAGGCACGCGGATGGATAGAATAGGCCGTCGTCGCTCCTGATTCGCCCGAGGCACCGTGTAACTGCCATGACCATTCCTGCCTTCCCCTCGCTCCTGGCCCGTCCTCGCGCTCGCCTGGCTGCGACACTCCCGTTGCTGCTGGCCGCCACAGGCGCCCAGGCCCTGGACGTGAGCATCGACCCCCATGCCGACCTGCTCTATCGCCAGGCCCTGCCGCTGCTGGAACAGGCCGACAACCAGGACGACAACGCCGGTCCGCTGCGCACCGCCAGTGGCGACCCCGAGCTCAGCCGCCAGGGCCAGGCGATGGCCCACACGCTGCCCACGGCGGTGGCCCTGCTGAAAAAGTCGGTGGAACTCGGCCACCCGGTAGCCCAGTACCGCCTGGCGCTGTACTACACCACCTATCTGCCGGCAGGACAGATCGCCGAAGCCGCCTGCCCGTTGCTGGAAGCCAGCCTCAAGCAAGGCTTCGCCCCACCCGCGCTGGCCATCGCCCACTGGTGCTCCCCGTACAATGCCAGCCCCGCCTACCGCGAGGCGCTGGAGGCGGTTCCCAGCATGGCCACCTTGTATGCCGCCTACTACCCGCAGCCGGCCACCCGCCTGGTGTGCAACCGTACCCGGCCCCAGGGCCTGCAACTGCAGTGGGGGCGCCAGCGCGACTACCAGGCCGAGATCTACCGCCTGCTCGGTGAGCTCGACCCGCGCCAGCGCCAGGCCTTCCTGCAGAAGGCGGTGGACATCAACGGCTGCGCCGCGGCGCAACAGCGCCTGACCAGCAACCGCTGAGGATCGCTACACAGCGATACATAAACCCACCACCCCCGACACACTGTCGATACCCCGCCGCCACACACTCCCGGCCACGACAGCGCGACGGCAGCCCGCCGTTGCCGCCTACACCGGGATGCCTGCCCATGAAAGCCCTGCCACTGTTCACTGACTGGAAGCTGTTCAACGCCCTCGACCACACCGGCAACTGGAGCGCCGACCTGCCGTTGCGTTTGTTCCTGGCCTGGGAGTTCTTCGAATCGGGCCTGGAGAAGTTCAACGGCACCAACTGGTTCGCCGACCTGCAAAGCAGTTTTCCATTCCCGTTCAACCTGTTGCCGGTGGGTCTCAACTGGCAGCTGTCGATGTGGGCCGAATTGATCTGTCCGCTGCTCCTGCTGCTGGGGCTCGGCACCCGTCTGGCCTCGGCAGTGCTGATGGTGGTGACGGTGGTGGCGATTGCCGCCGTGCACTGGCCGAGCCAGTGGTCGAGCCTGGCGGAATTGGGGCGGGGTTATGCGATCACCGACCAGGGTTTTGGCAACTTCAAGCTACCGTTGATCTACCTGGTGGCGTTGCTGCCGCTGCTGTTGAAAGGGGCTGGAAGGTTGAGCCTGGATCACTGGCTGCGCCGGTACCTGTAGGAGCGGCCTTGTGTCGCGAATGGGCTGCGAAGCAGCCCCAATGAACCATGCAACAATTGCGTGACCTGGGGCCGCTTTGCGGCCCTTTCGCGACACAAGGCCGCTCCTACAAGCGATAGCGTTACACGTCTTCTGCCAGGTTGTCCTCATCCCGCCGATGCGCCCACTGATACAACGCTGGCAACACCAGCAAGGTCAGCGCCGTCGACGACAGGATCCCACCGATCACCACCGTCGCCAGCGGTCGCTGCACCTCGGCGCCGGTGCCGGTGGCCAGGGCCATGGGAATGAAGCCCAGCGACGCCACCAGCGCGGTCATCAGCACCGGCCGCAGGCGGGTCAACGCCCCCTCTTCCACCGCCGCGCGCAAGCTCCGGCCTTCCTCGCGCAGGTTGCGAATGAAGGCAATCATCACCAGGCCGTTGAGCACCGCGACGCCCGACAGCGCGATAAAGCCTACCCCCGCCGAGATCGACAGCGGGATATCCCGCAACCAAAGCGCCAGCACCCCGCCGGTCAGGGCGAAGGGGATGCCGGTGAACACCAGCAGGCCATCCTTGAGGTTGTTGAACATCATCAGCAGCAAGGCCATGACCAGCAGCAGCGAGATCGGCACCACCACCCGCAGGCGCTCTGCCGCCGACTGCAACTGCTCGAATTGGCCGCCCCAGCGGGTCCAGTAGCCCGGCGGGATCTGCACCTGGTCGATCAGCGTCTGCGAGGCCTGTTCGACGAACGAACCCAGGTCACGCCCACGCACGTTGGCGCTGACCACCACCACGCGCTTGCCATCCTCGCGGCTGACCTGGTTGGGGCCCAACTGCAGGTTCAGGTTGGCCACCTGTGACAGCGGGATGAAGCCGATCTGCGAGGCACCGGCGGCGGCGCTGGCCGGCACCGGGATCAGCAGGCCGGACAAGCCGTCGACATCGGTGCGTAGCGCTTCCGACAGGCGCACCACCATGTCGAAGCGGCGGTCGCCTTCGTACAGGGTGCCGGCAGTGCGACCACCCACGGCGATGGCAATGGCGTCCTGAACATCGCCCACGTTCAGGCCGTAACGGGCGGCCTTGTCACGGTCGATATCGATGGTCAGCACCGGCAGGCCGGTGGTCTGCTCGACCTTCACCTCGGAGGCTCCCGGCACCTGCTGCAAGCTCGCGGCAATCTGCGCGGCGGTGCGGTTGAGCACCTCCATGTCGTCGCCGAACACCTTCACCGCGACATCGCTGCGCACCCCGGAGATCAGCTCGTTGAAGCGCAGCTGGATCGGCTGCGACAGCTCGTAGTTGCTACCCGGCACGCTGGCGGCGGCACGCTGTACCTCGAAGATCAGTTCATCGCGCGGCTTGCCTGGATCCTGCCATTGCTCGCGGGGCTTGAGCATCACGTAGGCGTCGGAGATGTTCGGCGGCATCGGGTCGGAAGCGATCTCGGCTGTGCCGGTACGGGCGAACACCCGCTCGACTTCCGGCACCTGGGCGATGATGGTCTTCTCCAGGCGCTGCTGCATGTCCACCGACTGCGACAGGCTGGTGCCCGGCACGCGCAGGGCCTGCAGGGCGAAATCACCCTCGCTGAGGCTGGGGATGAACTCACTGCCCATGCGACTGGCCAGCACGCCGGACAGCAGCACCACGGTGGCGGCGCCGGCGAATGCCAGGTTGCGCCGGCCCAGCACCCAGTCCAGCACCGGGGCGTAGCGGCGGCGGGCGGTGCGCATGACCGCGCCCTCCTCCTCCTTCACCTTGCCGGTGACGAACAGCGCGAGCGCCGCCGGAACGAAGGTCACCGAAAGGATCATCGCCCCCAGCAGCGCCATCACCACGGTGAAGGCCATGGGGTGGAACATCTTGCCCTCGACCCCTGTCAGGGCAAAGATCGGCAGGTACACCACCATGATGATCAACTGCCCGTAGATCAGCGGCCGACGTGCCTCACGGGCGGCGGCGAACACTTCGTGGAAGCGCTCGGAACGGGTCAGCATGCGACCATGGTGCTGCTGGGCATGGGCCAGGCGGCGGATGGCGTTCTCGACGATCACCACCGCGCCGTCGACGATGATGCCGAAGTCGAGCGCCCCAAGGCTCATCAGGTTGGCACTGACCTTGTTGCTGAACATGCCGGTGAAGGTGAACAGCATCGACAGCGGAATGACCATGGCGGTGATCAGCGCCGCACGGATGTTGCCCAGGAACAGGAACAATACGGCGATGACCAGGATCGCGCCTTCGATGAGGTTCTTCTTCACCGTGGCGATGGCTTTTTCCACCAGGTTGGTGCGGTCATAGACGGTGATCGCCACCACGCCCTTGGGCAGGCTGCGGTTGATCTCCTCGAGCTTGGCCGCCACCGCCTGGGACACCGTGCGGCTGTTCTCGCCGATCAGCATGAACACCGTGCCCAACACCACTTCGCGGCCATTCTCGGTGGCCGCGCCCGAGCGCAGCTCCTGGCCCAGGCCAACCTGGGCGACATGGCTGACGCGGATTGGCGTGCCATCGACGCTGGAGATGACGATGTTGGCGATGTCCTCGGCCGAGGCCACCTGGCCCGGGGCGCGGATCAGCAACTGCTCGCCGTTGCGCTCGATGTAGCCGGCGCCGACGTTGGCATTGTTGCGCTCGAGCGCCGCGACCAGGTCGTTGAGGGTCAGCTTGTAGGCCGCCAGGCGCTTGGGTTCGGGCGCGATCAGGTACTGCTTGGCATGGCCGCCGATGCTGTTCACCTCGGCCACGCCCGGCACGTTGCGCAGCTGCGGCTTGATGATCCAGTCCTGGATCACCCGCAGGTCGGTGGCGGTATAGGGCGTGCCGTCATCCTTCACCGCCCCCCCCTCGGCCTCGACCGTCCACAGGAAGATCTCGCCAAGGCCGGTGGAGATCGGCCCCATGGCCGCCTCGATGCCTTCGGGCAACTGCTCGCGGGCCACCTGCAAGCGCTCGTTGACCAGCTGGCGGGCAAAGAAGATGTCGGTGCCGTCATCGAAGATCACCGTCACCTGGGACAGCCCCGAACGCGACAGCGAGCGGGTCTGCTTGAGGCCTGGCAGGCCGGCCATGGCGGTCTCGATGGCGAAGGTGATGCGCTGCTCGGTCTCCAGTGGCGAGTAACCGGGCGCGGCGGTGTTGATCTGCACCTGCACGTTGGTGATGTCGGGCACGGCGTCGATGGGCAACTTCTGGTAGCTGTGGATGCCCACGGCGGCCATCAGCACCACGGCGAGCATCACCACCAGGCGTTGCTCGATGGCGAACTGGATAAGGCGTTCGAACATGAAAGGCGTCCCCGGTCAGTGGCTGTGTTCGGCCGAGCCTTTGCCCAGCTCGGACTTGAGGACGAAGCTGCCGGCGGCGGCGACCACGGTACCGGCGGCCAGCCCCTCGCGTACTTCCACCTGGCCGGCGTCGCGGCGCCCGGTCTTCACCGGGCGGGCCTCGAAGCCCTCGTCGGTGCGGGCGAACACCACGGTCTGTTCTTCCCAGGTCTGCAGTGCGCTTTCCGGCACCACCACGGCGGCGTCGAAACGCTCGACGGTGACCGCGATGTTGACGAACAGCCCTGGACGCCAGGCGCCATTGGGGTTGGCCAGGGTGGCGCGCACGGTGGCGGCGCGGTTCTGCTCGCCGAGCAGGCTGCCGACATAGTTGACCTTGCCCTCCACCTGAGCACCGAGGTCCGGCGCGCTGACACTGACGCCACGGCCGCTGACCACCTTGTCCAGGTCGCGCGGGGCCACGGCGAAGGTGGCCCAGACCCGGCTCAGATCAGACAGGGTGAAGGCATTGCTGGTCTCGTCCACCACCTCGCCCACGGTCAGGTGCTTTTCCACCACCACCGCGTCGAACGGTGCACGCAACTCGTAGCGGTTGCCCTTGCCGGCCGGCGCCACGGCGGCGACCTTCTGCCCGGCGTTGGCAGCGGCGATCTCGGCCTCCTGCAGCGCCTGGCGGGCTTGCAGGTAGTCCTGTTCGGCGCTGATGCGCTCCTGCCACAGCTGCTTCTCACGCTCGAAGGTCAAGCGGGCAAGCTCCAGGCGGCGCTGGGCGGCCTGCTGCTCGCTGCGCAGCTCGGAGATCTGCTGGCTGGCGATCACCGCCAGCACCTGGCCACGCTTGACCGCCTGGCCCAGCTCGGCCTGCACCGACTCGACCACGCCGGGGACGCGGGGCACCACGTGGGCGGTGCGGTCCTCGTCGAAGCGGATCTCGCCGGGGAAGCTGATGGCAGTGCCCAAGGTGCGCGGGCCGGCGGTGGCCAGCTGCACGCCGGCGGCCTGTATCTGCTCGGCGGAGAGATGCAACTGGCCCTCTTCGTCGGCATGGCCTTCGCCTGCGGACTCACCGTGGCCATCGTCCTTCTCTTCGTCGTGGCCGTGGCCGGCTTCGCCGTGGTCGTCGTGCTGGGCCTGGCCGCTGCCGGCCTTACCGAGGGTGCCGGTCCAGGCGGCACCGCCGAGGCCGATAACGGCCAGGGCAGCGGCGAGGATGGCGAGCTTGCGTGGGTTGGTCATTGTTGCTCCTGCTGGAAAAGTCGTTGCAGTTCAGGGCCCATCGCGGGGCAAGCCCGCTCCCGCGGGAATGCGTGGGAGCGGGCGTGCCCCGCGATGGGTCGAGGCTCAAAGCTCGCCGTAGATCCGTTCCACCTGCGCCCGGGCATCGGTCGCCTGGGCCAGCGCTTCGAGGTACAAGCCCCGTGCCTCGATCAGCGTTCGCTGGGCGTCGAGCACATCGAGGAAGGCGAACTTGCCCATCTCGAAGCCGCGTGTGGCGGTGTCCACCGCCTGCTGGGCGGCGGGCAGGATGGTGCGGTCGTAGGCCTGCACTTCGCCCATGGCCGTGCCCCACTGCTCCAGGGCGCTGCGGGTTTCGCTGCGCAGGCGCAGCTCCACGGCGTTGCGCAGGTCACGGGCCTGGTCGGCGCGACGGGCGGCGGCCAGGACGTTGCCCTGGTTGCGGTCGAACAGCGGCAGCGGCATCGACAGCCCGACCACGTTGACCCGCTCACGGTCCTCGCGGCTGTACTGGCTGCCCAGGCTGACAGTCAGGTTGGGAATGCGCTGGGCCTTCTCGGAACCGAGGCTGGCATCGCCACGCTCGATCTGCGCCGCGGCCAGGCGCCATTCGGCGGTCTGCTCGACCTTGGCCAGCAGGGGCTCGGCCTGCGGCGCCGGGCCGGGTGAGAGGTTGCTCGCGTCGAGCCGGTCGAAGCGGGCCTCGGCACTGCCCGTCAGACGCGCCAGGACCTGGTTGGCCACGCCACGTTCGGTGCGTGCCCGACGCACCGCCGCCTCGGCCTGGGCCAGCTGGACCTGGGCACGGGTGGCCTCCACCGGCGAGGACTGCCCGGCGCGCACCCGCCCCTCCACCACCCGCAGGCCGCGTTCGGTCAGCGCCTGCGACTGTTGCGCCAGCTCCAGCGCGGTCTGTGCCCGCAAGGCGGCATGAAAGGCCTGGATTACATCCGCGCGCAGGCTGTTGCGCTGGCGCTCGAGCTCCAGCCGGGCGATTGCCTGGCCGGCCTCGGCGACTTCGATCCGCGCGCCGCGCTTGCCGCCCAGCTCCAGGGCCTGGCTGAGGGTCACGGTGGTGGTGCTGGTGTCGCTGCGGGTGTCCTCGACCTCCCAGGACAGCTCGGGGTTGGGGATCAACCCGGCCTGGCGGCGCTCGCCCTCGGCGATGCCGATCTCACGGCCGATGGCGGCGAAGTCCGGGTTCTGGGAGAAGGCGGCGTCTAGCGCCTGGTCCAGGCTCAGGCCCTGGGCACCGGCAGGGCCGGCCAGCAACAGGCAGAGCAAGGCGATCTTGCGGGGGATGGGCACGGCGGAAGTCCTCGTCGACAAGCGGCGGAATGCTTTGGCGAGGGACTTTAGGCAGCGGTGGTTATCGGGGCGGTGGCGGGAAGATTACAATTCTGCAATCAAGCATGCCGAGGGTGGATCGCCTTGAAATGAGGGGCTTTCTGGGTGTTCGGCGACAGGCGCAGCAAGACTCTCGCCAGGCACCTCTGCGCCTTCACGCAATCAGAACCACCTGCATACACTTGCCAGCAGCCCAACCCGGGGGTACTGTATGAATAGACAGTACGATCGGACAATCCCATGCAGCTCATCGCCAAGCTCGGCATCCTCGCCGACGCCGCCAAGTACGACGCGTCCTGCGCCAGCAGCGGCGCCCCCAAGCGCAGCTCCCGTGGCCGCGACGGCCTCGGCGCCACCGATGGCATGGGCATCTGCCACAGCTACACCCCGGACGGGCGCTGCGTGTCGCTGCTCAAGGTGCTGCTGACCAACTTCTGCCTGTACGACTGCCAGTACTGCGTCAACCGCCGCTCCAGCAACGTGCCGCGGGCGCGTTTCAGCCCCGAGGAAGTGGTGCGCCTGACCCTGGACTTCTACCGGCGCAACTGCATCAGCGGCCTGTTTCTCAGCTCCGGCATCATCCGCTCGGCCGACTACACCATGGAGCAGCTGATCCGGGTGGCCCGCCTGCTGCGCGAGGAGCATGGCTTTCGCGGCTACATCCACCTCAAGACCATCCCCGACGCCGACCCGCTGCTGATCGAGGAAGCCGGGCGCCTGGCCGACCGCTTGAGCGTGAACATCGAGCTGCCCACCGACGCCAGCCTCGAACGCCTGGCCCCGGAGAAGCGCGCCATTACCATCCGCCAGGCCATGGGCGTGATCCACCACGGCCAGCAGGCCGTCGCCGGCGAACCACGAGCGCCACGCTTCACCCCCGCCGGGCAGAGCACCCAGGTCATCGTCGGCGCCGACGCCACCGACGACAGCGCCCTGCTGCGCAACGCCGAGTCGCTGTACCAGGGCTATGGCCTCAGGCGCGTCTACTACTCCGCCTTCAGTCCGATCCCCGACAGCCCCTCCAGCGTGCCCCTGGCCGCCCCGCCGCTGCTGCGCGAACACCGCCTGTACCAGGCCGACTTCCTCCTGCGCGGCTACGGCTACAAGGCCGGCGAGCTTTTGGGCGAAACCGGCAACCTGGCCCTGGACATCGACCCCAAGCTGGCCTGGGCGCTGGCCAACCGCGAGGTGTTCCCGCTCGACGTCAACCGCGCCGAGCCGGCCCTGCTGGCGCGTATCCCCGGTATCGGCCTGCGCAGCGTGCAGCGCCTGGTGGCCCTGCGCCGCGAGCGGCGCATCCGCTACGACGACCTGATCCAGTTGCGCTGCGTGCTGGACAAGGCCCGCCCGTTCATCGTCACCAGCGACTACCGCCCGGCCCAGGCCGAGCTGCGCAGCGGCCTGCTGCGCGCCCGCCTGCGCGAACCCCAGGCACCGTTGCAGATGGGCCTGTGGGGATGATCGCGCTGGATTGCGATGACAACTTCGCCACCTGGCGCGACCAGGCGCGGCAACTGCTCGGCCATGGCATCGACCCGGCCACGGTGACCTGGGGCCAGGCGCACATGGACGACCTGCTGGCCGTGCCCACGCCCCTGCCCGCCGGCCCCGGCCCGTTTCGCGCCCGCGTGCCGGCGGCGCTGCTGGCCCAGCTGGAACAGGCCGGGCGATACCGCGGCGAGCAACGCTGGAACCTGCTGTATGAAGTGCTGTGGCGCGTCGCCCATGGCGACCGCACCGCCATGCTCGCCGGCGACCGCCTGGGCAGCGAGATGCAGCGGCGCATCCGCCAGGTCGGCCGCGAAGCCCATCACCTGCATGCCTTCGTGCGCTTCGTGCCACTGCCCGAGGCCCTGGCCGAACAACTGCAACTGGACCTGGTGGCCTACCACGAACCGGCCCACGACATCCTCGACAGCGCCTGCGGGCATTTTGCCGATCGCCTGGGGCGCCAGCGCTGGCTGATCGCCACGCCCCTCGATGGCGTGCGCTTCGACGGCCAGCACCTGGACTACCGACGCCAATGCCCGGAGCAATGGCGGCAGTGGGCGCGCAACGCCGAGGACCCCGGCGCCGAGCTGTGGCTGGCCTACTACCGGCACACCTTCAACCCCGCCCGGCTCAACCCCGGCGCGTTGCGCCAGCACCTGCCCGGGCGCTTCTGGCGCCACCTGCCGGAGGGTCCGCTGATCCCCGAGCTGGTCGGCCAGGCGCGACATGGCAAGCAGCGCGACGGGCAGGCGCTGGAGGTCGGGCGCCAGCGTGGCAAACGCATTGCTTCAGGGAACCACAAACCAAACGAATGGAATTTGTGAAAAGCTCACCATTTTCCGATTCGAAAGCATTGTTGCGAGCCTGACAATCCGACACACTTATTGCTAATTGTTCTCATAAGCACTAGCAATAAGGATAAAGCTCAGCATGTCACCGCACATCTCCCCTCACCGCTTCACGCCCACCCGCAACCTGTTGGCCATGGCCATCTGCATGGCAACCCTCACTCCCGCGCTGGCCGAGGAACAAGCGCCAGCCGTGATCGAGCTGGGCGCCACGGCCATCAACGACAGCAGCCTGGGCAGCACCACCGAGGGGTCGAAGTCGTACACCACCGGCTCCATGTCCACCGCCACCAAGCTGCCGTTGACCATGCGCGAAACGCCCCAGGCGGTGACCGTGATCACCCGCCAGCGCATGGACGACCAGGGCATGACCAGTATCAACGACGTGGCCAGGTACACGCCGGGGCTGTTCCTCAACCAGTCCAACGGTCCGGGCCGGCAGACCTACAAGGCCCGCGGCTTCGACGTCGACAACGTCATGTACGACGGCATCCCCAGCGCGTACACCGGCTGGGTGGTCGGCGCCCAGCCCAACCTGGCGATGTTCGACCGGGTCGAGGTGGTGCGCGGCGCCACCGGCCTGGTCACCGGTTCCGGCACGCCGTCGGCGGCCATCAACCTGGTGCGCAAGCGCCCGCTGGCGGAACAGAAGGTCACGCTCACCGGCGCCGCCGGCAGCTGGGACAACTACCGCGGCGAACTCGACGCCTCCAGCCCGCTCAACGACAGCGGCACACTGCGCGGCCGCGTGGTGGCCTCGTACCGCGACGCCAACGGCTTCCGTGATGGGCAGCAGGAAGACCACGGACTGTTCTATGCGATCACCGAGGCCGACCTGGGCGAGGACACCACCCTGACCCTCGGCCTGTCCCACCAGAAGGACAAGACCAACGTGTTCTGGGGCGCGATCCCCACCGAGCTCAACGGCCACCATCAGGACCTGCCGCGCTCATACAACCCGGCCACCGACTGGGAGGTCAAGGACCAGGAAATCAACACCCTGTTCGCCGAGCTGCGCCAGCGCCTGGCCAATGACTGGAAGCTGCAGGTCAACGCCATCTACAGCGAGCAGAACGCGCTGTTCCGCGGCTCCTACCAGTCGCGCTGGGACCTGGCCAAGCCGCTGAGCCGCACGGTCTACCAGTCGGCCCACGACGAGAACCAGCTGGGCCTGGACACCTTCGCCAGCGGCCCGTTCGAAGCCTTCGGTCGCACCCACGAGCTAGTGGTCGGTGCCAGCAAGCGCATCTACGACATGACCGAGCGCAACTACAGCCCCTACGACCTGGACTACCCCATCGACGGCGGCAAACCGGATTTCCTGCACACTGGCAGCAGCCGCTACCTGATCAACCAGGAAGGCGTGTACACCACCACCCGCCTGAGCCTGGCCGACCCGCTCAAGCTGATCCTCGGCGGGCGCCTGGACTGGTACGACTACGACCAGCGCGGCAGCAACGAAGGCGACTACAAGGTGACCCGCAACGTCACCCGCTATGCCGGCCTGATCTACGAGCTGGACGAACACCACTCGCTGTACACCAGCTACACCGACATCTTCCAGCCTCAGGACAACAAAGACTCCAGCGGCACGCCGGTGCGACCGATCGAAGGCAAGAACTACGAAGTGGGCATCAAGGGCGAGTACTTCGACGGCGCGCTCAACGCCAGCCTCGCGGTGTTCCGTATCGACCAGCAGAACCGCGCGGTCGAGGTGGACAAGAGCCTGTGCCGGGCCGGCCAGTTCGCCTGCTACGAAGCCTCAGGCGAAGTGCGCAGCCAGGGTATCGACTTCGAGCTGCAGGGCGCGCTGACCGAGCAGTGGCAGATTGGCGCCGGCTACACCTATGCCCGTGTGCACACGGTCAAGGACGCCAAGAACCCGCAGAACGTCAACAAGCCGTTCGAATCCGACACGCCGCAGCACCAGTTGAAGCTGTTCACCACCTACCGCTTCCAGGGCCCGCTGGAGAAACTGCGGGTCGGTGGTGGCGTCACCTGGCAAAGCCGCATGTACAACGACTTCACCGTGGCCGACGGCAGCAGCTACCGCCTCGAGCAGGGCGCCTACGCCGTCACCGACCTGATGGCCGGCTACGCGGTCAACCAGCACCTGGACCTGCAGCTCAACGCCAACAACGTGTTCGACAGGAAATACTACTCGTCGATCTCCAAGTCGGTGAACTATGGCGGCGATACCTTCGGCGATCCGCGCAACCTGATGCTGACGGCCAAGTACAGCTTCTGAATCCCAGGGCGCAAGGATGCGCCTCCAGGCCTAACGCGCCGCTACAGAATTCACGCATGCACCCACCGCCGATGCAGCCCGCGCGCCAGGGCATCGAGCATGAACCCCAGCACACCGATCAGCAGCACCATCGCCATCAGCTCCGAGTAGGCCAGCCGATCGCGGGTATCGAGGATGAAGTATCCCAAGCCGGCGCTAACCCCGAGCATTTCGCACGGCACCAGCACGATCCACAGGATGCCGATGGCCAGGCGCACACCGGTCAGCACATGGCCGATCACCCCGGGGATGACCACCTTGCACAAGGTCTCCCAGCGCGTGGCACTGAGGCTGCGGCTCAACTGCAGCCAGCGCGGGTCGAGCTGGCGCACCCCGGCGGCGGTGTTCAGCAGAATCGGCCACAGCGCGGCGAAGGCCAGCAGGAAGTAGATCGGCTGGTCACCCACGCCCATCAGCATCACCACCACCGGCATCCACGACAGCGGCGAGATCATGCGCAGGAACTGGAACGCCGGCGTGGTCGCCGCCTCCAGGTGCCGGTAGCTGCCCACCAGCAGGCCCAGCGGCACGCCGATCAGCAGCGCCAGCAACAGGCCGACGAGGATGCGTTTCAAGCTTACCCAGATGTGCCCATAGACCTCGCCCTGCCCCAACAGCTCGACCAGGCTGTGCAGCGTGGCCTGGGGCGCGAAACGCGCCGACAGGCCATCGGCGGCGCCGAACAGGCGCACGCCCGCCCACCACAGCAACAACAGCGCCGCCAGGCCCGCCAGGCCCAGGGCACCATGCACGACATGCCTGCGCATCAGACCGCGAACTCCTCGCTACGCTGGAAGTCCTCGGCGATGCCGAACGCGGCCGGGCCGCCCACGGCGGCGATGGCGTTGCGCACGAAGCGCTCGTCCACCAGGTCGCGGGCAGTCTGCGCCGGATCCAGGCCGGCGAGGAAATCGCTCTCGCCGACGATCAGGGTGTTCTTCAGGCGCTTGACCAGTTCCTCCGTGTAGCTGGGGAACGGGTAAGGCTGGAAGTCGATGCGTTTCTCGTCCCATTGCTGGTGCTGGATCGCGCCGCTGGCGATGTAGCCGGCGCGGTCTTCGGCGGAGGGCGCCAGCACCTTGGTCAGCACCGCCGGCTCGTGCGGGGTGTACTTGTTGGGACCGGCCTTGGACAGCAGCGCGGCGGCCTCGGCACGGTGCTCGCGGGTCCACTGCTGGGCCTTGACGATGGCGTTGACCACCTTCTGCGACCATTCCGGGCGATTGTTCAGGTCGTGCTCGTGCATGAACACCACGCAGCAGGCATGGTTGCGCCAGACATCACCGGTGAAGCGCTGCACGCGGCCAACCTTGAGGTTCTCGGCCAGGGCGTTGAACGGCTCGGCGACGATATAGCCGGCGATACGCTTGCTGGCCAAGGCCGGCGGCATGTCCGACGGCGGCAGCACCAGCAGGTTGACCTCGTTGTCCGCCAGTTGCGCGTCGGCCGGCTTGGACACGGGCTTGAGGCCGTTGTCGGTGAGCATCTGCTGCAGCACCACGTTGTGGATCGAGTACCAGAACGGAATCGCCACGGTCTTGCCGCCGAGCTGCTTCATCTCGGCGATGTCCGGGGCCACGGTCAGGCCCGAGCCACCGACATGGTTCCAGGCCACGACCTTGGCCGGCACCTTGCTACCGTAGCGCGCCCACACGGTCATCGGCGACAGCAGGTGGATGACGTTGACCTGGCCGGAGATGAATGCCTCGATCACCTGCGCCCAGCTGCGCAGCAGCACCGGGCGCTCGGCCTTGATACCCTCGGCCTCGAACAGGCCGTTGTTGTGCGCCACCAGCAAGGGCGTGGCGTCGGTGATCGGCAGGTAGCCGATGCGCACGGGCGCGTCCGGCTCGGCGGCGGCGCGGGCCTGCAGGCTCGACAGCAGCGGCACGGCGCCGGCGGCGGTAAGCATGGCGCTCAGCTTGAGAAAATCGCGACGGGACGTCGTGGAACAGCAGTCATCCATGCACATGGACAGCCTCCGAGGGCAAGGGGGATGGAGTGGTTTCGGCTGTGCGGCTTGCCCGCCGAAGGGTTTTCAGGATCTCGATGCGCAGCGCGCCCAGTTCCTCGACCCGCTGCGCACGCGGCTGCGGCAGGTCGATGTGCCACTGGCCGAGGGTGCGCGCCGGGTGGTTGCCCAGTAGCAGCACGCGATCGGAAAGCAGCAGGGCTTCGTCGATATCGTGGGTAATCAGCACCGCAGCGGTATTGTGGGTGGCGATCAGTTGCAGCAGCAGTTGCTGCATGTCGGCCCGGGTCACCTCGTCCAGCGCGCCGAAGGGTTCGTCCAGCAACAGCACCTCGGGCTGGCGCGCCAGGCAGCGGGCCAGCGCGGTGCGCTGGGCCATGCCGCCGGACAGCTGCGCCGGGTACTGGCCGCGGGCGTGGGCCAGGCCCACCGCGTCGATGGCATGGTCGATCCGTGCACGCCGCTCGGCCGCCGACAGCTTGGGCTGGCGGGCGAAGTCGAGGCCGAAGGCGACGTTCTTCTCAAGGCTCAGCCAGGGCAGCAAGCTGGGGTCCTGGAATGCCACCGCCAGGCGCGGGTGCGGCCCCTGCAGCGGCTCGCCGCGCAACTGCACGCTGCCGCCACGGGCCTGCTGCAGGCCGGCCAGCACGCGCAGCAGGCTGGACTTGCCGACGCCGCTGGGGCCAAGGATGGTAACCACCTCCCCCGGCGCCAGCGCCAGGTCGAACTGCTCCAGCACCGCCTGCCAGCCACCCTCGCGCGGGTAGCCCAGGCTGATGTCACGGGCTTCGAGTAGCACCTCGGTCATGCAGAGGCCGCCTGGCGTTGCAGCTCGGCGCGCAGCTGCACCAGGCTCGGGGTGACGATCGGCACGAACGCCGACTCGCGCCAGCGGCGGGCGAAGCCCTCGCCATAGGCGGTCAGGTAGGCCTTGCCACCGCTGGCCTGCAGCTCCAGCTGCACGGCGTCGGCGGCGCATTCGGCGAGGGTGATGCGCAGTTTGAACAAGGCGGCCGGCTGGCTCTGGAAGCGGTCGTCGAGCAGCCCCTGCTTGAGCTCGGCGACGGTGTTTTCCAGGCGCTCGGCGAGCACTTGGCGAGCCTCCTCGAGGAACGCGCCACGCCCCTGCAGGTGTGCCTGTGCCTCCTCCAGGGCGCGGCGAGCCAGGCCGATGGCCATGCCGCACTGCAGCGCCAGGAACGCCGGACGCACCCTGGGCAGGAACTCGCGGGCGTTGTCGTGCAGCAGCCAGTCACGGGCCAGGGGTACCTGGTGGAAGGCCAGCGCCGCGGTGTTGCTCGACTGCAGGCCCATCAGTTGCAGGTCGTCGGAGCGCTCCAGGCCCGGCGCGTTCGACGGGATGGCGACCACGAACGGCGCGCCACCGGTATCATCCTCGATGGCCGCGGCCACCACGAAACCGTGCTGGCGCAGGTTGGTCACCCAGTGCAGGCGTCCTTCCAGGTTCCAGCCATCGCTCGCGGCGCGGCCACGCACCTGCAAGGCCTCGATGCCGGAAAGGAACTTCATGGCGTTGGACAGGCCGGTGGCCCCGGCCAGCTCGCCCTTCAGCAGATCGGGCAGCAGCCGTTCGCACAGCGCCCGGTTGGGGCTTTGCAGCAAGTATTCGATGAAGGCGCGCTGGCCCCAGCAGACGAAGGCCGCGGCCAGCGAACGGCTGGCGATGGCGGCGATGGCCTCGACCGCCGCGCTGACGTCGCCACCCGAGCCCCCCAGGGCCGGGTCGACGCCAATGCGCAGCAGTTGCGATTCGGCGATATGCGCCAGCACCAGGTGTGGATCGCACTGGCCCTGGTCGATGGCCTCGGCATTGGCATCCAGCCAATGTCGAAATGCATGATCAAGCATGTCCCTACTCCTGTTGAAACGCCGGGCACGCCGGCATCAGGCCCCGATCAGGCCGAAGGCTGCCAGCGGTACTTGCCGAGCTCGTCGTTGAGCGGCGTCTGGGCGAACACATTAGCAAAGTTGCACAGGGTTGCGAGGCTCACGCCGAGAATCACTTCCAGGGCGTTGCCTTCGCTGAAACCCGCATCACGGAACGCCTGATAGGTGGCGTCAGAGACGTTGCCACGGGTGGCGATCACCTCACGGGCGAAGGCGGCCAGGGTCTCGTAGCGGGCATCGGGCAGCTCGCCACGGGCACGCAGGGCATCGACCACTTCCTGGGGCAGCTTGGCCTTGTTCAGCGCCACGGCGGTGTGGCCGGCGACGCAGAAATCGCAGCCATGCTGGGTGGCGGCGATCAGCTGCACCACTTCGCGTTCGGCCAGGGTCAGCTCGGATTTGCCGTTGAGCGCCGAGACGGTAACGTAGGTTTCCAGCGCCGCCGGGGCGTTGGCCAGGATGCCCAGCAGGTTGGGGATGAAGCCGGAATTCTTCTGCGCGTTCTCAAGGAACGGGCGGGCGGCTTCCGGGGCGGTCTGCAGGCTGTGTAGAGTGATGCGTGCGGACATGGAGTGGTCTCCTTTGATGTAGGTCGCTACAGTCTGTTGGTTATAAGAAGTAGCATCCATATTCATCAGTCGCCTTTCCTTGCTCCAGAGTCCTTGCATTAGATGATTTCTTCCAGCCCCCTCGTCGATTGGTTATTAGAGAGCCTGGAGCTCGACGCCAGCCTGTTCCATGTCGGCCGCTACTGCGGCGGCTGGCACGCCAGCACCCAGGGCATGGGCCGGGCCAGTTTCCACCTGGTGGTGCAGGGCCATTGCTGGCTGCATATCGATGGCCAGGCGCAGCCGCTGCGCCTGGAGAGCGGCGATGCGGTGTTCCTTTTGCGTGACCTGGCCTATCGGCTGTCCGGCGACGAGGATGCCGCCGACGCCTGTGCCCAACCGCGCCGAAGCATGCAGGCGCTGGACCTCGAAGCCGGAGACGGCGTAGGGCTAGTGTGCGGGTTCTTCCACTTCCAGTCGGGGTTGTCGTCGCTGATCGTCGACGGGCTGGCGGACTGGATCCTGCTGCGCGCCAGCGATCCGGCCGGCAGTGCGGCGCGGGCGCTGTTCGGGCTGATCCTCGAGGAATGCCGTCGCCCGCAGCCCTCCCAGGCGCTGCTCGAACGCCTCACCCACCTGCTGTTCCTGTATGTGCTGCGCCAGCAGGTGCACGCCGGCCAGTCGCTGGGCGGGCTGGTCGCCCTCGCCCGCCAGCCGGCCTTCGCCGGCTTGCTGGAACGCCTGATCGAGGAGCCGGGGCAGGCCTGGACGCTGGAGAGCATGGCGGCCTGCACGGGGCTTTCGCGCTCGGCCTTCTTCAAGCGCTTCAACGAGCTGGCCGGGCAATCGCCCGGGCAGGTACTGCTGGCGCTGCGCATGCGCCATGCCTGCCAATTGCTCAAGACGGGCAATACCGTCGAACAGGTGGGCGCGCAGGCGGGGTATCAGTCGGTGGCGGCCTTTACCCGGGCGTTCGCCAAGGCGGTCGGCGTGCAGCCAGGAGCCTATCGCAAACAGCAGGGTACGGGATAAGGCGCAGCCCCCTCAGGCCCGCCGCTGCATCCAGGCCGCCCCCAGCCCGCTGAGGCAGATCACCGCGATGCCGACCAGGCTCGTGCCGTCCGGCACCTGGCCGAACACCACCAGGCCCAGCAACCCCGCGAACACGATCTGGCAATAGCTGAACGGCGCCAGTAAAGCCGGCGCAGCATGGCGGAACGCCTGGGTCAGCAACAGGTGCGCGGTCATCCCGCAGCCGCCCAGCGCCAGCATCAGCGGCACATGGGGCCATTGCGGCGCCTGCCAGAAAAACGGCACCAACGCCGTCATGATCAGGGTGTTGCACAACCCCGCGTAGAAGTTGCTGGTGGTCGGGCTGTCGTGGGCCGCCAGCTTGCGCGTCAGCAACTGGTAGAAACAGAACCCCAGCGCCGAGCCGAAGGGAAACAGGATGGCCGGGGTGAACATCGCTCCGCCCGGGTGCACCACCACCAGCACGCCGCCAAAGCCCATCACCACCGCCAGCCACTGCCCCGGCGTCACCCGCTCCTTGAGCAGCGGCACCGACAGCGCGGTGACCAGTACCGGCGCGAGGAAGTTGACCGAAGTCGCCTCCGCCAGCGGCAGGTACTGCAACCCGGCGGTGAACAGCAGGCTGGTGCTGAGCAGGCTCAGCGCGCGCAGGGTCTGCAGCAACGGCCGGCGGGTACGCAGCACCGCGAGGCCCGCCTTGGGCAGGAAGATCCCGGCCATCAGCAGGGTGTGCACCAGGTAACGCACCCAGACCACCATGATGATCGGATAGATCCCACCGAGGAATTTCGACAGTGCGTCGTGGCTGGCGAACAGGAAGGTGGCCACCACCACCAGGGCGATGCCGCGCAGTGGCTGGTTGACTCCGGACAGCGGCGAACTGGAACTCATGAGGCTCTCGGGCGAGGGCCCCGGCATGGTGCCGGGGCATGGGCGGATTCTAGAAGAGAACCCCGGGACGCGACAAAGCCTTGTGGTCCAGCTGGTACATTTTGTTCGCTGATCGACCACTTTTACTCAAGTGGCCAGGATCTCAGTTGTGATGCAAAGATTGCTGGGGCCGCTTTGCGGCCTGTCAGGCTCGCGGCATCACCTGCGTCAGGCGCTCGCTCGCCGGCGCCGGCCGGCCATACAGGTAGCCCTGGAACTGCGAACACCCCTCGGCCAGCAGGCGCTCCATCTGCTCGGCCGACTCCACCCCTTCGGCCGTGGTCTTGATCATCAGGCTGTTGGACAGCTCGGTGATGGCGCGGATGATCGACATCGCCTCGCGGCTTTCGCACATGTCGTGGACGAACGACTTGTCGATCTTGATCCGGTCGAACGGGAACGAGCGCAGGTAGCCCAGCGAAGAGTACCCCGTGCCGAAATCGTCGAGGGAAATCGACACCCCCAGGTCCTTCAGCGCCCGTAGGGTCCGCACGTTCTCCTCGCTGTTGCCCAGCAGCACCGACTCGGTGATCTCCAGCTCCAGGCGCGTGGCCGGCAGGCCCGAGTCGGCCAGGGCCAGGGCCACGGTATGCACCAGGCTGGCATTCTTGAACTGCACCGCCGAGAGGTTGACCGACACCGTCTGGGTGGTGCCCCAGCTGGCCGCCTCCTGACACGCCAGGTTCAGCGCCCGGGCGCCGATCTCGTGGATCAGGCCGGTTTCCTCGGCGATGGGAATGAAATCCATCGGCATGATCATGCCGCGGCTCGGGTGCTCCCAACGCAGCAGGGCCTCGTAACCGGTAACAGTGGCGTTCTGCTGGTCCACCACCGGCTGGTAGTGCAGTTGCAGCTGGCCCAGGTGCAGCGCGGTGCGTAGGTCGGTTTCGACCAGGCGGCGCTGGCGGGCGGCGACATCCAGTTCGACATGGAAGCACTCGTAGCGGTTGCGGCCGTTGCGCTTGGCCTCGTACAGGGCCATGTCGGCGTAGCCCAGCAACTGCTCGGCCTGGTGGTGGTCGTCGGGCGCGACCGCCACGCCGATGCTCACCCCTACGCTGAACTGGTGCCCTTCGATATGGAACGGCGGGCAGATCGCCTCGATCAGGCGCTGGGCGGTGATGCGCGCGGCGTCACAGGTCTCCAGGCCCGACAGCACAACGGCGAACTCGTCGCCGCCAAGCCGGGCCAGGGTGTCGTGCTCGCGCAGCTCGCGGCGCAGGCGCTTGCCCAGGGCGCGCAGCAGCTTGTCGCCGAAGGCGTGGCCGAGGGTGTCGTTGATGTTCTTGAAGTTGTCCAGGTCCAGGCACAGGGCGGCGGTCAGCTTGCCGCTGTCCTCGCCGCGCAGCAGCGCCTGCTTGAGACGCTCGTGAAACAGAGTACGGTTGGGCAGCCCGGTCAGCGCGTCGTGATGGGCCATGTGGTGGATCTGGGCATGGGCGGCCAGCTCCTCGGTGGCGTCCTCGGCGACGAACAGCACGTAGTCACCCTGCCCTTCGCGGTTGTCGCAGAGCGTGGCCCGGCTACGCAGGGTACGCGGCCCAGAGGCGGTATCGACCCGGGTTTCGGCGGCGTGGCCCTTGGTGCTGCGCGCCCCGCGCGCCAACTGTTGTTCGAGGTAGTCGACGGCCGCCGGCACCAGGCACTGGCGCGGCAACTGGCCGACCATGCGCGTGCCCTGGCGGCCGAACAAGCGCTCGGCCTGCTGGTTGGCCAGGAGGATCTGCTGGCTCTGCAGGTCCTGGACAATGACGCTGGCGGGAATGTTGGCGATCACCGAGTCGAGGAATTGCGACAGGGTAGTCATCTCCTGGCTGTACTGTTCGGCCAACTCCTTGGCCTTGAGCAGCTCCAGCTCATGCTGGCGGCGCTCGGAAATGTCGCGGGTGATCTTGGCATAGCCGATCAACTGGCCACTGAGTTCATCCTTGATCGGCTCGATCACCACGCTGGTCCAGAAGTGCGACCCATCCTTGCGCTGGCGCAGCCCTTCGGCCTGGAAACGCCCCTCGTTGCGCGCGGTGTCCAGGCTGCGTGCCGGCAGCCCGGCATGGCGGTCCTCGTCGGTATAGAACACCGAGAAGTGCTGGCCGATGATCTCCTCGGCCCGGTAGCCCTTGGCCCGCTGCGCGCCCGGGTTCCAGTTGGCGACAATGCCCTCGGGGGTGAGCTGGTAGATGGCGTAGTCCGCCACGCTCTGGATCAACAACCGGTACATCATGTCGGGATTGGCGGCGAGCGACATGGGAATGACCTGACTCCTTTACAGCAGGAATAGGAAACCTCCGGACCGTACGTCGGAACAGTCCGAAATTACGAAGTGCTGGCATTATGCCGCTCGACGCGGGGCTTTTGTGAAATGCATCACAAAAAAATCCGCAAGGCTTCAGTGCCGCTGCCGAGTCACCAGGAAGTTGCGCAGTGGCGGCTCATCATCCAGCGCGATCTCCCGGACCGCACGCGGCAGGTCCGCCAGCACTGCCTGGCAGAACGCCAGTGCCGGGGCATCCGCGGGATAGCAGCGCACCAGCCAGTCGCTGTCGCCTTCGCACAGCGTCTGCCGCGCCACTGCCAGGCCCACGCCCTGGCGGCGGTACTTCCTGAGGATGAACAGGTCGGCCAGCTCGCAGGCCTCGATACCGGGCAGCTCGCTGCGCTCGATGAGCATGAAGCCGGCGATGAAGCCGTCCACCAGGATCAGGCTGGCGCTCCAGCCGGGGGTTTGCCAGTAGCGGGCGAAGTGCGGCTCGTGGATGTAGAAGCGCCCGTCCACCTCGACGTCCTCCTGCTCCCAGTCGGAGGATTCGTAGGCGTAGAACTGGTAGAGGTTACGCACCAGCTCGGCGTGCTCGGGGCCGGTCTGGAGCAACTCGACAGGGACAGTCATGGTGCAGGCTCGATCAATTCGCAATTCGCGAGTCTACCAGCCCACCATGGAGCAAGCCCTTGCACAATGGTTTGGACTACCCCCTGCAGGAGCGGCCTTGTGTCGCGAAAGGGCCGCAAAGCGGCCCCGGCGATCTTTGCACCAACGCTGAAATCCTGGGACCGCTACGCGCCCCTTTCGCGACACAAGGTCGCTCCTACAGGGACCGTGCAGGGCCAGGTTATTCGGGCAGCGCCGCCACCGCATCCACTTCCACCAGCATTCCGTCCAGCGCCAGGCGCGGGACCGGAATCAGCGTGCAGGTCGGCGTCATTCGGTCACCCCAGGCGCGCTGGGCCTCGGCCACCCACTGGCTCAGGCGCGCCTCGGAATGGTCGACCACCAGCAAGGTGAGCTTGAACACGTGCTCGAGGGCAGCCCCACGGGAGGCCAGGGCGATCTTCAGGTTCACCAGGGCCTGGCGCGCCTGCTCATCGAAACGCGCCGACAGGTTGCCCTGCAGGTCCTCGCCGCCCTGCCCGGCGATGTACAGCAGGCGACTGCCGGCGCGTACTTCGGCGACATGGGAATAGGCATTGCCACTGGGGTCGTAGAGGCCTTCGGGGTTGCTCAGGGCGAAGGCGGCTGGCTGGGTCATGGTATCGCTCCGTCGATGGAATGAGCGGCCGAGTATCAAACCTCAGGCTAAGTCGAGGTCAAGCCCTTCAAAGCACCGCAGATCGTGCCCCCTTGAATATCCAACGCCTCTATTTCTCGTGCAGCACCGCCCGCCCCTTCACTGCCCGCGGCCCGCGCCAAGCCCAGATCAACAGGCCGGGGAACGGCGCGTAGACCACGAACACCACCCACAGCATCTTGCGTTCGGCGCGTCGGTCACTGCCGATGATATGCCAGATGGCCCAGAGCTCCAGGAGGATGACCACGAGGGCGACGACGAACCACAGTGTTCCGATTTCCATGAGTCTTCTCCTATTGGCATGTACTGGGTTGGGTCGCCGAACACAGCAAGGGTTCACTCGGATCTTGTCCGGCCTGCCACCCACTGGCACAGTTGGTAGCTGTCCAGCACCCACGCCGTGGAGCCCCCATGCCGTTCGATCCAACCTTGCTCGCCCAAGCCCGCCATGTGGTGGTGTTCACCGGCGCCGGCGTCAGCGCCGAAAGCGGCATTGCCACCTTCCGCGACAAGCTGACCGGGTTGTGGGAACGCTTCGACCCGGCGCAGCTGGCCAGTGCCGAAGGCTTTCGCGCCGATCCGGCGCTGGTCTGGGGCTGGTACCAGATGCGCCGCGCCGGGATCGCCCGGGCCACGCCAAACGCCGCCCACCTGGCCATCGCCGCGCTGGCGACGCGGGTGCCGAAGCTGACGCTGGTGACGCAGAACGTCGATGACCTGCACGAACGCGCTGGCAGCCAGGACGTGCTGCATTTGCATGGCCGGCTGGATGCGTTCCGCTGCCTGGACTGCGCACGCCGGGTGGACGGACCGGTGGCCGTGCCCGAGGACGCCCTGCAAGGCCGGCGCATCGAGCCTCCACGTTGCACCCACTGCGCCGGGCCGGTACGCCCCGGGGTGGTATGGTTCGGCGAGAGGTTGCCGGAGCAGACGCTGGCGCGGGCATTCGAAGCCGCACAGCAATGCGATGTGCTGTTGTCGGTGGGAACGTCCGGCATGGTGCAGCCGGCGGCCTCGATGCCACGCCTGGCGTTGGCGGCGGGGGCGACGGTGGTGCAGGTCAACCCGCAGCCTGCGAGTGAGCAGCATCCGCGGGCGTTTGCGTTGGCCGGCAAGGCAGGCGAGGTGTTGCCTGAATTGATGCGCCAGGCGTTTCCCTGAACCTGCCGTGCTGTCGCCGGGCAAGCCCGCAGGTTTCAGCGGCTGGCCTGGTCCAATGCCGCTTTCAGGTCATCGGCTGCGGTATAGCTCTTCTGCCCGACCAGTACGCCATTGTCCAGCGAGAGCCACAGCACCTTGCCCTGCTCCCCGGCATAGCGGCTGGCGACCCGGCCTTCACGGTCCAACAGCACCCGGTAGCTGTAGTCGCGCATGGCCGGGATGGCGAACAGCTTGCTGATCAGTGCCGGCATGCGCTGGATATCCGCAACAAACACCGCACCACGCGCCTCGAGATAGCCCTTGGGTTGTTCGGCCAGCGCCGCCTTCACCAGCTTGGCACCGTCCATGTCGCGGGCGACCAGCAGGATGCGGGTGTCGGCGCCCAGACTGTAGGGCTGATCGTACTGGTCAAGCAGGGTCCAGGGTGCGAGGGTTTCCCCGGTCTGCACGGCATGGGCCAGCAACGGAAGCAGGCTGAGCAAGAGTGCGGCGGCATATTTCATGGTTGGCGGTTCCGGTTCATGGGGTCGCCAGCATAGCCCAAGCCGCCGCCGTTGAGAGGATCAACGCAACTGTCCGGCAATCAGCCCCACGGCAATCAGGATCATCACGCCGCCGGACAGCCGCCCCACCGCCCGCGCCGCCACAGGCCGGGTGCGCAGCACGGCCTTGGCCCCATAGCCGACCATCAGGTAGACCACCAGCGAGCTGCCCAGGTGTACCAGCCCCAGCAGCAGGATCTGCAGCGGCAGCGGCCAGCTCGACTGCGGATCGGTGAACTGCGGCAACAACGCCAGGAACAACAGGAAGACCTTGGGGTTGAGCCCACTCACGCACAGGCCCTTGAACGCCCAGCGCGACCCCGAGTCTCGCTCGCCGCCTTCGCCCGCCTCGGGGACCGCCGGGCTCAGCAGCAGGTTGCCGCCCAGCCACAGCAGGTAAACGCAGCCAGCCAAGGTCAGCAGGGTGAGCGCCAGCGGGTGCCCGGCGAGCAGGCTACCGACCCCGGCCGCCACCACCAGGGTGACCAGGAAATGCCCGGAGAGCATGCCGGCCACCGCCGGTACCACCCAACGCCCGCGCATGCCGGCCGAGATGGCATAGGCCCAGTCGGCACCAGGGGTGATCACGAACAGCAGGGAGACGGCCCAGAACGCCGCCAATACACTCATGGTCATGTCGACCCTTCCTTCCACACAGGTTTCGATGGAAGAAAGACTACGGATATCACCCAGGGATTTTCTTTCGTATATTCCCTGCAACACGCCGAATACTGGAAGATTCTCCCCTATGGATCGAACCGATCGAAAAATCCTTGCCGAGCTGCAGAAAGACGGGCGCCTGTCTGTTACCGAACTGGCCGAGCGCGTGGGCCTGAGCCTTTCGCCCTGCCACCGCCGCCTCAAGGCGCTGGAGGAATCCGGCGCCATCCTCGGCTACCACGCTCGCCTGGCTCCGGCGGCCCTGGGCCTGAATTTCGCCGCGCTGGTGTTCGTGACCCTGCGTGAAGTGACCCGCCAGCCGGTGGCGGACTTCGAGGCGGCGCTCGGGGAAATTGCGCAGATTGTCGAGGCCCAACGCCTGTTCGGCGATCCGGACTACTTGCTGCATGTGGTGACCAAGGACCTGCCGGCGTTCCAGAAACTGTACGACGAACAGCTGACGAGCATCCCCAATGTCAAGCGCTTGAGCTCGACACTGGTGATGAAAGAAGTGATTCAGGACAGGTTGTTGCCGATGTGACCACCGGGGGGGATGGCCCTACAGGCAGGTCGCCGCCGCCGCGCGACGGCGCAGGGCCATCTGGTCGTCCTTCTGCGCGTAGTAGTCCACACGGGTGCCCCCGGCCTGGGCGTAGACATCGACGAACGACTCGGCCTCTCGGGTGTACACCGTGAACCCACCCTGCTTGCGCGCCTCCAGGTAACCGCTGGCATCGACCCCGAAGGTGTTTTCCTCCTGCCAGCTGAACTGGATGCACTGGGCGACAAGGTCCGGCGTCTTGTGCGAATCCAGGCGTGCGGTGGGCGACCCGTTGCGCGCCGCTTCCATGGTCGACGATGCACAGCCCGCCAGCAGCAGCGCCACGGTGATCGGCAGAATTGCTCGCATGTTCCATCCTCGGGACAAAAAAGAAGCTGACTCTAGCACCGCCTGGCCGACCGGGGAATCGCCACTGCCGCTCATCGCCGCCGCGATAAAAATTTGCGCGGCAAAGAACCAAATCGATCGCCACAGGTCTCAGGAGGTACCGCGTAAACCGTTGCGGATCAAGGACCTATAACGTGATGAAACGCTTTGCCAGCCTTTCGATGATCGCCACCCTGCTGCTGCTCGGCGGCTGCTACAGCAATCACTACCACGACGATGACGACGGCTGGCGCGACCGTGACCGCGGCCACCGTCATCACCATCGCCACGACCGTGACGATGACGACCGCCAGTACCGTGACCGCTACTACCGCTGAAGCGTCATTCCAACCCTGACTCGCCGCCAATCACGCGGCACCCTACTTCTGATGACTTCCCTGAGGTTCACAACATGCGTCTGACTCTGCCTTCCCTCGCCCTCGGCCTGCTGCTCTGCCAGGGCGCCTTCGCCGGTGACGGCACTGCGGCCATCGGCGGCGGCCTGGGTGGCGCCCTGGGCAACGTGGTCGGCAAACAGATCGGCGGCAGCACCGGCGCAGCCATCGGCGCGGGCCTGGGCGGTGCGGCCGGCAGCGCGGTGGGCGCCCGCAAGGGCAACCGGGCCGAAGCCGCCATCGGTGGCGGCCTGGGTTCGGCCGGTGGCTCGCTGATCGGCGGCAAGCTCGGCGGCGCCAACGGCTCGACCATCGGCGCAGGCCTGGGCGGCGCGGCGGGCGGCGCGCTCGGCAACCATATGGGCGACAGCAACCGCAAGCACAAGCATCGCCACTGATTCAGCAGTACGGGGGGGGGCCGCGGGCCCGCCCCAAGCGCCCAGCCATTACGCAGCAGATCGCCAACCGGCAAAAACACTGCAGCACGTCAACGACGCATTCGCGTCGAGCTGCCACACTAGGGCCATCGCCTATCGTGCCCCTGTGTGAAGGAACATCCCCTCCCCATGAACCATGAGTTGCTCTGGGTCCTAGGCCTGCTGGCCGTCGTCGTCGTCCTGTTCATCATCAACCGTCCGCGTATGGACGTGGTTGCCCTGCTGGTGATTCTCGCGCTGCCGCTGTCCGGCATTCTGACCGTGGAGCAAGCCCTGGCCGGTTTCAGCGACCCCAACGTGGTACTGATTGCCGCGCTGTTCGTGATTGGCGAGGGGCTGGTGCGCACCGGCATCGCCTACCGCATCGGTGAATGGATGAGCGAACGCGCCGGCAACAGCGAGGCGCGCCTGCTGGTGCTGCTGATGGTCGCGGTGGCTGGCCTGGGCTCGGTGATGAGTTCCACTGGCGTGGTGGCGATCTTCATCCCGGTGGTGCTGAGCATCGCCGCACGCCTGCAGCTTTCGCCCAGCCGGATGATGATGCCGCTGAGCTTCGCCGGCCTGATCAGCGGCATGCTCAGCCTGGTGGCGACCCCGCCGAACGTGGTGGTGCACAGCGAGCTGGTGCGCCACGGCGAAAGCGGCTTCGGCTTTTTCAGCTTCACTCCCTTCGGCCTGGTGGTGCTGGTGCTGGGTATCGGCTACATGCTGCTGACCCGCCACTGGCTCAACGGCGAGGTGCGCAAGGACGGCCGCGTCGAAAGCCGCCGCACCCTGCTCGACCTGGTACTGGACTACAAGCTCAGCGGCCGCGAGCGGCGCCTGCGCATCCGCCCCCATTCGCCGCTGATCGGCCACACACTGGGCGAGCTGGAGTTGCGCACCCGCCACGGCGCCAACGTGATCGGCATCGAGCGCCAGCACAAATTCACCACCCGGGTGATCACTGCCGACTCCGGTACCCTGCTGCAACAGGACGACGTGCTGCTGCTGGACCTGTTCGCCAACCGCGACGACCTGCGCAGCCTGTGCCAGTCGATGCTGCTCGAACCCCTGCACTTCAAGGCGGCCTATTTCATCGACCAGTCCCAGGAAGTGGGCATGGCCGAGATCTCGTTGCCTCCGGGCTCACAACTGATCGGCAAGACCCTCCTCGAACTGACCTTCCGCACGCGCTACGACCTCAACGTGGTCGGCCTGCGCCGCGACCTGCAAGCGATCGAAGGGCAATTGGTGGAAGAGAAGCTGCGACTGGGCGACACCCTGCTGGTGGTCGGCCCATGGAAAGCGGTGCGCCAGCTGCAGGGCAAGCCCCGCGACTTCCTGGTGCTGAGCCTGCCGGCGGAAATCGACCAGGTCGCCCCGGCCCGCGCCCGCGCGCCCTACGCGTTGATCAGCCTGGCGGTGATGGTCGGGCTGATGGTCAGCGGCCTGGTGCCCAACGTCATCGCCGCCTTGATCGGCTGCCTGCTGATGGGCGCCGGCCGTTGCATCGACATGAACAGCGCCTACCGCGCCATCCACTGGCAGAGCCTGGTGCTGATCGTCGGCATGCTGCCTTTCGCCCTCGCCCTGCAGAAGACCGGCGGCATCGACCTGGCCGTCGGCGCGCTGGTCGGCGCCCTCGGCGGCGCAGGGCCGAGCGTGATCCTCGCCTGCCTGTTCGCCCTCACCGCGCTGATCGGCCTGTTCATCTCCAACACCGCGACGGCGGTACTGATGGCCCCGGTGGCGGTCAGCACCGCGCAGCAGCTGGGCATGTCGCCCTACCCGTTCGCCATGACCGTGGCCCTGGCGGCGTCGGCGGCGTTCATGACGCCGGTGTCGTCGCCGGTCAACACCCTGGTGCTGGGGCCCGGGCAGTACCGCTTCGGGGACTTCGTCAAGGTCGGGGTGCCCTTCACCTTCCTGGTGATGCTGGTCACCGTGCTGATGGTGCCGTGGGTGTTCGGCCTGTAGTCGCCACGATCCAGGCGGTTTGCGGCGAATTGACATCAATTGGGCAGTTGAAAGACACTCACAGACTATCGTCCCAGGTGCCTACGGCCGTTTTCCTGGATTCTGTCTTCGCTTGTCGGTCGAGCCCATGGTGTCATCAGCTCCGTCGCGCCTGCTGCCCCCGCTGATCCTGTTCGGCCTGACCCTGGCATTGACCCTGGCCGGCATCCTCGCCCGCCCCATCGAGTCGCTGTCGCTGTTCTGGCCGGTGAACGCCGTGCTCGCCGGGGTGCTGTTGCGCAATCCGCGCCAGGCCACCCCTTCCGGATTCGCCCTCATCTACCTGGCCATGGTGGTCGCCGACCTCGGCTGCGGCAGCGCCTGGAAACCGGCCCTGTGGTTCAACCTGTGCAACCTCGGCGCCATCGTCAGCATCTGGTACCTGATGGCCCGCCTGCCACGCGTGCATCGACGCCTGCGTACGCCCCACGGCACCCTGCGCCTGTTCGGCGCCTGCGCGGTCGGTGCCATGGTCGCCGCCAGCCTGGCCTGTGTGATGGCCACGCCCTGGTTCGAACAATCGCTGCGCGCCACATGGCTTGCCTGGTTCAGCGAGCAGTTCTCCACCAGCGTGCTGGTCCTGCCCGTGCTGCTCACCGCACCCTCGCCCCGCGCCTTGAGCGGCCACGGCAGCCAGCCGATCCGCCTGGCACCGCTGCTGGTACTGCTGGCCTCGCTGGCGGTCAGCATCGTCTTCGGCGGCCCGGGGGCCATCGCCTTCCCGATCGCCGCACTGCTGTGGTGCGCGCTGAGCTATTCACCGTTCCTGGTGGCGCTGCTGGCCCTGACCGCGGGCAGTACGCTGATCGTCGCCGTGGCGCAGAACCTCATGCACTTCAGCATTCCCCAGAGCGAGTCGGGGGTCACCACCCTGATGTCGGCACGCCTGGGCATCGCCATGCTGGTGCTCGGCCCGCTGGTGCTGGCCTGCGTCAGCAGCGCCAACCGCAGCCTGATGGCGCGCCTGGCGCATCAGGCAACCATCGACCACCTCACCGGCACACTGTCGCGCAGTGCCTTCACCCGCCGCGCCAACGCCCTGCTGGACAGCCGTCAGCACACGCCGCAGTTGCCCTTGACCCTGATGATGCTCGATATCGACCATTTCAAGACCATCAACGACCGGCATGGCCACGGGGTCGGCGATCAGGTGCTGCGCCAGTTCGCCATGACCCTGCAGGACCAGTTGCACGACGGCGAGCTGTTCGCCCGCCTGGGTGGCGAGGAGTTCGTCATCATCGTGCCGGGGCTGGCGCCGGAGCTGGCCAGGTTTACCGCCGAGCGCCTGCGCCGGGCAGTGCAGGACCTGCATATCGCCCAGCCAGAGCAGGCACTGCGGATCACCGTCAGCATCGGCCTGAGCGGCTGCGCCGCCGACACCCCGGCGCCCAGCCTCGACGAACTGCTGGCCAGCGCCGACCAAGCGCTCTACCGGGCCAAGGCCCAAGGCCGCAACCGGGTCGAGCAGGCCGAAGGGCAGCGCCAGGTGCGGTGACTCATCCGACCAGCAAGTCCCAGCTGAGCTTGGTGATCAGCACGCACAGCAATACCAGGAATAGCCCGCGCACGAAACCGGCCCCCTTGCGCACCGCCAGCCAGGTGCCGGTCAGCGCACCGAGGATGTTGAACAACGCCATCGGCAGCGCAATGGCCCACAGCACATTGCCCGACGGGATGAAGAACACCAGCGCGGCCAGGTTGGTGGCAATGTTGACCAGCTTTGCCGAGGCCGAGGCATGCAGGAAGTCCAGGGCGAAGAAGCGAATGAACAGGAAGATCAGGAAGCTGCCGGTGCCTGGCCCGAACAATCCGTCATAGAAGCCGATGGCGCCGCCGATCAGCACCGCCAGGCACTGTTCCTTGCGGCCGATCACCCTGGGTTTGTGCAAGGTGCCGAAGTCCTTCTTGCAAAAGGTGTAGATGGCCATCAGCACGATCAGCACCAGGACCATCGGCCGCATCACGCTGGCCGGCACCAGCGACACGGTGGCCGCGCCGAAGAACGACATGACGAAGGCGCTCAGCGCCGCCGGCACGATCAGCCCCCAGTCCAGTGTGACCTTGCGGATGAACGAGCGCGCCGCAAAGGTGGTGCCGCACACCGAGGCGAGCTTGTTGCTGCCCAGCAAGGCCGCCGGCTGGGCGTTGGGGAGCACGTTGAACAACGCCGGGATCTGGATCAGCCCGCCGCCTCCGACGGCGGCGTCGATCAGGCCAGCGGCGAAGGCGAACAGCGAAAGCAGGGCGATATCCATCATCTTGAGGGTCCGGGCGGCACAAAACAGGCTGCCAGACTAATCAAAGCGGCGCGCGTGTGTTGAAATGCCATATTGCGAAAACTGCAACAAGGAGGCCCGCGATGGCACTGGACATGCTGCGTGAAATACAGGCGTTCGTCAGCGTCGCGCACAAGCGCAGCTTCGTCAGCGCCGCCCGTGCCCTGGGGCGTTCGCCCAGCGCGGTGACCCGGGCTGTGCAGGCCCTGGAGGATAACAGCGGCGCCAAGCTGTTCAACCGCAGCGCCAGTTCGGTTTCCCTGACCGAAGCTGGCGAGCGGCTACTGCCCCACGCCGAACGCTTGCTGGATGTGCAACGGGATGCCGCCGACGAACTGGCGGCGCTGACCGGCGACGCCCAAGGCTGGATTCGCCTGGCCGCGCCCGAGGTGCTGGCCCTGCAAGTGCTGCCATCGGTGCTGGCTGAATTTGCCCGGCGCCACCCCCACGTCACCCTCGACGTACAGTACGGCGACCAGGCTTTCGACCCCTTGCAAGGCAAGCTGGATTTCGTGATCCGCGGGGCCTTCCCGCAGTCCAGCGAGCTGATCGGCTATCCACTCTGGCGTTACCGCCGCCATCTCTACGCCAGCCCTCAGTACCTGGCGTTGGCTGGCACACCGCAGGTACTGGAAGACCTGGAGCGGCATACGCTGATCCTGCACACCGCGCCGCGCATCCTGAAGGCCTGGCATTTCAGCAAGGATGGACACACCGTGAGCCTGCGCCCGCGACCACGGCTGCGCCTGGGCTCGGGGGTGGCGGTGCTGCAGAGTACCCTGGCGGGGGCCGGTATCGCCCGGCTGGCGGATTGGCTGGGGGAGCCGGAGGTACGTGCCGGGCGCCTGGTGCGGGTCTGCCCCGACTACCACCTGACATCCAGCACCGGACAGGACCCGCAGATGCACGCCGTGTACCCGGCCGGCGATCTGCCGGCGAAGGTCCGCGAACTGCTGCAAGCCCTGCGCGAAGCTGGTCTGCGCAGTGGAAAACAGCCCTGAACAGGGCTGCTCAATTTCTGCTCAATCTAACAGAGGCCCTGAAAACAATGGCCTGCAGCGCTTTATCCACAGACCTACCCACGATTTTTGTGGACAGTTTCTACAAGCCTTGAAGGAATTTTTACAAGCTCAGTAAAGCCGCATTGGCCAGCTTGACCAACTCGATCCATTCGCTTGCGCTGATCACACCGGAACGCTCCAACTCTTCGGCACGGCGCAGTGCCTGATCGTAGTCCGCTTCGTGGAGGATGCCCTCACCGAGAAAACGACCGCGCCACTCCAGCATCGCTGCAGTGCCCTTCTTGCATTCCATAGTGTGTACTGTCTCCAAGGCAAGTGAACGGCCCGTGTGCCCGGGCCCTGGGATTGGGGGCGCGAGATTACACGAGCGACTTGTACTTGAGAACGACTTGCAGCTACCGCTTGTCTAGACGACTGCGGTCAGGGGGCGGGGTAAAACCGGGCGATGTGTCTGGCCCGCCATTGCGCCAGGCGGGCCGGGACAAGAAAATTTAACGGCTCAGCTTGGCGGGATGGTACCCAGCAGGCCAATCATGATAGTCAGCAGCAGAAAACCACCCAGAAACAGCGCGAGCTTGCCCATCGGAACCTCTACAGTGTGATGTCGTAACGGCGGGGCTGGCCGCTGCGGTAGTGCAGCGGGGCAACCTGCCCAGCGCACACCGGGTTGGAAGGCTGGGCCTGGACGTATTGTCCGGCAGCCGCTGATACGGTTACAGATTCAGGTTCGCGGAATAAAAGCGGATCAGATGGTGAAGCCGAGGCGATTGCCAAGGGCGCGGGCGCGCTCCACGATCACATCTGCGCCAGCTACACAGCTGTGCTACGGTCCCCTGCCCAGTCAAGGAGAACTACCGCCAATGACCGCGCTCGCCAACAACGCCGCCCTGCTGATCATCGACATGCAGAACGGCATCAACCACCCTCGCCTGGGCCGTCGCAACAACCCCGAAGCCGAACAGCGCATCAACCAACTGCTCGCTTCTTGGCGCGCGAGCATGCGCCCGGTGGTGCATGTGCGCCATGTCTCCCGCGATCCCGATTCGGTGTTCTGGCCGGGCCAACCCGGTTGCGAGTTCCAGCCCGCCTTTACTCCGCAAGCCAGCGAGACCGTGTTCGAAAAACACGTGCCCGACGCCTTCTGCAACAGTGGACTTGAACGCTGGCTGCACCAGCGCGGCATCAGCCAGCTGGTCATCGTTGGAGTGATCACCAACAACTCGGTGGAGTCGACCGCACGCTCGGCGGGTAACCTGGGGTTCGATACGGTAGTGGTGGGCGATGCCTGCTACACCTTCGACCAGCACGACTTGCAGGGCCGACTGTGGCTGGCGGAGGATGTCCATGCCCTGGCGCTGGGCAACCTGGCCATGGACTATGCGCGGATTCTCGACAGCGCGGCTGTCCTGGCCATGGCCTGAACTCAGTCCAGCAGGCGCAGCTTCGCCAGCGGCACCCAGCCAAGCTCCCCGCTAGCGGCACGACGACACCAGAGCCAGCCGTTCAGCGGGCGCAGGCCCTCCAGCGGCTGGCCAGGGTCGACGTCCAGCTCATGCGCCGAATAGGCCTCCACTGCCCTGCCTCGACCGACGCCCAGCCGCTCGATGAGCTGGCCGGGCACCCAGCCCGGCTCCTGACCGTGGCAACTGCACAGGTACCAGTCCTCCCAGGGTTCGACACCCTCGTATCGCTGGCCGATATCCAGCAATGTGCCCTGGGCAAAGCTGATGGGCGCAGGGTATTCACTGCGGTGTGCGGCAATCACGACGTAGTTCACAGGCCTCTCCTTGGCTGCGAAAGCGTCGATGCTAGTCGAAGGCCCTTCAGAGCACCATGATCATTTCGTGCCAGGCCATGCCGCCATGATCGGAGGCCGACGGGCGTACATAGGTGTAGCCCATCTTCTCGTACAGCCCGACGTGGCGATCCTTGCACATCAGGTGAATGGTCGCCTTGCCGCGCTCGCGCATCTGCTCGACGAAGCGCGCCATCAGCCGGCTGGCATGACCCAGGCCCTGGTACGCCGGGTCGAGCACCACCGACATGATCACCACGTTGGGCGCCTGCGGGTCGTGTCCGACCAGCTCCTTGAAGGCCTCGTCCGACATCACCACCTGGTCGGCGCAGCCGCTGTTGATGAAGCCGATCACCTGGCCATCGGCCTCCAGCACCAGGAAGCCCTCCGGGTACTGGGCGATGCGCGTGGCGATCTTCTCCCGGGTGGCGGCTTCGTCGCCTTCGTAGGCGCTGGTTTCGATCTGGTAGCAGCGGTCCACGTCGGTTGCCGTGGCCTGGCGGAACATCGGGGTGCTCATGGGGCGGATCCGGATAGCGGGAAACAGGGGCGACATGCTAACGGAAGTCGCCGCCCAGCTGTATGCACCAGTTACACCGAACGGGTGATGCCCCCATCGACCCTCAGGTTCTGCCCAGTGATGTAGCCCGCGCCCTCGGAGGCCAGGAAGGCGACAGTGGCCGCGATCTCCTCGGACTTGCCGTACCGCTCCATCGGAATTCGGTTACGGAATTCTTCTTTCTCCGGCAGGCTGTCGATAAAGCCCGGCAGCACGTTGTTCATGCGGATGTTCTCGGCCGCGTAACGGTCGGCGAACAGCTTGGTGAAGGCCGCGAGCCCGGCACGGAACACCCCGGAGGTCGGGAACGCCGGATCCGGCTCGAAGGCGGCGAAGGTCGAGATGTTGATGATGGCGCCGCCGCCATGGCGCTGCATGATCGGCGTCACCAGGCGGGTCGGGCGCACTACGTTGAGGAAGTACACCTCCATGCCACGGTGCCAGTCGTCGTCGCTCAGTTCGAGGATCGGTGCGCGCGGGCCGTGGCCTGCGCTGTTGACCAGCACATCGACCCGCCCCCACTGCTGCATCACGGTATCCACCAGACGCTGCAGGTCTTCTACCGACTGGTTCGAGCCGGTCACGCCGATGCCGCCCAGCTCGGCCGCCAGCGCCTCGCCCTTGCCGGACGACGACAGGATCGCCACCCTGAAGCCATCAGCGGCCAGCCGCCGTGCGGCCTCAGCGCCCATGCCACTGCCACCTGCGGTAATGATTGCGACTTTCTGCGAAGACATTTGCTGCTCCTTCAGGGAGTTGATCAAGTAGGCCCATGAAGCCAGAATCCGGCTAAACGCACCAATCACAAATACTGGCAGCAGCCTGCAGGAAATCTACTGGATGAGCGCGCCCAAGCGACGCAATGCCCCCGCCATCGTCAACCACCTGGTGGCCTTCGAGGCCGCCGCCCGCCTGGGCAGCTTCCGCGCCGCCGCCGACGAACTGCACGTCACCCCCGGCGCCGTCGCCCAGCAGGTGCGCACCCTCGAGGACAAGCTCGGGCGCCCGCTGTTCGAACGCCTGCCCCGAGGCCTGCGACCCAACCCGGACGGCGCCGACTACCTGACCCGCGTGCGCCTGGCGTTGGACATCATCGAGGACGCCACCGGCGAACTGCTGGAGCGCGACAGCCAGCGCGATCCCCGGCAGATCCTGCTCAGCACCACCCCCGCCTTCGCCAGCCGCTGGTTGATCCCGCGCCTGGGCCTGTTGGCCCAGGCACACCCGCAGGTGGCGCTGATGATCGATGCCTCCGACACTACCCGCCCCCTGAGCGGCAAGGGTGCCGTGGACCTTGCCGTGCGCTGGGGAGCGCCGCCCTTCGCCGACGCCTACGCCCTGCCACTGCTGCCCGGCGTGGCGGTGCCGGTGTGCGCGCCGGCACTGCGCGGCGAGCGCCCTTGGCGGCAAGCCACGGATCTTGCGCAGCAGCCGCTGATCTCCGACAGCCACAACAACTGGAAGCGCTGGTTTGATCACTACGCGCTGCCCGGTACGCGCTTCAGCGGCCCGGTGTTCTCCCAGACCATCCTCGCCATCGAGGCCGCCGAGCAAGGCATGGGCATCGCCCTGGTGCCCCGCCTGCTAGTGGAAAATGCCCTGAAGGCCGGCACCTTGGTACTGGCCCTGGAGGACCATGAGCTGCACAGCGATGCCGGCTTTCACCTGCTCGCCAGCCATGCTCCGCAGGCAGGCTCGGCCGCCGAGCAGGTGGTGCGCTGGCTGCAGGCCCAGGCGAACGATGAAACCCAAGAACGCCCAAATCACAACGCTCTGATTTAGCGGGCTAGAGAGGTCTGCCCTTTTGTAGCTTTCTGTGTACCAACCGCCTCCCGATACACACAAACGTCCACCCCACCACCACCCGACACACCCCGGACACAGCCACCTCCTTAACTACACCCCATCCAGCCCACACCGATGGCCCGCCAAGGAGATGCACCATGTTCGCCACCGCCAACCGCCTCAATCGCTCAGCCCTGCTCGCCTGCGCCCTGCTGCCTCTGGCCCTGCTGGCCGCCTCCCCAGGCCAGGCCGAGGAAACCCGCACGCCTGCCGCAGCCCGCCAGGCCGCGTCCTTCGGCCCGCTCAAGCATGTCCAGGCCGGCGTGCTGGATGTCGCCTACGTGGAACAAGGCCCTGCCGACGGCCCGGTTGTGATCCTCCTGCACGGCTGGCCCTACGACATCCACAGCTACGAGCAGGTGGCGCCGCAACTGGCCGCCCAGGGCTACCGGGTGCTGGTGCCCTACGCTCGCGGCTACGGCGACACCCGTTTCCTCTCTGCGAACACCCCGCGCAATGCCCAACCCGCCGCCCTGGCCAGCGACGTCATCGCCTTCATGGACGCCCTGCAGATCAAGCGCGCCGTGCTCGGCGGCTTCGACTGGGGCGCGCGCACCGCCAATATCGTCTCGGCCCTGTGGCCCGAGCGGGTCAAGGCGCTGGTGTCGGTCAGCGGCTACCTGATCAGCAGCCAGGAGGCCGCCAAGGCCCCGCTGCCGCCCAGCGCCGAACTGCAGTGGTGGTACCAGTACTACTTCGCCACCGAGCGCGGCCGTGCCGGCTACGACAGCAACCGCCACGCCTTCGCCCGGCTGATCTGGCGGACCGCGTCGCCGCAGTGGGCCTTCGACGACGCCACTTTCGAGCGCAGCGCCAAGGCCCTGGACAACCCCGACCAGGTCGCCATCACCGTGCACAACTACCGCTGGCGGCTCGGCCTGGCACAGGGCGAAACCCGCTACGACCCGCTGGAGGCGAAGCTGGCCACCTTCCCCGCCATCGGCGTGCCCACCATCGCCCTCGAGGGCGATGCCAACGGCGCGCCGCATCCAACGGCCGAGGCCTACGCCAAGCGCTTCACCGGCAACTACGCCTACCGCCTGGTGAGCGGCGGCGTCGGCCACAACCTGCCGCAGGAAGCGCCCGAGGCATTCGTCAAGGCCGTGGTGGATGCAGACCATCTGTAAGGGCAATTGCAACATATCGTTTCGACGGCGCGTGTCGGGTGCCGGTATGCGCGGATTGCCTCTGCGACCCGTCTGTTCCGTGGCAGACCTTGTACTACGGGGCCTGCCGCAAAATGAGCGGACGTATGGCGAAACATTCCCCCCGGCGGTCCTGTAAGACGTCTCTTTTGTCGCCGTAGGACGTTTCTACGGGTTTGTGATCCGGTGTATGAATAATCAGTATTGGATGGGGAATTGACCTGATACCGTCGAGCCTTTCCTACAACGGCACGGATGCCCACGGCCAGTGAGAACAACATGGACAACTACGACAGCTCGGCGCTTGGATTGCAAAAATGCCTGCTGAACCTGCGGCGGGATCATGCACGGATGAAGGCGTCGGGAGAGCTGGAAAGAGCGGCGATACTGGCGCAGGTAATCGGGCGGATGGAGCAGGGATTGAAGGAGGCCTCCAAAGGGAGAAAGCCCGAGACACTGCAGTGAAGTGATGCCAGCAGGATGGCGACGGATTTGCGGCTCGCCCCTCTGATGAGGCGCCGCAAGCCCATCGCTTAAACCATCCGCGTTCAATCGACTCCCCATTACCTGCGCAGCAAGACCGCCCCATGCGTGTGCCTGCCCCCATCCCACGCCCATTTTCCGTGCAGCTTTCTAACCGGAAGGTCAGCTAATACCCCGGATTCAGCTTTATTTGAAAGACCTCTGGCAGGTTGGTACAGAGTATGCAAACGTTTGCTCAAAACAATTAAGCGAACAATCGCCGAAGCTTTCGCTCACCTCAGCCTTTTTGGGCTACCACCGCATGAACAAGGACTTTCAATGCGTCAACCTGCTTCCCACCACCCAGCGGCTCGCTCCCCCCTGGCTGTCTCCTTGCTACTGGGCGCTGTTACGGGACTACTCAGCATCACCAGCCACGCCCAGGACACTGCCTCCAACGAGTCAGCCCAAGGCGAGGCCCTGAGCCCCGCCGCCGCGCCGGTCAAATCCGGCCCTTACCTATCGGACTGGTACAACCAGAACTTCACCCTGATCGGCACCAAGGACATCAGTTTCGGCCCCCGCCCGGTTGACGATATCTACCTGGAATACGAGTACTTCGGCCGCAAGGGGCCGTTCGAGCTGTACGGCTACATCGACATCCCGAAGATCCTCGACATCGGCAACAGCCATGACAAAGGCGCGTGGGACCACGGCTCGCCACTGTTCATGGAGCACGAGCCGCGGATCTCCATCGACTACCTGGCCGGCCGCAGCCTGGCCGTCGGCCCGTTCAAGGAGTGGTACGTAGCCTTCGACTGGATCTACGACCACGGCAGCAACAGCGCCAACCGCGCCAACACCCTGTACAGCGGCCTGGGGACCGACATCGATACCCATTCGCGGGTCAACCTGTCGGCCAACTTCTATGGCCGCTACCAGTGGGAAAACTATGGCGCCAGCAACGAGTATTCGTGGGACGGCTATCGGGCCCAGCTCAAGTACATCGTGCCCCTCGGCAAGTTCGACAACGGCGCCTCGCTGACCTACATCGGCTTCACCAACTTCGATTTCGGCTCGGACCTGCACAAGGACAACCCCAACCGCACGGCCAATGCCACGGTATCCACAAACGTATTGCTGTACGCCTTCACCCACCTGCGCTTCACCCTGGTGGGCCGCCATTTCCACAATGGCGGCAACTGGCAAGATGGCAGCCAGCTGAATTTCGGCGACGGCGATTTCCGCGGCCGGTCCGATGGCTGGGGGTATTACGCCGGGGTCGGCTACCAGTTCTGATCACTTGCGCCATGGAGGCTCGCATGCACCCGATACATCGTCTTTCCCTCGCCGTGGGCCTTGCCTGCGGCATCCTGCTCACCTCGACGGCCCAGGCCGGCGAGACGACTGCGCCGCCGATCAAGCCCAAGGTGATGCTGATCACCATGTTCGCCCCCGAGGCCCAGCACTGGATCGAGCGCCTGGAGCTGAATCAGGAAGTGCGTGTACCGGGCCTGTCGGCGGAGTATCCGGTGATACGTTGCAACAGCCAGGACGTCTGCCTGCTGGTGACCGGCATGGGCCAGACCAACGCAGCGGCCTCGACCCTGGCACTGGCGCTGTCGCCGAAGTTCGACCTGCGCAAGAGCTACTTCCTGGTCGCGGGGATTGCCGGGATCAACCCGAAGCACGGGACCCTCGGCACCACCGCCTGGGCCCATTACCTGGTGGAGTTCGGCACCCAGTGGGAGCTGGACTCGCGGGATGCGCCCAAGGACTGGCCGACGGGCTACCTGGGGATCAACACCAAGGGGCCGAACGAGAAGCCGCCGCTGGATTACAAGACCGAGGTCTTCGAGCTCAATCCGAAGCTGCAGGCCAAGGCCTATGCCCTGTCACACGGGGTGAGCCTGAGCGAGAGCAAGGAATCGGCGGCCTGGCGGCTCAAGTACCCGATGGCGCCGGCCAACCAGCCGCCGGTGGTGACCCGGTGCGACACCGTGGCAGGCAATACCTGGTTTTCCGGGACGCGCCTGAGTGAGCGAGCCGAGGTCTGGACTCGGTTGTTGACGGATAACAAGGGGGAGTACTGCACCACACAGCAGGAGGATAACTCCACCTATGAAGCGCTGCTGCGGGCCAGTCGTGAAGGGTTGGTGGATGTGCAGCGGGTGGCGGTGGTGCGGGCGGGATCTGACTTTGATCGGCCTGAGCCGGGGGGAAGTGAGGTTGAGAATCTGCTCGAGTATGCCGACCAGGGCGGTTTTGTTCCGGCGCTGGAGAATCTCTATCGGACTGCCAATCCTCTGGTGCTGGAAATCCTGAAAAATTGGACCGCTTGGGAGAAAGGGGTTCCGGAGACTTGAACGCAGGGCGGGCCAGTCCGCCATGCTCGCTCTGAAGGCCCGAGCCGCCAACGCCTTATTGTCTTATGGTCGGCTCGGGCATGAAGCCCTGCGGCGAAGCGGATCGCCTGCGGTGCTGTGCAGCACCAGCGAACCAAAATTGCTAGACACATCCACCCGGCGACAACTCAATCCTGAGCCACTCCAGGTACTCGAGAATCTCGGCATCGTTACGCTTGCAGTACGACCATTTTTGCTGCTTTGAAACCGAGATGAACCTCGCCTGCTTGAGAATCTCAAGGTGCCGGCTCGCTGTTGGCTGGGCAATACCCAGCGCACTAGCGATAAGGGTCATGCAGACGCCGAACTCGACGGGGTCTGCCGACCATTGTTCAGCGAAGTGGTCACGAGGCGCTGCAAGCAGGCGAAGGATCGCCATGCGAACCTCACTGCTCATCGCTTTCATCTGTATTGATCTGTCCATGCCCACATCATATAGTCATTTAGCTAAATGACAATGTGAGGTGAGCCATGCTGGATCTACCCTACGCATCGAGCATCGAAGGCAACATCGTCAGATGGGGGAAAGTGGGCACAGGCGCGCCGCTGGTCGCCATCCATGGCACCCCCTTCTCTTCGCAGGTATGGAGGCGCGTCATACCTCATCTCACTGACCGCAGGACCGTGTATTACTTCGACCTGGTTGGTTATGGCCTGTCTGAAATGAGAGAAGGCCAGGACGTTTCATTGGCGATGCAAAACAACGTCATGGCTGCGCTTTTCGAGGAATGGGGCATCGAGCGCCCTGACGTCCTGGCCCATGACTTTGGAGGCGCGACAGCACTGCGCGCTTACTACCTGAACGGTCTGCGCTATGCATCCCTCACCATTTTCGATGCCGTAGCCCTGGCACCCTGGGGCTCTCCTTTCGTTCAGCATGTCCGTCAACATGAGGCCGCCTTTTCCGGGATGCCCGAGTACATGCACCGGGCGCTGCTGGCAGCCTATCTGCAAACCGCTGCGGCCAATCCCCTCAGTGACGAAGCCCTGCAAGCGTACAGCGCTCCATGGCTGGGGCCGATTGGCCAGGCGGCCTTCTACAGGCAGATCGCACAGATGAATCAGCGCTACACCGACGAAATCGAACCACTTTACGGAAAGCTGGATTGCCCCGTATCGGTACTTTGGGGCTCGGAGGACGCCTGGATTCCCTATTCCCAAGGGGAACGTCTCGCTGGGCTTATCTCCCAACAGCCCTGCGTGCGAGTAGAAAACTCAGGCCACCTGATGCAGGAAGACCGACCGGAAGCGATTGTGGCGGCGGTTTTGAAGCAGCTTGGCCCCTGAATCAGGCTCGCTGGACTGTCTCCATGTCCAAATTCCCAGCGGTCTGTGCCTATCGGCAGAGCGATTTCATCGGTACGGTTCAGGCCTCACTGTTTCTGCGAGGTTGTCATGGAGCTGACAGCAATCCCGTTCGGCACCACGGACTGGTCAAAAATCGATCCTGTCGCTTATCCGGGCGAGAACGGTACGGCGTATTGGCGTAGCTGTCTGTTTGGGGACGTTCGGGTTCGATGGGTTGAGTACACCGCAGAATATATGGCCGATCATTGGTGCCGGAAGGGTCATATTCTGTTCTGCCTGGAAGGTTGCTGGACACCGAGCTGGAGGATAACCGGACTTTCACCCAGCAGCCGGGCATGAGCTACCAGCCAGTTCCTCAGCGCTTGTCGTGGAACTCTGGCGGCCAAGCGCTGATGTAATAGAACATCCCCAGTCCCCCGATGTACGACCAGGACCACTACATATCGAGGTACGGTGCCAACACGATCAGTCACATATCGTCGGGGTTGTTCGGAGCTGAGTGGTTCTCTTCGCCGGTCTGCAGGTCAGCGAATTGAATCCACTCATCAAAGGCAATTCGGTGGGCTTTGCACGTCCTCTCCCAGTCGACCCCGCTCATTCGACCATAGGCCACCTGGTTCATCGTGGCGGCAATTTGAGCATCAAGCTCTCTTAATAACTTATAGGCCTGATAACGGCCTTCCTTTGCGCTGGGCATGTAGCTCACCTAAGTGGTGGGGTGGATGAGCTATCAGCTTCAACGGCTCATTACGGTGGACTCCGCCTTTACCGAGTCTGTTCCATGCATCGACTGCCTTACCTTTGCCTCAAACTGCTGTCACGTTGCTCTCACACAGCCTCACCAGTCGGGACGACTCAAATCGCCCGATTTCCGATCAGCTTTCAGGATAAAGGTGAAGCTTCCAGTGAGGCCTTGGCGAAGCTCCTTCGGCATCAAGAAGCCGAAGTGAATCAACCAGGAACCATCATCGAGACGGAACGTATCGCTACGGTAGCGCTCCACTTCTGCTTCAGCAATGCCAATCTCGGCTGCAACTTCTCGATTGGTAGGCTCGCGATCCATCGGTGATGCTCCCTCCGGCCTTGCGCCGGGATGCCACCAATACGCCGCCACACGCAAATAGACCGCACTGACAGTTGCGAGTGGCGCCTGTTCTAGCTGCTGAACCCTACTGGTCGTGGCTCATCGCCTTCCTTGAAGCGGCGTTGAGCTATTCGCCCCGAGTTTTCACGGCACGCTAGAAAGCCGCCTTTTGGAGACGGCTCCAAGCATCATGATCACGATTTTACTGACTGCCCTTTGGCCCAGTGGGCCTTAGGTAAGCTTCGGTTAAAGCCGCTGACACCTGAGGGGACATTCTGAATTTCCCCGCCTTTAGACAAGAACTGTTCAATCTTTTGCTTCAGGTGCAAATGCGCCTGATGCGTCGCGGATTCGTACATGTTCTTACCCCTTCGATGAGCCGGACGGATGCCGACTCGCTCCCCACTATACCCCCTTTACCCCGACTGGTGCGGGGAACGGGGCCGCATATTCAAAGAGACCATCATGGAACCGAGATCCTGTCGGACGAAGAGCTGGCCGACCTTACCGGCTACAAGGCCAGAGGCTACCAGCGCCGCTGGCTAGAAGAACGAGGTTAGGTATTCGTTGAAACCCGCAGCGGGCGCCCACTGGTTGGTCGCCATACGTCTGCATGAAGCTGGGCGGGAGCATTGGAGTAATGCCAACGGCGTCACCACCACCTGTAGTCCCTGCGTGGACACCTGACATTTCGAAGGTGAGGTGAAATGCGCCCCAAGGAAGACCGAAAACAGGGACTTGCCCCCGGGGTGTACCGACGAAAGGCGACCCCAGAAATCACCGATGTCGACCATGCCAGCCTGCTGCTTGGCCATACGAAAGGAGACATAACCGAGAGGGTTTATCGACGCGTCGGGGCTCGCCAAGCCGACCAAATGAGCAAAGTATTAGGACGCGTCCTAATTCAAAGTACCTGGAGCCATTCCCAAGGGTGTTCCAATGGGTAGTTTTACCATGCCCCAAAACGCAAAAAGCCCTGAAAAATCAGGGCTTTGAATGTGGCGGAAGCGTAGAGATTCGAACTCTAGGATAGTTGCCCATCGACGGTTTTCAAGACCGTTGCCTTAAACCACTCGGCCACGCTTCCAGCTTGTTTTGCGGCGGCAATCATACCGTAATGTAACAAGCTGTCAAACTCTCTGTGTCGCGCCCTGCGACAGCTCTGATATGCTCTGCCTCATACGTTCCACTACCGCCGGTCCCGGACCGCGGTCTCACCCCAAAGGAGTGCGCCATGCGCGAACAGGATTACGCCGTCCAACACGGCCAGCAGGTCGAGCAGCAGGAGGTCAGCAAGGTCCTGCGCAACACGTACAGCCTGCTGGCCCTTACTCTCGCCTTCAGCGGCATCATGGCCTTCGTCGCCCAGCAGATGCGTGTCGGCTACCCGAACATCTTCGTGGTGCTGATCGGCTTCTACGGCCTGTTCTTCCTCACCAACAAGCTGCGTGATTCGGCCTGGGGCCTGGTGTCCACCTTTGCCCTCACCGGCTTCATGGGCTTCATCCTCGGCCCGATCCTCAACCGCTACCTGGGCATGGCCGGTGGCGCCGAAGTGGTCAGCTCGGCCTTCGCCATGACCGCCCTGGTATTTGGCGGCCTGTCGGCCTACGTGCTGATCACCCGCAAGGACATGAGCTTCCTCAGCGGCTTCATCACCGCCGGCTTCTTCGTCCTGCTGGGTGCCGTGGTGGCCAGCTTCTTCTTCCAGATCAGCGGCCTGCAACTGGCCATCAGCGCTGGCTTCGTACTGTTCTCGTCGGTCTGCATCCTGTTCCAGACCAGCGCCATCATCCATGGCGGCGAGCGCAACTACATCATGGCCACCATCAGCCTGTACGTGTCGATCTACAACCTGTTCGTCAGCCTGCTGCAGCTGTTCGGCATCATGGGCCGCGACGACTGATCGAGTTGGTCGACAAGCGCCTCACAAAAAGCCCGCCTTGGCGGGCTTTTTCGTGCCTGCTGAACAGCGGTAGCAAAGCCGACGAAGATTGACTTAAAAGTCAGCTTATAACCCCATTCCTCCGCGATTGTGCGGCCATCGTGCTTGCCTCTACCCCTATGGGCTTTCTGCCCGTAGAATGCGCTCCTTTTTTATTCCGGGGCGGCATTTTCCCATGAGTTCACACGAACACGGCCCAGGCGCGGCGGCGCCTGCCAATGAACTGGTCCTTGGCCTTGAGGACAAGCCTCGCCTGCTGATCGGCCTGCTGGCGGCATTGCAGCACCTTCTGGCGATCATCGTGCCGATCGTCACGCCGGGCCTGCTGATCTGCCAGGCGCTGGGCGTGTCGGCGCGTGACACCAACCTGATCGTGTCGATGTCGCTGGTGATCTCGGGTATCGCCACCTTCGTCCAGTGCAAGCGCTTCGGGCCGTTCGGCGCCGGGCTGCTGATCGTCCAGGGCACCAGCTTCAACTTCGTCGGCCCGCTGATCGCCGGCGGTGCGCTGATGGTCAAGCAGGGCACGCCGGTGGAGAGCGTGATGGCGGCGATCTTTGGCGTGGTCATCGCCGGCTCGTTCGTGGAAATGGGCGTGTCGCGCATCCTGCCCTTCGTCAAGCGCCTGATCACTCCGCTGGTGACCGGCATCGTCGTGCTGATGATCGGCCTGACCCTGATCAAGGTCGGCCTGATCAGCATGGGCGGCGGCTTCGGCGCGATGGCCAACGGCACCTTCGCCGATGGCGAGAACCTGCTGCTGTCCGGCGTGGTGCTGGCGATCATCGTCATCCTCAACCGTATTCCGGTGGTGTGGATGCGCAGCTGCGCCATCGTCATCGCCCTGGCCGTGGGCTATGCCCTGGCCGGCTACCTGGGCCGCCTGGACTTCACCGGCATGCACCAGGCCGCGCTGTTCCAGGTGCCGACGCCGCTGCACTTCGGCCTGGGCTTCTCCTGGTCGCTGTTCATCCCGATGCTGGTGATCTACCTGGTCACCTCGCTGGAAGCCATCGGTGACGTGACCGCCACCAGCAAGGTCTCGCGCCAGCCGGTGGAAGGCCCGGTGTGGATGCAACGGATCAAGGGCGGAGTGCTGGTCAACGGCGCCAACTCGCTGCTGGCCGGGCTGTTCAACACCTTTCCCAGCTCGATCTTCGCCCAGAACAACGGCGTGATTCAGCTGACCGGCATCGCCAGCCGCCATATCGGTATCTGGATCGCCGCCATGCTGATCCTGCTGGGTCTGTTCCCCAGCGTCGCCGGGGTGATCCAGGCAGTGCCGGAGCCGGTGCTCGGTGGCGCGGCCATGGTGATGTTCGGCGCCGTGGCGGCCTCGGGCATCAACATTCTTGCCAGCACCCGTCTCGACCGCCGCGCCCTGCTGATTATCGCCGTGTCGCTGTCGCTGGGCCTGGGCGTGGCCCAGGTACCGGAGTTCCTCGCGCACATGCCGGCGGCGCTGCGCAACGTGCTGGAGTCGGGCGTCGCCACCGGCGGCATCTGTGCCCTGCTGCTCAACTGGTTCCTGCCCGAGGGCAAGGAACAGGCCTGAGCCGCGCCCGCCTGAGCAAAAAGCCCGCGCCTACCAGCGCGGGCTTTTTGCTTTATCATGGCCGCATTCATTTGCACGAGCCTTCCATGAAATTCGCCATCGCGGTCTTTTCCCCGGCCCATGCGCCCTCCTCGCGCCGCGCCTTGCGCTTTGCCGAGGCGGTGCTGGCCGGCGGGCATGAAATAGCCCGATTGTTCTTCTACCAAGATGGGGTGCACAGCGCCTCGGCCAATATCGTCACGCCCCAGGACGAACTGGACGTGGCCGCGCAGTGGCGCACCTTCGTCAGCGACCACCGCCTGGACGCCGTGGTGTGCATCGCCGCGGCACTGCGCCGGGGCGTGCTCGACGATACCGAAGCCAACCGCTACCAGCGTCCGGCGGTGAACCTGCCGATGCCGTGGGAGCTGTCCGGCCTGGGTCAACTGCACGAAGCCGCGCAACTGGCCGACCGCCTGGTCTGCTTCGGAGGTGATTGAGATGGCCAAGTCCTTGTTGATCATCAGCCGCCAGGCGCCGTGGAACGGCCCGTCCGCCCGCGAGGCGCTGGACATAGCCCTGGCCGGCGGTGCCTTCGACCTGCCGCTGGGCATGCTGTTCCTCGATGACGGCGTGTTCCAGCTCGCCGCCGCGCAGCAACCCGACGCCCTGCAGCAGAAGAACCTGACCGCCAACCTCCAGGCCCTGCCAATGTTCGGCGTCGAGGAACTGTTCGCCTGCCGCCACAGCCTGGCCCGCCGGGGGCTGGACGGTGATGCCCTGGCGCTGCCGGTCGAGGTGCTCGACGATTGCGCGCTGGCCGCGCTGATTGCCCGTTTCGACCAGGTGGTGACGCTCTGATGACGACCCTGCATGTAATCGCCCAATCGCCCTTCAGCGACGAGCGCCTGGCCAGCTGCCTGCGCCTGCTGGGCCCGCAAGACGCGCTGCTGCTGTGCGGCGACGCCACCTACGCGCTCAAGGCCGGCAGCGAGCCGTTCGCCGCCCTGCAGGCCGCCAACCTCGGCGGGCGGCTGTTCGCCCTTGCCGAAGACCTGCAGGCCCGTGGCCTCGACAGCCAGCTGGCCGAGGCCGTGGACTACGCCGCCTTCGTCGAACTCACCCTGCACCACGACAAGGTCAACAGCTGGCTATGAGTACCCTGACTGTCGGCGATCGCCACATCGCCCTGGACAAGGACGGCTTCCTGGTCGAGCTGCAGGACTGGTCCCACGAAGTCGCCGAGGCCCTCGCCACGCGCGAAAGCATCGCCCTGACCGCGGACCACTGGGAAATCCTCGAGCTGCTGCGCCAGTTCTACCAGGAGTACCAGCTGTCGCCAGCCACCCGCCCGCTGATCAAGTACACCGCGCTCAAGCTCGGTGCGGAAAAAGGCAACAGCCCGCACCTGAACCGCCTGTTCAATGGCACCCCCGCCAAACTCGCCGCCAAGCTGGCGGGCCTGCCCAAGCCGACCAACTGCATATGACCGAACCACAGCTGAACGACGTCCGCCCGTTGACCCTGGAAACCCCGGCCGAACACCCGTTCGCCGAATTCGTGCGCATCCTCGGCAAGGGCAAGCGCGGCGCCCGCGGCCTGACCCGCGAGGAAGCCCGCGCCGCCATGACCCTGCTGCTCGAAGGCAAGGTCGAGGACACCCAGCTGGGCGCCTTCCTGATGCTGCTGCGGCACAAGGAAGAAAGCGCCGAGGAGTTGGCCGGCTTCACCGAGGCCCTGCGCGCCCACCTGCAGGCGCCGCGCATCACCGTTGACCTCGACTGGCCGAGCTACGCCGGCAAGAAGCGCCACCTGCCCTGGTACCTGCTGGCGGCCAAATGCCTGGCAGGTAACGGCGTGCGCATCCTGATGCACGGCGGTGGCGCCCATACGGCCGGGCGACTGTACACCGAGCAATTGCTCGACCTGCTGGAGATCCCGCTCAGCCGTGACTGGACGGCCGTGGAGCAGACCCTGGACAGCCACCGACTGGCCTTCTTCCCCTTGCAGGACTGGGCGCCGCAGCTGCAACGCATGATAGACCTGCGCAACACCCTGGGCCTGCGCTCGCCCATCCACTCGCTGGCCCGGGTGCTCAACCCGCTTGCCGCCCGCTGCGGCCTGCAGAGCATCTTCCACCCCGGTTACCAGGCGGTGCACCGCGAAGCCAGCCGCCTGCTCGGCGATCATGCCGTGGTCATCAAGGGCGACGGTGGCGAAATCGAGGTCAACCCGGATGTCATCAGCCACCTGTACGGCACCTCGGCCGGCGAGGCCTGGGACGAAGAGTGGCCGGCGCTCAGTGCCCAGCGCCATGTGAAGCCGGCCAGCCTGCAGCCCGAGCACCTGCTGGCGGTGTGGCGCGGCGAGGCGCAGGACAGCTACGGCGAACTGGCCGTGGTCGCGACCATGGCCCTGGCCTTGCGCGGGCTCGGCCAGGAGCGCGAGCAGGCGTTCAGCAATGCCCGCGCCTACTGGGCCGCCCGCATAGACATCGAATAAGTCGATAGGAATAGGGCAGTCTTTGCGCTATTTCTTCGAACGCTTTGCCCTAGACTGAGCTCCAACGACAGACGATTAGTTTTCGAGGAGCTCCGAGATGGGCCTTTTGATCGATGGCCGCTGGCATGACCAGTGGTACCAGAGCAGCAAGGACGGCGCCTTCCAGCGCGAGAACGCGCAGCGGCGCAACCCATTGCCCGCCGCCGAGGCCGGCCGCTATCACCTGTACGTGTCGCTGGCCTGCCCGTGGGCGCACCGCACCCTGATCTTCCGCGCCCTCAAGGGCCTGGAGCCATTGATCGATGTCTCGGTGGTCAGTTGGCTGATGGGCGAGCATGGCTGGACCTTCGACCAGCAGCAAGGCTCCAGCGGCGATCAACTGGATGCGCTGCAGTACCTGCACCAGCGCTACACCCAGGACGACCCGCACTACACCGGGCGCGTGACCGTGCCGGTGCTGTGGGACAAGCAGGAGAAGCGCATCGTCAACAACGAGTCGGCCGAGATCATCCGTATCTTCAACAGCGCCTTCGACGGGTTGACCGGCAATACCCTGGACCTCTACCCCGAGCCGCTGCGGGCGACCATCGATGCGCTCAACGAGCGTATCTACCCGGCCGTGAACAACGGTGTGTACCGCGCCGGCTTCGCCACCTCGCAGGACGCCTACGAGACTGCCTTCGACGAGGTGTTCAATGAGCTGGATCATCTGGAAGGGCTGCTGGGTCGCCAGCGCTACCTGGCCGGCGAGTACCTGACCGAGGCCGATGTGCGCCTGTTCACCACGCTGGTGCGTTTCGACGCGGTGTACCACGGGCACTTCAAGTGCAACCTGCGCCGCCTGAGCGACTACCCGAACCTGTCCAACTGGCTGCGCGAGCTGTACCAGTGGCCGGGCGTGGCGGCAACGGTGAACATGGAGCATATCCAGAAGCACTATTACATGAGCCACAAGACCATCAACCCGAACGGGATCGTGCCCAAGGGGCCGTTGCAGGACTTTGGCTTGCCGCATGACCGGGAGCGGTTGTCGGGCAAAGGAATCTGGCGGGCTTGAGAGAGCTGGGGCTGCTTTGCAGCCCCAGCAATTTCAGCTGTCTTGCGCCCCTTCAAACCACGCGAGCTTCTCGCGCAGCTGCACCACCTCCCCGACGATCACCAGGGTTGGCGCATGCACTTCATGCCGCGCCACCAGCTCCGGCAGGTCAGCCAGGGTGCCGGTGAACACCCGCTGGTTGCGCGTGGTCCCCTGCTGCACCAAAGCCGCCGGCGTGCTCGCCGCGCGCCCATGACGGATCAGCTCGGCACAGATGGTCGGCAATCCGACCAGCCCCATGTAGAACACCAGGGTCTGGGCCGGCGCCACCAGGTCATCCCACGGCAGGTTGCTGGTGCCATCCTTCAGGTGGCCGGTGACGAAACGCACCGACTGGGCATAGTCGCGATGAGTCAGCGGAATCCCGCCATAGGCGGAACAGCCGCTGGCCGCCGTGATACCCGGCACCACCTGAAACGGAATCCCCTCGTCGGCCAGCTCCTCGATCTCCTCGCCACCACGGCCAAAGATGAACGGATCGCCACCCTTGAGCCGCAGCACGCGCTTGCCCTGGCGGGCCAGGTCGACCAGCAGACGGTTGATCTTGTCCTGGGGCACGGCATGGTCGGCGCGGCGCTTGCCGACATAGATGCGCTCGGCATCACGCCGGCACATCTCGATGATGGCCGGGGCCACCAGGCGGTCATACAGCACCACGTCGGCCTGCTGCATCAGGCGCAGGGCACGGAAGGTCAGCAGGTCCGGATCGCCCGGCCCCGCGCCCACCAGGTACACCTCGCCACCCTGCTGCACCGGTGCGCCGTCGACCATCGCCTGCAACAGGCGCTCGGCCTCGGCGCCCTGCCCGGCCAGCTGGCGCTCGGCGACCGGCCCCTGGAACACGCTCTCCCAGAAGCCGCGACGCTGGTTGACGTCCGGGTACAAGGCCTTGACCTTGTGCCGGAAACGCGCCGCCAGCCCAGCCAGCTCGCCGTAGGCGGACGGGATCCAGGCTTCCAGCTTGGCGCGGATCAAGCGCGCCAGCACCGGGGCATCGCCACCGCTGGAGACCGCCACCACCAGGGGTGAACGGTCGACGATGGCCGGGAAGATCACCGTGCACAGGGCCGGCGCATCCACCACGTTGACCGGCAGGCTGCGCGCCTGGGCCTCGGCCGAGACCTGGGCGTTAAGCGCCGAGTCGTCGGTGGCCGCGATCACCAGGCGGCAGCCCTCCAGGTCGCTCGCCTGGTAGCCACGCACCAGCACCTCGCCACCGCCCTCGCGGGCCAGCGCGGCCAGCTGGCCGTCGACTTCCGGCGCCACCACCCGCAGCGCGGCGCCGGCATCGGCCAGCAGGCGCGCCTTGCGCAAGGCGATCTCGCCGCCGCCGACGACCAGCACACGGCCGCCCTGCAGCTTATGGAAAAGCGGCAGGTAGTCCATTCAGCGAATGACCTCGACGCCACCCATGTACGGTTTGAGCACCTCCGGCACACGGATCGAGCCGTCGGCCTGCTGGTAGTTCTCCAGCACCGCCACCAGGGTACGCCCGACCGCCAGGCCCGAACCGTTGAGAGTGTGCACCAGCTCCGGCTTGCCGGTTTCCGGGTTGCGCCAGCGAGCCTGCATGCGGCGCGCCTGGAAATCACCGCAGTTCGAGCAGGAGCTGATCTCGCGGTACTTGTCCTGGCTCGGCACCCACACTTCCAGGTCGTAGGTCTTCACCGCGCCGAAGCCCATGTCGCCGGTGCACAGCGCCAGCACGCGGTACGGCAGCTCCAGCAGCTGCAGCACGCGCTCGGCGTTGGCGGTCAGGCTTTCCAGCGCTTCCATCGACTTGGACGGCTCGACCACCTGCACCATCTCGACCTTGTCGAACTGGTGCTGACGGATCATGCCGCGGGTGTCACGGCCCGAGGCACCGGCCTCGCTGCGGAAGCACGGGGTGTGAGCAACCAGCTTGAGCGGCAGTTGCTTGGCGTCGAGGATCTCGCCGGCCACCAGGTTGGTCAGCGACACTTCGGCAGTCGGGATCAGGTAGAAGTCGGCCTCGCCTTCGCGGCTGATCTTGAACAGGTCTTCCTCGAACTTCGGCAGCTGGCCGGTGCCTTGCAGGGCCGGAGCCTGCACCAGGTACGGGGTGTAGTGTTCCTCGTAGCCGTGCTCGCCGGTGTGCAGGTTGATCATGAACTGCGCCAGGGCGCGGTGCAGGCGGGCGATCGGGCCGCGCAGCACGGCGAAGCGGGCGCCGGAGAGCTTGGCCGCGGCTTCGAAGTCCAGGCCACCGCTGACTTCACCCAGGGCGACGTGGTCCTTGATCTCGAAGTCGAAGGTAGTCGGGGTGCCCCAGCGGCGCACTTCGACGTTGTCGTCTTCGCTGGCGCCGACCGGCACGCTGGCGTCCGGCAGGTTGGGGATGGTCAGCAGGATGCCGTCCAGCTCGGCCTGGATACCGTCCAGTTCAGTCTTGCCGGCGGCCAGCTCATTGGCCATGCGCTCGACGTCAGCCATCAGCGGTGCGATGTCCTCGCCCTTGGCCTTGGCCTGGCCGATCGATTTGGAACGGGCGTTACGCTCGGCCTGCAGTTGCTCGGTGCGGGTCTGCACCGATTTGCGGCGCTCTTCCAGCGATTCGATGCGCGCGACATCCAGGCTGAAGCCACGGGTGGCCAGGCGGTCCGCCACTGCCTGAAGTTCAGTGCGTAACTGTTTGGAATCGAGCATGTCGTTCTCTCGTTATGTGTAGATGTTGGTTCAGAATCGGGTCAGGGACAGGCCGGCCCAGGTCGCGAGCAGGCCGCCCACCACGCTGATAATGGTATAGCCCAAGGCCAACGGGACCTGCCCGCTTTCCATCAGGCGCACGGTATCGAGCGAGAAGGAGGAAAAAGTGGTCAGGCCGCCGAGAAAACCGACGATCAGCCCGGCGCGCAGCTCGACCGGCGCCAGCGGCTTGTGCAGGAACAGCCCGTACAGCAGGCCGATCAGCAGGCAGCCGACCAGGTTGACCGCCAGCGTACCGGCATAGAAGTGCCGTGGCCAGTGGGCCGCGACCCAGTTGGCGGTGGCGAAGCGCAGCAGCGTGCCGGCAATCCCGCCGGCGCTGACGGCAGCGACAAGTGCGATCACGGTTTTCTCCGCTGCCGGGGGCTGTTGCGGTCCAGCTCGGCCAGGTGCTTGAGCTTCTCGCCGATCTTCAGCTCAAGTCCCCTCGGCACCGGCTGGTAGTACTGACGCGGCTCAAGCTGCTCGGGGAAATAGTCCTCGCCAGCGGCATAGGCGTCCGGCTCGTCGTGGGCATAGCGGTACTCCTCGCCATAGCCCAGTTGCTTCATCAGTTTGGTCGGCGCGTTGCGCAGGTGCAGCGGCACTTCCAGCGAACCGTGCTCGGCGGCCTCGCGCATGGCCGCCTTGAAGCCCACGTACACCGCGTTGCTCTTCGGCGCGCAGGCGATGTAGGTGATGGCCTGGGCCACCGCCAGCTCGCCTTCGGGGCTTCCCAGGCGCTCCTGCACGTCCCACGCCGCCAGGCACAGGCTCAGGGCTCGGGGGTCGGCATTGCCGATGTCCTCGCTGGCCATGCGCACCACGCGGCGGGCGATGTACAGCGGGTCGCAGCCGCCGTCGAGCATGCGCGCGTACCAGTACAGCGCACCGTCCGGATTGGAGCCGCGCACCGATTTGTGCAGCGCGGAAATCTGGTCGTAGAACGCTTCGCCGCCCTTGTCGAAACGCCGACGGCTGTCGCCGAGCAGGCTCTGCAGCAGCTCGACGCCGATCTCGCCGCCGTCTTCGGCCAGGTCCGAGGCATTCTCGAGGAAATTGAGCATGCGCCGGCCATCGCCGTCGGCGGCGGCCATGAGCATCTTGAACGCCTCATCACCCACCCGCAGGCTGCGCTTGCCCAGGCCGCGCTCCTCGCTCAGGGCGCGATCGACCAGCTTGCGCAGCGCCGCCTCGTCCAGGCTCTTGAGCACGTAGACCCGCGCCCGCGACAGCAGCGCGTTGTTCAGCTCGAACGACGGGTTCTCGGTGGTGGCGCCGATGAAGATCAGCGTGCCGTCCTCCACGTAGGGCAGGAAGGCATCCTGTTGCGATTTGTTGAAGCGGTGCACCTCGTCGACGAACAGGATGGTGCGCCGGCCATACTGGCCGGCCTGCTGCTTCGCCACCTCGACCGCCTGGCGGATCTCCTTGACCCCGGCCAGCACCGCCGACACCGTTTCGAAGTGGGCGTCGCAGAACTGCGCCAGCAGCCGCGCCAGGGTGGTCTTGCCCACCCCAGGCGGCCCCCAGAAGATCATCGAGTGCAACGCACCCTGCTCCAGCGCCTCGCGCAGCGGCTTGCCGCGCGCCAGCAGGTGCTCCTGGCCGACGTACTCGTCCAGGTTGGACGGACGCAGGCGGGCGGCCAGGGGCTGGGCGACGGGTTCGCTTCGAAACAGGTCCATCACAGGCTCCGCTTACTCCTTGATGACGTCAGCGCCCTTGGGGATGTCGAACTGGAACTTGCTGTCCGGCACCGCCTGGTTGGCCTTGACGCCATTGAACAGGATATTGGTGCGCTGGCCGACGCTGTCGATCAGCTGCATGTCATTGATCAGGCCCCTGCGGAACGACACGCGCAGCGAGTCGAACAGGGTGTCCTTGGTCTTGGGCTTCAAGGTGAAGTCCATCACTTCGCCCTGCTCCTTGGAGGTGATGTCGAAGCTCTGGCTGATCTTCGACACATCGCCGGACAGCAGCAGCGCCGGGGTCTGGTTCAGGCGCACGTCGAGCTTCTTGATGGTCGCCTGCTCGAGGTCCGGGTCCCACAGGGTGACGTTCTTGCCGTCGGACACCACGACCTGCTCCTGCGGCGCATCGGTGTGCCAGTAGAACAGGCCCGGGCGCTTGACGGTCATCTTGCCGTTGGTCTCCTGCAGGCTGGTGCCACCGGCATCCAAGGTCAGCTGGGAGAAATTGGCTTCGATGGTCTGCGACTTTTCCAGCAATTGCGTCAGGCGCTGGACGTCCTGTTCGCCGGCCTGGGCCGACAGGCTGGCCGTAGCCAGGGCAGAAACCAACAGCATGCGAATCGCGCGCATGGAAATCCTCATTGCACAGTGGAGGGGCCGGGCGTCGTCAATGGCGCCCGGCAGGTTGTTCATCAGTCGCGCGGGCCACCCGGGGCAATCACTTCCCGCGAGCCGTTGCTGTTCATCGGCGTGACCACGCCGGCCATTTCCATCGACTCGATCATCCGCGCGGCGCGGTTGTAACCGATCTTGAGCTTGCGCTGCACCGCCGAGATCGACGCCCGGCGGCTTTCCAGCACGAACTGCACGGCTTCGTCGTAGAGCGCGTCGGCTTCCGGGTCGTCGCCATCGCCGCCACCGCCACCGCCGCCGTCGAAGCCGCTACCGGCCTCCTCGACGCCATTGAGGATGTCATCGTTGTAGTCCGGCGCGCCGCGCAGCTTCCAGGCCTCGACCGTGCGATGCACCTCGTCGTCGGAAACGAACGCGCCATGCACGCGGATCGGCAGGCTGGTGCCCGGCGGCATGTAGAGCATGTCACCGTGGCCGAGCAGCTGTTCGGCGCCACCCTGGTCGATGATGGTCCGCGAGTCGATCTTGCTCGACACCTGGAATGCCATGCGGGTCGGGATGTTGGCCTTGATCAGGCCGGTGATCACGTCCACCGACGGGCGCTGGGTGGCCAGGATCAAGTGGATACCAGCGGCACGGGCCTTCTGGGCGATACGGGCGATCAACTCTTCGACCTTCTTGCCGACGATCATCATCATGTCGGCGAATTCGTCGACCACCACCACGATGGTCGGCAGGGTTTTCAGCGCCGGCGGCTCGTCGTCCATGCTCTCGCGACGGTACAGCGGGTCGTGGATGATCTCGCCGGCCTCCTGGGCATCTTTGATCTTGCGGTTGAAGCCCGCCAGGTTACGCACGCCCATGGCCGCCATCAGCTTGTAGCGGCGCTCCATCTCGGCGACGCTCCAGCGCAGGGCGTTGGCGGCGTCCTTCATGTCGGTGACCACCGGGCACAGCAGGTGCGGAATGCCTTCGTAGATCGACAGCTCGAGCATTTTCGGGTCGATCATGATCAGCCGCGCGTCTTCCGGGCCCGACTTGAACAGGATCGACAGGATCATCGCGTTCACGCCCACCGACTTACCGGAACCGGTAGTACCGGCCACCAGCAGGTGCGGCATCTTGGCAAGGTCGGTGATCACTGGCTTGCCGCCGATATCGTGGCCCAGGGCCAGGGTGACCGGCGACTTGTTCTCGTCGAATTGCGCCGACGACAGCACCTCGGAGAAGCGCACCATTTGGCGGTTTTCGTTGGGAATCTCGATACCCACGGTGGTCTTGCCGGGAATGACCTCGACCACGCGCACGCTGGTCACCGCCAGGGAACGCGCCAGGTCCTTGGCCAGGTTGGCGATACGGCTGACCTTGACGCCCGCGGCCGGCTGGATCTCATAGCGGGTGATCACCGGGCCCGGGTGGATCGAGTCGACCGAGACCTCCACGCCGAATTCCTTCAGCTTGATTTCCAACAGGTGGCCGACAGCGGCCAGGGATTCGGGTGAGTACTCGACCTTCTTCTGTTCGGCCGGGTCGAGGATGGAGATCGACGGCAGCGTGCCTTCGACGGCGCTGTCGACGAACAACGGCGCCTGCTTCTCCTTCATCACCCGCTTGCTCGGCTCCGGCGCCTTGACCGCCGGAGTCGGCAGGTTGATCACCGGGGCTGGTTGCTGTTCGCGCTGGGCGATGTGCTTGGTCAGCGCCTCGTCGCGCTCGATGATGCGCTCGCGGGCCTTGACCTGCTCGCGCTTGTCGGCGACCACCGGGGCGACCACTTCGTCGACCTGCTCGTCCACCTCGCGCAGCTGCGCCACCAGGCGCTTGCGCTCGTTGCGCGCCTCCCACCAGCGGTTGGCGGCGCCCTGCACCAGCTCGAACAGGTCGAGGGTGATCTTGCCGGTGATGTCCATCACCTTGAACCAGGACAGGTCGGTAAACACGGTCAGGCCGAACAGGAACAGGGCGATGAACATCAGCGTGCTGCCCTGAACGTTGAGCAGGTTGCGCGCCAGATCGCCAAGGCTCTCGCCCAGGGCGCCACCGGCGGAGAACGGCATGCTCGCCGGCGGGTGGAAGTGGATATGCGCCAATGCCGCACCCGACAACACCAGGAACACCAGGCCGATCAGGCGCCAGGAGAACAGCCAGCCGCTCCACTGCCAGGGCTGGTGACGCTCGCGAAAGATCTGCCAGGTCTTGATCGCCAGCAGCAGCGGGAAGATATAGGCGAAGTAGCCGAGCACCATGAACAGGATATCGGCGAAGTAGGCCCCGGCGCGGCCGGCGGCGTTCTGCACCTGCTCGGCGTTGCTGGTGTGGCTGAAGCCCGGATCGGCGGTGTCGTAGGTGACCAGTGCCATCCACAGGTACAGGCACAGGGCGCCGACGGCGATCAGCGCACCTTCCTTCAGGCGGTAGTGCAGCTGTTGCCGCCACAGAGGCACTGGCAAGGGGGCTGGGGTTGCGGTCGATTTCTTCAAAACGCGTCTATTCCTGCGCGTGCTGCGCGTCCAATAGTGATTGGCCGGTCACTGGCCAATGAACCACTACTTTTAACATTACTGCCCGCCAGCCGCCATGGCGGCACGCCGTGTGGGGCGCGAACGGGGGCTACTTTCATATAGTTGCAATTTGAGCATGCATTTTCTTTTGTGACAAAGGCTTATGCTGTGTTTTTGCACAGGTGTGACAGCAAAAGCGCCAGATGGTGCCTGGCGCTACCGAAGCCGAAGGGAATTTGTCGACCTGGCAAGGCGTTGACCTCATTCTCAACCCACGCCATGCTGCCCTCTCCCCTCCCCCGCCGCTCAAGAACCCCATGCTCACCTGGCTGACCCGCGACTCGCTGACCTTCCCCCCCCTGGAAAAGGCCCTGCACGACCCCAACGGCCTGCTTGCCGCCGGCGGTGACCTGACCCCGGACCGCCTGGTCGCGGCCTATCGCCACGGCTGCTTCCCCTGGTACCAGGACGGCCAGCCGATCCTCTGGTGGTCGCCCGACCCGCGCACCGTGTTGTTCCCGGACGAGCTGCACGTCTCGCGCTCGCTGGCCAAGCTGATCCGCCAGGGCCGCTACCAGGTGAGCTTCGACAGCGATTTCGCGGCGGTGATCGCCGCCTGCGCCGCGCCGCGGGACTACGCCGACGGCACCTGGATCACCGACAACATGCGCGCCGCCTACTGCGAGCTGCACCGCCGCGGCATCGCCCATTCGGTGGAGGTGCGCCGCGACGGCGAGCTGGTCGGCGGCCTCTACGGCCTGGCCATGGGTCGGCTGTTCTTCGGCGAATCGATGTTCAGCCGCGCCGACAACGCCTCCAAGGTGGGCTTCGTGACCCTGGTCGAACACCTCAGGCAGGCCGGCTTCGTGCTGATCGACTGCCAGATGCCGACCGACCACCTGCACAGCCTGGGCGCCCGCGCCATCAGCCGGGTCGCGTTTGCCAACCACCTGGCGCGGTACCTGGATCAGCCCAGCGGCGCCAACTGGGTTGCCTAGGCGAGTTCCCGGAGCTGGCTTACACTTAGAGACAACGTCTCACCTAAGGGGTTGATCATGACAGAGCTGGCGCGGTTGAAGTTTTATGCCACTCAACCCCACTCCTGCAGCTACCTGCCGGATGAGCAGGCGACCACGCTGTTTCTCGACCCGAGCCAGCCGATGGACGTGCATGTCTATGCCGACCTGTCGGAGATGGGCTTTCGCCGCAGCGGCGATCACCTCTATCGCCCGCATTGCCAGCAATGCAACGCCTGCGTGCCGGCGCGCATCCCGGCGGCGCGCTTCATTCCCAACCGCCAGCAGCGCCGAATCCTCAAGCGCAACGCCGACCTGACCGTCACCGCCGCCCGCCCGTCCTTCAAGGAAGAATACTTCGACCTGTACCGGCGCTATATCGAGCAGCGCCACGCCGACGGCGACATGTACCCGCCCAGCCGCGACCAGTTCTCCACCTTCCTGGTCCGCGACCTGCCGTTCTGCTGGTTCTACGAGTTCCGTCTGGAGGGCCGGCTGCTGGCCGTGGCGGTGTGCGACCTTCTGCCCAATGGGCTGTCAGCGGTGTACACCTTCTACGAGCCCGACGAGGAGCGCCGCAGCCTGGGGCGCTATGCCATCCTCTGGCAGATCACCGAGGCCCTGCGCCAGGACCTCGAGGCGGTGTACCTCGGTTACTGGATCAAGAACTGCAAGAAGATGAATTACAAAACCCAGTATCGCCCCATCGAACTGCTGATCAACCAGCGCTGGGTCACCCTCAACTGAAAGGCATTGGCTTGAAACACAAATTTCGGGCATAATCCACGCCACTTTTTTTGCCCGGTGCAGTCGTGCGTCGGGCCATCACTGGATACCGAGGGCTTTACTGCATGTCGAAAGAAGACAGCTTCGAAATGGAAGGCACTGTCGTCGACACCCTGCCCAACACCATGTTCCGCGTGGAGTTGGAAAACGGGCACGTCGTTACCGCGCATATCTCTGGCAAGATGCGCAAGAACTACATCCGTATTCTCACTGGCGACAAGGTCCGCGTCGAACTGACGCCGTACGACCTGAGCAAGGGCCGCATCACCTACCGTGCGCGCTAAGCTCCAGCCATGAAAAAGCCCGGCCAATGTGCCGGGCTTTTTTGTGGGCTTTATACAGCGGGACTGCTGTGCAGGCCTTTCGCCGGCTTGCCGGCGAATGGGCCGCACAGCGGCCCCAGCCTTACGCGACTTCAGCCGTGGTCTCGTAATCGAACACCAGCTCGCCATCGCGCAGGTCGATATGCACCACACCACCGTGCTCGGCCAGCTCGCCAAACAGGATCTCCTCGGCCAGCGGCCGCTTGATCTTGTCCTGGATCAGCCGCGCCATCGGCCGCGCCCCCATCTGCACGTCGTAGCCCGAGGCCGCCAGCCAGCCGCGGGCGGCGTCGGTGACCTCCAGCAGCACACGCTTGTCTTCCAGCTGCGCCTGCAGTTCGATGAGGAACTTGTCGACGATGCTCTTGATCGTCTCGTGGGACAGGCGGCCGAACTGGATGATGGTGTCCAGGCGGTTGCGGAACTCCGGCGTGAAGCTCTTGCGGATGACCTCCATCGCATCGGACGAGTGGTCCTGGTGGGTGAAGCCGATCGAGGCCCGCGCGGCGGTTTCAGCGCCGGCGTTGGTGGTCATGATCAGGATCACGTTGCGGAAATCCGCCTTGCGCCCGTTGTTGTCGGTCAGGGTCCCGTGGTCCATTACCTGCAGCAACAGGTTGAAGACTTCCGGGTGGGCCTTCTCGATCTCGTCGAGCAGCAGCACACAGTGCGGTTGCTTGGTGATGGCCTCGGTCAGCAGGCCACCCTGGTCGAACCCGACATAGCCGGGCGGCGCACCGATCAGGCGCGACACAGTGTGCCGCTCCATGTACTCGGACATGTCGAAGCGCACCAGTTCCACGCCCAGGGCCTTGGCCAGCTGACGGGCGGCCTCGGTCTTGCCCACGCCGGTAGGGCCGGCGAACAGGAACGAGCCGACCGGCTTGTCCGGCGCCTTGAGGCCGGCACGGGACAGCTTGATGGCGGTGGCCAGCGAGTCGATCGCGGCATCCTGGCCGAACACGGTCAGTTTCAGGTCACGCTCGAGGTTGCGCAGCAGCTCCTTGTCGGAGCTGGTGACGTGCTTCGGCGGAATCCGCGCGATCTTGGCGACGATATCCTCGACCTGCGGCACGTCGATGCGCTTGACCCGATTGGCCTCCGGCTGCAGGCGCTGGTAGGCGCCGGCCTCGTCGATCACGTCGATGGCCTTGTCGGGCATGTGCCTGTCGTTGATGTAGCGCGAGGCCAGTTCGGCGGCGGCGCGCAGGGCCTCGTCGCTGTACTCGATGTTGTGGTGGCTCTCGAAGCGGCCCTTGAGCCCGCGCAGGATGCCCACGGTGTCCTCCACCGATGGCTCGGTGACGTCGACTTTCTGGAAGCGCCGCGCCAGGGCGCGATCCTTCTCGAAGATGCCGCGGAACTCCTGGAAGGTGGTGGAGCCGATGCAACGGATCTCACCGGACGACAGCAGCGGCTTGAGCAGGTTGGACGCATCCATCACGCCACCGGAAGCCGCGCCGGCGCCGATGATGGTGTGGATCTCGTCGATGAACAGGATCGCCTGCGGGCGCTTGCGCAGCTCGCCGAGCAGCGCCTTGAAGCGCTTCTCGAAGTCGCCGCGGTACTTGGTACCGGCCAGCAGTGCGCCGAGGTCAAGGGAGTACACCACGCTCTGCGCCAGCAGGTCGGGCACCTGCCCGTCGACGATGCGCTTGGCCAGGCCTTCGGCGATGGCGGTCTTGCCCACGCCGGCCTCGCCGACCAGCAGCGGGTTGTTCTTGCGCCGGCGGGCGAGGATCTGCGCCACGCGCTCGACCTCCTGCTCGCGCCCGACCAGCGGGTCGATGCGCCCGGCCCGGGCCAGTTCGTTCAGGTTGCTGGCATAGGCGTCCAGCGGGTTGCTGGAAGACGACGCTTCGCCGCCCTCCTCGTCCTGCATGTCCTGCTCGCTTTCGTTGTGCGAACCGTGGCCCGGCACCTTGCTGATGCCGTGGGCGATGTAGTTGACGACGTCGATGCGCGCCACGCTCTGCTGCTTGAGCAGGAACACCGCCTGGCTTTCCTGTTCGCTGAAGATCGCCACCAGCACGTTGGCGCCGGTCACTTCGCGCTTGCCTGAGCTCTGCACGTGGAACACGGCACGCTGCAGCACACGCTGGAAGCCCAGGGTCGGTTGGGTCTCGCGATCCTCGTCATGCACGGGGATCAGCGGGGTGGTCGAATCGATGAACTCCTGCAGGTCGTGCTTGAGTTTGTCGAGATTGGCGCCACAGGCGCGCAGAACGGTCGCGGCAGCCTCATTGTCAAGGAGTGCCAGCAGCAGGTGTTCGACGGTCATGAACTCATGACGCTTCGAACGGGCCTCCTTGAAGGCCAGATTGAGGGTGACTTCGAGCTCGCGGTTTAACATAGCTTCACCTCATACCCAAGTGGTCGGCGATTAACCGTCCTTCTCGATTTCACAGAGTAGCGGATGCTGGCTTTCCCTGGCGTATTGGTTGACCTGCATGGCCTTTGTCTCGGCGATGTCCCGGGTAAACAATCCGCACACTGCCCGCCCTTCGGTATGGACGGTCAGCATGATCTTGGTCGCCAGCTCGCGGTTCAGATTGAAGAACGTCTCGAGCACTTCGACGACGAAATCCATCGGCGTGTAGTCATCGTTGAACAAAACCACCTTGTACATCGGCGGCGCCTGCAGGATCGGCTTGGCCTCCTGGACGGCAAGGCCCGCGCCATCGTCCTCATGCCCGTCCTCATGCGACTGGGGGCGATCCTGATTGAATGTTAGTCGAATCTCACTGGGTGCATGCATGGAAAGAATTTCATCATGATCGACAGGTTAAGGTTGTGGGTTGACCGCGCAGGCCACTCCCGGCGCGGGCGCCGGCTGACCTTGACTATCGGCAAAACGGTGTTACAACCAATAAGAACCCACCGTGGTCGATAAAGATCCGCGCAGTCAACCAGATTTTCTCGCAAGGTTCGTATGCGGATGAAGTGGATGATACTCCAGTGATGGAGTCCTTTGCAGAGGGACATAGGGATGGCAAGCGGTAAAGTCAAGTGGTTCAACAATGCCAAGGGCTACGGATTCATCAACGAGGATGGCAAGACCGATGATCTGTTCGCCCACTATTCAGCGATCCAGATGGACGGTTACAAGACGCTGAAAGCCGGCCAGGCCGTGAACTTCGAGATCATCCAGGGCCCCAAAGGGCTGCACGCGACCGACATCAGAAGCGCCACCAGCAACGTCCAGGCCAGCGCGACGAACCCAGGCAATACCGTCGAAGTCTGATCCCCGACCTGTCTGCCGGTAAACGAAAAAGCCGGTCGCCCCTTTAATATAAAGAGGCGACCGGTTTTTTTGCCCCGCCTACATGTGCTTGATCAGCGCCTCGCCAAAGCCCGAACTACCGACCAGGGTCGCGCCGTCCATCAGGCGCTCGAAGTCATAGGTCACGGTCTTGGCCGCAATGGCGCCATTGGTGCCCTTGATGATCAGGTCGGCCGCCTCGGTCCAGCCCATGTGCCGCAGCATCATTTCCGCCGAGAGGATCACCGAGCCCGGGTTGACCTGGTCCTTGCCGGCGTACTTCGGCGCGGTGCCGTGCGTGGCCTCGAACATGGCCACGGTATCCGACAGGTTGGCGCCCGGCGCGATGCCGATACCACCCACTTCCGCCGCCAGGGCATCGGACAGGTAGTCGCCGTTGAGGTTGAGGGTGGCGATCACATCGTACTCGGCCGGACGCAGCAGGATCTGCTGGAGCATGGCGTCTGCGATGGCATCCTTGACGATCACCTCGCGGCCTGTCTTCGGATTCCTGAACTTCATCCACGGGCCGCCATCGAGCAGCTCGGCGCCGAACTCGTCGCGTGCCACCTCGTAGCCCCAGTCCTTGAAGGCCCCTTCGGTGAACTTCATGATGTTGCCCTTGTGCACCAGGGTCAGCGACTTGCGGTCGTTGTCCACCACATACTGCAGGGCCTTGCGCACCAGGCGCTTGGTGCCCTCCTTCGAGACTGGCTTGACGCCAATACCGCAGTCCTGGTCGAAGCGGATCTTGGTGACGCCCATTTCTTCCTTGAGGAACTTGATCACCTTGTTCGCCTCGGGCGAACCGGCCTTCCACTCGATGCCGGCATAGATGTCCTCGGAGTTCTCGCGGAAGATCACCATGTCGACGTCACCCGGCTTTTTCACCGGACTCGGCACGCCCTGGAACCAGACCACCGGGCGCAGGCACACATAGAGGTCGAGCTGCTGGCGCAGGGCCACGTTGAGCGAGCGGATGCCGCCGCCGACCGGGGTGGTCAGCGGCCCCTTGATCGACACCACGTAGTCGCGCACCGCATCCAGGGTTTCCTGGGGCAGCCAGGTGTCCTGGTCGTAGACCTGGGTGGCCTTCTCGCCGGCGTACACCTCCATCCAGGCGATCTTGCGCTTGCCGCCGTAGGCTTTGTGCACGGCGGCGTCGACCACCTTGATCATCACCGGCGAGACGTCCACGCCAATGCCGTCACCCTCGATGTAGGGAATGATGGGGTTATCGGGAACGTTGAGCGAATGGTCTGCATTGACGGTGATCTTGGCACCATCAGACGGAACCTTGATTTTCTGGTATCCCATGCTGCACTACTCCGCTTTTCCTGGTGTGATTGGAAATCGTGCGATCCACTGAGCCTAAACCACATCTGCCGACCTGCAAGCTCGCTGCCACGACAGCCGAAAAAGGACTGGAAAATCCCCCTGGCAGCCTGCGGCAACACGCCACATTGCCCCTACGTCTTTGGTCTTATAAATGCGCTGATACCACTTCGCCTTGCTGAATAGCCCAAAGGGTTTGATATACTCCGGCGCGACCATAGGGTCATCGGGGCGAACCCTAGGAAAATGCGGCTCGCCCTTGGTCATGAATGACCGCAAAGCCTGGGTTGTTACCGCGGCCCAGCACTTGACGCTCGACTGATGCATCCACCATCACCGCTCGCAGCCTCTCGACTTTCCGCTCATGGCGTCGCCAGGGCGAAGCGCCTACCCTGCGCACCTCGAGACTCGAGTACGCTCAGCACATAGAGAGTTAACCCGCATGCCCACCCGTTCCAAGATCATCTACACCTTCACCGACGAAGCCCCCGCCCTCGCCACCTACTCGCTGCTGCCGATCGTCGAGGCCTTCACCGCTTCGGCCGATATCGCCGTCGAAACCCGTGACATCTCCCTGGCCGGCCGTATCCTCGCCGCCTTCCCGGAGCAACTGGGTGCCGAGAAGCAGGTAGGCGATCACCTGGCGGAACTGGGCCAGCTGGCCACCACCCCTGAAGCCAACATCATCAAGCTGCCGAACATCTCCGCGTCGGTTCCACAGCTGAAGGCCGCGATCAAGGAGCTGCAGGCCAAGGGCTTCAACATCCCCGACTACGCCGACGAGCCGGGCAGCGCCGAGGAAAAAGAATCCCGCGCCCGCTACGACCGCATCAAGGGCAGCGCCGTGAACCCGGTCCTGCGCGAAGGCAACTCCGACCGCCGCGCCCCGCTGTCGGTCAAGAACTACGCCCGCAAGCACCCGCACAAGATGGGCGCCTGGGCCGCCGACTCCAAGTCGCACGTTGCCCACATGACCCAGGGCGACTTCTACGGCAGCGAAAAAGCCGCGCTGATCGAGGCTGACGACAGCCTGCGCATCGAGCTGGTCGGCAAGGACGGCGCCACCACCGTCCTGAAAGAAAAAACCGCCGTCAAGGCCGCCGAAGTCATCGACTGCGCCACCCTGAGCCGCAAGGCCCTGAAAGCCTTCATCGCCGAGCAGATCGCCGATGCCAAGGCCTCTGGCGTGCTGCTGTCGGTGCACCTGAAAGCCACCATGATGAAGGTCTCCGACCCGATCATGTTCGGCGTGATCGTCGAAGAGTTCTACGGCGACGTACTGGCCAAGCACGCAGCCGCACTCAGCCAGGTGGGCTTCAACGCCAACAACGGCATCGGCGACCTGTACGCCCGCATCAAGGATCTGCCTGCCGAGAAGCAAGCCGAGATCGAAGCCGACATCCAGGCCCTGTACGCCGTTCGCCCGGCCCTGGCCATGGTCAACTCGGACAAGGGCATCACCAACCTGCACGTACCGAGCGACGTCATCGTCGACGCCTCGATGCCTGCGATGATCCGCGACTCGGGCAAGATGTGGAACACCGCCGGAGAACTGCAGGACGCCAAGGCGATCATCCCGGACCGCTGCTACGCCGGCATCTACCAGGCCACCATCGAAGACTGCAAGGCCAACGGCGCCTTCGACCCGACCACCATGGGCAGCGTGCCGAACGTCGGCCTGATGGCGCAGAAAGCCGAAGAGTACGGCTCCCACGACAAGACCTTCCAGATCAAGGCCGACGGCGTCGTGCGCGTGGTCGATGGCAAGGGCAAGGTCGTGCTGGAGCAGGACGTCGAAGCCGGTGACATCTTCCGCATGTGCCAGACCAAGGACGCGCCGATCCAGGACTGGGTCAAGCTGGCCGTCAACCGCGCCCGCCTGAGCAACACCCCGGCGGTGTTCTGGCTGGACCCGGCCCGCGCCCACGACGGCGTGATGATCGAGAAGGTGCAGCAGTACCTGAAGGATCACGACACCTCAGGCCTGGACATCCGCATCCTGGCCCCGGTCGACGCCATCAAGTTCTCCCTGGCCCGCATCCGCGAAGGCAAGGACACCATCTCGGTGACCGGCAACGTGCTGCGTGACTACCTGACCGACCTGTTCCCGATCATGGAACTGGGTACCAGCGCCAAGATGCTGTCGATCGTCCCGCTGATGAACGGCGGTGGCCTGTTCGAGACCGGCGCCGGTGGTTCGGCACCGAAGCACGTGCAGCAACTGGTCGAAGAGAACTTCCTGCGCTGGGACTCGCTGGGTGAGTTCCTGGCCCTGGCAGCCTCCCTGGAGCACCTGGGCAACACCTACGACAACCCGCGCGCCAAGGTCCTGGCCAACACCCTGGACCAGGCTACCGGCAAGTTCCTCGACACCAACAAGTCGCCTTCGCGCAAGGTCGGCGGTATCGACAACCGTGGCAGCCACTTCTACCTGACGCTGTACTGGGCAGAAGCACTGGCCGCCCAGACCGACGACGCAGCCCTGCAGGCGCGCTTCGCCCCGCTGGCCAAGACCCTGAGCGAGAACGAGGCGACCATCGTCGCCGAGCTCAACGCCGTCCAGGGCAAGCCGGCCGACATCGGCGGCTACTACGCCCCGGATGCCGAGCTGACCGCCAAGGTGATGCGTCCAAGCCAGACCCTGAACAGCGCCATTGCCGCCCTGTAAGGTTCGCCTGACGTAGCAGCACAGACCCCGGCCACGCACCGGGGTTTGTGCTTTTTGAAGTTTGTGAAATCTCCCGTGGGAGCGGGGGGGGGGGCGGGGGGGGGGGGGGCGGGGGGGGGGGGGGGCGGCGCCCGCCCCCCCCCCCCCCCGCGGCGCCCGCCCCCCCCCCCCCCCCCGCCCCGCCCCCCCCCCCCCCCCCCCCCCCCCCCCCCCACGCCCCCGCCATGGAGCCCACTGCATGACCTGGCAACCCCACATCACCGTCGCCACCATCGTCGAACACGACGGCAAGTTCCTCTTCGTCGAGGAGTTCAAGGCCGGCCAGCACGTGTTCAACCAGCCCGCCGGCCACCTCGAGGCCAACGAGACCATCGCCCAGGCCGCCCTGCGCGAAACCCTCGAGGAAACCGCCTGGGAAGTCGAACTCACCGGCGTGGTCGGCATCTACCTCTATACCGCCCCGAGCAACGGCGTCACCTACCAGCGCATCTGCTTCGCCGCCCGCCCCGTGCACCATCATGCCGACCTGGCGCTGGACAGCGACATCGTCCGTGCCGTGTGGCTGACCCGCGACGAACTGCTGGCCGAGCCGTCACGCTGGCGTAGCGAGCTGGTACCGCGCTGCCTCGACGACTATCTCAAAGGCCCGCTGCACAGCCTCGACCTGCTGCGCGACTGACGCCAGCCCACGGGTTTGATAGAATCGGCGTTTTTCCCCTCTGATACACACCGGTAGCCATGACCAGCCCAGCACTCAAAGACCCCGCCAAGACCCGCGTCATCGTCGGCATGTCCGGCGGCGTGGACTCTTCCGTCTCCGCCCTTCTGCTCATCGAGCAGGGCTACCAGGTGGAAGGTCTGTTCATGAAGAACTGGGAAGAAGACGACGGCACCGAATACTGCACCGCCCGCGAAGACCTGGCCGACGCCCAGGCCGTGTGCGACCGCATCGGCATCAAGCTGCACACTGCCAACTTCGCCGCCGAATACTGGGACAACGTGTTCGAGCACTTCCTCGAGGAGTACAAGGCCGGCCGTACGCCCAACCCGGACATCCTCTGCAACCGCGAGATCAAGTTCAAGGCGTTCCTCGACTACGCCCTGTCCCTGGGCGCCGATCTGATCGCCACCGGCCACTACGTGCGCCGCCGCGACACTGGCGCGCTGACCGAGCTGCTCAAGGGCCTGGACCCGAACAAGGACCAGAGCTACTTCCTGCACGCCGTCGGCGGCAAGGAAATCGCCCGCACCCTGTTCCCGGTCGGCGAGCTGGAAAAGCCCGAGGTACGCGCCATCGCCGAAAAACACGGCCTGGCCACCGCCAAGAAGAAGGACTCCACCGGCATCTGCTTCATCGGCGAGCGCCGCTTCAGCGATTTTCTCAAGCAGTACCTGCCGGCCCAGCCCGGCGAGATCCAGACCACCGAGGGTGAAGTGATCGGCCAGCACCATGGCCTGATGTACCACACCATCGGCCAGCGCCAGGGCCTGGGGATCGGCGGCCTGAAGGACGCGGGCGACGAGCCGTGGTACGTGCTGGAAAAAGACCTCGCGCGCAACGTGCTGGTGGTCGGCCAAGGCAACGAGCACCCATGGCTGTTCTCCCGCGCCCTGCTGGCTTCGGAGATCTTCTGGGTCAACCCGATCGACCTGTCCAGCCCGCGCCGCCTGACCGCCAAGGTGCGCTACCGCCAGGGCGACCAGCAGTGCACCCTGGAACGCACCGAGAGCGGCTACCGCGCCGTGTTCGACGAGCCGCAGCGCGCCGTCACCCCGGGCCAGTCGGTGGTGTTCTATGACGGCGAGGTGTGCCTGGGCGGCGGCGTGATCGAGATCGCCGAGCCGTGGAGCCCGCGTCGATGAACAACCTTCAGGAGCAGTTGGTCGCCCTGGGCGGCGTGTTCCAGGCCGCAGTGCTGGTCGACCGCATCGCCCGCACCGGCCAGGCCAGCGAAGCCAACATCGGTTGCATGCTCGGCAGCCTGCTGGTGCGCGACCCGAAGGATACCCTGGAAGTGTTCGGCGGCGACGACCTCAACCTGCGCGACGGCTACCGCGCGCTGGTCGGCGCCCTGGAGCGCGACCCCAGCAGCCTGCAGCGCGAGCCGCTGCGCTACGCCCTGTCGATGCTGGGCCTTGAGCGCCAGCTGAACAAGCGTGGCGACATGCTCGACACCATCGGTAATCGCCTGCCGCAGATCCAGTCCCAGGCCGAGCATTTCGGCCTGGTTCACGAAAACGTCATTGCTTCCAGTGGAGCCTTGTACCAGGACACCCTGAGCACCCTGCGCCAGCGCATCCAGGTGCACGGCGACATGCGTTTCCTGCAGCAGGCCAGCAACGCCTCGAAGATCCGCGCCCTGCTGCTGGCCGGCATCCGCGCCGCGCGCCTGTGGCGCCAGCTGGGCGGACACCGCTGGCAGCTGGTGTTCAGCCGCCGCAAGTTGCTCAATGAACTGTACGGGATGATGCGTACCAACGATTGACGTAGTACCTGTAGGAGCGGCCTTGTGTCGCGAAAGGGCCGCAGCGCGGCCCCAGGATCTCGAGCCTGACTCAAGATTGCCGGGGCTGCTGCGCAGCCCTTTCGCGACACAAGGCCGCTCCTACAGGGGATCGCAACATTTTTGATAGGCCCGACCTTTGGTCAGCCACCCGACTCGGGCGCGTTTTTCATGTATGATATGCGCCCTTCCAAAAGCCTGACTGTCCGAGAACACCCCATGCAGCTCTCCTCGCTCACTGCGGTTTCCCCTGTAGACGGCCGTTATGCCGGCAAAACCCAGGCCTTGCGCCCCATCTTCAGCGAATTCGGCCTGATCCGTTTCCGCGCCCTGGTCGAAGTACGCTGGCTGCAGCGCCTGGCCGCCCACCCGCAGATCGGCGAAGTGCCGGCGTTCTCCGCCGAAGCCAACGCCGTGCTGGACAGCCTGGCCACCGATTTCAAACTTGAGCACGCCGAACGCGTCAAGGAAATCGAGCGCACCACCAACCACGACGTCAAGGCCATCGAGTACCTGCTCAAGGAGCAAGCGGCTCAGCTGCCTGAGCTGGCCAAGGTCAGCGAGTTCATCCACTTCGCCTGCACCAGCGAGGACATCAACAACCTGTCCCACGCCCTGATGCTGCGCGCCGGCCGTGACGATGTGCTGCTGCCGCTGATGCGCCAGATCGCCGAATCCATCCGCGCCCTGGCCCACGCCCACGCCGACGTGCCGATGCTGTCGCGCACCCACGGCCAGCCGGCCTCGCCGACCACCCTGGGTAAAGAGCTGGCCAACGTCGTCTACCGCCTGGAGCGCCAGATCGCCCAGGTGGCCGCCGTGCCGCTGCTGGGCAAGATCAACGGCGCCGTGGGCAACTACAACGCCCACCTGTCGGCCTACTCGCAGATCGACTGGGAAGCCAACGCCCGAGCCTTCATCGAGGACGAGCTGGGCCTGGTGTTCAACCCCTACACCACCCAGATCGAGCCGCACGACTACATCGCCGAGCTGTTCGACGCCATCGCCCGTTTCAATACCATCCTCATCGACTTCGACCGCGACGTCTGGGGCTACATCTCGCTGGGCTACTTCAAGCAGAAGACCGTCGCCGGCGAAATCGGCTCCTCGACCATGCCGCACAAGGTCAACCCGATCGACTTCGAGAACTCCGAAGGCAACCTGGGGATCGCCAACGCGCTGTTCCAGCACCTGGCCAGCAAGCTGCCGATCTCGCGCTGGCAGCGTGACCTGACCGACTCCACCGTGCTCCGTAACCTGGGCGTGGGCTTCGCCCACAGCGTCATCGCCTACGAAGCCAGCCTGAAAGGCATCGGCAAGCTTGAAGTCAACGCCGCCCGCATCGCCGCCGACCTGGACGCCTGCTGGGAAGTCCTGGCCGAGCCGATCCAGACCGTGATGCGCCGCTTCAACATCGAGAACCCCTACGAGAAGCTCAAGGAGCTGACCCGTGGCAAGGGCATCACCCCTGAAGCCCTGCTGACCTTCATCGACGGCCTGGACATGCCGGCCGAAGCCAAGGCCGAGCTCAAGCAACTGACCCCGGCGACCTACATCGGCAACGCCGTGGCCCAGGCCAAACGCATCTAAGCTGAGCGTCGCGTACAACGCCCGGCCTGGCCGGGCGTTTTTATTCCCGTACGAAAACTACGTTTTTTCAATAGGTTGAACATGAATTCTGATACTCCACTGCAACTGCTGGGCGGCCTCACGGCCCGTGAATTCCTGCGCGACTACTGGCAGAAAAAGCCGCTGCTGGTGCGTCAGGCCTTCCCCGACTTCGTCAGCCCCATCGACGCCGACGAACTGGCCGGCCTGGCCCTGGAAGAAGAAGTCGAGTCGCGCCTGGTGCTCGAACACGGCGAGCGCCCGTGGGAGCTGCGCCGCGGCCCGTTCGCCGAGGACGCTTTCGCCGACCTGCCCGAGCGCGACTGGACCCTGCTGGTGCAGGCGGTTGACCAGTTCGTGCCGGAAGTGGCCGAGCTGCTCGAAGCGTTCCGCTTCCTGCCCAGCTGGCGCATCGACGATGTGATGATCAGCTATGCGGCGCCCGGCGGCAGCGTCGGCCCGCACTTCGACAACTACGACGTATTCCTGCTGCAGGGCGACGGCACGCGCAACTGGAAAGTCGGACAGATGTGCAACAGCGACAGCGCGCTGATCGACCACGCCGACCTGCGTATCCTGGCCGACTTCGAGCAGAGCGAAGAGTGGACCCTGGAGCCGGGTGACATGCTCTACCTGCCGCCGCGCCTGGCCCACTACGGCGTTGCCGAGAGCGAGTGCCTGACCTACTCGGTGGGCTTCCGCGCCCCGAGCGCCGCCGAAGTGCTGACCCACTTCACCGACTTCCTCGGCCAGTTCCTGCCGGATGAAGAGCGCTACAGCGACGCCGACGCCCAGCCGGTCAGCGACCCGCACCAGATCCAGCACGATGCCCTCGACCGCCTCAAGGCGCTGATCGACAAGCACATGGCCGACAAGGACCTGCTGCTGACCTGGTTCGGCCAGTTCATGACCGAGCCGCGTTATCCCGAGCAGGTTGTCGGCGAGGAACTGAGCGAGCAGGAGCTGCTCGACTACCTCGGCCAGGGCGCCATCCTGATCCGCAACCCGAGCGCACGCCTGGCCTGGTCGGAGTTCGGCGACGACCTGCTGCTGTTCGCCAGCGGTCGCAGTTGCCCGCTGCCGGGCAAACTGCGCGAACTGCTGAAGCTGATCTGCTCCGCCGACGCCCTGCACAGCGAGAACCTTGGGCAGTGGCTGGAAGACGAAGACGGCCTGATGCTGGTACAACAGCTGGTCATGCAAGGCAGCCTGGGATTCGCCGATGAATAAGATCAGTGTTCGACTGGCCGACTGGCACAAGGACAACGCCGACATCCACCGTATCCGCAGCGCCGTGTTCGTCGCCGAGCAGCACGTGCCGCCGGAGCTGGAATTCGACGCCGAGGACCCGACCGCCGTGCACTTCCTGGCCATGGAGGGCGACTACCCGATCGGTACCGCCCGCCTGTTGCCCGACGGCACCATCGGCCGGGTCTCGGTGCTCAAGGACTGGCGCGGCCTGCACGTGGGCGACGCGCTGATGCGCGCGGTGATCGTCGAGGCGCAGAACCGCGACCTCAAGCAGCAGATGCTCAGCGCCCAGGTGCACGCCACGCCATTCTATGAGCGCCTGGGGTTCCGCGTGGTCAGCGAGGAGTTCCTCGAGGCTGGCATTCCGCACGTGGACATGGTTCGCGACTCGCGCGAGATGGCCTGAGCCATCACGTTAGCCTGCTCTTTGTAGGAGCGGTCTTGCCGAGGCGTCGGACCGGTCGAAAAGGGCTGCGTAGCAGCCCCAGGGTTTCAGCGTTGACGCAAAGATCGCCGGGGCCGCTATGCGGCCCTTTCCGACCGGTCCGACGCCTCGGCAAGGCCGCTCCTGCAGGGTTACGCCCTACCCCTCAGGCAATCACAATCTGCCCATCCCCCACCCCTTGGGCCGAGATCCCCACCAGCGTCACGCTATCCCCCCCGAACTTCAGCACCAGGTCATCGCCAACCTGGCTGGCATGGGCACGCCAGTCCGGCGCTGCGGTGCCACCGTCCACGCCGATGAACACCAGCCGGTCCTGCCCGGAGAAGTCCAGCACCCGATCCTGGCCAAAATGCTCGCTGAACAGGAAGGTGTCGCGCCCGCCGCCGCCAATGAGCACATCGTTGCCCGCGCCGCCGACCAGCACGTCATTGCCAGCACCGCCCTGCAACCGGTCGTCACCGCCGAGGCCGAACAACCACTGGCCCTGGTTGCCTGCCACCAACTGGTCGCCGGCCTGGGTGCCGTTGAGCGAGGACGCGTAGGGCGTGACCTTGCCGCTCTCGAACAGCCCCTGCGCCGCGACCCCGTGGCTGACCTCCTTGCTGAAGATCAGCAGGCTCGACTCCTTGCTCACCAGGTTCTCGACATTGCGCACCAGGCTGATGCCGCCCTGGGCGTCGCGCACGTACAGCGTGCCCTCGCCGTCCCGGGCGATGCTCAGGTTGGCCAGGGCGTCCTGCAGCTTCAGGGTGTCGTGGCCGGCGCCGCCGTCGATCAAGTTGAAGCCGCCGTCGTCGCGGAAGGTGTCATTGCCGGCCCGGCCCTCAAGGTAGTCGTTGCCACGCCCGCCGTGGATCAGGTCGTCCTGGTCGGAGCCGATGATGAAGGTGCTGCCTTTGTGCGGCTCGGCATTGCGGTTGAGGTCCTCGACCCAGGTCGAGCCACGGGTGACATCGGACAGGTTGCTGACCACGATGGTCGAGTCGCGGCTGGTCCATTGATAGAACGACGACCCCAGCACGCGGCCAAGGCCATCGGCGTAGGCCGTCGGCAGGTGCGACAACCAAGTGGCGATGTTGCCGATGGAGAACGGCAGCAGGTTCCAGGCGTCGGAGGCGTAGTGGTCGTTGAAGTTGACAATGTTGTTGGTGGCCGAAGCCTTGGCGCCGTCGTGCACGCCCAGGGTGCCCCAGGTTGCCGAGGTGCCGTCGAGCACGCGGAACACCGGGTCGTTCTCGTAGCCGATATTGAGCACCTTGCTGGCGTCGGCGGCCTGGGTCGGCGAGGCGAAGGCGACGTAACGCGCATCCTGGTAGAAACCGCCCCAGCGCGAGCCGCTGAGGTCGGCCAGGCTGTTGACCGCCAGGCCGCCGAGGCTATGGCCGCTGACCGTGATATCGGCACCGCTCAGGCCGTTGGCCTTGGCGAAGGCTGCCACATCGGCGAGCAGTTGCCCGAATGCGTTACCGGCGTAATCACGGGCATAGCCGGCCGGGCCGATCGCCGCCAGCAGATCGTTGATGGCGTCTCCGATGGTGTCGCCCAGCAGGATCTCGCGCGGCCCGCTGGTGCCGCGGAAGGCGATGCCGATGCCGCTGAGCTGACCGGCGGCATCGTAGCGCCCAAGGATTTCCACCTGTGCCGAGGTGTAGCCCGGCGCTTCGCCATGGAATGTACCGCGGGCGTCGGTCTTGCCCTGGTAGCCCAGCTGCGCCGCGCTGAGCGGCGTCCAGCCGGCGGCCTTGACTTGGGCCAGGGCCCGGGCTTCGGAGTCGGGATTCCAGGGGATGCCGGGAATGACGCCCTGGCTGTCGGTGCCGCCGATCAGCGCCTTGACCAGGGTGGCCGGCAGGCCCAGGCCGAAGCCGTGCTTTTGATAGCCGGCGCTGAAGCCATCGTCGATGCCATGGTAGGCATAGGTGGCCAGGGCCATGGCATCTTTATAGAGCGAGGAGGAGGCAGTGCTATCGAGCTGTCGGTAATCGAAAACGGGCATTGGTTTACATCCTTGTTGTTCTTGTAGGAAGGACACCCCAGCGACATCGTCCAGTGACACGACTGGCGGGCGAAAGGCAAAGCTGGCACGCATTTGCCGAATCGTCCAACCCCAAGGGGTGACTACCCTGCCAAACATGCGGGCGAAAAAACTGTACATACATACAGATAAAGCTTGCCTGTGCGCCCTGCCTTGCGCATCCTAGTGCCCACCTCCCACGATCAAGCGTTTCGGCCATGCGCCTCTTTCTCTGCGAAAAGCCCTCCCAGGCAAAAGACATCGCCAAGGTCCTCGGCGCCCAGCGTCGTGGCGACGGCTGCTGGCAAGGCACCGATGTCTGCGTGACCTGGTGCATCGGCCACCTGCTCGAGACCGCCCCGCCCGACAGCTACGACGAGCGCTACAAGCGCTGGGCCCTCGAGGACCTGCCGATCATCCCGCAAAAGTGGAAGATGACCGTCAAGCCCAAGACCGCCAGCCAGTACAAGGCGGTCAAGCGCCTGCTCGGCGAGGCCCGCGAACTGGTGATCGCCACCGACGCCGACCGCGAGGGCGAGATGATCGCCCGGGAGCTGGTCGAGCATTGTCGCTACCGGGGGCCGATCCAGCGTCTGTGGCTGTCGGCGCTGGACGATGCCTCGATCCGCAAGGCGCTGGGTCGTCTACTGCCGGGGCAGGAGACCTTCAGCCTGTACCATTCGGCCCTCGGCCGCTCGCGGGCCGACTGGCTGATCGGCATGAACATGAGCCGCCTGTTCACCCTGCTCGGCCGCCAGTCCGGCTATCAGGGCGTGCTGCCGGTAGGCCGGGTGCAGACACCGACGCTGCGCCTGGTGGTGGACCGCGACCGCAGCATCGCCGACTTCGTGCCGGTGCCCTTCTGGGCCATCGAGGTGCAGCTGGAGAGCGCCGGCAGCGTGTTCAACGCCCAGTGGCGTGCACCGGAGGACGCCTGCGACGACCAGGGCCGCTGCCTTAAGCAGGACCTGACCCGGCAGGCGGCCGCCGACATGCAGGCGGCCGCGAGCGCCCGGGTGCGCAAGATCGCCACCGAACGCGTGCGCGAGGCGGCGCCCCTGCCCTTCGACCTCGGTACCCTGCAGGAGGTGTGCTCGAAGAAGCTCGGCCTCGGCGCCCAGGAGACCCTGGACATCGCCCAGGCCCTGTACGAGACCCACAAGCTCATCACCTACCCGCGCAGCGACAGCGGCTACCTGCCTCTCAGCCAGCACGGCGAGGCCGCTGGCATCCTCGCCGCCCTGCAGCGCGCCGACGACAGCCTCGCGCCGCTGCGGCCGCACCTGGATCCGGGCCGCCGCTCACGGGCATGGAACGACCAGAAGGTCAGCGCCCACCACGGCATCATCCCCACCGCCGCCGCCAGCGACCCGGCGCGTCTGCCGCCCAAGTACAAGGCCGTGTATACCCTGATTCGCGCCCGCTACCTGGCGCAGTTCCTGCCCAACCACGAGTACGACCGTACCGAGGCCGAGTTCGATTGTGCCGGTCATGCGCTGCGGGCGGTGGGCAAGCAGATCGTCGAGCCGGGTTGGCGCCGGGCGCTGCCCGAGGCACTGACCCCAACCAAGGGTCGCGAGGCGCCACCGGCACAGGTGCTGCCGACGCTGCGCGAAGGCCAGGACTGCGCAGTGCGGGACCTGCAGCTGAAGGACCTGTGGACCCAGCCGCCCAAGCCCTTCACCGAAGGCGACCTGATCAAGGCGATGAAGAACGTCGCCAAGCTGGTCGACGACCCTCGGCTTAAACAGAAGCTCAAGGAAACCACCGGCATCGGCACCGAGGCCACCCGGGCCAGCATCATCCAGGGCCTGCTCGACCGTGGCTACCTGGTCAAGAACGGCAAGGCGCTGTCGGCCACGCCCGCCGCCTTCAGCCTGATAGACGCCGTGCCCCGGGCCATCGCCGACCCCGGCACCACCGCAATCTGGGAACAGGCGCTGGACATGGTACAGAGCGGCGAGATGAGCCTGGACGAGTTCGTCACCCGCCAGTCGGCCTGGATGGGCAAGCTGGTGCAACGGTGCAGCGGCCTGCGCCTGACCATCAGCGGGCCGGCAGCGGGCAAGGCGGCAGCGCCGTGGAAGAAGAAGCGCAAGGGTGCCGCCAAGGGCAAGACAGCAGCCAGCAAGCCCCGACAGCCGCGGCGCAAGGCAGCGACCTAGCGCGCCCCGCGATGGCACCATCTACTACTGGCGAAATGAAAATTCTCTGCTATTTTTTCATGAAAATAATCAGAAAAAATTTCACGAGGCCCCGGCATGTTCAAGCAATCCGCCCAGCACGTCGCCAGCTACTACGCCCGCACCTACCCCACCACCCTCCCCCTGCGCCCCACCCTGCAAGGCGCTCATGACACCGACATCCTGATCGTCGGTGCCGGCTTCAGCGGCCTGCACACGGCCTTGCGCCTGACACTGGCCGGCCAGCGCGTGACCCTGCTGGAAGCCAGCCGGGTGGCCTGGGCCGCCTCGGGCCGTAACGGTGGCCAGGCACTGCTGGGCTGGTCGTGCGACATGCCCCCGCTGGAGCGAGCCCTGGGCCTGGAGCGCAGCCGACGCCTGTGGGACAGCATGTGCTGGGCCGCCCGCGAGCTGCGCGAACTGCCCCAGCGCCATGGCTTCGATGTCGACTATCGCCTGGGCAGCCTGTGGACCGCCGTGTTGCCGCGCCGAGTAAAACTGCTGGAGGAAGCCCGGCGCGAAGCACAGGAGAAGTTCGACTACGACTGCCTGCGCCTGATCGGCCGCGACGAACTGCCCGAGTGGATCGACAGCCCCCGATACCAGGCCGCGCTGTACGACCCCAATGGCGCCCACCTCAACCCACTGAAACTGGCCCAGGGGCTGGCCGGCGTGATCGAGGCGAACGGCGGGCGGATCTTCGAGCAAAGCCAGGTGCTCGACTACCACGAACACGCCGACGGCTTCGTTGCCCGCACCGATCAGGGCGAAGTGCGCAGTCGCGTACTGGTGCTGGCCTGCAATGCCTATATCGACCGCCTCGACCGCACGCTCTCGCGCCGCCTGCTGCCGGTGGGCTCCTACCAGGTGGCCACGGCGCCGCTGGATGCCGAGTTCGCCGCCTCGCTGCTGCCACGCAACAGCTGCGTGATCGACAACCAGTTCGTTCCCGACTACTTCCGCCTGACACCCGACCATCGCCTGCTGTTCGGGGGCGGCTGCACCTACCTGGGCGGCATCCCCAAGGACGTCGCCAGCGCCACCCGGCCCTACCTGGAGCGGGTGTTCCCGCAGTTGCGCGGGGTGGCCATCGAACATGCCTGGGGCGGCCATATCGACTGCAGCATCCAGCGCACCCCGGATATCGGCCGTCAGGGCCAACGCTACTGGCTGCAAGGATTCTCCGGGCACGGCGTGCTGCCGACACTGGCCGGCGCACGCGCCGTCAGTGACGCGATTCTCGGTAACGACGACTTGCTCGCGCTTTACCAGGCTATCGACAATGGCCGCTTCCCCGGTGGCGACCTGCTGGCCGCGCCGCTGGAAGCAGCCGCCAAGGCCTGGTACAGGATGCGCGACCATGTCTGAGCCGATCGACGACAACCAAGGCCTGGCGCGACTGGTGCGCGACCTGCGCAAGCACCGTGGGCTGACCCTGGACGAGCTGGCCGGCCGGGTCAAGCGCTCGCTGGGCTTTCTCTCCCAGGTCGAGCGCGGCCTCTCGCGCCCTACGGTGGCCGACCTCACCGCCATCAGCGAGGCGCTGCAGGTCCCCACCACCTACTTCTACCAGGCCGTGCCGCCCCGGGCGCTCGACTGGGTCACCCGTCCCGGCGAGCGACGGACCCTGTACTACGCCTCCGGGGTCACCGACGTGCTGGTCTCGCCGACCCTCACCGGCCGCTTCGCCATGCTCGAAAGCCACCTGGCGCCCGGCGCCAGCAGTGGCGAGGGGCATCTGGACGACAGCTCGGAACAGGGTGGTTTCGTACTCGAGGGCGAACTGACCCTGTGGCTCGAAGGCCAGGAAGATGCCGTCACCCTGTACCCCAACGACAGCTTCCAGCTGCCACCCCACAGCCAGTTCCGCTACGCCAACCTGACCGCCCGAACGACCCGGGTTCTCTGGGTCTTCCGTTGAGAGCATGCCAATGACAAGTACAACAGGCTTCCCCGATCTGCTCAGCGAAGTACGCGCCTTCCGTACCCGACACCCCGAGGTGCGCTACGTCGACCTGATCAGCCTGGACATCCCCGGGCACTTCTACGGCAAGCGTTACCCCATCGACATGCTGGAAAAGGTGGCCGCCGGCAGCCCGCTCAAGCTGCCGCAGAACTGCGTGCTGCTCGGCGTGCAGGGCGGGCTGTTCCCCATCGGCGATTACTGCTTCAACGACGGTGACCCGGACGCCCCGCGCCGCCTGGTGCCCGGTACGCTGAAGCCGATTAATTGGGAGCGCGAGCCGCTGGGGCAGATGCTGATCACTTCGGACGGCACCGCGGCGCCCATCGAGTTCGAGCCCCGCGAGGTTCTGGCCCGCGTCCTGCAGCGCCTCGAACGCAAGGGCATCCGCCCGGTGGTGGCGTTCGAACTGGAGTTCTACCTGTTCGACCGGACGCTGAAGGACGGTCTGCCGCAGTTCCCCCGCGATCCGGCCAGTGGCGATGCCGACGACCAACCGAACATGCATATCGAGCGCCTTTCGCGGTTTTCCGATGTGTTACGCGAGATGGTCGAGACCGCCAATGCCCAGGGAGTGGACGCCAATGTCATCACCGCCGAGCTGGGCCCTGGCCAGTTCGAGATCAATTTCGCTCACTGCGACGAAGGTCTGCGCGCCGCCGACTGGGCGGCGCTGTTCTGTCGCAGCACCCGTGGCGTGGCGCTCAAGCATGGGCTGCGTGCGTCGTTCATGAGCAAGCCCTACCTACACGCGCCGGGCAGCGGCATGCATGTGCATGTCAGCCTCTACGACGCGGCCGGCAGCAACCTGCTCGCCGCCGACGCCCAGCGCCCGCTGCGCCACGCCGTGGCCGGCTGCCTGGCGCTGCTGCCGCACTGCATGCCGGTGTTCGCCGCCAACCACAACGCGTTTCGTCGCTATGGCGCCATGGTCAACGCCGCCAGCCGTGCGAGCTGGGGCTTCGAGGACCGCGACGCCTGCATTCGTATCCCCGAGTCGGATCCGCGCAACCTGCGGATCGAACACCGGCTGGCCGGGGCGGATGCCAATCCATATCTGGTGCTGGCGGCGATACTCTGCGGCATGGAGCACGGCCTCGATGCCGCGCAGGAGCCGATCACGCCGCTGAACGAGGATCGTGGCAGCGGGATCGACTTCCCCAAGGACATGCTCGGCGCGGTGGCGGCCATGCGCGGACACCCGGCAGTCAACGAAGGGCTGGGCGCAGAGTTCGTGATGGTCTATTGCGAAAACAAGCGCCAGGACCATCTGGCGTTTCTGCAGGAGGTCAGTGCGCGGGAGTATCGCTGGTTCCTGTAGGCCCTGTTGCTGCCTCTTCGCGGGTTTACCCGCGAAGAGGCTGGCACTGGAATCACGCGCCGCCCAGGATTACCATGCACCACCTCTGGCGCGGCCTTTTGCCGCACCCCGCCTTCCAGCCTGCGCACACCCCATGCCCTTCGACCTCACCGTAGAACCGCTCACCCTGCTGATCCTCGCCCTGGTCGCCTTCGTAGCCGGCTTCATCGACGCCATTGCCGGCGGCGGCGGGCTGCTGACGACCCCGGCGCTGCTCACCGCCGGCATGCCGCCGCACCTGGTGCTGGGCACCAACAAGCTCAGCTCGACCTTCGGCGCCGTCACCGCCAGCATCACCTACTACCGGCGCAAGCTGTTCCACCCGGCGCAGTGGCGCCTGGCGATCGTCGGCACCCTGGTGGGTGCGCTGATCGGCGCGGTTGTGGCCCACTACATGCCTGCCGAATGGCTGAACAAGATGCTGCCGGTGGTCGTCTTTGCCTGTGGCGTCTACCTGTTGTTTGGCGGCACGCCCAAGGCGCCATTGGACGCCGAGGCGCCGATCAGGAAGAAGTGGCAGTTCCCGCAGGGCTTCACCCTGGGCTTCTACGACGGTGTCGCCGGGCCCGGCACAGGTGCCTTCTGGACCGTGAGCACGTTGCTGCTCTATCCCATCGACCTGGTTCGCGCCAGTGGCGTGGCGCGTAGCATGAACTTCGTCAGCAACATCGCGGCGCTGACGGTGTTCATCATTTCCGGGCAGGTGGATTACATCGTTGGCCTGTGCATGGGGGTGTCGGTGATGATCGGGGCGTTCTTCGGGGCGCGTACGGCGATCAGTGGGGGGAGCAAGTTCATCCGACCGGTGTTTATTGCCGTGGTGTTGGCGTTGACTGTGCGGTTGGCTTGGCAGCATTGGTTTGGGTAGGGCTTGGGCTTGGGGGCGATTGTTTTGATTTTTGTATGCGCATTCGTAGAATATAACGACATTTAGTCACCTTTCCGCCTTTATGGCGGCCTACTTTTCTCTTGGGAAAAGTAGGCAAAACCGTTCCGCTCCGTTCATCCGGCCCCTACGCTGCGCTCCGGGGTCCCCTCGCTCCGTTCTTGCTCCCGGGAGGACCGCGCTGAACGCCCCATCCTGGGGCGCAGCGCTTGACGGCCATCCATGGCCGTCACCTCCCTCCGCAAGAACTCCGCTCGGCCTCCTGAAGTCGCAATTGGCGGCGCCTGGACTATCGCGCGCTTAGAAGCAAGAGCAAGAGCAAGAGAGCAAGAGCAAGAGCAAGAGAGCAAGAGCAAGAGGCGCGAAGTTAGTTGTTTTACCATTAGTTATGTATTGGCTGTTCAGGCCCTTTCGCGGGACAAGCCCGCTCCTACAGAGATCTATATAACGACGACTATTTCGTGGGAGCGGGCTTGCCCCGCGAAACAATCGAGAGATTAATTAAATTCCAACTAGCGACAGCTGCGCCAGCCCAGGCGCCGCCCGTAACTTCGCGACTTCAGGAGGCCGAATGGAGGTCTTGCGGAGGGAGGTGACGGGCATGGATGCCCGTCAAGCGCTGGGGCCCAGGATGGGCCCTGCAGCGCGGTCCTCCCGGGAGCAAGGCCGGAGTGAGGGAACCCGGAGCGAAGCGTAGGGCCGGATGAATGGAGCGCAACGGCTTTGGTTACTTTGGCCACGACCAAAGTAACCCGCCGTAAGGGCGCAAAGGTGAATAAGCGTCAACATCACAAATGAATGCGCCTACAACTTCCAAACCAACAAACCAACTCAACTCAGGCAGACAAAACCGGCTCAGGAAGACCCAACCGCCGAGCCACATACAGATCAATCAGATACCGAGCAATCGACCGCCCCGCCGGCAAAGGCGGCAACTCATGCACATTGAACCACCGCGCATCCTCGATCTCATCCGCCTGCATGACAATCTCCCCCCCAGCATACTCGGCATGAAACCCCAGCATCATCGAATGCGGAAACGGCCAGCACTGGCTGCCAACGTACTGGATGTTCCTGACCTCGACCGCCACCTCCTCACGCACCTCGCGCACCAGGCAGTCCTCGGCCGACTCCCCAGGCTCCGCGAACCCCGCCAGGGTGCTGTAGACCCCGGTCACGAAGCGCGGCGAACGGGCCAGCAGCACTTCGTCACCGCGAGTAATCAGTACGATCATGCTCGGTGAAATCCGCGGATAGCTGCGCAGGTCGCACGGCTGGCAATACATCGCCCGCTCCCAGCGAATCTGCGTCATGGCCTGCCCGCAACTGCCGCAGAAACGGTGCTCACGAGCCCAGGTACCGATCTGCGCGGCGTACCCAAGTACCTTGTAGGTATCGAAGTCGCCCTCGAGCATGAACCGGCGCAACCCCTGCCAGTAACACCCCGGCACCTCGCCGGCCCCGCGCAGCTCCAGCAGGAACACCGGCTGGCCATCGAAATGGCCGATACCATGCTCGCACAGCACGTCCAGGTCCTGGCGCTTGAGCCAGTCGCGGGGGAACAGCGCGCCGTTGGCGTCCACCAGGAACCCCTCCGGGCTGCGGGCGACGGCCAGCCCCCCGGTGATCTGCGGGTCGAGTACTGCGGTTGTCCAGCGTGCTGACATGGTTCGGGTCCCTAGGTGGCGCCCGCCACTGTCCAGTCAGTCGGCGAACGTCGGTTGCTGTTTGCTCATGTGCGCGGCCATGGCCACGCGCAGGTCTTCGGACTGCAGCATGGCGGCGTTCCAGGTGGCGATGTACTCCAGGCCATCGTCGATGCGATGGTCGCGCATGTAGCTGATCATCTCCTTGGTGCCGGCCACGGCGATCGGCGATTTTGCGGCAATCTCGCGGGCGATGGCAAAGACCCCGTCGAGCAGCGCCGCCTGGTCATCATAGACGCGGTTGACCAGGCCGATGCGCAGCGCTTCCTGGGCGTCGACCCGGCGGCCGGTGTAGGCCAGCTCACGCATGATGCCGTCGCCGATGATACGCGGCAAACGTTGCAAGGTGCCGACATCGGCGGCCATGCCCATGTCGATCTCCTTGATCGAGAACTGCGCGTCAGCGGCGCAGTAGCGCATGTCGCAGGCCGAAACCATATCGATGGCGCCACCGATGCAGTAGCCCTGGATCGCCGCCAGCACCGGCTTGCGGCAGTTGTCCACGGCGTTGAACGAGCCTTGCAGGCGCAGGATGGTGCGGCGCATCACCCGGGCATTGCGGCCGACGTCCTTGCCCAGTTGCTGCGCCAGGGTGGCCAGCATCGTCAGGTCGATACCGGAGGAGAAGTGCTTGCCGGCGCCGCTGATGACCACCACGCGCACCGCGTCGGTGTCGTCGATCCATTGGAAGATCTCGACCAGCTCTTCCCAGAAGGCGGCGTTCATCGCGTTGATCTTGTCCGGGCGGTTGATCTGCACGTGGGCGATGTTGTCGGTCAGTTCGACCTTGAACGCGGTGTATTCGGTCACGAGCGGCACTCCTGTGGGAAAAGGGTTCACAACGCCGGATCTTAGCGCACCCGCAAGGCTGCACATGTGCCAAAAGCCGGACTGGATGACTTGCACCCCAAGGCGCGATGCGGCACCTTGCGCCACTGCTGAATCAAAAGGATACAAATTCATGTCCCGTTCCCTGACCGGCGCCCTCGCCCATGGTTTCCTGGGCCAGTCGCCGCGTTGGTACAAGGCCGTCATCTGCCTGTTCCTGGTGCTCAACCCGTTGCTGCTGGCGACCCTTGGCCCGGTGGTTACCGGCTGGGTGCTGGTGATCCAGTTCATCTTCACCCTGGGGATGGCGCTCAAGTGCTACCCGCTGATGCCCGGCGGCCTGCTGCTGGTCGAGGCGCTGCTGCTGCGCATGACCACGCCCGAGGCCCTGTACGAAGAGCTGCAGCACAACTTCCCGGTAATCCTGCTGCTGATGTTCATGGTCGCCGGCATTCACTTCATGAAGGAACTGCTGCTGTATCTGTTCTCGCGGATCCTGCTGGGGGTGCGTTCCAAGGCGATACTGAGCCTGCTGTTCTGCGTGCTCTCGGCGTTTCTCTCGGCGTTCCTCGACGCCCTGACCGTGACCGCGGTGATCATCAGCGCCGCGGTGGGTTTCTATGCGGTGTACCACCGGGTTGCCTCGGGCACCAATCCACGGGAGGAGTCGGCGCTGGACAGCGACCACCAGGTCGAACAACTGCACCGCGACGACCTCGACCAGTTCCGCGCCTTCCTGCGCAGCCTGCTGATGCACGGCGCGGTGGGCACGGCGCTGGGCGGCGTGTGCACCCTGGTGGGCGAGCCGCAGAACCTGCTGATCGGCCATGAAATGGGTTGGCACTTCGCCGACTTCTTCCTCAAGGTCGCGCCGGTGTCGATGCCGGTACTGGCGGCAGGCCTGGTGACCTGCGTGCTGCTGGAGAAGCTGCGCCTGTTCGGCTACGGCACGCTGATGCCCGAGCGTGTGCGCCAGGTACTGGCCGCCTACGCCGCCGAGGACGACGCCGCGCGCACTCCGGCCCAGCGCATCGCCCTGGTGGTGCAAGGCCTGGCCGCGTTGATCCTGATCGTCTGCCTGGGCCTGCATATCGCCGAGGTTGGCCTGATCGGCCTGATGGTCATCGTGCTGATCACCGCCTTCACCGGCATCACCGACGAGCACCGCCTGGGCCGCGCGTTCCAGGACGCCATGCCGTTCACCGCGCTGCTGGTGGTGTTCTTCGCCGTGGTCGCGGTGATCCACCAGCAGCAACTGTTCAGCCCGCTGATCGCCTGGGTGCTGGCCCTGCCCAGCGAGCAGCAGCCGGGCATGCTGTACCTGGCCAACGGCCTGCTGTCGGCGATCAGTGACAACGTGTTCGTCGCCACCATCTACATCACCGAGGTCAAGCAGGCGTTCGTCAACGGCGCGATGAGCCGCGAGCACTTCGAAACCCTGGCGGTGGCGATCAACACCGGCACCAACCTGCCCAGCGTGGCCACGCCCAATGGCCAGGCGGCGTTCCTGTTCCTGCTGACCTCGGCGATCGCGCCGCTGGTTCGACTGTCCTATGGACGCATGGTGTGGATGGCCTTGCCCTACACCGTGGTCATGGGTGGCCTGGGCTGGTGGGCGGTGACCTACTGGCTGTAGCCGAACCCTCTGCAGGAGTGGCTTTAGCCGCTCCTGCAGGCGACCGCGCCTTTTCCCGCTTTCTCTCCTCCCGCGCCCCCATCCGTCGAACCCTGACTATCGTTCAGCCCTGCTGTCGATTCGCGCCAACCCCGTTCGACTATCCAGCACACCCACCCGAGGAGATTCATCCCATGCGCAAGCTCATCGTCGCCGCCTTCATCACCCTCGACGGCGTCATGCAGGCCCCCGGCGGTCCGCAGGAGGACACCAGCGGCGGCTTCACCCATGGCGGCTGGATCCCGCCGTTGGCCGACGAGGCCTTCGGCCAGGCCATGCAGACCCTGTTCAGCCAACCGTTCGAACTGCTGCTGGGGCGGCGCACCTACGACATCTTCGCCGGGTTCTGGCCAGAAGTCGGGCCCGAGGCGCCGGATCGTCCGTTGGCCGACCTGTTCAATGGCGTGGCCAAGCATGTCGCCACCCACCGTCCCGAATCCATCGAATGGCAAAACAGCCACACGTTGGGCGCCGATGTAACAGGCGCGGTGCGCGCGCTCAAGCAACAGGACGGCCCGGCGCTGCTGACCCAAGGCAGCGGTGAACTGGTACGCCAGCTGCTGGCGGCCGGGCTGGTGGACGAGCTGCGCCTGTTGATCCATCCCCTGCTGCTGGGGCGCGGCAAGCGCCTGTTCGGTGACGATGCACAGGCTGCAACCTTCAAGCTGGTGGAATCGAGCAGCACGCCCAACGGGGTACTGCTGGCGCATTACGTGCGCAGCGGCGAGGTACAGACAGGATCGTTCTGAGCCCGGTCAGTCGAGCAGGCGGGCGATGGCGTTGGCGAAGCCTTGCGGGTCTTCGAGCATCATCAGGTGCCCCGCACGCGGCAGCACGGTAAAACTGGCCGCCTGCTCCTCGGCCCAGTGCGGTACATCCCAACCAGCCCGTGAGTGTTCGCCGGCGACCAGGTGCACCGGTTTCGTGGCGAACAACGTGCGCAGCTCCGCCAGGTAACCTGGTACGCCGGTCACCGCGACCACCGAGCGCGCCATGGCCTGCAGCGTGCCCGCGCCCTGGTGGGCCAGCCACTGGTTCGCCAGCGCCAGGCGCCCGGCATCGGCCATGATGCCGGAGCGGGCCAGCCAGGCAGAGGCATCGTCACGATAACCTTGCAGCAACGCTTCGGCCTCGACTGGGGCCATGCGCGCCACTGACACCGACCAGAACGCGTCCTTCAAGGTGAAGTTGCCCTCGACACTGATCACGCTCGCCACGCTGGCTGGATAGCGCCGGGCGAACAGCATCGCCACCACTCCACCCACGGAGTGGCCGAGCAGGTGCACATAGGGCAGGTTGCGCGCCAGCAGGATCTGCCGCAGGTGCTCGACCTGGGCGTCGATATCGACCAGCGTCGACGGCGTGTCGTCCAGGCTGCCGTAGCCGAGCAGGTCCGGGGCAAACACCTTCCTGGGTCGCAAGGTGCGCTGAAACGTCGGGTGATCCAGGCAGCCGATCAGGCCATTGACCATTACCACGGGCGTATCCATTGCCATTGCCTGCCTCGACACTGTGCTTGCGGGAAGCCCGCAGCATGCGACCTGCCCCGGTGATTTAACAGCACAATCCCATTGCACCGCGCCAATCAGCGTTTTCCCGTACGCCCTTGTTACGATCGCCGCCACCGGCATGCTCGACCTGCACAGCGGCGAACTGGGCGCACTGTTCGTACTGCCGTCGTTCATGGGCCAGGGCATCGCCCGCAGGATGGTCGAACACCTCGAAGGCATCGCCCGGGTCGAGGGCCTGGAAACGGTCCATCTGGATGCCACCCTCAACGCCGCCGCGTTCTATCGCCGCTGCGGCTACGTCGGCGAAGCACAATCGACCTACCAGTCGCCCTTTGGCCTCGAACTGTCCTGCATCCCCATGCGCAAGGCCATGGTCCGGGTATAAGATCAGAGCCCCCTGCCCCGGAGACCCGTCCCATGCTGCCCACCGCCCCCTCCCTGCACAGTGCACGCCGCGTCCGCCTGCAGGCCTTGCGCGGGCGGGTCGGCCTGGGGCTGGTGGCCGGGCTTTCGGTGCTGGCCGGCATGACCGATGCCGTCGGCCTGCTGGCGCTGGGCGACTTCGTCTCGTTCATGAGCGGCAACACCACGCGCCTGGCGGTGGCCATCAGCCAGGCGGACCTGGCCCTGATCCTGCGCCTGGCCTTGGCGATCCTCGGTTTCGTGCTGGGCAACACCCTGGGTGTCCTGCTGGCCCGGCGCCTGAACCGGCGCGCCGCGCCCTTGCTGCTGATCGTCGCCACCCTGCTGGCCTTCGCCGCGGCCTGGCCGGCGTCGATCACCTTCCCCGCGCTGATCGCGGCCACCCTGGCCATGGGCATGCTCAACGCGGTGGTCGAGCAGGTAAACGGCCTGCCGATCGGCCTGACCTACGTCACCGGCGCGCTGTCGCGCTTCGGCCGTGGCCTGGGACGTTGGCTGCTGGGAGAGCGGCGCGATGGCTGGCGAGTGCAACTGGTGCCCTGGAGCGGCATGCTGCTGGGCGCCGCGCTCGGCGCCTGGCTGCAACAACGGCTTGGCTTGCAGGCGTTGGCAGCCAGTTGCGCCCTGGCCTGCCTGCTGGCGCTGGTGACGGTGTTCATTCCGCGGGCCTGGCAGTTGGGCTACATGCCGCGCTGAGGGCGGACCAAACAGTGCAAGCCCGTACCTGCAGGATATGCGCATGCTTCGATAATCACTATCGAGCCCAGCAATTTCCAAAGCGTCAACGCGGCCCATAACCTGAGTTCATCGATTCGACACCCTCGAATCCCAGGCTCACGGAACCGCCCCGATGAACACCACCGCCCGCCACCTCCTCGCTGCCCTGGCCATCGCTGTGCTCAGCGGCTGCGCCAGTCATCCCGAGCTACGCCCCTATACCGCCGAGGAAACCCGTCAGCTGCAACTCGAGGCGCTGCAGCGTCAGGGCCTGAGCCTGGAGGAATACGAGCAGCGCAAACTGGCGGTGTCGCGCGCCGGCCGCCCGCAGGTGGTGACCGACGCCGCCAGGACCCGGACCGCGATCAGCGGTTGACCTCGACCTCCTCCAGGAACGCCAGCAGGTGCTCGTTGAACGACACCGGCGCTTCCTCCATGACGAAGTGCCCGCAACCCGGCTGGATCACACCCTGCACCGCGTCGGCGTGCCCCCGCATCGTCAGCCGCGCACCGAGTCGATCATGCGCCTGCGCCAGGCATTGACCCTGCTGCCGAACAGCCAGGGTTTACACGTCTCCCTGCAGGAGCGCGAGGCCGTTAACCTTGGCCCTGGCAAAGCTGTTAGCCTTGCCCTGTTCAGGTCACCACGGACAGCCCATGGCCAACCACAAGATCGAGATCCGCAGGCGCAACGTCGAGAAAATCCTGCAAGCCGCCGAGCAGGTGTTCGCCGACAAGGGCTACGGCGCCACCTCCATGGGCGATATCGCCGAGCTGGCGCAACTGCCGCGCTCCAACCTGCACTACTACTTCAGCACCAAGGACGAGCTGTACCGCGCCGTGCTGCAGGACCTGCTGGATGTGTGGAAGCAGGACGCCCTGTGCTTCGAGCGCTTCGACGACCCCAGGGTGGTGCTGACCAGCTACATCCGCGCCAAGATGGGCCACTCGCGCTCAAGGCCGCTGGGCTCGAAGATCTGGGCCGAGGAGATGCTCCACGGCGCCCCGCTGCTCGGCGCCAGCCTGGACGAAATCCTGGTGCCCTGGGCGCAGCTCAAGCAAGCGAAGATCCGCAGTTGGGTCGAGGAACGCCGCATCCTGCCGGTGGAGCCGTCTGCGCTGCTGTACATGATCTGGGCCGCGACCCAGCACTACGCCGACTTCGGCTACCAGGTCAACCTGCTCAATGGCGGCGAGTCGCTGTCCGACGTGGCGTTCGAGCAAGCGGTGCAGACCGTCACCGGCGTCATCCTGCGCGGTATCGGCCTGGAGCCATGAACTAGCGCCCCAGGTGCTCGCACAGGAAGTCGATGAACACCCGGGTCTTGTGCGGCACATGGCTGCTGTTCGGGTAGACGACGCTGATGGGCTGCGCCGGCAGGCTGTAGTCCGGCAACACGCGCTGCAACCTGCCGGCGTCCAGATCCTCCTCGACCAGCCAGGCAGGCAGCACTGCCACGCCCAGCGCGGCGCAGGCCATCGCCCGGATGGCGTGGGACGCATTGGACTGGTAGACCGCCTTGCCCACCACGCTCGCACTGCCACTGCGCGTTGCGCGCAAGGTCCAACTGGTCGGGCTGCGCAGGTTGCTATTGGCGATCCAGGGTACCTGCGCAAGGTCGGCAGGCTCGGTGATGGCATGGCGAGCGAGAAAGGGCGGTGAGGCCACCAGCAGAATGTCGTAGTCAGCCAGCTTGCGACTGCGCAGGTTCGAGTCCATCAGGGCACCGAGGCGCACCACCAGGTCGAGCCGTTCGGCAATCAGGTCGCTCAGCGACGAGTCGGTCTCGTAGCTGATCGACAACGCTGGGTAGCGCTCGGCGAACACCGGGATCAGCGGCAGGATGAAGCGCTCGCCGTACTCCCCGGTGGTACTGATGCGCAGTCGGCCCGATACGCCATTGTGCCGGCGCAGCACACTGTCGAAGGCGCCTTCGACATCGCTGACGATCACCTTGAAGTCTTCGTAGAAACCTTGGCCGGTTTCGGTCAGGGCGATGGAACGGGTGCTGCGCGCCAGCAGCGTCACTCCCAGGGCCTGCTCCAGCGCCTTGACGTGCTGGCTGGCCATGGCTTTGCTGATGCCGAGAAAGTCCGCCGCCTTGGTAAAGGAGCCGAAATCGACCACCGCCAGAAACGTCTGCACCCGGTTGAGCTGGGTGTGGAGGGCCGTGCGCGGCATTGTTCACTTCCATCAAACAGAGTTTCAAGGGTAGCGATATCGACGGGGACAGTCCACGGCACCTACGCTGCGCGCCGAAAAGGAGTGGCAATGACGTACCGATATCGTGTGGCAACGATCTTCCTGATGGGCTTCTTCATCGACTGCATCAACCTGTTCATGCCGACCGTGGCGTTGCCGCGGATCACGGACCAGTTCGCCATTGGCAATGCCAGCAGCGCCTGGGTCGGCAACGCCTACATGCTCGGGCTGACCCTGGCCGTGCCGGTGAGCACCTGGCTGGCGAACCACTGGGGCGCGCGGCGCCTGCTGTGCGCCGCGATGCTGGGGTTCAGCGTGGCAGTTTGGGGCTGTGGGGAAGCCGCAAGCTTCGCTGCGCTGATCGCCTGGCGTCTGCTCCAGGGGATGGCCGGTGGCCTGCTGATCCCTGTGGGGCAAGCGCTGACCTTCGAGCGGTTCCAGGGCCCGGAGCGCGCCCGCGTGTCCACCCTGGTGATGGCCGTGGCGCTACTGGCGCCGGCGCTGTCGCCGACCCTCGGCGGGATGATCGTCGACCATGGCCGATGGCCGTGGGTCTTCCACTGCAACATTCCGCTGGCCCTGCTGACGGCGGCGCTGGCCTGGGCCTGGATTGACCAGACGCCCGGCCCAACAGCCTCCCGCCCGGACTTCAAGGGATTGCTGCTGGTCAGCGCCACCCTCGCCTGCCTGCTGCTGGGTCTGTCGCTGTACGGCGCTGGCCATGGCCTCGCGCTGACCATCGCCTGCCTGCTGGCCAGCGTGTCCTGCGCCCTGCTGTACCGCGCCCACTACCGACGCTCGGCCGGCGGCATCGTCGAACTCAAGCTGCTCGGCAGCCCTCGTCTGCGGGTCTCGATGCAGGTCTACCATGCGATCCCTGGTGTGTTCACTGGGGTCAACCTGCTGAACATCTTCTACCTGCAGGACGTGTTGGAACTGAGCGCCCAGGCCACCGGCCTGTTCATGTTGGTCTATGCCACCGGAGCCTTGGCCGCCATGCTGGTGGCCGGCCGCCTGTACAACCGCGTCGGTGCCGTCCGCCTGCTGCTGCTCGGCCTGCTTCTGCACAGCCTGGGTATCAGCCTGCTGATATGGGTCGCCACGCCGACGGATAGCGCCGCACTGGTCGCGGCCTACGGCCTCATGGGTATCGGCGGCGGCGTCGGCGCCAACACCGCGCAGACGACCGCGCTGCTCGATTTCAGCGGCGAGCGGATGCAGCAGGCCAGCGTACTGTGGAACCTCAATCGACAGATGGCCTTCAGCGTCGGCGCAGCCTTGCTGCTGATGATCCTCAACCTGCTGCTGGTGGACCTGGACGCGTCTTCGGCCTATCGCCTGACCTTTGCCCTGGCCGCGCTGCTGGGGCTGCTGCCATTGTTGGTACTGAACACACTGCCCAAGGAGAACCACGCCCATGCCTGAACACGCGATTGCCCGCGCCGAACGCAGCATTCATCACGTCCACGAACTGATCCAGATGATCTTCACTCGGTCGGCGGCCGAGACCCAGTCGGTGCTCGGCGGCCTGATGGCGGTGTTCGCCGACGATTTCAGCATGGTGGGCACGACAGGCAGTCTAGTGGGCCGCCAGCAGGTCGAGCAGTTGTTCAAGGGGGCCGCAGGCACACGGCCCGGGCTGCAGATCACGGTCGGCGATGTGCAAGTGGTGTGGCAGGCCGGGGTGAATGTGGCGGTGCGCTACAAGGAAACCCACCGCGCGCAGGACGTGACACTGGCACGCTGGTCGCTGGCATTGCTCGAATGCAGCGACCGTGGGGTGGTGTGGCGCTGCCTGCACGAGACGGCGATCCAATAAGCCCTTTCGCGACAATGCTCTCATTCGATCGGTAGAGGCACGTTTGAGCTGCAGGCGGCGTCCTGCAACTGGCCAAGCCATCACTGGCCCAGGCTGGCAACCGCCTGCCTGGCGGCAATCTCCTGCCCTGAACGGGCCAGCTCATCCGCCGCCCGCAACCAGCGCTGGCGATCCACCTCGGCCGGCAGCTGCCGTGGCGACTGCAGCAGCACCGCCCAACTGCCCTCCTTGGCCCACGCCGATTCGAAATCATCGAAGGCCATCGACTGCCGTCGATGCATGCCCGAACGCAACAGCACCCGCTGCTTGTAGCGGTCATAGCCGATCAGCACGGCGTAGCGCGTCTCGCTCCACCAGGCCGAACCTTCCTGGAAGCGCAGCAGCACCGGATAACCGGCGGCCACCTGCGCGAGCAAGGCGTCCAGGTGCTTGTCCAGCGGGTACACCACCCGGCCATACTCGCGGGCAACCCGAGGGATGCCGGTATCCAGCGATTCGGCGGCCTGGGGCAGGCCCAGCGCCTTGTCGAGCAGGCCCGGGGTAATCGGCGCGCCCTGTTGCGACAGCACCGCGGCCAGGGCCATCGAGCCGCTGTGGTTGGCGTTGCCGCGATAGAACGGCACGCTGCTGATCTCGACCCGCTGCGCCAGGCCCTTGAGTGCGGCCGGCGGCGAGCTTGCGCAACCGGAAAGGGTCGCCACCACCAGGCAGGCGGCCAGCAGGCGACGTGGGCCCAGGGCCCGAAACTTGGAGAGCTTTTGCAACGTGGACACTCGCTTGTTCCGCGGTCAGGCAGGCAGCGCCCGACCAAGAAGCCGATCATAGGACGCTGGCGCCTGCGGGTATAGCCCGGCGCGGGCTTGGAACAAAACAACCCAAGGACTAGACCTTCGGTCAATGGAACGTCATAGGCGACGGGCTAGACTAAAGCTGTGTCTGGATGGCGAGTCTGGCTCGCCAGAGATAAGGAGGCACACATGAGCCTGACAATGGCAATTCTAATGCTGGTCGGCATGTGGCTCAGCGTTGCGGCGGCCATGCTCTGGGGGGTGTTGCGCATCGTGCGCCGGCATTCCCACCCTCATCACCTGCCACCCCATGCACTGGCCAAGGCCCAGCCCATGCGCCGTGTCCGACGCCATGCCGGGGCTCATTGACAGCATCTACACACCTCGAGCCATGAACGACAAGAGGGAGCCCAGGCTCCCTCTTGCTTATTATCATTTGTAGCTTGCGGCTCAGTTGCCCTCGGCCGCCTCACGCTTCAGGCGTGCCCGACGCGCCAGGATGTTGAGGATCTCGATCGCCGTGGAGAACGCCATGGCCGCATACACATAACCTTTCGGCACATGTGCGCCGAAACCTTCGGCGATCAGGGTCATGCCGATCATGATCAGGAAGCCCAGGGCCAGCATCACCACGGTCGGGTTGTCGTTGATGAACTTGGCCAGCGGGTCGGCGGCTACCAGCATCACGATGACGGCGCTGATCACGGCGATGATCATGATCGGCAGGTGCTCGGTCATGCCCACGGCGGTGATGATGCTGTCGATCGAGAAGACGATGTCCAGCAGCAGTATCTGGAAAATCGCTGCGGTGAAGCCGATGGTCACGGTGCTGCCAACCTTGGACTCTTCCTTGGCGCCGTGAGGGTCGACGCTTTCATGGATCTCCTTGGTCGCCTTCCACAGCAGGAACAGGCCACCGGCGATGAGGATCATGTCCTTCCACGAGAACGTGTGGCCGAACACCTCGACCACAGGCTCCGTCAGCTGGACGATCCAGGCCACGGTACTGAGCAGCGCCAGGCGCATGACCAGGGCCATGCTGATACCGATACGCCGTGCCTTGGAGCGGTATTGCTCAGGCAGCTTGTTGGTGAGGATGGAGATGAAGATCAGGTTGTCGATGCCAAGCACGACCTCCATGGCCACCAGGGTGGCGAGGGCAACCCAGGCGGTAGGGCTTGCGGCGAGTTCCAGCAAATATTCCATTGGTCAGTCCTGCTCTCAGATGTCCTGGGTGTCTTTCTTGTCGTCTTCGGCCTTGGCCTTCTCGGCATCGCCGCCGATGGCGTCGCTCAGGGCCTGCTGGGCGGCGTCGTTGGTCTTGTCGATGGCCTGCTTGGCGGTTTCGGCGGCCTGGTCGAGCATCTGCTGGGCGGATTTCTCGGCCTGGTCGCAACCGGACATGGCGAGCAGGGCCAGTGCCAGCACCAGCGGTGTACCAATGGATTTGAGTTGTAGCATGGGGTCCTCGCTTGTCGAATGCCGGGCGGCGCGCCATGCGCCTGATGGGGAGGCATTCTAAAGAGACTGAAACATCCGGAAAATTCGTTTTTTCGGCGTGTATACTTCGGTTTTTCCGAACTGAGGCAGGCCATGCTCAACTACCGCCAGCTCCACTATTTCTGGGCCGTGGCCAAGACCGGCAGCATCGCCCGCGCCAGCGAGCAGCTGAACCTCACCCCGCAGACCATCAGCGGCCAGATCAGCCTGTTCGAGCAGACCTGGAACCTGGAGCTGTTCCAGCGCGTCGGCCGCCAGCTGGAGCTGACCGAGACCGGGCGCCAGGCGCTGGTCTACGCCGAGCAGATGTTCCAGATCGGCGGCGAGCTGGAAGCCATGCTGCGGGCCGGGCCACAGGAGCAGATTCTGTTTCGCGTGGGGGTGGCCGACGTGGTGCCCAAGTCCATCGTCTACCGCTTGCTGGCGCCGACCATGGAGCTGGACGAGGTGCTGCGCATCAGCTGCCGCGAGGACAAGCTCGAACGGCTGCTGGCGGACCTGGCGATCCAGCGCCTGGACCTGGTGATCTCCGATAGCCCCATGCCCAGCCACCTGGACATCAAGGGCTACAGCCAGAAACTCGGCGAATGCGGCCTGAGCTTCTTCGCCACGCCCACGCTGGCCGATCGCCTCGACCGGCCCTTCCCCGCCTGCCTGGACGACGCACCGTTGCTGATCCCCGGCCAGGAGACCGTGGTGCGTAGCCGGCTGCTGCGCTGGCTGGCCGAGCAGCAGGTGCAGCCGCGCATCGTCGGCGAGTTCGACGACAGCGCGCTGATGCAGGCCTTCGGCCAGTCGGGCAGCGGCATCTTCGTCGCCCCCAGCGTGATCGCCGAGGAAGTCTGCCGCCAGTACGGCGTGCGGCTGATCGGCCAGACCGAGGCCGTGAACGAGTCGTTCTACGCCATTTCGGTAGAGCGCAAGGTCAAGCACCCGGGGATCCTGGCGATCACCGAGGGCGCGCGGCGGGAGTTGTTTCACTGGTAGGTCGGCCGGTGATCGCGGGACAGGCCCGTTGCCACGATATGCCCTGCGGGTCTGTGATAAAGTCGCGCGCTTTCACGTAACTGGATTGCGCTGCACATGACCCCCATCCTCCGCCTCATCAACCGCACCGGCCTGGTGACGCAGATCTGCATCGGCCTGGTGGCCGGCATTCTCCTCGCCCTGCTCGCCCCGGCCGTGGCCCGCGACCTGGCGTTCCTCGGCAAGGTCTTCGTCAGCGCCCTGAAGGCCGTGGCGCCGGTGCTGGTGTTCATCCTGGTGATGGCTTCGATCGCCAACCACCGCCATGGCCAGGAAACCCATATCCGCCCGATCCTCTGGCTGTACCTGCTGGGCACCTTCGCCGCAGCGGTGGTGGCCGTGACGGCGAGCATGCTGTTCCCGTCCAACCTGGCACTGAGCGCCAGCGACGCCACGCTGAGCGCCCCCGGCGGTATCGGCGAGGTGTTGCAGAACCTGCTGCTCAGCGCCGTGGACAACCCGGTCAACGCGCTGCTCAACGCCAACTTCATCGGCGTGCTGACCTGGGCCATCGGCCTGGGCGTGGCCCTGCGCCATGCCAACGACACCACCCGCACCGTGGTCGAGGACCTGTCCAACGGCGTGACCCTGATCGTGCGCGTGGTGATCCGCTTCGCCCCGCTGGGTATCTTCGGCCTGGTCAGCGCCACCCTGGCGCAATCGGGCCTGGACGCGCTGCTCGGCTACCTGCACCTGCTCGGCGTGCTGATCGGCTGCATGCTGTTCGTGGCGCTGGTGATGAACCCGCTGATCGTGTTCTGGAAGATCCGCCGCAACCCCTACCCGCTGACCTTGCTGTGCCTGCGCGAGAGCGGCATCACCGCGTTCTTCACCCGCAGCTCGGCGGCCAACATCCCGGTCAACCTGGCGCTGTCGGAAAAACTCGGCCTGCATGAGGATACCTATTCGGTGTCGATCCCGCTGGGCGCGACCATCAACATGGCCGGCGCGGCGATCACCATCACCGTGCTGACCCTGGCCGCCGTGCACACCCTGGGTATCCCGGTGGACCTGCCGACCGCGGTGCTGCTCAGCGTGGTGGCGGCGGTTTGCGCTTGTGGCGCATCAGGCGTGGCCGGCGGCTCGCTGCTGCTGATTCCGCTGGCCTGCAGCCTGTTCGGCATCCCCAGCGAGATCGCCATGCAAGTGGTGGCGGTCGGTTTCATTATCGGCGTGCTGCAGGACTCGGCGGAAACCGCGCTGAACTCCTCCACCGACGTGCTGTTCACCGCTGCAGCGTGCCAGGCAATGGAACAACGCGGCGCCTGATCGCGGCGTTACCGCCCGGCAATGAAAACGCCGCCATCCCTCGGGGAATGGCGGCGTTTTCATGTGCGGCGCCTGGCGATCAGGCTGGCGCCGAGGTGCGGATCAGATGATCGAAGGCCGCCAGCGAGGCCTTGGCCCCCTCGCCCACGGCGATGACGATCTGCTTGTAAGGCACGGTGGTCACATCACCGGCGGCGAACACGCCCGGGATGCTGGTCTGGCCCTTGGCGTCGACGATGATCTCGCCACGCGACGACAGCTCGACCGTGCCCTTGAGCCAATCGGTGTTCGGCAGCAGGCCGATCTGCACGAAGATCCCTTCCAGCGCCAGGTCGTGCGACGCGTCGTTGGTGCGGTCCTTGTAGCGCAGGCCGGTGACCTTCTCGCCATCGCCGACCACCTCGGTGGTCAACGCGCTGGTGATCACCTTGACGTTCGGCAGGCTGTGCAGCTTGCGCTGCAGAACGGCATCGGCGCGCAGCTGGCTGTCGAATTCGATCAGGGTCACCTGGGCGACGACGCCGGCCAGGTCGATGGCCGCTTCCACGCCGGAGTTGCCACCGCCGATCACCGCCACGCGCTTGCCCTTGAACAGCGGGCCGTCGCAGTGCGGGCAGTAGGCCACGCCACGGGCGCGGTATTGCTGCTCACCCGGTACGTTCATCTCACGCCAGCGAGCGCCAGTGGCGAGGATCACGGTCTTGGCCTTGAGCGAGGCGCCACCGGCCAGGCGTACTTCGTGCAGGCCGCCATCGGTGCCCGGGATCAGCGCTTCGCCGCGCTGCAGGTTCATGATGTCGACGTCGTATTGCTTGACGTGCTCTTCCAGGGCCGTGGCCAGCTTCGGCCCTTCGGTCTCCTGCACCGAGATGAAGTTCTCGATCGCCAGGGTGTCGAGCACCTGGCCACCGAAGCGCTCGGCAGCAACACCGGTGCGAATGCCTTTGCGCGCGGCGTAGATCGCGGCGGCGGCGCCGGCCGGGCCGCCCCCGACCACCAGCACGTCGAAGGCATCCTTGGCGTTGATCTTCTCGGCTTGGCGAGCGCCAGCATTGGTGTCGATCTTGCCGAGGATTTCTTCCAGGCCCATGCGGCCCTGGCCGAACACTTCACCGTTCAGGTAGATGCTCGGCACCGCCATGACCTTGCGGGCTTCGACTTCATCCTGGAACAGCGCGCCGTCGATGGCGACATGACGCACATTGGGGTTGAGCACCGCCATCAGGTTCAGCGCCTGGACCACGTCCGGGCAGTTCTGGCACGACAGCGAGAAGTAGGTTTCGAAGGTGAACTCGCCTTCCAGCGCCTGGATCTGCTCGATCACTTCGGCACTGGCCTTGGAGGGGTGGCCGCCGACCTGCAGCAACGCCAGCACCAGGGAGGTGAATTCGTGGCCCATGGGGATGCCGGCGAAACGCAAGCTGATCCCGGCTCCCGGGCGGTTCAGCGAGAACGAAGGACGACGGGCGTCGTTGCCATCCGCACTGAAGGTAATGAGGTTCGACAGACCGGCGATTTCCACCAGCAGGTCATGCAGTTCGCGGGATTTCGCGCCGTCGTCGAGGGAGGCAACGATCTCGATCGGCTGGGTGACCCGCTCCAGGTAGGTTTTCAGTTGCGATTTAAGCGTGGCGTCCAACATACGGGCGATTCCTTTTTTTCAAAACTCGGATACAAAAACGCCCAGACGAGATCGCCCGGGCGTTTTTACGGGGCGGTAACTGCTTCAGCTTTGGCGGCTGTCTACCGCCCGCGCTTGGCGCATGATCAGAGGCTTCGCCTTAGATCTTGCCGACCAGGTCCAGCGACGGCGCGAGAGTGGCCTCGCCTTCTTTCCACTTGGCCGGGCAGACTTCGCCTGGGTGAGCGGCAACGTACTGGGCAGCCTTGACCTTGCGCAGCAGCTCGCTGGCGTCACGGCCTACACCACCGTCGTTGATTTCGACGATCTTGATCTGACCTTCCGGGTTGATCACGAAGGTACCGCGATCGGCCAGGCCGGCTTCTTCGATCAGCACGTCGAAGTTGCGCGAGATGACGTGGGTCGGGTCACCGATCAGCGGGTACTTGATCTTGCCGATGGTGTCCGAGGTATCGTGCCAGGCCTTGTGGGTGAAGTGGGTGTCGGTGGACACACCGTAGATTTCCACGCCCAGTTTCTGGAACTCAGCGTAGTTGTCAGCAAGGTCACCCAGTTCGGTCGGGCAGACAAAGGTGAAGTCGGCCGGGTAGAAGAACACGACGGACCACTTGCCTTTCAGGTCGGCTTCGCTGACCTGGACGAATTCGCCATTGTGGAAAGCAGTGGCGTTGAACGGTTTGACCTGGCTGTTGATGATTGGCATGAGAGACGCTCCTTCATGGGTTGAAATCAGTTGACGGAGAGAATCCTAACCGCTGGTCCCGATGAAGGCTCATTGGCAAAGCTCATGCTGGTGATTGGTTTTGGCTATAAGGCGGGATTATTAATAGAAGGGATTGGGCTGAGCAAAGGATTGCGGGGGCAAAATGCATTGCGGGGCAAGCCCGCTCCCACGCCGGGACATTTTCAGGCGTGGGAGCGGGTTTGCCCCGCGATCCGGGATAAACGCGTATCAGCGGGTGACGGTGCGCATGGTCACGAACTCTTCCGCGGCGGTCGGGTGCACGCCGATGGTCTCGTCGAACTGCTGCTTGGTCGCACCTGCCTTCAGGGCGATCCCCAGGCCCTGGATGATCTCGCCGGCATCCGGCCCGACCATGTGGCAGCCCAGCACCTTGTCGGTTTCTGCGTCGACCACCAGCTTCATCAGGGTCTTTTCCTGGATATCGGTGAGGGTCAGCTTCATCGCGCGGAAGCGGCTCTCGAAGATCTGCACCTTGTGCCCGGCGGCCAGCGCCTGCTCCTCGGTCAGGCCCACGGTGCCGATCGGCGGCTGGCTGAATACCGCAGTCGGGATGTTCTGGTAGTCGACCGTGCGGTACTGCTCTGGCTTGAACAGGCGCCGGGCCACGGCCATGCCTTCGGCCAGGGCCACGGGGGTGAGCTGCACACGACCGATGACGTCGCCGATGGCCAGGATCGACGGTTCGGTGGTCTGGTACTGCTCGTCGACGCGGATGAAGCCACGCGGGTCCAGTTCGACGCCGGTGTTTTCCAGGCCCAGGTTATCCAGCATCGGCCGGCGCCCGGTGGCGTAGAAGATGCAGTCGGCGACCAGCTCGCGACCGTCCTTGAGGGTGGCCTTGAGGCTACCATCCTCGAGCTTGTCGATGCGCTGGATGTCGGCGTTGAACTCAAGGTCCAGGCCGCGCTTCTCCAGCTCTTCCTTCAGGTGGGTACGCACCGAGCCGTCGAAGCCACGCAGGAACAGCTCGCCGCGGTACAGCAGCGTGGTGTCGGCACCCAGGCCCTGGAAGATGCCGGCGAACTCCACGGCGATGTAGCCGCCGCCCACCACCAGTACCCGGCGCGGCAGGTCCTTGAGGTAGAAGGCTTCATTGGAGGTGATCGCCAGCTCCTTGCCGGGTATGTCCGGCACCTGCGGCCAGCCGCCGGTGGCGATGAGGATATGCGCGGCGCTGTAACGCTGGCCCTCGACTTCCACCTCATGGGCGCCGGTCAGGCGCGCATGGCCCTGCAGCAAGGTCACGCCACTGTTGACCAACAGGTTGCGATAGATGCCGTTGAGGCGCTCGATCTCGCGGTTCTTGTTGGCGATCAGCGTGCCCCAGTCGAAATGCCCCTCTTCCAGGGTCCAGCCGAAGCCCGCGGCCTGTTCCAGTTCGTCGGCGACATGGGCGCCGTACACCAGCAGCTTCTTCGGTACGCACCCGACGTTGACGCACGTGCCGCCGAGGTAGCGGCTCTCGGCCACCGCCACTTTCGCACCGAACCCCGCAGCGAAACGTGCCGCGCGCACACCGCCGGAACCGGCGCCAATCACGAACAGATCAAAATCGTAGGCCATGTATTCACTCTCCTAGGCAGGCGCCCAGCATAGCGCCGTTGTCCGCCGCAAACAAAAAAGCCACCCGAAGGTGGCTTTTCACACAACACCGGGGACTCAGTAAGCCTTGCCGGTCTTGTAGAAGTTCTCGAAGCAGAAGTTGGTCGCTTCGATGTAACCTTCGGCGCCACCGCAGTCGAAACGCTTGCCCTTGAACTTGTAGGCAATCACACAGCCGTCCTGGGCCTGCTTCATCAATGCGTCGGTGATCTGGATTTCACCGCCCTTGCCCGGTTCGGTTTCCTCGATCAGCTTGAAGATGTCCGGGGTCATGATGTAGCGGCCGATGATCGCCAGGTTCGACGGTGCATCTTCCGGTTTCGGCTTCTCGACCATGTTGCGTACGCGGTACAGGTCGTCACCAATCAGGTCACCGGCGATCACGCCGTACTTGCTGGTTTCCTGCGGGTCGACTTCCATGATCGCCACGATGGTGCAGCGATACTGCTTGTACAGCTTGACCATCTGCTTGAGCACGCCGTCACCTTCGAGGTTGACGCACAGGTCGTCGGCCAGTACCACGGCGAATGGCTCGTCGCCGATCAGCGGACGACCGGTGAGGATCGCGTGGCCCAGGCCTTTCATTTCTGTCTGGCGGGTGTAGGAGAACGAGCACTCGTCGAGCAGTCGGCGGATGCCTACCAGGTATTTTTCCTTGTCGGTACCCTTGATCTGGTTTTCCAGCTCGTAGCTGATGTCGAAGTGGTCTTCCAGGGCGCGCTTGCCACGGCCGGTGACGATGGAGATCTCGTTGAGGCCAGCGTCCAGCGCTTCTTCAACGCCATACTGGATCAGTGGCTTGTTGACCACCGGCAGCATTTCCTTGGGCATGGCTTTGGTAGCGGGCAGGAAGCGGGTGCCGTAACCGGCTGCCGGGAACAAGCATTTCTTGATCATATACGTCCTTAACAAGGGCTTTGCGTACGAAATTCGGCGCAGTCTAATCAGGCGGCGTTCACCTTACAATGCCCCCCGCGCTGGCCGATGCCATCATAGAGATATTCCAGTGTAGATAGTTCCGCCAGGGTGTGAATTTCAGGCGACCGACAGCGTCATCGCGGGGCAGGCCCGCGCTCTCGAAGATGCCCCGCGATGACCGTGGCTCAGCCGCCGATCCCCTGCCCGATCAGCACGCCATCGACCTTCTGCCCATACAGGTTGACCCCGTCGTTGGCATGGAACTTGAGCCGGGTCTTCTCGATCGAGCCTTCGACCAGCCGCGGATCCTGCGGTCGCTCATGGCGGTTGATCCACGCGGCCACGTCCCAGGCCTGCTGATCACTGAGGCTGCCAGGCTTGCCCAATGGCATGTTGTACTTGATGAACGACGCTGCGGTATTGATCCGGTGCATGCCGGCGCCCCAGTTGTAGGAATCCTTGCCCCACAGCGGCGGCATCACATACTCCCCGGCCACCTTCTGCCCTTCGCCATTGCCACCGTGACAGATCGCGCATTGCTCGTCATACACCTGCTTGCCGCGCTTGAAGTCATAACCACCTTCGGGCCTGGGCACCTCCGGGTAGCCGCGACCGGCGATTTCCACGCCTGTCGGCGCCTGGGTCGACAGCCAGTAGGCGTAAACGCTCAACGCGGTCATCTGTGGGCTGTCGGCCGCCGGCGGCTTGCCGTTCATGCTGAAGGTGAAGCAGCCCTGGATGCGCTCGGCGAAGGTGTTGACCTTGTCGTTCTTCTTGCGATACGCCGGGTACATTGGGTAGGCGCCCCACAATGGCGCGGAATGTGGCATACGTCCCTGGTCGAGGTGGCAGTTGCTGCAGTTCATGCCGTTGCCGACCGCGTCGGGCATCAATCGTCGAGTATCGACGAACAGCGCGTGGCCTTCACGGATCATCTTGCCGAAGGCGTTATCCGGGATCGCGCTTTCCGCCGGCGGTACGAACTGCGGGGCGGCCTGCACGCCCGGGACCTTGAGCTGGGACTGGTCTTCCATGGCGATGGGGGCGGCTTGGGCAGTGCCCATGACCAGCAGCAGGGTTGGCATCAGGGCTTTCATGGCTTGACCTCCTGGCTGGCCGGTTGGGCGAAGTAGTCGGCGACCGCCTTGACCTCGGCATCGGTCATCGCCTTGGCCACGTTGACCATCAACTGGTTGGGATCATTGCTGCGGCTGCCATCGCGCCAGGCATTGAGTTGCGTCACCAGGTAAGCGGCGGGCTGCCCGGCCAGCGGCGGGAAGTGCTCGCCGACGCCGCTGCCACCCGGGCCATGACACTGCACGCAACCAGGGATCAGCCGGCTCCAGTCGCCGTAGATGGCCAGGCGGGCCACCGGATCGTTGGCGATCTGCTGGCGACGCGTGTCCGCCGCGGCATCGGCCGGCAGCTTGGCCAGATAGGCGCTGACCGCCTCGATTTCGGCATCGTCCAGGGCCTTGGCCAGCGGCTCCATCACTGGCTGCTTGCGGCTGGCGCTGCGAAAGTCGTGCAACTGCTTGCTGAGATAGCCGGCAGGCAGGCCGGCGAGACGGGGAAAGCCGGCGGCGGCGATACCCTTGCCGTCCGGGCCATGACAGCCCAGGCAGGCCATGGCGGCGGGGTTCTGCCCGCCCTGGTTGAAGATTTTCTGGCCATCGGCAGCGTGCGCCGAGGGCCAGGCCAAGATCAGCAGGCTGCCGATCACGACATGGCTCAGGGGTTTCATCACGGAGGCTCCATTTCCTTGTTATAAGCTTAGGCTCAAACGATATAAGCCCAGAAATACTAGGCCTAATCCCCGACGTGCGACAACGCGTCACCGGGAAGGAAAGTGGCAAACCGCCAGCTAATCGCCGATTAACTGAGCTGGATCAAGAACCGGAGATGCACTGGGTCGCCGAAGTACGCACATCACCCAGGCGCAGCGGGAAGTTGTTCAGCCGTTCATACACCTTGATCGCGCTGCCGCTGCCGCGCTTGTCGATATCGAGCAGCGCCGCGGGACCGACACCGGCCGACACCTTCTGCGGCACGGTCAGGCGCAGGCCATCGCCCCGTACCTCTTCCTGCAAGGGATCACGCGTGTCGGCCAGCTTGCGCTTGACGCAATCGGCATATTCGCGCGGCGTCTTGCCGGAGATCACATCCAGCGTCGCGTGGGACTGCTCGAGTTCCGTCACGCTGACACAGCCCCCCAAGGCCAACGATACCGCCGCTAACACCCATTTCATCTACATCGTCTCCAGCATCTGCAAAGTCATCCTCTGACCACATCCAGGCGGTTTTGCTCCCACGTCTGGCAGAAATCTCCTTGGCTTGGCCAGCCCGGGCGCAAGTGTAACCTCACATCGTGGTATCTTTCGCGTTTGCTGAACCAATCCTTGCGGAGCTCCCCATGAAATTCGTACACCAGCGCGAGCACCTGAACGAAGACGACATCGTCGTCATCGAGTGCTCCCAGCGCTGCAACATCCGCCTGATGAACGACGCCAACTTCCGCAGCTTCAAGAATGGCGGGCGCCACACCTACCACGGCGGCCACTTCGAGCGCTTCCCGGCGAAGATCACCGTGCCCAGCACAGGCTTCTGGAACATCACCATCGACACCGTGACCACTCGCCCGATCTCGGTGACGCGCAAGCCGGCCCTCAGCCACAAGATCAAGATCGTCCGTCGCTCGTCGTCGAAACTCGGATAACACTTGGATAGCCGCATGACCCAGACCATCAAATACGTGATCAAGTACAAGCTCGACGGCGAGCGCCGCTGGGACTTCGCCCAGATGCCCGATGCCTCCCTCGAGCAGGCGCAGCAAGCGCTGCGCAAGATCCACGGCGACGACGTCGACAAGATCAGCGACATCCAGGTCAGCAAGGCCTTGTAACCACGCAGCACGCCCCGCACTCAAGGAGTCGCCCATGAGCACCTGGCAAGACCGCCGCATCCTCGACCTGCTGGGTATCGAGCTGCCCATTCTCCAGGCGCCCATGGCCGGCGCCAGCGGTTCGGCCATGGCCATTGCCGTCGGCAACGCCGGCGGCCTCGGCGCCCTGCCCTGCGCCATGCTCACCGCCGAGCAGGTGCGCGGCGAGATCGAGGCCTTTCGCGCCGCCTGCCGGGGCCCGCTCAACCTGAACTTCTTCTGCCACCAGCCGCCGGCGCCCGACCCCGACCGCGACGCCCGCTGGAAGCAGGCGCTCAAACCCTACTACGAGGAAGTCGGCGCGGACTTCGAGGCGCCGACGCCGGTGTCCAATCGCGCGCCCTTCGACGAACAGAGCTGCCAGCTGGTGGAGGAACTGCGCCCGGAGGTGGTCAGTTTCCACTTCGGCCTGCCGGCGCCCGAGCTGCTGCGAAGGGTCAAGGCAGCCGGGGCCAAGGTGCTGTCCAGCGCCACCACGGTGGAGGAAGCGCGGTGGCTTGAGCAGCACGGCTGCGACGCGATCATCGCCATGGGCTACGAGGCCGGCGGCCATCGCGGCATGTTCCTCGGCAGCGACATCAACAGCCAGATCGGCACCTTCGCCCTGGTGCCCCAAGTTGTGGATGCCGTGCAGTTGCCGGTGATCGCGGCGGGTGGTGTCGGCGACCATCGCGGCCTGGTCGCCGCCCTGGCCCTGGGCGCTTCGGCGGTGCAGGTCGGTACTGCGTACCTGTTCTGCCCAGAGGCCAAGGTGTCGCCGGCGCACCGCCGCGCGCTGGACAACGCGTCCGCCAACGATACAGCGCTGACCAACCTGTTCACCGGCCGCCCGGCGCGTGGCATCAACAACCGCCTGATGCGCGAGCTGGGGCCGATGAGCGCCCTCGCCCCGCGCTTCCCGCTGGCCGGTGGCGCGCTGATGCCACTGCGGGCGATCACCGACCCACAGGGCAACGCCGATTTCAGCAACCTGTGGTCCGGACAGGCGCTGCGCCTTGGGCGTCACATGCCGGCGGGTGAGCTGACCCGAGCCATTGCCGGGCGGCCAACAAAAAGCTGACCCATAGATCAGGAAACTTTCAGACACCCTCTTCCCGACAGATGGCGTATCGCTATATAGTTAAAGCCATAACGATAATCCGCCGCCCCTAGGAGCCGTTTACATGCGTATTCGTCTGTCCCACCTGGCCTTAAGCGCCCTGGCCACCCTGATCGCCGTCAACGCCGCCCAGGCCGAGGAAGTCCAGGTCGCCGTAGCGGCCAACTTTACAGCGCCCATCCAGGCCATCGCCAAGGACTTCGAGAAGGACACCGGCCACAAGCTGGTTGCCGCCTACGGTGCTACCGGCCAGTTCTACGCACAGATCAAGAATGGCGCGCCGTTCGAAGTGTTCCTCGCCGCCGACGACAGCACCCCGGCCAAGCTCGAGCAGGAAAAGGAAATCGTCGCGGGCTCGCGCTTCACCTACGCCATCGGCACCCTGGCGCTGTGGTCGGCCAAGCCGGGCTACGTCGACGCCAAGGGCGACGTGCTGAAGAAGAACGAATACAAGCACCTGTCCATTGCCAACCCCAAGGCCGCGCCCTATGGCCTGGCCGCCACCCAGGTGCTGGACAAGCTCAAGCTGACCGAAGCCACCAAGGCGAAGATCGTCGAAGGCCAGAACATCACCCAGGCCTTCCAGTTCGTTTCCACCGGCAATGCCGAGCTGGGCTTCGTCGCCCTGTCGCAGGTCTACAAGGATGGCAAGGTCAGCGAAGGCTCCGCCTGGATCGTGCCCGCCGAGCTGCATGACCCGATCCGCCAGGACGCGGTGATTCTCAACAAAGGCAAGGACAACCCGGCCGCCAAGGCCCTGGTCGACTACCTCAAGGGCCCGAAGGCCGCGGCGGTGATCAAGTCCTATGGCTATGAGCTCTGATGCCGCTCGACGCCGGTGACCTGGGCGCGATCTGGTTGACCATCAAGCTGGCCAGCCTGACCACCGCCATCCTCCTGCTGTTGGGCACGCCCATCGCCTGGTGGCTGGCGCGCACACGCTCCTGGCTGCGCGGACCGATCGGCGCGGTGGTGGCCCTACCGCTGGTGCTGCCACCGACCGTGATCGGCTTTTACCTGCTGATGGCCCTCGGCCCCCATGGCTGGATAGGCCAGGCCACCCAGGCCCTGGGCCTGGGCAGCGTGGTGTTCAGCTTCACCGGGCTGGTGATCGGCTCGGTGGTGTACTCCATGCCCTTCGTGGTGCAGCCCTTGCAGAACGCCTTCGGCGCCATCGGCCAACGCCCGCTGGAGGTGGCCGCCACCCTGCGCGCCAGCCCATGGGATACCTTCATCCACGTGGTGCTGCCGCTGGCGCGCCCCGGCTTCATCACTGCCAGCATTCTTGGCTTCGCCCATACCGTGGGCGAGTTCGGCGTGGTGCTGATGATCGGCGGCAATATTCCCGACAAGACCCGGGTGGTCTCGGTGCAGATCTTCGATCACGTCGAAGCCATGGAATACAGCCAGGCGCACTGGCTGGCCGGAGCCATGCTGGTGTTCTCGTTCCTGGTGCTGCTGATGCTCTATGCAGGCCGTCGCAGCAAGGCCGGCTGGAGCTGACATGAGTACATCTATACAGGCGCGTCTGAAACTGGCGCGTGACGACTTCACCCTGGACGTCGACCTGAACCTGCCCGGACGCGGCATCAGCGCCCTGTTCGGCCATTCCGGCTCGGGCAAGACCTCGTGCCTGCGTTGCCTGGCCGGCCTGGAGCGGGCCGCCAGCGCCTACATCGAGGTCAATGGCGAGGTCTGGGAAGACAGCGCGCGCGGGCACTTCATCCCGCCGCACCAGCGACCGGTAGGCTACGTGTTCCAGGAGGCCAGCCTGTTCCCGCACCTGTCGGTGCGCGGCAACCTCGAGTTCGGCTGGCGCCGCGTCGCCCCCGAGGCGCGCAAGATCAGCCAGGAGCAGGCCTGCCAACTGCTGGGCATCGGCCACCTGCTGGCACGCAAGCCGGCGACCCTGTCCGGTGGCGAGGCGCAGCGGGTCGGTATCGCCCGGGCCCTGCTCAGCAGCCCACGGCTGCTGCTGATGGACGAACCCCTGGCCGCGCTGGACAGCGCGCGCAAGCGCGAGATCCTGCCGTACCTGGAACGCCTGCACGACGAACTGGACATTCCGCTGATCTACGTCAGCCATGCCCAGGACGAAGTGGCGCGCCTGGCCGACCACCTGGTCCTGCTCGAACAGGGCAAGGCCGTGGCCAGCGGGCCGATCGGCCAGACCCTGGCGCGCCTCGACCTGCCGCTGGCCCAGGGCGAGGATGCCGGCGTGGTGCTCGAAGGCGTGGTGGTAGGCCACGACCCGCATTACCAGTTGTTCGAGCTACGCCTGCCCGGCGGTGACGGCCAGCGCTTGCGCATCGCCCACCCGGGGCTGCACATGGGCAGCACCCTGCGGCTCAAGGTCCAGGCCCGGGATGTCAGCCTGGCACTGACCGCCGATAGCGCCTCGAGCATCCTCAATCGCCTGCCGGTGCAAGTCCGCGAATGCCGCCCGGCGGACAACCCGGCCCATGTGCTGGTCAGCCTGGACGCCGCCGGCAACGCCCTGCTGGCGCGCATCACCCGCTATTCGGCGGACCAGCTCGCGGTGCAGCCGGGTCAGATGCTGTGGGCGCAGATCAAGTCGGTAGCGCTGCTGGGCTGAGCAATGACGCAACGGGCGCTGTCCATTGCAGCAAGAATGCTCTTCATGGACCGCCCCCATGCCCGACTGCCCGCTGCCTGCCGCCCTGCACTATGTCGATGACAGCCAGCCCGGCTTGACCCGGCGGCGCTGGCGCGATCGCTTTCATTATTTCGACGCAAGCAACCAGCGTGTCCGCGATGCCGACACACTGGCGCGCATCGCAGCCCTGGTGATCCCGCCGGCCTACACCGATGTGTGGATCTGTGCCGACCCGCAGGGCCACCTGCAGGCCACCGGCCGGGATGCCCGGGGGCGCAAGCAGTACCGCTACCACACGCAATGGCGCGAGCTGCGCGACCAGCACAAGTACGGGCGCATGCTGGCCTTCGCCGAAGCCCTGCCGAAGCTGCGCAAGCAACTGGATGCGCACCTGGCCTGCCCGGGGCTGGGCCGGGAGAAGATCATGGCGCTGGTGATCAGCCTGCTCGACAGTACGCTGATCCGCATCGGCAACCGCCAATACCTACGCGCCAATCGCTCCTACGGACTGACCACGCTCAACACCCGCCATGTACAGGTCAAGGGTAGCCAAATTCGCTTTCAGTTCCGTGGCAAGCGCGGTGTCGAGCACAACGTCACCCTGACCGACCGGCGCCTGGCCGGGCTGGTCAAGCGCTGCATGGAATTGCCCGGCCAAGCCTTGTTCCAGTACCTGGACGAACAGGGCCAGCGCCATGGCATCGGCTCGACCGAGGTCAACCAGTTTCTCCAGCAACTGACCGGCGCCGACTTCACCGCCAAGGACTACCGCACCTGGGCCGGCAGCAGCCTTGCCCTGAGCCTGCTGCGGCCACTGGCCTGGGAACCCGACAGCGAGGCCAGGCGCCAGGTCGCCGACACCGTCCGCCAGGTGGCGGCGCGACTGGGCAACACGCCAGCGGTTTGCCGACGCTGCTACATCCACCCCGCCATCCTCGAACACTTCCAACTCGGACGCCTGGCAGACCTGCCCCGCGCGCGGGCGCGCAAGGGCCTGGAACTCGAGGAAGTGTCACTGCTGCGCTTTCTCCAGGCGCTTGCGCGCCAAAACGATCATTGACCCCAACTATTTAGCTCATCGAGCAGAGAAATTTCCCATATTGACCCAAGCACCCTATCCTTGCCACCGAGCACCTTGGCCAGCGGAAGGCGTAGCACCCCCACTGGCACCTGCAACTAAAGATCGATAACAGAATTTGTCTGTCGGGGAATTACTATCCGCCGAAAGCGTCTTTAATGAGAAGGAAGAGGGACAGGCTCCCACCGCAGACCATCAGGCTCGGCGGTTTTCTACATCACCAAGGAGAACTACATGCTGATACTCACACGCAAGGTTGGCGAAAGCATCGTCATCGACGATGACATCAAAGTCACCATTCTGGGCGTCAAGGGGATGCAGGTGAGGATCGGTATCGATGCACCGAAGGATGTCCAGGTGCACCGTGAAGAGATCTACAAGCGAATCCAGGCCGGCAGCCCGGCGCCGGAAAAAAGCAACGACGAGTAACCTCAAACCAACCGCATCATGCCGCACGGATGCGCCTGATCGATTGCCCGCCCATGCGGGGAGCCTCTTGCGAACCTCAGGCGCCGAGCAGTTCGCGTACCGTGGCGATCATTCGGTCCATGTCGAAGGGTTTGTCGAACACTGCCGCGAACCTTCCTGGGCAGGTCCGGCCCTGGCTGGCCTGGGCACCGCTCATGAGGATCACCGGCAGGTCCGTCAGCTGCAGCTCGTCACGAATCGCATTCAACAGTTCCTCGCCATTGAGCACCGGCATCATGTAGTCGGTGATCACCAGGTCCACGCGCTTTTCTCTCAAGGCCTCCAGCGCCTTGCGCCCATTGCTGGCCTTTTCCACCAGGTAGCCCTCATCCTCCAGAGCGAATCCCAGGATATCGGCGATCAGGTACTCGTCGTCGACGATCAAGATGCTGCTCATCCCATCAGCGGTCTCCTGGCGTTGTCGCCGAGCCGCTGAGCACACCGCTGGCGCCATCGAATGCCCGCGCCAGGCTGATGCCCGTCGGCCCCAGGTTCAATGCCTGCAAGGCCGGATCGTGGTCGCTGTCACGCACCTTGATGATCGACAGGGCGCGATGCAGTTGTGCGTCGAGCTCGGCGAAGCGCATGAGGATCAGGTTGTCGACGATGCTCGACAGGTCCGGAGCCGGCGCAGTGATCTCCGCACCGAAGATGTCGCGCATCTCCCAGGTCAGCAGCACCGTGACGCCACGGGCACGCAGCTCGCCGGTCAGCGCGCGGAAGAACGCATTCAGGCGGGCGGGCTCCAGCGCCAAACGGCCGAAGGCGCCCAGGCTGTCGATCACCACGCGTCGCGCGCCCAATGCCTCGACCTGCGCCAGCAGGCGCGCGCCGAGTTGATCCAGCAGGCCTTCGGTGGTCGGCTGCCAACTCAGTTGCACCGCCCCCTCGCGCTCCAGCGCCGGCAAGTCGTAGCCCAGTGCGGACGCTTTCAGGCGCAGTCGCGCCGGCGTCTCGTAAAATCCAAAATGCAGACCCGGTGCGGCCCTCGTCGAGGCGGCGAGAAACGCGATGCCCAAAGCCGTCTTGCCCACGCCGGATGGCCCCATCAGCAAGCTCACCGAGGCTTCGGCCAGCCCGCCACCGAGCATGCCGTCCAGGTCGGCAACCCCGGTGGCGACCCGCGCCAGGGTTTGCGCACCCTGCTGGCTGGGGCGGCTGTAGAGCGCTTCAAGGCGCGGATAGACCTGCAACCCCGACTCATCGATCTGGCATTCGTGGCGACCAGACAGCGCGCCGCTGCCGCGGGTCTTGCGCAACTGGACATGCCGCACCGCGGTACTGCCGACCAGGTGTTCGCCCAGCTCTATCACGCCGTCGACCATGGTGTGCTCGGGACTGCCCTCCTCAAGCCGTGCACTGGTCAGCAGCAGCACCGTGCAACCGGCGAACGCCGCATGCCCCTGCAGCTCGGAGACGAACTTCTTGGTATCCAGGCTGGTTTCCGCCCGTGAGCGGGCGTTGAGCAGGCCATCGACGACCAGCAAGGTGGCCTGCTGCCGCGCAATCTCTTGACGCAACAGCCTGACTACCGCATCCAGGCCATCCTGCTCGAGGGTATCGAAAGCGCTGACGAACTGGATGCTGTCACCGACCAGCGCCGGGTCGAAGAAGCTCAGCGTCGACAGGTACTGGAACAAGCGCTCATGAGACTCGCTGAGCAGGGTCGCCACCAGCACCCGGCCACCGTCGCGCACATGGTTGCAGGCCAGCTGGTTGGCGAGGATGGTCTTGCCCGAGCCCGGGTGCCCCTGGACGATGTAGGAGGCACCGGCCACCAGCCCGCCCTTGAGCAGCGCATCAAGCCCTTCGATGCCGGTGGCCAGTCGCTTGAGTTGCTCTACCATGGTCGTCTATCCGTCGCTCGATGGGGTATCGTCGCCCATTCGGGCGGGTAGGTACAAGCTCATGCAGGTGCCTTCACCGGGGCGGCTGGACACGCTGATCGCGCCATCACTCTGGCGGGCGAAACCATAGGCCTGGCTCAGGCCGAGACCGGTGCCCTTGCCGAAGGCCTTGGTAGTGAAGAACGGCTCGAAGATCCGTGGCAAGACCTGGGGGTCGATCCCCTGCCCGTCATCACGCACATCGAAGCGCACGAAGCGCCCATGCAGCCCCTCCACCTCGCCGGCCAGGCGGACGCTTTCGGCCGTCAGGTGGATCTGCCCCGTCGTCGCGATGGCATCGCGGGCATTGAACACCAGGTTGAGCAGGACCATCTGCAGTTGCCCGGCGTCCACCTCGATCAGCGGCAGGTCCGGCTGCACCTGCAGCAGCAGTTCGATGTCCCTGGGCAACGCGTGCTCCGCCAGCCCGCGTGTGGTGTCGATCACCTGGGCTGGAGCGATGCTGGTGACATTCAGTTGCCGATGCCGGGCAAAACTGAGCAGTTGCTGGGTCAGTTGGGCACCGCGCTGCCCGGCGTCGAGAATATGCTCGAGCAGGCGCCGCACGCGTGCCGGGTCCTGGTTGCCGCGGGCCAGCCGGGCGGAGCTGAGGATGATCGTCAGCAGGTTGTTGAAGTCATGGGCCAGGCCTCCGGTCAGTTGTCCCAAGGCTTCGAGCTTCTGCGCCTGGAACAACTGCACGCGCATGGCGTCCAGTTGCAGTGCGGATTCGCGGCGGTCGGTGATGTCGCGGGTGACCTTGGCCAGGCCGATGACCTCGCCATGCTCATCACGGATCACATCCAGCGCCGCCAGCGCCCAGAACTGCGTGCCATCCTTGCGCACGCGCCAGCCCTCGTCCTGCGCCTTGCCTTCTTCCAGGGCCTGGAGCAGCAGTTGTTGTGGGCGCCCTTCAGCACGGTCCTGATCGGTAAAGAACAACGAGAAATGCTGGCCGATCACCTCATCGGCACGATAACCCTTGATTCGCTGCGCACCCGCGTTCCACGACACCACATGGCCGGTCGGGTCGAGCATGTAGATGGCATAGTCCACCACTGCCTGGACCAATTGCTCGTAGCGCGCCTCGGACATTACCGAATGGGTGGGGCGGTCTGTCGACACCATGCAAGCTCCACAAGCACCACGAAAGGACATATTGAGCGTAGTCAAAAGTCCCGCCGACACCGTCCTTCAGGCGATGATCGTCAGTGCTCACGCTCCACCACCGTCGGCACCAGCCGGCGCGGCATCGCCACCTTCAACAGCCACAGCCCCAGCAACAGGATCGACACGCCGCCGCCCAGTGCCAGGAAGCGTTGAGGTTCGGGGTGGTCCAGGTTGAACCCAAGCATCAGCAGGTAGCCGCCCAGGCTCATGAAGCCGGCGTACAGGAATGCCGCCAGCAGGCAGACAAGCAGGAACAGCAGCCGCCAGAACAGCTTCGGGCGTACACACCTTGCTGTCTCTGGATAGGAGGAACGCGATGACATGGCGACACGACCCGTTGGATCCAATGCCTGAACAGTGGCGTAATGGCGGCATGCTGTCAATTGGCCTATAGTGGGCCCCGCCCCGATCCCACGAGGACCCGACATGACTTCGAACTTTCGCATGCAAGGGCTGCAGGAGGATCTGGTGCGCAACGCCAGCGAACTCGACGAACTGTGCCAGGCCCTGGATGGCCATGCCCGCTTCCTGCGTCACTCGGTTCACGAGGCCGATGCACAGGCCATGGACGGGCATGTCGATGCCCTGCGCCACTCAGCCTGCGACATGCGCGACATCGCCCGCAGCATCGAACCCTGAACCCCAGGGCCAGTTGACGCTTCTATAACAATGGGTTATAAAGCGCGCCTGATTGCCCAGGCCCCGCCGCTATGCAGCGCGCCGGCCTATCGTGCGAGTGTGGTGGAATTGGTATACACAGCAGACTTAAAATCTGTCGGCGTGAGCCTTGCGGGTTCGAGTCCCGCCACTCGCACCATCTTCTGTCGATCAAGGCGCCCTTGCGGCGCCTTTTTCATGCCCGCCGGAAAACCGCCACACAGCTGCTAGAGTGGAACCTGTCCCTGTCCACTGGAGCGCCGCCATGCGCTATAGCCTGCTCGACGGTCAACGCGACGTCATCCTGCTACTCGCCCGCATCCTGCTGATGATCCTGTTCGTGCTCTCCGGCTGGAGCAAGCTGAGCGGTTTTGAAGGCACGGTCGGCTACATGACCTCCCTCGGCGCGCCCGCGCCCATGCTGGCGGCGGCCGTTGCCGTGATCATGGAACTGCTGGTCGGCATCCTGCTGATCCTGGGCTTCTACACTCGCCCGCTGGCCCTGCTGTTCGCCCTGTTCGTGCTGGGCACCGCGCTGCTCGGGCACCCGTTCTGGAACATGGTCGAACCCGAGCGCAGCGCCAACATGACCCAGTTCCTGAAGAACCTCGCCATTGTCGGCGGGTTGCTGCTATTGGCCGTTACTGGCGCCGGGCGCTTCTCCCTCGACCGTCGCTGAGCCCCACTGCGGCTTCAGTCGTCGCAGTCGTCGTGCCAGGCTGGATGGTCATCCTCATCATCGAAGTCGTCGAGCAACTCTTCGTCCTCCTCGACTTCGTCCAGCGCCCCGTAGGCGTCCGCCTCGGGGTCGAAGTCTTCGTGGAATTCAGGGTCGAGCAGGTGGTCGTGCTCGGGTTCGGGCAGATCGTCTTCGTCGTGCATCGCAGGCTCCGGTAACAACGGCACGCCTGTATAGGCGTATCGGCGCGGGCGGTCAATCCTCGCGCTGCTTAACCCCGGCTTAACCGACAAGGCGCATGGTGCAGGCTCTCCCTTCAAAAACGCACTTTGCCCGCCGCCCTGGCGGGCTTTTTTTGCCCGGACCTCCCTGGCTCACTGAACCCGACGCCTTTCAACTGCTCGCATAGGTGCAGGATCTTTTTATCCAGGAGGTTTCCGTATGGCCGTGAACATCGACACGCTGATCATCACCACACCGCTCGCCAAATCCGCTAGCGACCCTCTGGCCCTAGAGGTCACCGGGGCACAGGCCCTGGCCACCCTACCACAGGTGGTCAGACGCCTGGACAATGGCGCGGTACGCATGACCGCGCCGACCAAGGGCGCGTCGAGCAAGAGCACACATCGCACTCGCTGCGAGTGGAAGGAAGCCACCTATTGGGCCATGAACAGTGCCAACCGACATTTCAGCCACCAGCGCATGGTGCTCGAGCAGGTCAACTCGGCGCAGAAGGTGGTGATTGCACAGATGCATGTGAAAGACGACGACAGCCCGGCGATCAAGGTGTTCTGGAACAAGGGCAGGATCACCCTCGGCTTTCGCCGGGACTTCGATCAGGTGACGCCGATCAACAGCGAAGTCCTGGCCAATGTGCCCCTGCACACCCCCTTCGACATTACCCTGGAGGTTTCTGCAGCAGGGGCCGCGTTGGTTTCAGCCACCTGCAACGGCCGCACAGGCAGTACGGGGCTGCTGCAAATGGCCAAGACCTGGAACAGCCGCACCTTCAACTTCCACGGCGGAGTCTACAACCAGGTGGACTTCAGCGACCGCACAGCACCAGAGGATGCCTCGGTCTGTGTCATCAGCCAGCTCGAACTGCACCATCGATGATGAACAGACAACCAAGACGCGACTGCAGGGTCGCCCATTCATCTGAATGTAATATTTCGAGGCAAAGTGCCATCATGTCAGGTAGGATTCCACCGCCTCGCCCTGGATTGCGAGGTAATTCACTGAAATTCCAAGGAATCCGCAATGCCATTCGCTCGTCACCTGATCGCCGCCGCCCTTGTCGTCCTGACCACGGGGTGCGCCAGCGGCCTGAACTCCGTGCAGGAACAGGAGCTCGGCTACTACCGTGCGCAAAACCTCGAGGTCAGAGAAAAGAGCCCGGGCGCTGCTGCGGCACTCGGCCTGCTGCCAGGCGGCGGCTCGTTCTATGGCCGGGCCTATGGTTATGGCGTTGCCAACCTGCTGCTGTGGCCGCTCTCGATTCTCTGGGACCCGGTCAGTGGCTACAGCGCCGCCGAGTCGATCAACTACCAGGCCACCCGTGCCCATGTCTCGCGCATGAAGAAAAGCCAGATGGATACGCTCGACAACAAGCTGATCGCGGAAGAGATCGATCCGAGGCAGTACGCGATGGAGAAGCGCAAGATCGAGGAAAAATTCAGTAACGGTTACTGAGCCCCTTCCAGCATGACCTTCACGAAATTCTGACATCTGCGTAGGCAGACTGACCTGGCTTCGATACGTTCTGTTCAACCCGCCTCTTTAGGCGGGTTTTCTTTTTTGGGCGCTCCGATCACGAGAAAGCCACGGCAATTGACAACATTTTCACGTCTGCCGTGCCAAGGTAGTGACTCATCCGTGAAACACTTGGCCCGCCCTCCCCAGCGGGCCTTTTCTTTGCCTGCGCGCTAGTCGAAAGCACCGTTGAGTACTTCGTAGATCACCCCCGTGGCGACTGCCACCAGAATCAGGTCGACACCCGCCTGCATCCATTCGTAACCGTCATAACGCGGCAGTTGGCCCAGCAGCCGGCCATCGAGCTTCTTTGCAATGCCAGGGGGCAGAGGCTTGCCACGCGCCAGGTTCTTCTGGATACCCGGAGGAAGCGCTGGCCCAGGACTCCAGTAGTCACGGTGCCCCCCCAGGATACCGAGCACATCGCCACGGTCGATCACGGGGCCGCCATGACCACCATTGTGCTTGCCCGCCCCCGGGTTGCCATGGTTCTGCTGGGATTTCCCCTTGCCATTCCCCGGGTCGGCGAAGGATATGCAGGGCGCCAGTACCAGTGCGATGGATGTCAATGTGGCAATGACGGTGCGGTATTTGCTCATTGCTGCTTGCCTCTGCAGATTGGGGTCTGTGCAATCCTAGCCCACGACAACGACAAGAAGCTTTCTCATACCCCTACTTGAGCGATCAGGCATATCAACACCACGGCGGATGCGCACTCTCCCGTTGCGACTTGGTAAAGTGGCATACGGCCGGTATTGAAGGACCATGGGTCAAAGGAACGACATGCTGAAACTGCTCACCGACATCGCCTTTCTGTGCGCTGGACTGTTGGTACTGATCGCCCTCTTCTGGGCATGCACCTACGAGCGCAATCGCTGGCGCGCAGCCTTAGAGGCAGACTTCACGGCCAGGCTGGGCAGTTTGGATATCGACGGCTACGAACTGATGGTCGATAAAGTCACGCTACCAACCCCCCATAGAGCTGCCGATGTTTACCGGATCTTCCACGACCTGCAGGGCAACTATTTTCTTTACATCAAGAACGGCTATGCAGCAGGGGCACTCACGCCCTTGGCCAGGGAGCGTGCGCTGCAGGCCGCGAAAATGAGTGGATATCCCTGCAAAGGCCCGCAGGTCTAGAGGGCGCTGGCTTTCCTGCAAAATCCGGCAACACTTGTAGGCCACCCCGTTGATGAAACTCAATGGAATCGATGCTGTCCCATTGCCATCGGTTACTGCCGAGGCCGTCCGATAGCGCTCACAGGAGTGGCAAGGTCCACATCGCGAAGCGATCCTGAAACGGTCTCGATATCCCGGTTTACCGGCGCGCGCATCCCGCCTGTCGAGGATGCCGCACCCACTTTTCAAGGCTGAAAGAGCGAACCATGAAACAGAATATTCTCCTCGTTGCCGTCTGCGCCGCCCTGCTCCAGGCGTGCGCTCCGGCTTCCACTTCCCATGAAGGGACGCCTTCCATGCCTGCTACTGCCGCCTCTCCCGCAACCCAGCCCAAACTCTCGGCCTACTACTGGAACTTGGTCGCTGCCAACGATGCGTCGGGCAAGGCCATCGCCGCCATGGCGCCTGGCATCGAGGGCAAGCTGCGCCTGAACTTCGCCGAGCGTAACCTGAACATCAATGGCGGCTGCAACAACCAGTTCGGCGGCTATTCCTACAAGGACGGCGTATTGAAGGTGCAATCACTGGCCTCGACCCTGAAGGCCTGCGATAAGCCCCTGATGGAGCTGGACGCCCAGGTCGGGCGCCTGTTCAAGGGCGACCTGCGCACCACCTTCTCCGACGATGCCGGGGAGCCGGTGCTGCAACTGACCACCCAGGACGGTTCGGTGCTGAAATTCCAGGGTGAAGCCACCCCGGAGACCCGCTATGGCAGCAAGGGCGAGATCAAGTTCCTGGAAGTGGCCGCCAAGACCGTCAAGTGCAGCCACCCGCTGATCCCCAACTACCAGTGCCTGCAAGTGCGCGAGCGTCGCTATGACGACGCCGGCCTGCAACTGGCGACCCAGGACAGCTGGCACCCGCTGTACCAATCCATCGAAGGCTACGAGCACCGCGACGGCGTGCGCACCGTGCTGCGCGTGAAGCAATACGAATGGAAGAACCCGCCGGCCGACGCCTCGTCGCAGGTCTATGTGCTTGACCTGGTGGTCGAGCAGGACGCTTCGGGCAAGTAATTGCCTGTCGGCGCAGGCCGCTCTGCGGCGGCCTGCGTCTTAAGCCAACGGCGACCGTGAAACGGCTCAGGTGAGCGCCGCGTTGACCTGCGCACTGTCGACGTATTGCTCCATGCTGACAATTTTGCCGTTCGTCAAACGGTACAGATGGGCAAAGGTTGCGGTCATCGCTTTCCCGGTCTTGCGATAGGTACCTGAGTAAACGCCAAAGGCGGCAACTCGGTCGTCCTCGGCCACATAGGTATGCACCTTGGCCTGGTAGCCATCCCATTCGGTGGCCAGGCGATGGAACACACCCTCCATGATCGCCTGGGGGCCGACATAGGTACCGGCATAAGGGAAGCCGGCCGCTTCGGTCCAGGTCACGTCCGCAGCCAGCGCCGCCAGCAGATTCTGGCCATTCTGTTCGGCTGAGCCTTCGTACGAGGCTCGGATGATGTCCAGGTTGCCCTTGCTCATGATTTTACCCCCGCGTTCAGCTCGCGAATGAAGGCCCGTGGATCTGAAAAGATAGCGCTGGCAGGCAACAACTGCAGGGCATCGTCCGCTTGTTGCAGAACGAATGTCGGTACGCCTTGGCCGCCCACACGACGCAGCAAGGCACGCCCCTGCCCCACACGATCGTCGTTGACCTGCAGCAAGGCCGAATCCGGACGCGTCAGGCGCTCGGCGGCGGTATCCAAGCCCAGGTTTGCCAGGACAGCGGTCAACGTCTCCACTCGAGTCACGTCCAGGCCATCGACATAGCGCGCCGCCTGGATCGCCTTGAGCGCTTCGAACTCGCGCTCAGGCGCTGTCAGGTTCACTGCACTGAGCGCCAGGGTAGATGGGCCGCTGTCGAACGCCTGAAGACGGTCGGCGAGTACATGATCGCGATAGCGTTCACTGAAGACTTGCCCGGTCAGGCGTTCGATACGCTGGTCGTTGCTCCAGGCATAGGCCGCAAAGTCGTCATCCATGACGCGCGCACCGCTGCCGGAAAACAGCCCCGTCGGTACCAAGCGCAACGCAAGGCCAGTGGACTCGAGGACCTGAGGCAGCGGTCCAGCTGCGCCGTAGCACCAGCCGCACAGTGGATCGAAGAGGTAAACCAGAGTCCTGCTCATAGTAGATCGCCTTAAATGGAATGCCTCAAATCCTACCGCGCAGGCATTGACATTTAAATACATACGAAATAAACACACTGTATGCTATAGACATACATTGAGGATCTATCAATGACCGGCGCTTCCAGCCTGAACAGGCTTGCGTACTTCACCGCAGTGGTCGAGACCGGCTCCTTCACCGCCGCTGCCGAACGCCTCGGCATCACCAAGGCCGTGGTCAGTCAGCAGGTAGCGCGGCTGGAAAGCGACTGCCGCACCACACTGCTGGTGCGCAGCACGCGAAAAGTCCGCACCACCGAGGCAGGCCAACAGTTCTACCACCGCTGTGCTCTGATCCTCAAAGAGGCGGAAGAGGCTTTCGAAGAATTGTCCGAGGCCGCCAGTGAGCCGACGGGCACCCTACGCCTGACCGCCCCTTTCGATTACGGCATCGGTGTCGTGGTGCCGGCCATCACCGCATTCTCGCAGCGATATCCGCAGTGCAAGGTCGAGGCCCATTTCAGCGACCAAACCCTGGATCTGGGCGCCAACGATCTGGACCTTTCCATTCGCGTTGGCTGGATTACCGAGCAACATCTGCAGGCCCGACGAATCGGCCAGTTTGCGCAACGATTGGTGGCCGCCCCTCAGTGGCAAGCGCGGGTAGACAAACTGCAGACCCCAGCGGAGCTGGCCGAGTTGCCGATCGTGGCGAACCTGGCGCTGCGAGAACCGACCCGCTGGGTATTTGCCAAGGACACCTCACAGCGCGAAACGGTTGAGATGAGAGCCAGCCTGTCGCTCAACGCCACCTTGGCAGTGCGCGAAGCCACGCTGCTCGGGGCCGGGCTATCGGTCCTTCCGGACTATGTGGCGGAACCTGACCTGCAAGCAGGCCGGCTGATCGAGGTGCTGCCGCAATGGTCGCTACCCCGAGGCGAGATCCATGCAGTCTTTCCAACGGCTCGCTTTCGACCGGTCAAGGTGCGGGCGTTTGTCGAGCTTCTGGCAAGCCGCCTGGCTCAATGAGACGGCTCAGACCATCAGGTGAGCGCACGCCCGCACAGCCGCAGACAGTGCTACGCTCCGAGGATCATGGCCATCCAAGGGAATGAAGATGAGCTTCGACTGGCACGCTGGACCGATCACCCGCACCACCCCGCTGGACAGGCACTACCGGAATACGCAGAAGGTCCGACAGTTCCTGGTTAATGAATGTGGCGAGGCCTTCAAGTTCGACCGCGCCTTCATGGCCTGGATCAAGAGCGCTGCGCCTGCCACCATGGGGGACGTCGCGGATGAGTGGCTGCGCAGACGCGGCTGATCAAGGCCGCTTGCTGTCCCACGCTGGCCGCCCTGGCTCCCACCCCGGAGTTACCTTCAGGGTTGGCCCTTTTTAGCGTGGAACGGCGCGAAGGTCATACCGAAGAACCAGCCGCCAATCATTGCCAGCCAGATCGATTGGTACCCCTCTACGTTGTAAGCGCACCAATAGTTGATCGCCGTAATCACAACGAAAATCGAGAAAAACTGCTTGCGGGAGTACCTGCTGAGGTAGCAGCTGGCTGCTGCGTCCAGTTCTTTGAGCTGCTTCACTGCGTTTCATCCTTGAATGACCGGTAGGAGATTACAGCGGATTTACCGGTGGTCACACACTTTCCTTCGTGTCCCACGATTTGTCCCAGATGGCGGGGCGACGAACGATTCGCAGGCATTAAAAACCCCGCAGACCTAGATCTGCGGGGGTTTCGAAAGGTGGAGACCGAGATCAGTATCCAACCGACGTAGACGGATTTTGCTACGGGGCATTCTCTTAAAGACCCGAAGAGATCAAGTTTTCACAGCGTCTGCGAAGGTGTCTTTACAAATTGCTCACGGCTGGAATCGCGTGGCGCACGCGTGGCATAGCCAAGTGCGGCGCCATTCTTCCAACTTGTCGTACTGCGCGACATTGAACTTCCAGTGACGCACAAATCCGATCACACCGATGGTGGCGAGCGTGGCTCCGATGAAGAACCTGGTCCAATCGACGCCCCAGTAAGTGTTAATCAGCTTGAGACCATCGTAGAGAATGATGGTACCTACTCCGGTCATGATCACAGGACCCAACAGGCGTTTGCCCGGGGGCGGACCTACGCTGGCAGCCAAATCGGTCTGATGCCGACCAGTCGTTTCGACCGTAACAGGACCATAGCCGGAGTTGGTCTGGTGAGTTGCTTGAATGCGAGTGGTACCAGCAGCGTGAATCACGGATAGCAGCTGGACATTTTGGCCTTGGCAATGCGGACAGCAGATGGCGTTGTTGCTCACCACGTAATCATTCCTTTGAGGGGTGAAAAACGACCATTCTAAGGCAATTGCATAACCCGATAAACTGCGCGGCGCAATCAACAACTGACCAGGCCGCCAAGCGATCCATGCTCCCTCCCATTCGGCTTATCCCTACCCATCCCAACCACTCACGTGAAGAGTGCGCAGATGCCTGAGAATTAAAAGCGACGATTAATGGAGGCTCTGCAGCGGTAGTGCCGCGCATCCGAAGAACACCGAGCAGCCCGCAGACCGGTGCCATCACGTTTTACCGGGGGATGCGCTGGACGCGCGGCGAGACAAGTTCAGTTGGGTACCAGCGCTGCAAGTCCATTGGCGGGCAGGCGGGAAGAGACTCGCATCGAATTCAGTGGTTCCACGAGGGCCTATTCAGACCCTCGGAGTACTTATGGACCCTACCGACGTCGGCCCAGGCACAGCCACCTGGCTGAATGGAACGGGCACCGTTTTGCTAGGTGGCTTTATCCGCGTCCAGGCATCCCCCGAAGGGCCACCCTGGCTGTGCCGAGCCTGAATCAGAAATGAAAAAAGCCCAGCGCGACGGCTGGGCTCTATTACGCAAGGAGATAGAAGATTATGGAGTCCAGTAAGCAATCTTGCCGCCTGCACCAACAGCTACAAAATTGCCGTTGCCGTAGGCGACGCTCCGGATATCGGTTCCTGCGAAAGTGTTGACTTGCTGAACCCAGCCAATCCCATCCTCGGAAACGGCTGTCTTGCCGCCGTCGCCGACAGCTACATACTTGCCATTACCGTAAGCAATGTCGCGGATGATGGTTCCATCGAAACTGGTATCTTCAACAGCAGTCCAGCTAAGCCCATCGGATGAATATGCCATCTTGCCATCCGCACCAACGATAAACATTTTCCCGTTGCAAAGTTTCATGGAAAGGATGGTGCTAGTGCCGAAGGTGCTGGTTCTGGTCGCGAATGATTGCGGATTGTTCGTCGCCATCTTCACAGCGCTAAGCAACTTCCCATTCGATCCCGCAATCAACACAAAACTGCCAATGACGTTTACGCAGTACACAGTCTCGCTAGAAGTGAAGGTCGTAGTGCGCTCCACCTGGCCTGACCAATCCTCATAACGGGAAAAGACTTTACCGTTAGACCCAACCAGTATCCAGGTCGCGATGTCGCCGTAAATTGGCTTATAATACACTATGCCTTGCAAGTCTCCATACGCGCGAACAGTTGCGGTAAGGTCTGTCCAATCCCTTAAAGGGCGCGCTGTGCTGCCGTAGAGCACATTGCCGGATTGAGAAAGGGCTTGAAGCGAGGTCCCAAGACCGTTCCAGTACAGCTCATTGAGGACCTTTCCGCTATCAGAGGTGACGGCGCCCTTGAGCTTGGTCCACGCTGTACCAGTTGCGTCTCCGCTGACAAGCTGAGTGGTTGTGGGAAGACCGTTGCCGCCAGCCGCATAAAACTTGCCTTGCGCAAAAACCACGCGCCTAAGCATGCCGGTGTTTTCCACCGGTTCTACTTGAGTCCAAAGATCTTGCAAGGTTTGAGACGCCGAGTTTGCGTTTTCCATTTTAAACTCCGTTACTGAGCTGATTTAAGTTCAGGCCTCTGTATTGGGCGTATGGTGCTCATGGGCGATGGCTAGAGACTCGAGGTCTTCTGGCGAAGATCAGGGGTGACGAGGTTTCACTAACCTCAGACCTGTCGCCGATGTAGGAAACTATGCCACACAAACACTGTATATCCAACCAGCACTCTGAAGTTTTTATTCAGCGAGCTTCGGCGCGTGCACCGCGTTTGGGTGGATTCGCTGATCGACATGCTCCGGTAATGCCCGGCTTCGCGGGACTCTTGAGGCCCTCAGCGGGCAATAAAAAACCCGGCGCTTAGGCCGGGTTCTGCGTGTCACTCATCAACGTGCGCAGGAATGACAGGTGGGAATAATCAGGATGATCACGAGCGCCTCAATGCGTTTCTTCGAGGCCTGCCCTGCGGCAACCGCAGCATTGACCACGGCTTTGCGGCACCACGCCGACGCATCCAGCGAGATGTCTAACCTAGCGCGTTTACCGTCGAGTAGGTGCGATGGCCAAGCCCTCGAAGGGCTGAAGTTTCGGAACTCCATGCCTTTTGTTTCGGAACTCTTGACATTTTCTGCGCGCAAAGAAAAACCCCGCAGATCTAGATCTGCGGGGTTTCGAATAGTGGAGGCCGAGGTCGGAATCGAACCGGCGTAGACGGATTTGCAATCCGGAGCATAACCACTTTGCTACTCGGCCTCAAAGTCGGAGTCAGCTTTCGCTATCTCCTTGAAACCGCTGGGCTTTTTCAAGTCAGCTGCGTTTCGATGGACGCCATTATGTCGGCATTCGATGGACCTTGCAACCCCCTTGAAGAAAAAAATCTTCAAGGGGTTCAAGGTGTTAGCGCAGACGCCCGAGTTTGCTCCACAAGCCTACCAGGGTGTTCTCCACCGCCCCGCTGGCGGCCACACCGATGCGCTCCTGCAGGCTCTTGCGCTCGGCGAAGCGCAGGTGGAACACATTGGCCTCGCGGGCGCTGCGGCTCAGGTACTCGTCGCTGGTGCCCAGTTCGTCGACCAACTGGCGATTGAGCGCGGCGATACCGAGCCAGACCTCGCCGGTCGCCACTTCGTCTATATGAAGCTGCGGACGGTAGCGGGCAACGAAGTCCTTGAACAGCTGGTGGGTGATGTCCAGGTCTTCCTGGAACTTCTCCCGGCCCTTGTCGGTGTTCTCGCCGAACACGGTCAGGGTGCGCTTGTACTCACCGGCGGTGAGCACTTCGAAATCGATGTCGTGCTTCTTCAGCAGCCGGTTGACGTTGGGCATCTGCGCCACCACGCCGATCGAACCCAGCACAGCGAACGGCGCACTGACGATCTTCTCGCCGATGCAGGCCATCATGTAGCCGCCGCTGGCGGCGACCTTGTCGATGCAGATGGTCAGCGGGATGCCGGCCTCGCGGATGCGCGCCAGCTGCGAGGAAGCCAGACCATAGCTGTGCACCATACCGCCGCCGCTCTCCAGACGCAGCACCACCTCGTCACGCGGGGTGGCCAGTGTCAGCAGCGCGGTGATCTCGTTGCGCAGGCTCTCGGTGGCCGAGGCCTTGATGTCGCCGTCGAAGTCGAGGACGAACACCCGGCGCTTGTCCTCGGGCTTTTTCTTCTGCTGTTTTTCCGCCTTGGCCTGCTGCTTGCGCAGGGCCTTGAGCTGGGCCTTGTCGAGCAGGCCCGATTCCAGACGCTCGCGCAACTCCTTGTAGAAGTCGTTGAGACGGGTGACCTGCAACTGCCCGCCCGGCTTGCGCCGCCCTTTGCCACGCAGGCCGGCGATGGCCGACAACACCACCAGGATGGCGATCACCAGGGTGGCGGTTTTGGCGAGAAAGCTTGCGTATTCGGCAAGAAACTCCACATTGACTCCTTGATAAACCAGCGCCGCAACGGCGCGAACTGGATGCAAGCATACCGGGGCGCCAGAGCCGCTGCCAGCCGGTGAAAATGCTGGCAACACAGTTCAAACGACCTTTTCAAACGCTTGTATGTTTTTTCGTTGACAGCCCGCCTGGGGCAACCTAACCTCGCAACAACCTCCAAACGGGCCGGACTTCAACGTGGGCAATCTCTACCTGATCCGACATGGCCAAGCCTCCTTCGGTGCCGCTGACTACGACGTGCTCTCGCCGGTCGGTGAGCGTCAGAGCCAGGCACTGGGCGAGCACCTCGCCCAGCTGGGCCTGCGCCTGGACCGTTGCCTGGCCGGTACCCTGCGTCGCCAGCAGGACACCGCCCGCCTGGCCCTCGACGCGCTGCAGGCACATGGCGAGGCAGTCCCGACCATTGAGACCGACGCGGCCTTCAACGAGTTCGACGCCGACGGCGTGATCCGTGCCCTGCTCCCTGCCCTGCTGCCCGAAGAGCCCGAGGCCCTGCATGTGCTGCGCAACGGCGCCCAGCACCGCGGCGAGTTCCAGCGTCTGTTCGCCCTGATGGTGCAGCGCTGGCACGACGGCGAGCATGCCCACGATGAACACCTGGAAACCTGGCAGGCCTTCACCGGCCGGGTCGGCGATGGTCTGCGACGGCTGCTCGACAGCGCCGCCAGCGGCGACAACATCGCCCTGTTCACCTCCGGCGGCACCATTGCCGCCCTGCTCCACCTGGTAAGCGGAATCACGCCGGCTCAGGCGTTCACCCTGAACTGGCAGATCATCAACACGTCGCTCAGCCACCTGAAGTTCCGTGGCCGCGACGTCACCCTGGCTTCCTTCAACAGCCAAGCCCATGTGCGGCTGTTGCGGTTGCCGGAGCTCGTCACCTACCGATGAGCCCGGTCTGTTGTGTCCTCGCGGACGCGAATATCACTTAACAAGGAATACACCATGAGCGATGTAGCTAAAGCCGTCGAGGCGATGAAGGCAAAATTCAACCCTGACGCCGCCGCCGGCCTGGACCTGGTGTTCGGCTTCAACATCACCGACGAAGACAAGCACTACGCCCTGCTGGTCAAGGATGGCACCTGCGAGATCCAGGAAGGCGAGAACGCCGACGCCAACTGCACCCTGGTGCTGGACAGCGACACCCTCAAGGGCATCGTCAGCGGTGACACCGACGGCATGCAGGCCTTCATGAGCGGCAAGCTGCGCGTCGAAGGCGACATGATGCTGTCGATGAAGCTCAGCGAGCTGTTCCCGGCCTGATCGGCGCGGCGAATCGCCAATGAAAAAAACCGAAGCCAGATGTGCTTCGGTTTTTTTTCGCCTGCCGCAAGGCCCGCCCATCAGGGCCATTGATCGCCCGGCAACACCCAGGCCAATAAATGTCTGGCACGCTTGTACCAGCTTTGACAGGAAATTAGATTAGCCAATAGTCCTTGCTACTGATCATAAGGAAATCGCATGACGCTCACCGACCAGTCCACCCAGGTACGCCCCGGCGAAGAACTCGACGCGGCCGTCATCGATCCGTACCTCAAGGAACACATTCCCGGTCTCGCCGGCACGCCGAGCATCAGCCAGTTTCCCGGTGGCGCCTCCAACCTGACCTACCTGGTCAGCTACCCGGACCGGGAGTTCGTGCTGCGCCGCCCGCCATTCGGCCACAAGGCCAAGTCGGCCCACGACATGGGCCGTGAGTTCCGTATTCTCAACCAGCTCAACGCCGGCTTTCCCTATTGCCCCAAGGCCTATGTGCACTGCACCGACGAGTCGCTGATCGGCGGCGAGTTCTATGTGATGGAACGGGTCAACGGCATCATCCTGCGCTCGGACATCCCCGCCGAATTGGACCTGGACGCCAGCCGCACCGAAGCCCTGTGCAAGAGCTTCATCGACCGCCTGGTCGAGCTGCACCAAGTGGACTACCAGGCCTGCGGCCTGGCCGACCTGGGCAAGCCGGAAGGCTATGTGCAGCGCCAGGTCGAAGGCTGGGCCAGCCGCTACGAAAAAGCCCTGACGCCCGACGCGCCGCGCTGGGAGCAGGTGATCGCCTGGCTGCGCGAGAAGATGCCCGCCGACCATCCGCGCCCGGGCATCGTGCACAACGACTACCGCTTCGACAACGTCATCCTCGACAGCGCCAACCCGATGCGCATCATCGGCGTGCTGGACTGGGAGATGGCCACCATCGGCGACCCGCTGATGGACCTGGGCAACAGCCTGGCCTACTGGATCGAGGCGGGCGACCCGGCGCCGGTGCAACTGATGCGCCGCCAGCCTAGCAACGCCCCCGGCATGCTCACTCGCCAGCAGTTCGTCGACTACTACGCCGAGCGCGCCGGCATCCGCATCGACAACTTCGACTTCTATTATTGCTACGGCCTGTTCCGCCTGGCCGGCATCGTCCAGCAGATCTACTACCGCTTCTTCCACGGCCAGACCCAGGACAAGCGCTTCGCCCAGTTCATCCACATGAACCGGCTGCTGGAGCAGATGAGCCTGCAACTGATCGGCAAATCCAGCCTGTAACTTCGGCAGACAACAAGGAATATGCGCATGCCCAAGACCCACCTGTTCGACCTCGACGGCAAGATCGCCTTCGTTTCCGGCGCCAGCCGCGGCATCGGCGAAGCCATCGCCCACCTGCTGGCCCAGCAAGGTGCCCATGTGATCGTTTCCAGCCGCAAGCTCGACGGCTGCCAGCAAGTGGCCGAGGCGATCGTCGCCGCCGGCGGCAAGGCCACCGCGGTGGCCTGTCACATTGGCGAGATGGAGCAAATCCAGCAGGTGTTCGCCGGCATCCGCGAACAGTTCGGCCGCCTCGACATCCTGGTCAACAACGCCGCCACCAACCCGCAGTTCTGCAACGTCCTGGACACCGACCTGGGGGCGTTCCAGAAGACCGTCGACGTCAATATCCGCGGGTACTTCTTCATGTCGGTGGAAGCCGGCAAGCTGATGCGCGAGCACGGCGGCGGCAGCATTATCAACGTGGCCTCGATCAATGGCGTCTCGCCCGGATTGTTCCAGGGCATCTACTCGGTGACCAAGGCAGCGGTGATCAACATGACCAAGGTCTTCGCCAAGGAGTGCGCGCAGTTCGGCATCCGCTGCAACGCCCTGCTGCCGGGGCTGACCGACACCAAGTTCGCCTCGGCGCTGGTGAAGAACGACAGCATCCGCAACGCCGCGCTACAGCAGATCCCGCTCAAGCGCGTGGCCGACCCGAGCGAGATGGCAGGCGCGGTGCTGTACCTGGCCAGTGATGCCTCCAGCTATACCACCGGCACCGCGCTCAATGTCGACGGTGGGTTCCTGTCCTGATCCGGATTCATGCACGCCCCTAGGGGGTGGTGACGCATGGCATAGGTCCGCGCGCCTACCCCTTCACCGCCTGCAGCGTATAGCTCAGCGGCAACCGCCACGGCGCCTCGTTCAGGCGCCACTCGCCGTCATCGCCCAGCGTCATCTGCCCCGGCAGCGCCTCCCAGGGGATGCTCTGATGCTCTTCCAGGCCGGTAATGCGCAGGCCATGGTTCAGCAACGCGGTGATCACCTCGCCCAGGCCATGGTTCCACTCATGAGTTTCGGTCTGGGTCAGCGCCTGGTCGGTCTCGACGTAGGTCTCGTCGCTGTGCCACACCGTCGGCGCCTCGCGCTCGAAGTACGGATACTCCAGTTGCAGGCGGTCCTGATGGTCCTCGTTCACGGCCATCAGCATCGGGTGGCCGTCGCGCAGGAACAGCCGCCCGCCCGGCTTGAGCAAAGCCGCCACGGTTTGCGCCCAGCGTTCGATGCTCGGCAGCCAGCACAGCGCACCGATGCCGGTGTAGACCAGGTCGAAAGCCCCAGCAGGCAGTACCTGCGCGGCCTGGTAGACGTCCGATTCGACATACCCGATGCCCGCACCACAGCGCTCGGCCAGTTGGCGCGCCTGAGCCAGGGAGGCCGCGGAGAAGTCCAGGCCGCAGACCTCGGCGCCCAGGCGCGCCAGCGACAGGGTGTCGGTACCGATATGGCATTGCAGGTGCACGGCGCGCAGGCCGTGGATATCGCCCAGACGCGGCAGGTCGAAACGCACCACCTCGGACAGATGCCCAGGCTCGGCGACGAAGCGCTCGACTTCGTAGTCCCCGGAGGCGGCGTGCAGTGGCGCGCGCTCGTCCCAGCTGGCGCGATTGAGTTCCAGTGATCGGCTCATTGCGGTGCTTCCCTGTCCTGAGTGAGTCAGGCGCCACGTTAACCGGCCCCGACATGCCCGGCAACCACCCCGTCAACCTCAAGTTGACAGCTCGGGTATACTGCCCCCTTCGTGCCCGCCCAAGGATCCAGCGCCCATGACCGAAAACAGCTTCGCCTTTCGCCTCAAGGAACTGCTCGAACACCACAAGCTGACCCTGCAGGCCGTGGGCACGGCGCTGGGAATCTCGCGCACGGCGGTGCACAAGTGGACCCGCGGCGGCGAGATCGACTACGACAACCTGCGCCGCCTGGCCGACCTGCTCAAGGTCAACTGGATCTGGCTGCGCTACGGCGAGGAGGCCCTGCACAGCGTGCAGCAGGCCGAGGTGGTCGAGCTGCCGATGACCGACGTGCGCCGCCGCTACACCGCCGAGATCATGGAAAGCGAGACGCGCATGAAGCTGGCCCAGGAGGGCGCGCGCATCGTCACCTGGGAATGGAACCTGGTCACCGACGAAGTGACCTACTCGCCCAACGTCGAGGCGGTGTATGGCTGGCCGTTGCGCCGTAACGAAAACTTCTGGAAACACATCCATGTCGATGACGCCCGGCACATGCAGGGCATGTATGCCCAGGCGGTGGCCGACGGCACCGGCTGCGAATGCGATTTTCGCATCACCCGCCCCGACGGCGACCAGCGCTGGATCGCCTCGCGTGCCACGGTATTGCGCGACAGTGTCGGGCGCCCGGTGAAAATGGTCGGCATCAGCATGGACAACACCGAGCGCAAGGTGGCCGAAGAGGAGCTGCGCCAGAGCGAAGCGCGTTTTCGCACCATCTTCGAACTGGCCTGGGGCGCGCTGGCCTACATCGACCCGGATGGCAGCTGGCAGCGGGTCAACGGCAGTTTTTGCGAGCTGCTGGGGTACAGTGAAGACGAACTGTACGGCACGACCTTCCAGCAGATCACCCACCCCGACGACCTGCCGGACAACCTGGCGCTACTGAGGCGCATGCTGGGCGGCGAGATCGACCGTTACGAGGTGCAGAAACGCGTGCGCCACAAGGACGGGCACTATATGTGGGTGCGGGCGCGCACCTCGCTGGAACGCCGGGCGGATGGGCAACCGCAGCATCTGATCAGCGTGTTCGAGGACATCGGCACTGATCGCTAGCCGTTGAAGCGGTCCGCACCGCAACCTGGGCAATGCCTCCAGGCCACGGTCGACAATCAGCGTTGGACGCCGTGCTGGATGACGATCGAGTCAGTGCCCAGCTTGGCCATCACTTCGGCCTTGCGCGCATCGGCATCGGCCTTGGCCGGGAACGGCCCCATCAGCACCACCGGCTTGCCCTCGCGGTATTCGACCCAGGACGGAATGCCCTTCTCGATCAGGCGCGCGGTCATGTCGGTCAGGGCGCCCATGTTCGGCCCTTGGATCACCTCCACGTCCCAGCCCTCCGGCGCTGGCTGGTCGGCCAGGGCCTCGGCGCGACGCTGCAGGTCGGCGCCCCCGCAGACTTCACGAATGCGCAGGTTGTTGCCGGTCTCGTCGATGAGGATTTCGTACTGCCCATCATGCTTGATCGCCACGTAGCTGCGATACGCTTCGTACTGCCCGGCGTCGTCCTTGCCACGCACCTGGCCGCAGATAGAGCCCTGGGTGTCGAAGCGCACGTTGGCGAACTTGGCCGTCTTGGGGTTGTTCAGGTGTTCGGCCACCTGCTTGTGTACGCCTTCGACCTCGTTGTTACAGCCCGCCAAGGCCAACACCGCCATTACCACCGCCAGTTTGCGCACGCCTGTACCTCCAGATTCGAAGGGGCGGATTCTAACATGAGCGGACAGCTCGGCCGCAGGGATGAGGCGAAGGTGGAAGGTTGCAGCGTGTGTCGGCAACGGTGGAACGGCACAAAGCAAAAAGGGCGATCCTTGCGGATCGCCCTCTTCAGGTTTGGTAGGCACAATTGGACTCGAACCAACGACCCCCACCATGTCAAGGTGGTGCTCTAACCAACTGAGCTATGTGCCTGTCGTGTGGGGCGCATATTAGTCATCGACCGTGCGTCTGTAAAGCGTTTTTTTCAAAAAAATCAAAAACTTTGCGAATCAGCTTAGCGCGACCTGTGCCTGGACGCGCAGTGCCCAGGCCCAAGACCCTCTACAACAATCCTGCTCGCCAGCACACACTCAGTGCTGCTCCCCCGCCCGCCTGAGCAGCTTCCTGCAACGCTCCGACAAGTGCACCACCCGCAACTGCTTGCCTGCCTTGGCATACCGCTCGCGCAAGGTCTTCAGCGCCGCCACCGCCGAATAATCGACAAAGCTCAGGTGCTGGCAGTCCAGGGTGACCCTGGCCGGATCATTGGCCGGATCGAACTGGTTGAGAAACGGCGTGGTCGAGGCGAAGAACAACGTGCCATGCACCTGGTAATGCTTGCTGCCCTCGCCGTCCACATGACTGTCGGCATACAACTCCCGCGCATGCTGCCAGGCGAAGTTGACCGCGGCGATGACGATGCCGAACAGTACCGCCGTGGCCAGGTCGGTGAACACCGTGACCACGGTCACCGCGATAATCGCCAGCACATCACTTACCGGCACCTTGTGCAGCACCCGCAGGGAGGCCCAGGCGAAGGTCTGCTGGGCCACCACGAACATCACCCCCACCAGCGCCGCCAGCGGAATGTGCTCGATCAGCGGCGACAGGAACAGGATGAACAGCAGGATCATCACCCCGGCCACCACGCCCGACAGGCGCCCACGGCCATTGGAACTGAGGTTGATCACGGTCTGGCCGATCATCGCGCAGCCGCCCATGCCACCGCACAGGCCCGAGACCATGTTGGCCGCGCCCAGCGCCACGCACTCGCGGTCCGGGTAGCCGCGGCTCTCGGTGATCTCGTCGGTGAGGTTGAGGGTCAGCAGGGTTTCCAGCAGGCCGACCATGGCCATCAGCAATGCATAGGGAGCAATGATCTTGAGGGTTTCCAGGCTCCATGGCACCTGCGGCAGGGCCAGCGTCGGCAGGCCGCCGGCGATGTGGGCCATGTCGCCGAGGGTACGGGTCGGCAGGCCGAGCAGATAGACCAGCAGGCCGACACCGAGGATCGCCACCAGCGCCGGTGGCACCGCACGGGTCAGCTTCGGCAGCACGTAGACCACCAGCATGGTCAGCGCCACCAGGCCGATCATCAGGTACAGCGGCGTCCCGCCAAGCCAGTGCTCGCCGTCCTTGAAGTGCTCCAGCTGGGCCAGGGCGATGACGATGGCCAGGCCGTTGACGAAGCCGAGCATCACCGGGTAAGGCACCAGTCGCACCAGCTTGCCCAGGCGCAGCGCGCCGAACAGGATCATCACCACCCCGCCGAGCAGCACCGTGGCCAGCAGATACTGGACGCCGTGCTGCACCACCAGGGCGACGATCACCACCGCCATGGAGCCGGCGGCACCGGAGATCATGCCGGGACGACCGCCGAACAAGGCGGTCAGGGTACAGATAATGAAGGCACCATACAGCCCCATGAGCGGGTTGAGGTGTGCCACCAGGGCAAAGGCAATGCACTCCGGCACCAAGGCGAACGAAGTGGTGAGGCCGGCGAGCAGGTCGGCGCGTAGTCGGGCGGGTTTCATGGAGGTCCTGTAGACAACCTCAAGCTCCCACGCTGTGGAGACTTGGGTAATGAGCCTGAAAATCGAGGGCGCGATGTTACGGAATTTGTCTGACAGCAGCCACCGCCAATCCGCACGGCAAGTTGCACGCAAATTTGCCATCATGTCCATTCCACCCGCGGAGATCATGGACATGCCGCTACGCCCCCTGCTCGCCTCCCTGCTGCTGGCCGCCAGCCTCACCGCCCAGGCCGCCACCGAGGTCATCCCCCTGCAACATCGCAGCAGCGCCGAACTGCTGCCCGCCGCCCAGTCGTTCCTGGGCAAGGACGGCAGCGTCAGCACCTTCGAGGACAAGCTGATCGTCAACGCCAGCCAGGAACGCATCGACGATCTGCGCGCCCTGCTGCAACAGCTCGACACCGCGCCCAAGCGCCTGCTGATCAGCGTCGACAACAACGACAGCAACTTCCAGGACAACCGCGGCAACGCCCGCGTGATCCGCTACGGCACAGCCAACCGCGAAGGCGGCATGCAGCAGGTGCAGGCCAGCGACGGCCAGCCGGCACTGATCCAGGTGGGCCAGAGCATCCCCGTCACCAGCACCGCCACCGACGGTTACGGGCGCATCCAGAGCAACACCGAATACCGCAATGTGACCCAGGGCTTCTACGTCACGCCACGCCTGAGCGGCGACACGGTTCGTCTGCAAATCAGCACCAATAATGATCGAATGAGCCAGGAACGTGCCGATGTAGTGAAAGTGCAAAGCACCGACACGACCGTCACCGGCAAGCTCGGCGAGTGGATCACCCTGGCCGGGTTCAACCAGCAGAGTCAATCCGAACGCAGCGCGTCAAGCCTCAGTTACAGCACCCAGCGCGGTGAAAACATGACTCTGCGCGTCAAAGTCGACCTTCTCGACTGAACCCAGGCAATTCAAGGCCTCGACCAAAGGCCTTGAAACTGACCGCCAAGTCGCATTAGACCAAAGATGTAGTAAGCCTAAAAAAGCACTACAAAACATTTGACAGGCTCTTTTCGCCAAGGGCATGATGGCCTCGCTCCCGCTAATCAGAGGCCCTGGCAAGGGTCTTCGAGGTGCGCTCCTCCCACCGTGGAGGCACCTCGTGTCCATACGGCCCACAAGGCGGTTCGACGGGATTGCGACTGCAACGAAGAAGTTGTCCCGAGGGACGGAAGCGCATCACCGCAGTTCTGGCAATCGCGTCGCACCGCAGCAAGGCAACCACGAGCCGACCTGCAGGGCACACCTTCGCCTGGCCTGCACAACCCTTCCCCTTCGAACCTTCTGCGTTCGCCGCCGCACTCCCCCGGACAGGACAGCCGCCCGGCTTCTGATCCGCGTATCCGAGCATCAGCACAATTACACTCAAGATCGATGCGACGAGGTTTATTTCCATGGCACTGACACGCGAACAGCAAATTGCAGCCCTCGAGAAAGACTGGGCCGAAAACCCGCGCTGGAAAGGCGTGACCCGTACCTACACCGCCGCCGATGTCGTTCGCCTGCGTGGCTCGCTGCAGCCAGAGCACACCTTTGCTCGCCAAGGCGCGGAAAAACTGTGGAAGCTGGTCACCGAAGGTGCCCACCCGTCCTTCCGCCCAGAAAAAGATTTCGTCAACTGCATGGGCGCCCTGACCGGTGGCCAGGCAGTGCAGCAGGTAAAAGCCGGCATCCAGGCCATCTACCTGTCCGGCTGGCAGGTTGCCGCCGACAACAACTCGGCCGAGTCGATGTACCCCGACCAGTCGCTGTACCCGGTCGACTCGGTACCGACCGTGGTCAAGCGCATCAACAACGCCTTCCGCCGCGCCGACCAGATCCAGTGGAAAGCCGGCAAGAATCCGGGCGACGATGGCTACATCGACTACTTCGCACCGATCGTGGCTGACGCCGAAGCCGGTTTCGGCGGCGTGCTGAACGCCTACGAGCTGATGAAGAGCATGATCGAAGCGGGCGCCGCCGGCGTGCACTTCGAAGACCAGCTGGCCTCGGTGAAAAAATGCGGCCACATGGGCGGCAAGGTCCTGGTGCCGACCCAGGAAGCCGTGCAGAAGCTGGTTGCAGCGCGTCTGGCCGCCGACGTCTCGGGCGTGCCGACCATCATCCTGGCCCGCACTGACGCCAACGCCGCCGACCTGCTGACCAGCGACTGCGACCCGTACGACCAGCCGTTCGTGATCGGCGAGCGCACCCGTGAAGGCTTCTACAAGGTGCGCGCCGGCCTCGACCAGGCCATCGCCCGCGGCCTGGCCTACGCCCCGTACGCCGACCTGATCTGGTGTGAAACCGCCAAGCCGGACCTGGAGGAAGCCCGTCGCTTCGCCGAGGCGATCAAGAAGGAATACCCGGACCAGATCCTGTCGTACAACTGCTCGCCTTCCTTCAACTGGAAGAAGAACCTGGACGACGCCACCATCGCCAAGTTCCAGCGCGAGCTGTCGGCCATGGGCTACAAGCACCAGTTCATCACCCTGGCCGGCATCCACAACATGTGGCATGGCATGTTCAACCTGGCGCACGACTACGCCCGCAACGACATGACTGCCTACGTGAAGTTGCAGGAGCAGGAGTTCGCCGACGCAAGCAAAGGCTACACCTTCGTGGCGCACCAGCAGGAAGTCGGTACCGGCTACTTCGACGACATGACCACCGTGATCCAGGGTGGCGCCTCGTCGGTGACCGCCCTGACCGGCTCGACCGAGGAAGAGCAGTTCCACTGAGTGCAGTGAGCTGTTGAGCAAGGCCCGGGATTCGCGAGGATTCCGGGCCTTCTTCATTTTCAGGCCAAACGCCCCCCCTGTAGGAGCAGCCTTGTGTCGCGAAAGGGCCGCAGAGCGGTCCCGGCAATTCCTACAGGGGTCGCGTCACACCGGCAAAACTGCAGATCAGGTCTAAGCTTGTGGCTACCCCATAGCAAGGACTGCCCATGCCCCGCCCTGGCCACCTGCTCCTCATCGCCGTCGCAGCTGCCGCCTTCTATCTCTATGCGCTGGCCAGCAATAGCGCCCTGCTTGGCCTTCTGGTCAAACCCATTCCGGTGCTCGCCCTGATTGCCTGGCTGAGCACCACCCCCGTCACACCCTATCGTCGCTGGATCATCGTCGGCCTGGCCTTCTCAGTGCTTGGCGACATACTCCTGGCCATTCCCCGTGACCTGTTCGTGTTCGGCCTCGCGGCGTTTCTTTGCGCCCACCTGGCCTACCTGCGCGGCTATTGCAGCCTCACATGGCGCCCGGCCTACCCGGCCCTGGCCTTCGCCGTGCTGATCGGCGGTTCGCTGTTCGGCCTGCTCGCCGGCCATGGCCTGGGTCCACTGCTGATCCCGGTGGCACTCTACGCCCTGACCATCGGCGCCATGCTCTGGCGCGCCCTGGCCTGTGGTGGCCTGGCCGCGCTGGGCGCCTGCGCCTTCGTGTTCTCCGACAGCCTGATCGGCATCGACCGCTTCGTCAGCCCGTTCGCCGCCGCCGAGTACCTGATCATCCTCTTCTACTGGCTCGGCCAGTGGCTGATCGCCGCGTCGGTCAGCCGCGACGCAAGCGACAAAGTATTGATCCAGAGCGGTACGCGCAGCGCCGGAAGCTGTTAGAACGAGAGTTTTTCGCATTTGCAAGAGGGGCGCTCGGCAGATGAACTTTACAAGGGCCAGAACAGCAAAAACATTACAGGCCAGTCCAAATGATATTAATTATCATTACGAAATTAGCCCGTCATTACGCGGGGCAAGAAACATAATTAACAAATCCGCGCCCAATGCCCGAAACTCAAGGGTTTCAGCCAGTTACGAAAGATTTTTGTTCTTAAACATACGAATAAATTTGCAACGGAAATTTTACTTGCACTGGGTTTACCCATAAAATCAGCGCGATTGATTCAGCTGCGACATTTGGTCACTGCGTCTGCGACACCACGTCGCCGCTCTACTTTATTTCAGACTGCAGAGCTGGGTCTCTGTATAAGGATTTCTAGCATGTCCGATTCGGCAGGACTCATCGCCCACAACTGGGGCTTTGCCATCTTCCTCCTGGGTGTCGTCGGCCTGTGTGCCTTCATGCTCGGCCTGTCCAGCCTGCTCGGTAGCAAGGCCTGGGGTCGCGCCAAGAACGAACCCTTCGAATCCGGCATGCTGCCCGTCGGCAGCGCCCGCCTGCGCCTGTCCGCCAAATTCTATCTGGTCGCGATGCTGTTCGTGATCTTCGATATCGAAGCCCTCTTCCTGTATGCATGGTCTGTGTCCGTCCGCGAAAGCGGCTGGACCGGATTCGTCGAAGCTCTCATTTTCATAGCAATTCTGTTGGCAGGTCTTGTCTACCTATGGCGCGTCGGGGCGCTCGATTGGGCTCCCGAAGGTCGCCGCAAGCGGCAAGCGAAGCTGAAACAATGAGGCTTTGGCATGCAATACAATCTCACCAGAATCGATCCGGACGCACCCAACGAGCAGTATCCGGTCGGTGAGCGGGAAACCGTCACCGATCAACTGCTGGAAGACCAGGTCCACAAGAACATCTACATGGGGAAACTCGAAGATGTGCTGCGTGGCGCGGTCAACTGGGGTCGCAAGAACTCCCTCTGGCCGTATAACTTCGGCCTTTCCTGCTGCTACGTGGAAATGACCACGGCCTTCACGGCACCCCACGACATCGCCCGCTTCGGCGCCGAAGTCATCCGGGCCTCGCCGCGCCAGGCCGACTTCATGGTCATCGCCGGTACCTGCTTCGTCAAAATGGCGCCGATCATCCAGCGCCTGTACGAGCAGATGCTCGAGCCCAAGTGGGTCATCTCCATGGGTTCGTGCGCCAACTCCGGCGGCATGTACGACATCTACTCGGTCGTTCAGGGGGTCGACAAGTTCCTCCCCGTGGACGTCTATGTGCCTGGCTGCCCGCCGCGCCCCGAGGCATTCCTGCAAGGCTTGATGCTGCTGCAGGAATCGATCGGCCAAGAACGACGCCCGCTTTCCTGGGTGGTTGGTGATCAAGGCATCTACCGTGCCGAGATGCCCGCCCAGAAAGACCTGCGTCGCGAACAGCGCATTGCGGTAACCAACCTGCGCAGCCCCGACGAAGTCTGATCCAGCGACCTGCCGCCCGCTCCCGAAGGAGCAGGCGGCCTGGCTTCATTCTTAACGCTGACCCAAAGCGACCGAGACCATGACAGCGGACAACGCTATTTATATTCCGCCCTACAAGGCTGACGACCAGGATGTGGTCGTCGAACTGCACAACCGTTTTGGCGCCGACGCATTCGTCGCCCAGGAAACCCGCACCGGCATGCCGGTACTGTGGGTAAAACGTGCCCAACTCAAGGAAGTGCTCAGCTTCCTGCGCGGCGTCGCCAAGCCGTACAGCATGCTGTACGACCTGCACGGCGTCGACGAGCGCCTGCGCACCCAGCGCCGTGGCCTGCCCGCCGCCGATTTCAGCGTGTTCTACCACCTGCTGTCGGTCGAGCGTAACAGCGACGTGATGATCAAGGTGTCGCTCAGCGAGGGCGACCTGAACCTGCCGACCGTGACCGGTATCTGGCCGAACGCCAACTGGTACGAGCGCGAAGTCTGGGACATGTTCGGCATCGACTTTGCCGGCCACCCGCACCTGAGCCGCATCATGATGCCGCCGACCTGGGAAGGTCACCCGCTGCGCAAGGACTACCCGGCCCGCGCCACCGAGTTCGACCCCTACAGCCTGACCCTGGCCAAGCAGCAGCTTGAAGAGGAATCGGCGCGCTTCAACCCGGAAGCCTGGGGCATGAAGCGTCACGGCGCCAACGAGGACTACATGTTCCTCAACCTCGGCCCGAACCACCCTTCGGCCCACGGTGCCTTCCGCATCGTCCTGCAACTGGACGGCGAAGAGATCGTCGACTGCGTCCCGGACATCGGCTACCACCACCGTGGCGCCGAGAAGATGGCCGAGCGTCAGTCCTGGCACAGCTTCATTCCCTACACCGACCGTATCGACTACCTCGGCGGGGTGATGAACAACCTGCCGTACGTCCTGGCGGTGGAAAAGCTGGCCGGTATCAAGGTGCCGCAGAAAGTCGACGTGATTCGCATCATGCTCGCCGAGTTCTTCCGCATCACCAGCCACCTGCTGTTCCTGGGTACCTACATCCAGGACGTCGGCGCCATGACCCCGGTGTTCTTCACCTTCACCGACCGCCAGCGCGCCTACACCGTGATCGAAGCGATTACCGGTTTCCGTCTGCACCCGGCCTGGTACCGCATCGGTGGCGTCGCCCACGACCTGCCGCGCGGCTGGGACAAGCTGGTCAAGGACTTCGTCGAATGGCTGCCCAAGCGCCTCGACGAGTACGAGAAGGCCGCGCTCAAGAACAGCATCCTCAAGGGTCGTACCATCGGCGTCGCCGCGTACAACACCAGGGAAGCCCTGGAATGGGGCACCACCGGTGCCGGCCTGCGAGCCACCGGCTGCGACTTCGACCTGCGCAAGGCGCGCCCCTACTCCGGCTACGAGAACTTCGAGTTCGAAGTGCCGCTGGCCCACAACGGCGATGCCTACGATCGCTGCATGGTCCGCGTCGAGGAGATGCGCCAGAGTATCCGCATCATCGACCAGTGCCTGCGCAACATGCCGGAAGGCCCGTACAAGGCGGATCACCCGCTGACCACGCCGCCGCCGAAAGAGCGCACCCTGCAGCACATCGAGACCTTGATCACCCACTTCCTGCAAGTCTCGTGGGGCCCGGTCATGCCGGCCAACGAGTCGTTCCAGATGATCGAGGCGACCAAGGGCATCAACAGTTACTACCTGACGAGCGACGGCGGCACCATGAGCTACCGCACCCGGATCCGTACCCCGAGCTACCCGCACCTGCAGCAGATCCCTTCGGTGATCAAAGGCAGCATGGTCGCGGACCTGATCGCGTACCTGGGCAGTATCGACTTCGTTATGGCTGACGTGGACCGCTAAGCATGAACAGCACGCTTATCCAAACCGACCGTTTCGCCCTGAGCGAAACCGAGCGCTCGGCCATCGAGCACGAGATGCACCACTACGAGGACCCGCGCGCGGCGTCCATCGAGGCCCTGAAGATCGTCCAGAAAGAGCGCGGCTGGGTGCCGGACGGCGCCATCTACGCCATTGGCGAAGTGCTGGGCATCCCCGCCAGCGACGTCGAGGGCGTGGCCACCTTCTACAGCCAGATCTTCCGCCAGCCGGTCGGTCGCCACATCATCCGCGTGTGCGACAGCATGGTCTGCTACATCGGCGGCCATGAGTCGGTGGTCAGCCAGATCCAGAGCGAGCTGGGCATCGGCCTCGGCCAGACCACCGCAGACGGCCGCTTCACCCTGCTGCCGGTGTGCTGCCTGGGCAACTGCGACAAGGCCCCGGCGCTGATGATCGACGACGACACCTTTGGCGACGTGCAGCCTGCCGGCGTCTCCAAGCTGCTGGAGGGTTACGTATGACCATCACTTCCTTCGGCCCGGCCAACCGCATTGCGCGTACCGCCGAAACCCACCCGCTGACCTGGCGCCTGCGTGACGACGGCGAGCCGGTCTGGCTTGCCGAGTACGAGTCCAAGAACGGCTACGCCGCCGCGCGCAAGGCGCTGGCCGACATGTCCGCCGACGACATCGTGCAGAGCGTCAAGGACTCCGGCCTCAAGGGCCGTGGCGGCGCGGGCTTCCCCACTGGCGTGAAGTGGGGCCTGATGCCCAAAGATGAATCCATGAACATCCGCTACCTGCTGTGCAACGCGGATGAAATGGAGCCCAACACCTGGAAAGACCGCATGCTGATGGAGCAACAGCCCCATCTGCTGGTCGAGGGCATGCTGATCAGCGCCCGTGCGCTGAAAGCCTACCGCGGCTACATCTTCCTGCGTGGCGAATACACCACCGCGGCAAAGAACCTCAACCGGGCCATCGACGAAGCCAAGGCGGCAGGCCTTTTGGGCAAGAACATCCTCGGTTCGGGCTTCGACTTCGAGCTGTTCGTGCACACCGGCGCCGGCCGCTATATCTGCGGTGAAGAAACCGCGCTGATCAACTCGCTGGAAGGCCGCCGCGCCAACCCACGCTCCAAGCCGCCCTTCCCTGCCGCCGTCGGCGTGTGGGGCAAGCCGACTTGCGTGAACAACGTCGAGACCCTGTGCAACGTGCCGGCCATCGTCGCCAATGGCAACGACTGGTACAAGTCGCTGGCCCGTGAAGGCAGCGAGGACCACGGCACCAAGCTGATGGGCTTCTCCGGCAAGGTGAAGAATCCCGGCCTGTGGGAACTGCCGTTCGGCGTCACCGCTCGCGAGCTGTTCGAAGACTACGCCGGCGGCATGCGCGACGGCTTCAAGCTCAAGTGCTGGCAGCCAGGCGGCGCCGGTACCGGCTTCCTGCTGCCCGAGCACCTCGATGCGCAAATGTATGCCGGTGGCATCGCCAAGGTCGGTACCCGCATGGGTACGGGCCTGGCCATGGCGGTCGACGACAGCATCAACATGGTCTCGCTGCTGCGCAACATGGAAGAGTTCTTCGCCCGCGAATCCTGCGGCTGGTGCACGCCATGCCGCGACGGCCTGCCGTGGAGCGTGAAGATGCTGCGCGCCCTGGAGAAAGGCCAGGGCCGCGCCGAAGACATCGAGACCCTGCTGGGTCTGGTCAACTTCCTCGGCCCAGGCCGCACCTTCTGTGCTCACGCACCGGGTGCCGTCGAGCCATTGGGCAGTGCCATCAAATATTTCCGCTCGGAGTTCGAGGCCGGTGTCGCTCCCGCTAACGCGGGAGACACCCTGCGCCCGAACCTTTCCGTTAACAAGAGCGGGCCGATCGTGGTCGGCGCATAACAAGATGAACAGCGGATGGTCCGTGCCATCCGCCAGCCCGCCGGCCGGCCCGAACGATTCGTGGCCGGCCGCGGGCTCACCGATTTCCATTAGCCACGCCCGCCCACGCGGGCCAACGAAGAACTTTGAACAATGGCCACTATCCACGTAGACGGCAAAGCGCTCGAAGTCAACGGTGCGGACAACCTGTTACAGGCCTGTCTGTCGCTCGGCCTCGACATTCCCTATTTCTGCTGGCACCCGGCGCTCGGTAGCGTCGGCGCCTGCCGGCAGTGCGCGGTCAAGCAGTACACCGACGAGAACGACACCCGTGGTCGTATCGTCATGTCCTGCATGACCCCTGCCTCCGACGGCACCTGGATTTCCATCGACGATGAAGAGTCCAAGGCGTTTCGCGCCAGCGTCGTCGAATGGCTGATGACCAACCACCCGCACGACTGCCCGGTGTGCGAGGAAGGCGGTCACTGCCACCTGCAGGACATGACGGTAATGACCGGCCACAACGAGCGCCGCTACCGTTTCACCAAGCGTACCCACCAGAACCAGGACCTCGGCCCGTTCATCGCCCATGAGATGAACCGCTGCATCGCCTGCTACCGCTGCGTGCGCTACTACAAGGACTACGCCGGCGGCACCGATCTGGGCGTGTATGGCGCCCACGACAACGTGTATTTCGGTCGCGTCGAAGACGGCGTGCTGGAAAGCGAGTTCTCCGGCAACCTCACCGAGGTCTGCCCGACCGGTGTGTTCACCGACAAGACCCACTCCGAGCGCTACAACCGCAAGTGGGACATGCAGTTCGCCCCGAGCATCTGCCATGGCTGCTCCAGCGGCTGCAACATCAGCCCCGGTGAGCGCTACGGCGAACTGCGCCGCATCGAGAACCGCTTCAACGGCTCGGTGAACCAGTACTTCCTGTGCGACCGTGGCCGCTTCGGCTATGGCTACGTCAACCGCAAGGACCGTCCACGCCAGCCGTTCCTCGCCGATGGCAGCAAGCTGAGCCTGGACGCCGCCCTGGACAAGGCCGCCGACCTGCTGCGCGGCCGCACCATCGTCGGCATCGGCTCGCCACGCGCCAGCCTCGAGAGCAACTACGGCCTGCGTGAGCTGGTCGGCGCCGAGTACTTCTACTCGGGCATGGAAGCTGGCGAACTGGCCCGCGTGCGCCTGGCGCTGAACGTGCTGAACGACAGCCCGCTGCCGGTCCCGACCCTGCGCGACATCGAAGACCACGACGCCGTGTTCGTGCTCGGCGAAGACCTGACCCAGACCGCCGCCCGCCTCGCCCTGGCCGTGCGCCAGGCCACCAAGGGCAAGGCCGAGGCCATGGCCGACGCCATGCGCGTACAGCCTTGGCTGGACGCCGCGGTGAAGAACATCGGCCAGCACGCGCTGTACCCGCTGTTCATCGCATCCTTGGCTGAAACCAAGCTGGACGACGTCGCCGAAGAGTGTGTACACGCCGCTCCCGCTGACCTGGCCCGTATCGGTTTCGCCGTGGCCCACGCCATCGACCCGAGCGCGCCTGCCGTCGCCGGACTGGACGAGGAAGCCAAGGCCCTGGCCCAGCGCATCGCAGACGCCCTGGTCGCCGCCAACCGCCCGCTGGTAGTCGCCGGCACTTCCCTGGCAGACCCTGCGCTGATCGAAGCCGCCGCCAACATCGCCAAGGCCCTCAAGCTGCGCGAGAAAAACGGTTCGCTGAGCCTGGTCGTGCCTGAGGCCAACAGCCTCGGCATGGCGATGATGGGCGGCGAGTCCGTCGACGCCGCCCTGGACGCGGTCATCAGCGGCAAGGCCGACGCCATCGTCGTGCTGGAGAACGACCTGTACGCCCGCGTACCGGCCGCCAAGGTCGACGCCGCCCTGGCAGCCGCCAAGGTAGTGATCGTTGCCGACCACTCCAAGACCCCGACCCTCGACCGCGCCCACCTGGTGCTGCCGGCCGCCTCCTTCGCCGAAGGCGACGGCACCCTGGTCAGCCAGGAAGGCCGTGCCCAGCGCTTCTTCCAGGTGTTCGACCCGCAGTACCTGGACAGCAGCATCCAGATCCACGAAGGCTGGCGCTGGATGCACGCCCTGCGTGCCACCCTGCTGAACAAGCCGGTGGACTGGACCCAGCTGGACCACGTCACCAGCGCCTGCGCCGAAGCCGCCCCGCAACTGGCCGGCATCGTCAACGCCGCACCAAGCGCCGCGTTCCGCATCAAGGGCATGAAGCTGGCCCGTGAGCCGCTGCGCTACTCGGGCCGCACCGCCATGCGCGCCAACATCAGCGTGCACGAGCCGCGTACCCCGCAGGACAAGGACACCGCGTTCGCCTTCTCCATGGAAGGCTATTCGGGCTCGGCCGAGCCGCGCCAGCAAGTGCCGTTCGCCTGGTCGCCGGGCTGGAACTCGCCGCAGGCCTGGAACAAGTTCCAGGACGAAGTGGGTGGGCACCTGCGTGCCGGTGACCCGGGCGTGCGCCTGATCGAGTCGCAGGGCGACCGCCTGAACTGGTTCACCGCCATTCCGGGCGCGTTCAACCCGGCCCGCGGTACCTGGACCGCCGTACCGTTCTTCCACCTGTTCGGCAGCGAAGAGTCCTCCTCGCGCGCCGCCCCGGTGCAGGAGCGCATCCCGGCCGCCTACGTCGCCCTGGCCAAGTCCGAAGCCGACCGCCTGGGCGTCAACGACGGCGCGCTGCTGAGCCTGAACGTGGCCGGCGTGTCGCTGCGTCTGCCGCTACGTATCAATGAAGAACTGGGCGCTGGCCTGGTTGCGTTGCCCAAAGGCCTGGCCGGCATTCCGCCCGCCATCTTCGGTGCAGCCGTCGAAGGCCTGCAGGAGGCAGCACAATGAGCTGGTTCACCCCCGAAGTGATCGACGTGATCATTCAGGTCGTCAAGGCCATCGTGGTGCTGCTGGCCGTGGTGGTCTGCGGCGCACTGCTCAGCTTCGTCGAGCGTCGCCTGCTGGGCTGGTGGCAGGACCGCTACGGTCCGAACCGTGTCGGCCCGTTCGGCATGTTCCAGATCGCCGCCGACATGCTGAAGATGTTCTTCAAGGAAGACTGGAACCCGCCCTTCGTCGACAAGATGATCTTCACCCTGGCGCCGGTCGTGGCCATGAGCGCCCTGCTGATCGGCTTCTCGATCATCCCGATCACCCCGGGTTGGGGCGTGGCCGACCTGAACATCGGCCTGCTGTTCTTCTTCGCCATGGCCGGCCTGTCGGTCTACGCCGTGCTGTTCGCCGGCTGGTCGTCGAACAACAAGTACGCCCTGCTCGGCAGCCTGCGGGCTTCGGCGCAGACCGTGTCGTACGAGGTGTTCCTGGGCCTGGCGTTGATGGGCGTGGTGGTGCAGGTGGGCTCGTTCAACATGCGCGATATCGTTGATTATCAGGCCCAGAACCTGTGGTTCATCATTCCGCAGTTCTTCGGCTTCTGCACCTTCTTCATCGCTGGCGTCGCCGTGACTCACCGTCACCCGTTCGACCAGCCGGAAGCGGAACAGGAACTGGCCGACGGCTACCACATCGAATATGCCGGCATGAAATGGGGCATGTTCTTCGTGGGTGAGTACATCGGCATCATCCTGATCTCGGCGCTGCTGGTCACCCTGTTCTTCGGTGGCTGGCACGGTCCGTTCGGCATCCTGCCGCAGGTACCGTTCCTGTGGTTCGCCCTGAAGACCGCGTTCTTCATCATGCTGTTCATCCTGCTGCGCGCCTCGATCCCGCGCCCACGCTATGACCAGGTGATGGACTTCAGCTGGAAGTTCTGCCTGCCGCTGACCCTGATCAATTTGCTGGTGACCGCTGCGATCGTGCTCTACAACACGCCAGCCGTCGCGGCCCAGTGAGGATTTGACCCATGTTCAAGTATATCGGCGACATCGTTAAGGGCACCGGCACACAGCTGCGCAGCCTGGCCATGGTGTTCTCCCACGGGTTCCGCAAGCGCGACACCCTGCAGTACCCCGAAGAACCCGTGTACCTGCCGCCGCGCTACCGCGGCCGCATCGTCCTCACCCGCGACCCCGACGGCGAGGAGCGCTGCGTGGCGTGCAACCTCTGCGCGGTGGCCTGCCCGGTCGGCTGTATCTCGCTGCAGAAGGCCGAGACAGAGGACGGCCGTTGGTACCCCGAGTTCTTCCGCATCAACTTCTCGCGCTGCATCTTCTGCGGCCTGTGCGAAGAGGCATGCCCGACCACCGCGATCCAGCTGACTCCGGATTTCGAAATGGCCGAGTTCAAGCGTCAGGACCTGGTGTACGAGAAAGAAGATCTGCTGATCTCCGGCCCCGGCAAGAACCCTGACTACAACTTCTACCGTGTTGCGGGCATGGCGATCGCTGGCAAGCCGAAAGGCTCCGCGCAGAACGAAGCCGAGCCGATCAACGTGAAGAGCTTGCTCCCATAAGGACAGAAAGATGGAATTCGCTTTCTACTTCGCATCCGGTGTCGCCGTCGTCTCCACGCTGCGCGTGGTGACCGGCACCAACCCGGTGCACGCCCTGCTCTACCTGATCATTTCGCTGATCTCCGTGGCGATGATCTTCTTCTCCCTCGGTGCGCCGTTCGCCGGCGCCCTGGAAGTGATCGCCTACGCCGGCGCCATCATGGTGCTGTTCGTGTTCGTGGTGATGATGCTCAACCTCGGGCCGGCCTCGGTCGCCCAGGAGCGCGGCTGGCTCAAGCCCGGGATCTGGGCCGGGCCGGTGATCCTCGCCGCCCTGCTGCTGCTGGAGCTGCTGTACGTGCTGTTCGTCACCCCGTCGGGCGCCGCCATCAGCGGTACCACCGTCAGCGCCAAGGAAGTCGGCATCAGCCTGTTCGGACCGTACCTGCTGGTGGTCGAACTGGCCTCGATGCTGCTGCTCGCGGCAGCCGTCACCGCCTTCCACCTGGGCCGCAACGAGGCGAAGGAGTAAATCATGGGTGCTATCCCTCTCGAGCATGGTCTGGCGGTCGCCGGCATCCTGTTCTGCTTAGGTCTGGTTGGCCTGATGGTCCGCCGCAACATCCTCTTCGTGCTCATGAGCCTGGAAGTCATGATGAACGCCTCCGCCCTGGCGTTCATCGTCGCCGGTGCCCGTTGGGTCCAGCCCGACGGCCAGGTGATGTTCATTCTGGTGATCAGCCTGGCAGCCGCCGAGGCCAGCATTGGCCTGGCGATCCTGCTGCAGCTGTATCGCCGCTTCCACACTCTCGACATCGATGCTGCCAGTGAGATGCGCGGATGAACCTTATCTTCCTGACGTTCGTATTCCCCCTGATCGGCTTCCTGCTGCTGTCGTTCTCGCGCGGCCGCTGGTCCGAGAACCTGTCGGCGCTGGTCGGCGTCGGCTCGGTCGGCCTGTCGGCGGCCACCGCCGCCTACGTGATCTGGCAGTTCAACGTCGCCCCGCCTGAAGGCGGCGCGTACAGCCAGCTGCTGTGGCAGTGGATGTCGGTGGACGGATTCGCGCCGAACTTCACCCTGTATGTGGATGGCCTGTCGGTCACCATGCTGGGCGTGGTCACCGGCGTGGGCTTCCTGATCCACCTGTTCGCTTCCTGGTACATGCGTGGCGAAGCCGGCTACTCGCGCTTCTTCTCGTACACCAACCTGTTCATCGCCAGCATGCTGTTCCTGGTGCTGGGCGACAACCTGCTGTTCATCTACTTCGGCTGGGAAGGCGTGGGCCTGTGCTCGTACCTGTTGATCGGTTTCTACTACAGCAACCGCAACAACGGTAACGCGGCGCTCAAGGCGTTCATCGTCACCCGCATCGGCGACGTGTTCATGGCCATCGGCCTGTTCATCCTGTTCGTCCAGCTGGGTACCCTGAACGTGCAGGAACTGCTGGTGCTGGCACCGCAGAAGTTCCAGGCTGGTGACACCTGGATGGTCCTGGCGACCCTGATGCTGCTGGGTGGCGCGGTCGGTAAATCGGCCCAGCTGCCGCTGCAGACCTGGCTGGCCGACGCGATGGCCGGCCCGACCCCGGTTTCGGCACTGATCCACGCGGCGACCATGGTGACTGCGGGCGTGTACCTGATCGCCCGTACCAACGGCCTGTTCCTGCTGGCGCCGGACGTCCTGCACCTGGTCGGCGTCGTGGGTGGCGTGACCCTGGTCCTGGCCGGCTTCGCCGCCCTGGTACAGACCGATATCAAGCGTATCCTCGCCTACTCGACCATGAGCCAGATCGGCTACATGTTCCTGGCCCTGGGCGTCGGCGCCTGGGACGCGGCGATCTTCCACCTGATGACCCACGCCTTCTTCAAGGCCCTGCTGTTCCTTGCCTCCGGTGCGGTGATCGTCGCCTGCCACCACGAGCAGAACATCTTCAAGATGGGCGGCCTGTGGAAGAAGCTGCCGCTGGCCTACGCCAGCTTCGTGGTTGGTGGCGCCGCCCTGGCTGCCCTGCCGATCCTGACCGTGGGCTTCTACTCCAAGGACGAGATCCTCTGGGAAGCCTTCGCCAGCGGCAACACCGGCCTGCTGTACGCCGGCCTGGTGGGCGCGTTCATGACCTCGCTGTACACCTTCCGCCTGATCTTCATCGCCTTCCACGGCGAAGCCAAGACCGAAGCCCACGCCGGCCACGGCATCAGCCACTGGCTGCCGCTGGGCGTGCTGATCGTGCTGTCGACCTTCATCGGCGCCTGGATCCACCCGCCGCTGGCAGGCGTGCTGCCTGAAAGCGCAGGCCACGCCGGTGGCGAAGCCAAGCACTCGCTGGAGATCGCCTCGGGTGCCATCGCCATCGCCGGTATCCTGCTCTCGGCCCTGCTGTTCCTGGGCAAGCGCCGCTTCGTCACCGCAGTTGCCAACAGCGGTATCGGTCGCGTCCTGTCGGCCTGGTGGTTCGCCGCCTGGGGCTTCGACTGGATCTACGACAAGCTCTTCGTCAAACCTTACCTGCTGATCAGCCACATCCTGCGCAAGGACCCGGTTGACCGCAGCATCGGCCTCATTCCTCGCCTGGCTCGCGGCGGTCATGTCGCCATGAGCAAGACCGAGACCGGCCAGCTGCGCTGGTACACCGCCTCGATCGCCGTGGGTGCCGTGCTGGTGCTCGGTGCCGTGGTAGTGGCCGCGGTATGACTATGAATCTTGCGACTTTGCCAAAGGAAACCAACCCGTCATGATTTTGCCTTGGCTGATCCTGATCCCCTTCATCGGCGGCTTCCTGTGCTGGCTGGGTGAGCGCTTCGGCGCCACCCTGCCGCGCTGGATCGCGCTGCTGACCATGTCCCTGCTGCTTGGCATCGGCCTGTGGCTGTGGGCGAACGGCAACTACACCCTGGCTCCCGCCCCTGGCGCGGAGCCCGCCTGGGCCCTCGAATACAAGGTCGAGTGGATCAAGCGCTTCGGCATCAGCATCCACCTGGCCCTCGACGGCCTGTCGCTGCTGATGATCCTGCTCACCGGCCTGCTCGGCGTGCTGTCGGTGCTGTGCTCGTGGAAAGAGATCCAGCGCCACGTCGGCTTCTTCCACCTCAACCTGATGTGGATCCTTGGCGGCGTGGTCGGCGTGTTCCTGGCCCTGGACCTGTTCCTGTTCTTCTTCTTCTGGGAAATGATGCTGGTGCCGATGTACTTCCTCATCGCGCTCTGGGGTCACAGCTCCTCCGACGGCAAGAAGACCCGCATCTACGCGGCGACCAAGTTCTTCATCTTCACCCAGGCCAGCGGCCTGATCATGCTGGTGGCGATCCTCGGCCTGGTGCTGGTCAACTACAACAGCACTGGCGTGATCACCTTCAACTACAGCGACCTGCTCAAGGCCGAACTGCCGGCCGGCGTCGAGTACCTCCTGATGCTGGGCTTCTTCATCGCCTTCGCGGTGAAGCTGCCGGTGGTGCCGTTCCACTCCTGGCTGCCTGACGCTCACGCCCAGGCGCCGACCGCAGGTTCCGTGGACCTGGCGGGCATCCTGCTGAAGACCGCGGCCTACGGCCTGCTGCGCTTCGCCCTGCCGCTGTTCCCGAACGCCTCGGCCGAGTTCGCGCCGATCGCCATGACCCTGGGCCTGATCGGCATCTTCTACGGTGCCTTCCTGGCCTTCGCCCAGACCGACATCAAGCGCCTGGTGGCGTTCTCCAGCGTCTCGCACATGGGCTTCGTGCTGATCGGCATCTACTCCGGCAGCCAGCAGGCCCTGCAGGGCGCGGTGATCCAGATGCTGGCCCACGGCCTGTCGGCCGCCGCGCTGTTCATCCTGGCCGGCCAGCTGTACGAGCGCCTGCACACCCGCGACATGCGCGAGATGGGTGGCCTGTGGCACCGCATCGCTTATCTTCCGGCCATCAGCCTGTTCTTCGCCGCCGCATCGCTGGGCCTGCCGGGCACCGGCAACTTCGTCGGCGAGTTCCTGATCCTGATCGGCAGCTTCGCCCACGTCCCATGGATCACCGTGATCGCCACCACCGGCCTGGTCTTCGGCTCGGTGTACTCGCTGATCATGATCCACCGCGCCTACTTCGGTCCGGCCAAGGCCGACACCGTGCTGGCCGGCATGGACGGTCGCGAGCTGATCATGGTGCTGGGCCTGGCGGGCCTGCTGATCCTGCTGGGCGTGTATCCGCAGCCGTTCCTGGACACCTCTGCCGCCACCATGAGCGGTGTGCAGCAGTGGCTCGGTTCCGCTTTCACTCAACTCGCTTCGGCCCGGTAAGAGCGCTATGGAATTCACCACTCAACACTTCATCGCATTGGCGCCGATGCTGATCACCACCATCACCACGGTGGTGGTGATGCTGGCGATCGCCTGGAAGCGCAACCACTCGCAGACCTTCCTGCTGTCCACCGTGGGCCTGAACCTGGCCCTGCTGTCGATCCTGCCGGCGCTCAAGGTCGCGCCGCTGGCAGTCACCTCGCTGGTGACCATCGACAAGTTCGCCTGCCTGTACATGGCGATCATCCTGGTGGCGACGCTGGCCTGCGTCACCCTCGCCCACGCCTACCTGGGCGAAGGCTCCAAGGGCTTCCCGGGCAACCGTGAAGAGCTGTACCTGCTGCTGCTGATGTCGGCACTGGGTGGCCTGGTGCTGGTCAGTGCCAACCACCTGGCCGGCCTGTTCATTGGCCTTGAGCTGCTGTCGGTGCCGGTCTATGGCCTGGTGGCGTACGCCTTCTTCAACAAGCGCTCGCTGGAAGCCGGTATCAAGTACATGGTGCTGTCGGCCGCCGGCTCCGCCTTCCTGCTGTTCGGCATGGCGCTGCTGTACGCTGACGCAGGCAGCCTGACCTTCGACCAGTTGGGCAAGGCCCTGGCCGCCACCAGCATGCCGAGCCTGCTGGCGCAGCTGGGCCTGGGCATGATGCTGGTCGGCCTGGCCTTCAAGCTGTCGCTGGTGCCGTTCCACCTGTGGACCCCGGACGTGTACGAAGGCGCCCCGGCGCCGGTCGCCGCGTTCCTGGCCACCGCCAGCAAGGTCGCGGTGTTCGCCGTGGTCGTACGCCTGTTCATGCTCTCCCCCGCCGCCAGCAGCGGCGTGCTGAGCACCGTGCTGGCGGTGATCGCGGTTGCCTCGATCATCATCGGCAACCTGCTGGCGCTGACCCAGAGCAACCTCAAGCGTCTGCTTGGTTACTCGTCCATCGCCCACTTCGGCTACCTGGTCATCGCCCTGGTCGCCAGCAAGGGCCTGGCCCTGGAAGCCATGGGCGTGTACCTGGTCACCTACGTGATCACCAGCCTGGGCGCCTTCGGCGTGATCACCCTGATGTCCTCGCCGTATGCCGGCCGTGACGCCGACGCCCTGTACGAGTACCGCGGCCTGTTCTGGCGCCGTCCGTACCTGACCGCGGTACTGACCGTGATGATGCTGTCGCTGGCCGGTATCCCGCTGACCGCGGGCTTCATCGGCAAGTTCTACATCATCGCCACCGGCGTCGAGTCGCACCTGTGGTGGCTGGTCGGCGCCCTGGTGATCGGCAGCGCCATCGGCGTGTACTACTACCTGCGCGTCATGGTCACCCTGTACCTGGTCGAGCCGAACCTGCGTCGCCACGACGCTCCGCTGAAGTGGGAACAGCGCACCGGCGGCGTGATGCTGCTGGCCATCGCCATCCTCGCCTTCGTGCTCGGTGTGTACCCGCAGCCGCTGCTGGAGATGGTGCAGCAGGCGGGTCTGCAACTGATCGGCTGATCGGCTGACTGCGTCACAAGACACCCCGCCTCGGCGGGGTGTTCTTTTTTGGGGCCGCTTTGCGGCCCCATGGCCATTACAGATCGACCACTGTGCTTCGTCTGCCCTTTGCAGCGTCAGACTCCCGCACTCGATCTGGAACCCCGTCCCCATGCGCCCCACCCTCCCCTACTCCCTGCTGGCCCTGTTCGTCGCCGGCACCGCCCAGGCCGCAGGCCGCGTCGAACTCGACCAGGTGCTGATCCAGGACCGGCAGCAATCCGAGCTGGAAGCCGCCGCCGACCAGCTGCGCGAGATACCCGGCGCCAGCAACCTGGTAGACATGGACAAGGTGGGCCAGGGCCGGGTGGCCAGCAACCAGGACGTGCTGGCCTATCAGCCGGGGGTGTTCGCCCAGTCGGCGGGCAACGATGGCATCAAGCTGTCGATCCGTGGCTCGGGCATCAACCGCGCGCCGGGCGCCCACGGCTCGGGCGTGTACACGATGTTCGACGGCCTGCCGCTGACCGGCCCGGGCGGCACGCCCTATGAACTGTTCGAACCGCTGTGGCTGAGCCGCGCCGAGGTGCTGCGCGGCGCCAATGGCTTCGACCAGGGCTCGCTGGCCCTGGGTGGCGCGATCAACTACGTGACCCACACCGGCCACGATGCCGCGCCCTTGCAGGTGCGCTACGAAGTCGGCAGCCGTGGCTACCAGCGCCGGCACATCAGTTCCGGGCAGGTGCTGGGCAACCTCGACTACTACGTGGCCCTGACCGATGCCGAGTACGACGGCTACCAGGACCACAGCAGCGGCAGCGCCAAGGGCATCGCCGCCAACGTCGGCTACCGCTTCAACTCGAACCTGGAGACGCGCTTCTACCTGCGCTACCGGGAAACCGAAAACGACCTGGCCGGGCGCCTGACCAAGGAGCAGATCAAGCACCATCCCCGTGCCGCCAACCCGGCGTACCTGGCCCGTGACGACAGCCGCCCACAACCGGGCAGCACCTGGGTGGGCAACAAGACCACCTTCTTCCTGGATGACGATTCGCGCCTGGAGGCCGGGCTGGTCTATCACGACTATCCCATGGACCTGCGCGAAGGCCCGATGCGCCTCAAGGTCGCCTACAGCGATGTCAGCGGCACGCTGAACTACCTGCGTCGCGACACCCTGTTCGGCCATGAGAGCAAGACCACCCTCGGCTGGCGTACCACCAAGCACCTACCCAACAGCGGCGCCTCCCAGTTCGTCCGCAGCGGCGGTGACAATTTCGGTGCTCGCACCCGCGATTTCAGCTACCAGGGATCGGACACCGTGCTGCATGCAGGCAACGACCTGGAGCTGATTCCGAACCTGTGGCTGACCACGGGGCTGGCGATGATCTATACCCGCCGCGAAAGCGACGTCACCTACCCAACCAGTGGCGGCAAGGTCAGCCAGCATGACTGGGACTACGCCCCACGCCTGGGCCTGCGTTACGACATCCGCCCTGACCTGCAGCTCTACGGCAACCTCAGCCGCTCGGTGGAGCCGCCGCACCCGTGGTCTCTGGTCTGGAGTGCGCCAGTCGCCAACCAGCCCATGAAGATGCAGAACCAGACCGCCACCACCCTCGAGCTGGGTGCCCGCGGCGAATCGGCACTGGGGCATTGGGACCTGGCCTGGTACTACGCCCAGGTACGCCACGAACTGTTAAACGTGGAAGTCGTGCAAGGCTTGCCGTTCAAGGAGTTCAACGCCAGCCCCACCGTGCACCAGGGCATCGAGGCCGGCCTGGACAGCCTGCTCTGGGAGCAACCGGGCACCGGCAAGCTCAGCCTGCGCCAGGCCTACACCTTCAGCGACTTCCACTACCGCGACGACGACACGTTCGGCGACAACCGCCTGCCCGGCATCCCCATGCACTACTACCAGGCCGAACTGCGCTATGACTGGCCGAGCGGCTTCCATGCCGGGGTTAACACGCAGATGGCCTCCAAGGTGCAGGTGGACTACGCCAACAGCTACCACGCCGACGCCTACGCCCTGCTCGGCGCGCGCCTGGGCTGGGATTCGCCGAAACGGGACTGGCAGACCTGGCTCGACCTGCGCAACCTGACCAACAAGCGTTACGCGGCGACGGTGACACCGGGGTACAACGATGCCGGGCAAGACATCGCCCGCTCGACGCCGGGTGAAGGGTTCGGGGTGTATGCGGGGGTTTCGTACAGTTTCCGGTGACCCCGGGGGCGCCTTGCGCCCCATTCAAGACGGCAACTGCACCTGCGGCTTGGTCGAGGCAAAGATCGCCCAGCTGGAAATGAACAACGCCGCGATCAACGGCCCGATCACGAAGCCATTGAGCCCGAACACCGCCAGCCCGCCCAGGGTCGACACCAGCACCAGGTAATCCGGCATCCGCGTATCCTTGCCCACCAGGATCGGCCGCAGCAGGTTGTCCACCAGGCCGATCACCAGCACGCCGAACGCGGTCAGCACGATCCCCTGCCAGATCGCCCCAGTCAGCAGGAAGTACAGCGCCACCGGCCCCCAGACAATCCCTGCGCCCACCGCCGGGAGCAACGACAGGAACGCCATCAGCACCGCCCACACCAGCACGCTGGGAATGCCCAGCACCCAGAAGATCAGCCCGCCCAGCGCCCCCTGGGTGATCGCCACCAGCAGGTTGCCCTTGACCGTGGCCCGCACCACGCGCTTGAACTTCAACTGCAGGCGGCGCTTCTGCTGCTCGGGCAGCGGCACCGCCTGGCGCACCTTGCGCGCCACCTCCGCGCCCTCGCGCAGGAAGAAGAACAGCAGGTACAGCATGATGCCGAAGCTCACCAGGAACTCGAAGGTGCCCTGGCCGAAGCTGAACGCCTGCCCGGCGAGGAACTGGCTGCCCTGGGTCGCCCACTTGGTGATCTTGTCGCGCAGGCCATCGAGGTTGCCCATGCCCATGCGGTCGAGGAAATGCTGGGCGTAGGCCGGCAGCATGTCCTTGCCGCGCTCGATATAGCCGGCGATATCCAACTGGCCGCTTTCGATGCGCTGGTACAGCGTCGCGCCCTCCTGCACCAGCAGGGCGCCGATGACGATCACCGGCAATACAGCGATCAGCAGGCAGGTGACCAGGGCCGTCGCCGTGGCCAGGTTGCGCCGCCCACCAAAGCGCAGCAACAGCTGGCGCTGCAGAGGCGCGAAAAGAATACCGAGGATCACCGCCCAGAAGATCGCGCCGGAATACGGCAGCAGGATCCAGATGAAGGCGATGGTCACCAGTGCCAGCAGCACGGTCAGGGCTTTGTTCTGCAATAAGGTTTCGTTCATGGGCATTCCTCGAGGACTCAACAATTTAGTGCCCCGCGCGCCGGCAAAAGTGCCGTTGATCCAGATCAATACCTGCACATCGCCGCCGTCTTAGCATCCGCGCCTTTTGCCCCTGGTGCGCACCATGACCCCTCTCGCCAAGCCCGAACTGCTCGCCCCCGCCGGCACCCTCAAGACCATGCGCTACGCCTTCGCCTACGGCGCCGACGCGGTCTACGCCGGCCAGCCGCGCTACAGCCTGCGGGTGCGCAACAACGAATTCGACCACGCCAACCTGGCCCTCGGCATCCAGGAGGCCCAGGCCCAGGGCAAGCGTTTCTACGTGGTGGTCAACATCGCCCCGCACAACGCCAAGCTCAAGACCTTCCTCAAGGACCTGGCGCCGGTGATCGAGATGGGCCCCGATGCGCTGATCATGTCCGACCCGGGGCTGATCATGCTGGTACGCCAGCACTTCCCGCAGATGCCCATCCACCTGTCGGTGCAGGCCAACACGGTGAACTGGGCCAGCGTGCGGTTCTGGCAAGGCCTGGGGCTGACCCGGGTGATCCTGTCGCGGGAGCTGTCACTGGAAGAGATCGAGGAGATCCGCCAGCAGGTGCCAGAGATGGAGCTGGAAGTCTTCGTGCACGGCGCGTTGTGCATGGCCTATTCCGGGCGCTGCCTGCTGTCGGGCTACATGAACAAGCGTGACGCCAACCAGGGCACCTGCACCAATGCCTGCCGCTGGAAATACCAGGCTACCCCGGCCACCGAGAATGCCACCGGCGATATCGTCCGTGAGTGCGAGCCGACCCTGGGCCTCGGCGCGCCGACCGAGCAGGTGTTCCTGCTCCAGGAGTCCAGCCGCCCCGGCGAAGAGATGCCGGCCTTCGAGGACGAGCACGGCACCTACATCATGAACGCCAAGGACCTGCGCGCCATCCAGCACGTCGAGCGCCTGGCCCGGATGGGCGTGCACTCGCTGAAGATCGAGGGCCGCACCAAGTCGCACTTCTACTGTGCCCGCGCCGTGCAGTCCTACCGCCAGGCCATCGACGACGCCGTGGCCGGGCGGCCGTTCGACCGCGGCCTGATGAGCAACCTCGAGTCCCTCGCCCAGCGCGGCTACACCGAAGGTTTTCTGCGCCGCCACGTGCACGACGAGTACCAGAACTACCAGCGCGGCAACTCGGTGTCCGAGCGCCAGCAGTTCGTCGGCGAGCTGACCGGAGTGCGCGTGGACGGCCTGGCCGAAGTGAAGGTGAAGAACCGCTTCGCCGTGGGTGACCACCTGGAGCTGATGACCCCGCGCGGCAACTACCACTTCGACCTGCACCGCCTGTGCGACCGCCAGCACCAGGCCATCGAGGTGGCGCCGGGCGACGGCCATGTGGTGTACCTGCCGATTCCCGAGCAGGTCTCGCTGGAGTTCGGCCTGTTGATGCGCGACCTGGAGAGTGGCGAGGCCGCTGCCTGACAAATCTGTAATCCGCGCCTCAGGTAGCTGACAGGCGCGGGCGGCGAGGATCGTGGCAGTTCCGTAGCGAGAGCACGCCATGCCACCGACTCCAACCCGCCGCACCTTCGTCAAGGGCCTGGGTGCCGCCACCGCCCTGGCCGGCCTCGGCCTCTGGCGCCCGCTGGCCCAGGCCGCCGAAGGCCGCCTGCCGCTGCACGACCTGAGCGGCCAGCAGTTCGACCTGTTCATCGGCCAGACCCCGGTCAACATCACCGGCCGGCCGCGCACCGCGCAAACCATCAACGCCAGCCTGCCCGGCCCGCAGCTGCGCTGGCGCGAGGGCGACACCGTGACCCTGCGCGTGCGCAACCGCCTGGACCAGCCCACCTCGATCCATTGGCACGGCATCATCCTGCCGGCCAACATGGACGGCGTGCCGGGTCTGAGCTTCGCTGGCATCGAACCTGGCGGCGACTACCTCTACCAGTTCACCCTGCGCCAGAGCGGCACCTACTGGTACCACAGCCACTCCGGGTTGCAGGAGCAGGCCGGCGTCTACGGCGCCATCGTCATCGAGCCCCGCGCGCCCGAGCCGCACCAGTACCAGCGCGACCATGTGCTGCTGTTCAGCGACTGGTCGGACCAGGCGCCAGAAGCGCTGATGGCCACCCTGAAGAAACAGTCCGACGCCTTCAACTACCACAAGCGCACGGTCGGCGACTTCGTCGACGATGTCGCGCAAAACGGCTGGGGCAAGGCCATCGACAACCGCTGGACCTGGGCGAAGATGCGCATGAGCCCGACCGACCTGGCCGACATCAGCGCCGCCAGCTACACCTACCTGCTCAACGGCCAGCCCCCGGACGGCAACTTCACCTGCCTGTTCCAGCCCGGCGAGACCGTGCGCCTGCGCCTGATCAACGCCTCGGCGATGACCTACTTCGACTTCCGCATTCCGGGCCTGAAGCTCACGCTGATCGCCGCCGACGGCCTGCCGGTGACCCCGGTGAGCGTGGACGAACTGCGCATCGCCGTGGCCGAGACCTACGACGTGCTGGTCACCGTGGGCGACCTGCCCGCCTACACGCTGTACGCCCAGAGCATGGACCGCACCGGCTTCGCCCGTGGCACCCTGGCCCGCGAGGCGGGTTTGCAGGCCCCCGTGCCCGAGCCGGACCCGCGCCCGGTGCTGACCATGGACGACATGGGGCACGGCGGCATGGGCGGGATGGACCATTCGAACATGCCAGCGATGGACCACGGCAACATGGCGGGCATGGACCACTCGAACATGGCCGGTATGGCCATGATGCAAGGCCACCCCGCCAGCGAGACCGACAACCCGCTGGTGGACATGCAGACCATGGCCCCGCGGCCCAACCTGGCCGATCCCGGCATTGGCCTGCGCGGCAACGGCCGCCGAGTGCTGACCTACGCCGACCTGCGTAGCCCCTACCCCGATCCGGACGGGCGCGAACCGTCGCGGGACATCGAGCTGCACCTGACTGGCCACATGGAACGCTTCGCCTGGTCGTTCGACGGCATCAAGTTCAGCGATGCCGAGCCGCTGCGCCTGAAATACGGCGAGCGGGTGCGCATCATCCTGGTCAACGACACCATGATGACCCACCCCATCCACCTGCACGGCATGTGGAGCGACCTGGAGGATGAACAAGGGCGCTTCCTGGTGCGCAAGCACACAATCGACATGCCACCCGGAAGCCGGCGCAGCTACCGCGTCAGCGCCGATGCCCTGGGCCGCTGGGCCTACCACTGCCACCTGCTCTACCACATGGAGACCGGCATGTTCCGCGAGGTACGGGTCGATGAATGAGAACCGCAACCGCCACATCGTCACCGGTGTCGCGCTTATGGCCTTGCTGGCCAGTGAACGGGCCCTGGCCGCGGGCATGGACCACATGAACCATGGCACCATGCCGATGGACCACGGCCAAATGAACCATGACAGCATGCCCATGGACCACAGCCAGATGAACCACGCGGCGATGCCCCCCAGCCAACCGCGCACACCGCTTCCGGTGATCACCGACGCCGACCGCCGTGCCGCTTTCCCGCCGCTTCCGGGGCATCAGGTGCACGACCAGGCGACCAACTGGGCGGTGATCGTCGACCAGCTGGAATACCAGAACTTCGAAAGCAGCGGCGCCCTGAACTGGAACGCCACTGCCTGGGTTGGCGGCGATATCGACCGTCTATGGCTGCGCACCGAGGGTGAGCGGGAACAAGGCAAGACCCACAAGGCCGAGCTGCAGGCCCTCTGGGGCCATGCCATCAGCCCCTGGTGGGAACTGGTCGGCGGCGTGCGCCAGGACTTCAAGCCCGCCAGCGGCCAGGGCTGGGCCGCCTTCGGCATCCAGGGCACGCCGCTCTACGGCCTGGAGCTGGAGGCCACCGCCTACGCCGGCGAGCGACAGCAGACCGCGCTGCGCCTGGAAGCCGGTTACGCTATGCTGCTGACCAATCGCTGGATCCTCGAACCGACCGTCGAAGCCAACTTCTTCGGCCGCAACGATGCCGGGCGCGAGCAAGGCTCGGGGCTGGCCGAAAGCGAACTGGGCCTGCGCCTGCGCTACGAAATCACCCGCGCGTTCGCGCCCTATGTCGGCGTCAGCTTCAATCGTCTGCACGGCAACCGCGCCGACCTGGCCCGGGAGGATGGCGAGGACGTCGGCCAGACCCGGCTGGTGGCCGGGGTTCGCCTGCGTTTCTGATACACGCGCGCTCTGCGTGGGAGCGGCGACCAGGTCAAAGATTCATGCTGTTTCACAGGAGCTCCGCCATGCTGCGCAAACACCTGCTCACCCTCGGCCTGCTGGCCGTCACCGGCCTGGCCCAGGCCGCCGAAACCATCGATGTCTACCGCGACCCCAACTGCGGTTGCTGCAAGGAATGGATCAAGCACCTGAGCGACAACGGTTTCACCGTCAACGACCATGTCGAACCGAACATGAGCGCGGTCAAGCAGCGCCTGGGTGTCGAGCCACGCCTGGCGTCGTGCCACACCGGGGTGATCGACGGCAAGTTCGTCGAAGGCCATGTCCCGGCGGAGCAGGTGCGCCTGCTGACCAAGCGCGACGACCTCAAGGGTATCGCGGTGCCGGGCATGCCGATGGGCTCGCCGGGGATGGAGATGGGTGACCACAAGGACGCCTACCAGGTCATCGGCGTGACCCGGGATGGCCAGGATACCGTGGTCGCCAACTACTGATGCTCAGCCTCGGGGCGCTGTTCCTCAGCGCCTTCGGCGCCGCCACCCTGTTGCCGCTTCAGTCAGAGGCAGTGCTGGTGGGGCTGCTGATTCGCGAACCCACAGCCTGGGTGACCCTGCTGCTGGTGGCGACGCTCGGCAATGTGCTCGGCTCCATCGTCAACTGGCTGTTGGGCCGGGCCATCGAGCACCTGCGTGATCGCCGCTGGTTTCCGTTCAGCACCAGCCAGCTGGAACACGCCCAGCGCCGCTACCAGCGCTGGGGTCAATGGTCGCTGCTGCTGAGCTGGATGCCGGTGATCGGCGACCCGCTGACCTTGATCGCCGGGATCATGCGCGAGCCGTTCTGGCGCTTCGTGCTGCTGGTCACCCTGGCCAAGGGTGGACGCTATATCGTGGTGGCGATGATCACCCTGGGTTGGTTTCACACGGGGTGATCAGGCGGGAATTCGAAGGGCTGGCTGGAGCCTGCAGGCTCCAGCCAGTGTTACGCTCAAGCCGCGTTGGCAGCCTGCAGGTTGCCGAGCAGGCGACCTGCCATGTCCAGCTTATTCTGCAGCGTGTCCACGAACGAGAGCGCGGAGTGAGCCTGCAGCAGGTTGGGCTCCAGTTTACGCTGCCCGAAGAGTTCGCCGAAGGAGTGGGACTGCCCCACCGCCGTGTGGTCCAGGACCATTGAAGCGATTGCCTTTTCGGCAGCACTGCCATGTCCGGCGAGATGCTCCAGGTGCTCGAACGACTGCGAGAGCGGACTAGCCGGCCGCTGTAGCGAATGCATGGTCGCGTTGAAGTCATTGCGTGTCGGCAGCGCAACCTCGTCGTCAATCTTGACAAAGCTGAGCTTGACAGCCTTCAACGACGTTACCGGATCAGGCTGTTCGGAGGTCGTCGCGTCGCAAGTCGCTTCAGGTTCCACAGGCTGTGCAGCGCTCGCTCCGGCCAACGTGCCGGTCATCAGCGCTGGGGCAGCGTCGCCTGCATCCACCACGACACCTGCCGCCACCATATCAGGCTTCTGGGCGAACAGTTCGATGAACTCGGCATCGACCACTTTGACAAACTCCACTACCGCTTCGGGGCCCACCCGCTCTGGATCCGGAAACTCGGCAAACCTCGTAGCCAGGAAAGCCACCGCATCGAGCACCTTGGCGGCAGCCATCGGGTCGTTCTGCATCAATTTGATATTATCCGGAAACTGAGCCTCATTCAAAGCGTAGCCACCGACGATATCGATCTTGTTGGCGCCTATCTCCACTTTCAACTCTGGCACCAACTTACCCAGCTCGTTGAGATTCGCTATCAAACAATTAGCTTTTCGCATTACACCATTGCCCAAGAGCTCTTGAGGATACTCAATCATAAACTCCTCAGTTGACATAACCTCCAACCTTTTCAGTATCGAGCAACTCTGCGACTTCATGAGATTCGGTATCTCCTTAATGGTCTCTTCCCTCACGCGCGTCATCTGCGCCGTCGACTCCATGCCTTGTTTCCCTGGAGTCGGTGCACTCGAAAAAAAGCCAAAGTACTTGGCAATCGCGATGAAAATGCTCATCAGGATGCCATTCTTCTGCGACTCCTCGTGACGCGCCAGGCGTTGCGCCGACTCGCTGGTTTTCACCTGTGCGCAGTCACTGCTCTCGTTGACTGGATGCAACTGGGCGGCACACACCCAACTGGTTGAAACCGATTCAATCATTTGTGCAAACCTCTTCTTGCAGCATCATTTGATTTGGAAAAAGACCACTCTCACACACGCAAGAACCTGGATCCTTGCGCCTTGCAACATCCTGCCAGGAAACCTGACGTGCTCAGGCCATGATGCCCGCAGCCCTGATCCCCTGATTGTCGTTACGCAAGATTTCCTGGATCAGCTGACGCACCTGATCGATCATCCTTGCCAGGTCATCGGTGCAGCGCTGGAACAACTCTTTCTGATTGCCGGCAACTGCCGCCTCGAGCTCCTGCTCCTTGGCCCACACGTCCTGTAGCGACTTGATGGCATGGGCGATGCCCGTGCCAAAGGCGGCGCCACTCTGGGCCACGCCATTGAGCGTGTGCAGCGTGGTGTTGCGGGTGTCGATGGCGTTCTGCAGGTGCTTGACCTCGATACGGTTCTCGGCGACCAGCTTTTTCGAGGCCAGCGTCATCTCGCCGGGCCGAGCATACTTGGCAGCATGACTGGCCTGCTCCAGGCCCTTGATCGTGCGCGCGTCACCCAGGTTCCTGAGCATGCCGGTGGTGCCGCTGGCCAGGGTGAACATGCCCAATGCACCACTGACGGCCGCCGAGGCGAACAGCGCGTTGCTGGCGGTTCTCATCCAGCCGATCTGCTCCTTGCTCGCCAGCACGCTGACTTCGGCCTGGGTCCTGCGCCCCTGCGCGTTGCCGTCACGCACCTGCATGGCGGCCCTGAGAATGGCCAGCAGGCTCTCCAGGTCCTGGCTGCAGGGCGTGGCCTGCGGTGTATCCAGGCTTACCCGCCCTTGCTTCCCGGCAAATACCGCGCCCGCTGTTGCGCAGGGCATGGCCAACATCGCCCACAGCGGTTGGCAGGCCTTCTGCCCCTCGGTGACCGGCTGTTGGGCATCCACGCGAGACGAATGATCGATGTTGGATATGGTCAGACTCATGATTGACTCCTTGATCAGGCAATGACGTTTCGGCAAGCGATATCAGCGCAGGCCTTGCTGCGGCTGTTCAACAGTTCCAGCAGTTGCTCGAAGCGTTGCTCTTTCCCCGCGAGCAGTTGTTCAAGCGCCTTGGCCAACTGCTCGAGAAAACTGTGCCCCTGGTCCAGCAGCAGACGCATTTCCGCCAATTGGGCCTCGCTACGCAGTGCCAACCCCTGCATGACCGAACTGGCCGCCTGCCCGACGCTGGACAGCGTGGTGGTCGCCATGCTGGCGCCGGTCAGGGTCATCTGCAGCTTGGCCTGGGTGCCCGCGCAGGCAGTCGAGGTGACCCCGGTGGAGGCAACGCCCTGGATCTTCTGGCCCACCGACAGGACCGTCTGCGCGACCTTGCCACTCACCTTGCCGGCGACCTTGGCCGCGACCACCGCAAGGCTGCCGCCGCAGGTCAGCACCACCGAGGCCAGTGCCAGGGCGACCTCCACCGCCATCAACACAGGCCCGAGGTACTTCATCACCTCCTTGGCGATATGTCCGTCCTCGGCGGCCTGGTTCAACGACATGGACACCACACCCATGACGCCACCAGCAATCATCAGCGCGCCCGCGACGGCGCCCAGGCCGGTGGCGACCATGACGGACCCCACCACGATGGAAACGATGGCTGCGGCCCAGCCGAAAACCTTGGCGAACACGCTCGCCGTGCCGGCATCCTGGTGCCGCTGGGCTACCTCGTCCAACTTCTGCGCGTTGAGCGCCATCTGCTGGCGGTTCTGCTCGGTGAGCTGACGTACCTGCTGCAGGTTCAGCTCGGTCTGGCGAGCACCCAGCTGACTCAGCAGTTCGGTGAGGCGGATATCCAGTTCGGCGTCGGAGATGTCCCCGGCGAGCTGCCCGAGTATCAATGCTCCGATATCAGGTACCGCGACCAGCACAGGTTGCATGAGGCCTTCAGCATCGATCAGCTTGTCGAGTACCAGCCCCTGCTGCTGTGCCGTCGCCAGTGGCGCTGGAGGATCCAGCCGGACGCTCATGTCTGGCTTGGTCGTTGTGACTCCAGACGGTGTGCCGGTCTCGCCGGGCAACTGGATCGCCATGCCCGGCAGCGGTGTTTCCGATTCGATTTCAGTCGGCATCAAGAGCGACTGTTCCACAGACAGACGTTCAGCTCGCATGACGTACGCCCTCCTTCTGCTGCAGGGCCTCGAGCAGCACCTGTGCCTGACCTGCCAGACCGGGATGCTCGCTGTCCACCGCCAGGATCTGCGCCTGCTCGTAACCGCTGCGCGCCGAGTCCAGATCGCCCAGGTGCTGGTGGCACTGCGCGGCATGGAAGCTGAACCGGGGGTCCTGCGGTGCGAGCATCGCGCCGTAGGCATAGGCCGGCAATGCGTCCTGGTAGCGCTCGAGCGCCTGGTACGCACCTGCCACGCCCAGAAAAGCCCGGGGGTCGTAGTGATCGAGCGCCGCCAACCCCTTGAACAGCGTCAGCGCATCGTCCAACCGACCTGCCTGGTAGAAGTTGAACGCCTGGGCATAGAGCGTTTCCAGTTGCGCCGCACAGACTCCGCGCAGCATGGCGAAGGTGCCGCCATCGCCAAAGAAGCGCTCGATCGCATCGACGTTGTTGGCATCGGCATCGTCGCCGTCCACCTGTTGTACTGCCGTCATCACCTACCTCAGTTCTGCAGAATCTTGGACAGCATCGAGAACCAGGTCTCGACGAACTTCATCATCACCTCGGTGGAGGTGGTGTAGCGCGAACCCACGTCGTTGAGCAGGGTGGTCTGTTCGGTCACCTTGTCGTTGACGATGCGGGTGCGGTCGCTCAGGGCCTGGGAGAAATTGGCCAGCGGGTTGTTGTCCTTGTCCCAGGCGTACTGTGCTTTCAGGTCGGTCATCGGCCCGCTGACTTTTTGCAGACGACCACTGCTTTCACTCGAAGCCGTGACCGATTGCGTGCCCGCCAGGAAATGCCGCACCGTGACGACCGCGGTGCCATTGAAGGCGGGCTGGAACGTATCCAGGCTCGAGAGCAACCGGTATTCGCTGCTCTTTTCCCAACTGTCGGCGTCAAGGTCGTACAACGTCCGGTCGAAGAGGTTGAACCCCGGGTCTTCCAGCATGAAGGTGCCCTTGTCCGCCATCACCACGTTGACCTTCGACTGGATCATGCTGAAGATCTTCAGCTCCGCCGTGAGGCACTTGAGCTGTTCGCTGAGCTCAGTGCGTTCGGCCTTCTGCTTGCGCATGCGCAGGCCCATCGCCGCCATCACCAACTCGTCCATGCGCAGGCGCTCGCCGAGGTTTTGCAACTGCAAGGGTGCTCCCGGCAGCCAATTTGCGTAGGCCTCCAGCAACTGCCCCACTGCGTGGTAATGCGGGTCGGACAGCGGTTGCGCCAGCAGCGTGTCGAAGTAAGGACGATTTGCCAGCAACTGCGCCTGCCCTTCGGGCCCAAGCAGCGCTTCGATGGCCTGCCGACGCCGCTCCCGCTCCAAGGGCTGGCCTTGTCCGTCCACGGCCACGATGCCCTTCTGGTCCAGCAACCACTCCAGCCGCTGGACCTCCACCCAGATCTCCGGCGGCGCGACACGGTCAACGTACGGCAATGGGACAGGCCGACTACTTGCTTCAATAGAACTGCTCATCATCTGTATCCGGTTGGTCAGGTACCCTTCCTGGCACAAGGCCGGGGTACATGCCGATGAAGTCTATTGAGGCGCGAGCGGCCGCTCCGTCAGACCCGGCCGCGATTTTGTAGTTTGTGGGTACGCTTTCTGACGCCAGGATGGCGTCAGCCGATGCGCCCCAATGGCTGGATGTTGATCTGCGTGGTGAGTTCCTGGAAGGACAGCACCGGCAGGTCGAAATAGAGGCCCTCGATCAGCTTGCGCACATAGCGGCGGATATCCATCGACACCACCAGCACGGGCCTGGCCTGGGCATCGTGCAAGTCGCCCACCACGGCTTTCACCTGCGCAAGGAAGGTATCGCTCTGCGCGGGCTCCAGGGCCAGGTAGCTGCCGGCGCTGGTCTGGCGTATGCCGTTGCGGATCATCTCCTCGACCGCAGGGTCCAGCAGATAGGCCGGCAGCAGGTTGTGGCCGCTGGCGTACTTGTAGCAGATGTAGCGCTTGAGGCTGCTGCGCACGTATTCGGCCAGTTGCACCACATCCTTTTCCTTCTGCCCCCACTCCACCAGGGCCTCGAGGATCGAGCGCATGTTACGGATCGAGATGCCCTCGCCCACCAGCCGCTGGAACACCTCGGTGATGCGCTGCAACGGCAGGATGCGCTGCACCTCCTTGACCAGTTCCCCGTAGCCCTGCTCCATCTGCTCCAGCAGGTACCGGGTCTCCTGAATGCCAATGAAGTCACCGGCGTACTCGCACAACACCTGGGACAGGTGCCAGGCGAGCACCTGGTCGATCGCCAGGAAGGCGCACCCGGCACGCTCCAGGCGCTCGCGCTGGGCCTGCTCCACCCATAATGCGGCACGCCCTGGCTGCAGGGCTTCGCCTTCCTCATAGGGCACGCCGACCAGCGCCAGCTGGCTGGGCTTTTCCTGCACCAGTAGTCGTTCCGGCATCAGACGGCCACGCGCCACCGGCACTTCCTGCAACAGGATGCGGTACTCGCCGGGGCCGAGCGCGCTGCTAAAACGCAGGCGGATACCGGGAAACGGCACACCATGATCCAGGTAAAGCGCCTGACGGACCCGCGCCAGCTCCTCATTCAGCGAGGCGGCCTCCAAGGCGGTTTGCAGGCCGCTGTCCACATCGATGAGCAAGGGCACCGTCAGGGCGAACGCTTGCGCGTCAGCGGCCGCCTTCGCCTTGCTGGATGCCTTGAGCGTGGGGGCCCCGGCGCCATTGGCCAGCAACTCCGGCAGTCCACCGCTCTGCTGCCGGCCATCCTCCTCGATGCGCCGCTGGCGAGTTGCCCACCAACCACCGCCCCCAACCAGCAGCGCCAGGATGAAAAAGGTAATCGTTGGAAAACCCGGGATAATGCCGAACAACGCCAGCAGCGCGCCACCGATCAACAAGGCCTTGGGTTGCGCCATGACTTGGCTGCCGATGTTCGCCCCCAGGTCGCGGGCACCTTCGCCGTCGCGGGTGACGATGATGCCCGCGGTGATGGCGATCAACAGCGCCGGCACCTGGCTGACCATGCCATCGCCCACGGTAAGCACCGCGTAGAGCTGCAAGGCGTCAGCCGCGCTCATGCCCTTCTGCATCACGCCGATGGCCAGCCCCGCCAGCAGGTTGACCACGATGATCACCAGCCCGGCGATTGCATCGCCCTTGACGAACTTCATCGCCCCGTCCATGGCCCCGAACATCTGGCTGGCCTTCTCCACCTCGCCACGGCGCTCGCGAGCCTCGTTGACGTCGATGACCCCTGCGCGCAGGTCGCCATCGATGCTCATCTGCTTGCCCGGCATGGCATCCAGGGAAAACCGCGCGCTGACCTCCGCCACCCGCTCGGCGCCCTTGGTGATGACCAGGAACTGCACGATGGTGATGATCAGGAACAGGATGCAGCCCACCACCAGGTTGCCGCCCACCACGAAGTCGCCGAAGGTCTGCACGATCTGCCCGGCGTCGGCTTCCAGCAGGATCATCCGCGTGGTGCTGATCGACAGCGCCAGGCGAAACAGCGTGGTGACCAGCAGCACCGAGGGAAACACCGAGAAATGCAGCGGCGAGACGACGTACACCGACATCATCATCAACACCACGGCGATGGTGATGTTCAGGGCGATCAGCAGGTCCAGCAATAGCGGCGGCAACGGCAGGATCATCATGAACACCACCGCCAGCAGCATCACCGCCAGCATCAGGTCCTTGCGCGCGCCGATATGGCCGAGCATCCGGGTCAAGGTGTTCATGAATGATCCTTGCGTCGCAGGTACTCGCCGAAGGTAGCCTGCGCCTGCTCCAGCCGCCCCGCCATCTGCTGCGCCTGACTCAGGCACAGCCATAGAGATGCCTGTTGCTCGCCGGCGTCATGCAGCGCCAGGCACTGCTGCTCGGCGCGCGCCCAGTCGCCCAGCTCCAACGCCGCCACGACCAGGGCTCGACGCCCGGCAAGGTGATCGGGGTCAACCCGCAACAGTACCTCCAGCAATGTTTGCGCCCCCTCGGGCCGACCACATCGCAGGTGCAGCCAGGCCAACAGCTGCAGGACATCGCGCTGTTCAATCGTCAATTGCATCTATTCATACCTTGAGCAGAAGGGTCACGTAGTACGCCAGCATGTGCCGGTCGGCCAGCAACGCTTGCAGCAGTACCGCCGCCTGGCGGTCCTGGCAGGCCTGGGTGTCAAGCAGTTGCCGCACCAGGGCATCCAGGGTCGCGGCAAAGCGCTGCGGGTCGTACAAGGCACGCAGCTCCTGCTCGGGACTGGCGTAGGACAGACGCAGGCGTTCCATCAACTGCTGCGGATACAGCTCACGCAGATGAGCCTGTATGGGTTGCCCCGGCATCGGCAGCAGTTCGCCAGCCGACCGTGGGAACGCTGTGTCGGCTGCCACCGATGGCAGCCACAGTGCCTGGAACTGCCCGGCTCGCTCGATCGCGTTCATGCCGCGAGCACTTCGGCGCGCACCTGCGACAGCAGCCGGTAAGCCTCACGCAGTGCCTGCTCGGTCACCCGGCGTTCATCGAGGCTGAGCAGCAACACCAGACGTTCGTCAGACAGCAGGCCACAACGCAGCAGCTGACCAGGTGCCTGCTGGTCATGGACATGCCTGAGCGCACTCGACAGGGCGTGCTCGAACAATGCTCCCGGCAGGGTAACGCTCAGCCAAAGCGTCAACTGACCCGCCTGCCGTTCGAACTGCAGGACACCGGTATCCGGGAGTTCCAGGCGTAGCACCGTTTGCGGCGGATGCGCCAGCAGCACTCCCTGATCGCGACAGAACCGGACGATAGCTTCGGTACACAAGTCCATGCTCACGCCTCCCGCCCGCCACGCAGCGACGCTTCTTCGTCGTCGATGAGCTGATCCATGGTCAACTGACAGATCGCCAGCAGGTGCTCGCGCTGGGCCACTTCGCTGAACACCTGCAAGGGCAGCAGCCGAAAGATGCGCTGCAGTTCACGCAGGCAATGGACACGTTGGGCGCCAGGGGCGAGCGGCAGCGCGGCAAGCAGGCGCAGGATGTCCTGCTCGGTGATCCAGCGCTTGTCGATCAGCGCCAACAGGTCGCTGACCAGGTCAGAAGGCCCGTACGCCACTGGGCTCTCCGGCAAGCTGGCGGAACAGCGCGGCCGTGTCGCTTTCCAGTTTCTTGAGGGCCTGCACCAGCTTCATGTCGCTGATGACCTGCTGCAGCTGGTTGCTGTCCAGGTGCGGGGAAGGCCCGCTGATATGACTGGCCAGGCCGTTGAGCATGAACTGGGCAATGTCGCTGATGGCCGCATCGCCGAAGCGTGACCGCAAGTCGTCCCAGGCATGCCTGAGCCCGCGATAACCGCACAGGAAGTCGCAATAAACCTCGCGCAGCGCCGCCACCTCGGCGACACCCTGTTCCTGGGCCGCCTGGGCCAACGGGCCGATTTCGATCCCCAGCTCGATAGCCTGGCCTTGGGTCTGCGCCATGCTTGCCATGGCCTGGTCCAGCTTGCCGGGCACGTCGCCGGCATCAGCCACCTTGCCCAATGCATCACGGGCATAGGCCAGGGCCAGGAAGCGCTGGCAGGCTTCGCCGGAGAAGCCATCCAGCCGTGCCTCCAGCTCGCCCGGCGTCAGATGAGGATGTTGACGCAACCAGGCCACCAGCTCATCCAGGGCGCGGCGCTGGACGTCCGGCACCTTGGCCAGCATCTCCTCGGCCGCCTGGCCTGCCTGTAGCCCATGCTGGCGCGCATCGGTGACGCGGCTGCGGGCACTGAGCCGGGCATTGGCCAGTGACGAGAATGCCATCGACACCTCCTCCGCCATCTCGGCTTGCAGCCCCATCGGGGTCACCTGCCGCGCCTGGATGGTTGCCTCCCAGCCGCCCCCCATGGCCACCATCGGGTCAACCCGGGCAAAGCCGATACCTTCGCTCATCCCCACCTCACTTCGAAATAAATGAACGGGCGGCATGCTAGAGGCAAGCCAGCAGCCGTACCGTCATTGTCAGGCGCTTCTTTTTAGCCTGCCGACGCGCGCAACACCTGGCGACCGCAATCTAAAAACATGCGACTCATAGCGAAATCCATCCCCGTGCAGGCTTCCTAGAATGGTCCCCTTCATTCACGCACCCACATCGTTCCCATGTCGCCATCGCTGCTCCAGATTCCCCAGACCCTGAAGTCTGCCGTGAACGGCGCCACCCTGGTCCAGGTCAACGGCAAGGTCACCCAGGTCACCGGTACCCTGATCCGTGCACTGGCGCCCGGCGTGCAGGTCGGCGAGCTATGCCGACTGCGCAGGCCCAACCATGAGCAGGCGCTGCTGGCCGAGGTCATCGGCCTGCAACAGGACCAGGCGTTGCTCGCCCCGCTGGGCGACATGCAGGGCCTTTGCACGCGCACCGAGGTCTGCCCCACCGGGAGCATGCACCGCGTCGGCGTGGGGGAGCATTTGCTGGGAACCGTGCTTGACGGCTTCGGCAACCCGCTCGACGGCAGCATGCCGGCCACACCGCAGGCCTGGTATCCGGTGCACCGGGATGCGCCAGCGCCCTTGAGCCGCAAGCTGGTCGACACACCCTTGAGCCTGGGCATCCGTTGCATCGATGGCCTGCTCACCTGCGCCGAAGGGCAGCGGGCCGGCATCTTCGCCCCTGCCGGCGGCGGCAAGAGCACGCTGCTGGCCTCGCTGATGCGCAACGCGAAGGCCGACGTGATTGTCCTTGCACTGATCGGCGAGCGCGGCCGCGAGGTGCGCGAGTTCATTCATCACGAGCTGGGCGAACACGGACTGCGCCGCGCGGTGCTGGTGGTTTCGACCTCCGACCGCCCGGCGATGGAGCGGGCCCGGGCGGGCTTCGTCGCCACCACCGTGGCCGAGTATTTCCGCGACCAGGGTCGCCAGGTCCTGTTGCTGATGGACTCGCTGACCCGCTTCGCCAGGGCCCAACGCGAGATCGGCCTGGCCGCAGGTGAACCGCCGACCCGACGCGGTTTTCCACCCTCGGTGTTCGCCCAGCTACCACGCCTGCTCGAACGCGCCGGGCCCTCGGACAAGGGCTCGATCACCGCGCTCTACACCGTGCTGGTGGAGGGCGACGACCTGAACGAGCCGATTGCCGAGGAAGCCCGCTCGATCCTTGATGGCCATATCGTACTGTCACAGGCGCTGGGGGCGGCCAATCACTACCCGGCCATCGATGTGCTGCGCTCGGTCAGCCGGATCATGCACCAGGTGGTCAGCCCTGCCCACCGCGCCGCCGCCGGCCAGTTGCGCCAGTGGATGGCACGCTATGAAGAAGTCGAGTTGCTGCTGCGAGTCGGCGAGTACACCCGAGGACAGGATCCGGCCGTGGACCTGGCCATCGACAAGCGCGATGCCATTCGTGCCTGGCTGTGCCAGGCACCGCACGAACACAGTTCGCTGCAACAGAGCGTCGAACACCTGCTGGAGATCACCCGGTGCCCTTGACCGCCCTGTTATCCATCAAGCAACGCCGACTGCAAGTGGCCGAGCGCGAAGCGCGCACTCAGCAGGCCCGCTTGCAGGCGGCCCAGGCGGACAAGGCGCAATCGATCGAGGCGCACCTGACGTATCGGCGCTGGTCCCTCGAAGAGGAGCAGCGCCTGTTCGATGCGCAGGTGGGCCGCCTGACCAACCTCCATGGCCTGGAGCACTGGCGTCGGCAAGTCGGCCTGCTCGGCGAGCGCGAGGCGAGCCTCCATGGTCAGGTCGTGGCCTGCGAGAACGCGCTGATACGCCAAGACTCAGCACGCCAGCAGGCGCAAGCGAAGCTCGCCAAGGCCAGACAACAGTTGGACAGCTTCAAGCAGCTGCACGAGCAGGCCTCCCGCCAAGCCGCTCGGCGCACAGAACACAGCCAGGAACTCGAAGAGGAAGAGCGCCATGGCCAGGGAGGTTCGCCGTGCTGAACACCCTGCCTGCCCCTGCGCTGCCGGACACCCCATTGCCTGACACGCCTGGACCCGGGCCTTGCAACGAGCAGCGACTGTTGTTCGAACATCTGCTGGACGTTCCACGGCTCAAGCGCAGGGCACCCCAGGATACTGGCCAACGCCCCGCCCGGGACGAAGCCAGCCCTGAACGCCCTGTCACCGCGGTAGCCCTGAACATGGCTGCCTTGTTCGCAAAGTGCCCACCCGCCTGTGCGGCAGAACGACCTGCGCTGATCGAGGGAGCCATCGAACGCTCTGCTCCGGAGCCCACGCCAGCGATACCTGATGAAGTCGAGCCAGCCTCATTGACCGGGGCAAGTCGTGCCGAGGTGGACCCTCAAACCGTCCACGACAGTACCGACAACGCGCCGGATCGCCTGCCAACCAGTGATACCGACCCAATCCTTGCACCCCCTGCTCCCTTGGTCGAGCGTCTCCTGATCGACAGGGTCTTGCCGGCAACTGTCGTTGCCCCCATCCAGGATCTGCAGACGCTTGTGGAGCGCCTGCAATTGCAACTGTTCGCCAGCCGGACGGATACCCGCGAACAGGCTCTGTTGCAGGTGCAGTTACCTCAGCTGGGGCATGTTGAAGTACGCATGAACCATATGAACGCAGGCCTGCAGGTGGAGATCCAGGCTGCGCCGGCCGCCTTGCGGCAACTGCAGGTTGCCGGTACGGACCTGCTTGAGCGTCTGCAACGGCTCGATCCCGCGCAACCGGTCAGCCTCGGCTTCGGCGCAAATGGCGACAGCCAGCAAGGCTCGCGCAACAAGCGTCATGCAGAGGACGAAGGCTGGCCTGAACCATGAGTACATCGAACTTGCCTGCCGCCCACGCTCAGGAACTGCGCCTGCAGCAGTTTTTGAGCCATCGCCAAGCTCATTATGCCGACGATCAAGGGCAGGTCTGGCTGAGCGTCAGCATTCCAGGCGATGGACTGGATCTGGCCGTGCTGATTGACTGGCATGGCGTGCCGGCTCGCCTGTTGTGTCGTCGGCAGCAGCTGGCGCAATGGCTCGCACCGCAGTTGCAGGCCGCCGACTTTGCCAGCCTGCCCAGCGCACTGCAGCTGGCGGTGCTGCAACGGGACACGCCTCGCCTACCCGGCCTGCAATGCCTGGGCATCGAACCGGCAGACGCCATCGACCGCACACCCGGTCTGCAGGTGACACTGAGAAGCGCGCAAGGCCTGCTGCCCTGCTGGGTACAAGGCGACAGCGAGCACCTGCTGACGGCCTTGCCACGGCGCCCACTGCGCGAACGCCTGAACATCCTGCTGAACCTCTCGCTGCAGTGGCGGCCCCTTGAACTGACGTTACACGAGCTGCGCGACCTAGGCACGGGCGACATCCTGCTGCTGCCCGCAGGTACGCCAAGCTCCCCGCAACTGCTGGGCGTGCTCGATGGACAACCCTGGGCCGAACTGCAACTCGACGACACACACCTGGAGCTAGTCCGCATGCACGATACGCCACCTGTGACCGACACCGCGCTGGAAGCATTGGAGCAACTGCCCATCCCGGTCAGCTTCGAAGTCGGCCGCCAGACCCTCGACCTGCACACGCTGTCGACCTTGCAACCCGGAGCGCTGATCGAACTGCACAGCCCGCTGGATCCCCAGGTGCGCATCCTCGCCAACCAGCGCTGTATCGGTACCGGCGTGCTGGTGCAAATCGACGGCCGCCTTGGGGTGCGAGTCAACCGCCTGCTGGAACAGCAATCGACATGATCCAGCTGCCGGACGAACTGGGCCTGATCCTTGGCCTGGCGCTGCTGTCGCTGGTGCCCTTCATCGCGGTCATGGCCACCTCGTTCCTGAAGATGGCGGTGGTCTTCTCGTTGCTGCGCAATGCGCTGGGGGTGCAGCAGATCCCGCCGAACATGGCCCTGTATGGCCTGGCGATCATCCTCAGTATCTATGTCATGGCCCCAGTGGGGATGGCCACCTACGACTACCTGAACGCCCATGAGACCACCCTCGGCGACGCACGCTCGGTCGAACGTTTTCTCGAAGAGGGCATGGCGCCGTTTCGCGCCTTCCTCGACCGTCAGGTCAACGAACGTGAGCGCGCGTTCTTCCTCGACAGTGCCCGTCAGCTATGGCCCAGCCAGTACGCCGAGCGGGTCGATGGCAACAGCCTGCTGGTGCTGCTGCCAGCGTTCACCATCAGCGAGCTGAGCCGGGCGTTCGAGATCGGCTTCCTGATCTACCTGCCCTTCATCGCCATCGACCTGATCATCTCCAACATCCTCCTGGCCATGGGCATGATGATGGTCTCGCCCGTGACCATTTCACTGCCGTTCAAGCTGCTGCTGTTCGTCCTGCTCGACGGCTGGGGACGACTTTCCCATGGCCTGGTGCTGAGCTACGGAGGCTGACATGGGCAGTACCGAAGTCCTGCACTTCGCCAGCCAGTCACTGTGGCTGGTACTGGTCCTTTCACTGCCGACGGTATTGATGGCCGCGCTGGTCGGCACCCTGGTCTCCCTGGTACAGGCGTTGACCCAGGTGCAAGAGCAGACCCTGGGCTTCGTCGCCAAGCTGGTGGCGGTGATCGTCACCCTGTTCGTCACCGCCGACTGGATGGGCAGCGAGTTGTACCGTTACACCGACCTGGTGCTCAATCGGATTCCTTTGGTGCGATGACGGTCCAGACGCTTGAACAGGTGCTGCTGAGTTTCAGCCTGATCCTGCCCCGGCTGTTCGGCTGTTTCCTCCTGCTGCCGATTCTTGGCAAGCAAGTGCTGGGGGGCGCCCTGGCGCGCAACGGCGTGGCCTGTTCACTGGCGCTGTTCATCTACCCCTGCGTGGCCAACACCCTGCCCGCCGAGCTGGACGGGCTGCAGCTGGGCCTGCTGATCGGCAAGGAAGTGCTGCTCGGCCTGCTGCTGGGCTTCGTGGTGGTCATCCCGTTCTGGGCCCTGGAGGCCTGCGGTTTTCTCATCGACAACCAGCGCGGTGCCACCCTGGCCTCCACCCTTAACCCGCTGTTGGGGAGCCAGACCAGCCCCACTGGCGCCCTGTTGGTACAGACGCTCGTCACACTATTCTTCACCGGCGGCGCGTTCCTGGGGCTGCTGGGAGCGCTGCTGGGCAGCTACGCCAGCTGGCCGGTGGCAAGCTTCTACCCGCACGTCGGCGACCAGTGGAGCACGTTCTTCCTTGCCCAGTTCGATTACCTGCTGGCCCTGTGCGTGCTGTTCGCCGCACCGTTGCTGATCGCCATGTTCCTCGCCGAGTTCGGCCTGGCCCTGGTCAGCCGCTTCGCGCCGTCGCTGAACGTGTTCATCCTGTCCATGCCGATCAAGAGCCTGGTCTGCAGCGCGCTGCTGGTGCCGTACCTGTTCCTGCTGATGACGCAGGCCGAGGACCAGGTGTTCATCGCACTGGCCAAGGTCCATCTGCTCGGCCCGTTGCTGGAGCAGCCATGAGCGCCGAGAAAACCGAACAACCCACGCGGGCGAAATTGCGCGACGCACGCCGCAACGGTCAGGTGGCCAGGAGCAAGGAGCTGGTTTCCACTGTACTCATCCTGAGCCTGGTCGCGTTGCCGATGGGCTTTCCCGACTACTTTCTGGGGCACCTCGGTGAGTTGATGCTGCTGCCCGCCCCTCTGCTTCACCTGCCCTTTCACCAAGCCCTGGAGGTGATGCTGGGGCAGCTGCTGCAGGAGTTGCTATGGCTGACCCTGCCGTTCCTGCTGACCACGGTGCTGGCCGGTATCGCCGGCAATCTGCTGCAGACCGGCTTCGTATTCAGCGGCCAATCGCTGGCCCCCGACCTGAAGAAGGTCAGTCTGCTGGAGGGCGTGAAACGGATCTTCTCGATCAGGAACCTGCTGGATTTTTTCAAGTCGTCGCTCAAGGTGATGCTGCTCGGCGCACTGGTGCTTGGCCTGCTCAGCGATCACCTGCGCACGCTGCTGCGAGTGTCCTCATGCGGTATTGAATGCATCCTGCCGTTGCTGGGCAGTCTGATCGGCAAGCTGATCGGTGTCTGCGCCGTGGGTTTCCTGGCGATCTCGGCGGTCGACTACGGCCTGGAGCGCTGGCAGCATCACAAGCAGCTGCGCATGAGCAAGGAAGAGGTCAAGCGCGAACACAAGGAGATGGAAGGCGCCCCGGAGCTCAAGCGGGAGCGTCGCAAGCGTCACCGCGAGATGCAGAACGGCACGTTGCGCGCGGACGTCAGGCGCTCGTCGGTCATCATCGCCAATCCGACCCATATCGCCATAGGCCTGCGCTACAAACCCGGGGAAACGCCTTTGCCGCTGGTTACCCTCAAATACACCGACCAGCAGGCCCTGCTGGTTCGGCGGCTTGCCGAAGAGGAAGGCATACCGGTACTCGAACGCATTCCCCTGGCCCGAGCACTGTTCGCCGATAGCCGGGTGGAACAGTACATTCCCGGCGAACTGATCCAGCCGGTCGCCGAGGTGATCCGTTGGTTGCGGATGCAGGAAGAGGTTGCAGAGGGCTAGCCCGAGGACAGGGAACAGTGCACCATCGCTGCGCCCCCCTTTGATCACGCCTTGGGATCGCTAGACCAGAATCCCTCGCTGAGGCAATGGCCGACGCACAGGCACGGCATCTGCAGCGTCCCGCGCCGGACGCCTTGCAGGCTGGCGAAGCTGCTTCCAGAACACCTGAAGCAACGCATCCCGCTGCTGATCGTCGCGGATCGCCCGCTCGGCTGCGGCCAACACGGCTTCGTTCATGACGTTACCACCTCATCATCAGCGTGCCGTTGCGCCAGCGCCCGCTGCAGTGCGACCAGCTGCCCCTCGATGCTGGCATCGATCACGCAATCCTCGGCTTCCAGGCGGCAGCCACCTAGCGCAAGCCGGGCATCAGCGCTTAGCTCCACAGGCCCCGCCTCGGGAAACTGCACCAGGACCTCATCCAGGCGCTGACGAACCTCGTCGAGCTGATCCGGACGAACGTGCAGCACCAGCGGCTCCCGTGGGCTGACCTGAGCCAGCGCCTGGCGGGTCGCGGCCAATGTCAGCACGATGTCGGGATACTCCCCCAGCACCTTGCATACGGCCTGCTGCACTACCTCGCTCATTGCCCGGTCGGCCCGGCGATAGAATTCGGCACAGCGCAATCGCGTCCCGTGCAGCAACGCCGCCTGCTCCACGGCGGCCATTTCCAACCCGATCTCCCGCCCGAGCCGCTGATGCTCTTCGAGCACCGCATCGGCCCGGGAGTCGATTTCTCGGGCACGCTGCCGGGCATTTTCGGTCAATGCGCGGGTGTCGAGATACTGCTGGTAATCCGCGCCGCGCAGTACGGTCTGGTTTGGATCGATCATCGGGCGGGCATCGATCAGTTCAATAAATGGCAACATTCCGGGCTCCTGTCTCGGGCCACTTTCATGCAAAGAATGCGGGCCAGGCCGCGTTGTTCATCATCCATCGGCCAAGTTGGCACGCCTGGCCCGCCTGGCAGGCGAAGAGCCAGGCGTCGCGCGAATCCCGGATCGACCTCCCCGCAGGCCTGTAGCCAGAACGCCAGGCCACAACCACGCAGGTACGCGTCCAGCTCACCGTCTGGCAGCGCCCGTTGCCAGTCGGCAGGCCAAGGGCCGATGACCAGGCGCCACTGTTCCAGGCAATAGCGAAGGCCCTGCGGGTCCAGCGCCAGCCGCAAGCGCGAATGGCCCGGGCGATCGAGTACCTGCTGGATGGCCTGGCCGTGCAGCAGCCCCCCCAGGCTGGACAACACCTGCTCCAACGCTGGTTGCGCAAAAAGGGCCAGCCTGCCGAGTCGCCCTGGCATGTCGAACGGCTCGGACAGCTCCAGCACCGAGATCAGCCAGCCGTTGACCGCACCACTCTCCCGCCAATGGGGCAAGGCCTGAATTGCCTGGCCCAGAACCTCAGGACAATGGCTCATGTGCAGGTAGTGCGCCGGGCAGAAGCGAAGCTGGAACTCAGTCATGCCCTCTGCCGCCACCACAGGTACTGCGCCAGGTTGCTAAGCACCAGCACTCCCAGCAATACGCCCAGCAGCGTCACCAGCCGCCAGCGCGAACCCTCCAGTACCTGTATCGACAACAGCGTCACATGACGCAGGCCTGCCAGCGGCTGGCTGGCCTGTGTCGACGGCACCAGAACCACGCTGATGCGCTCGTAGTCCAGGCCTTCGATACTGTTGCTCAACAGCTGCTTCATCTGTCCGGTATACAGGTCCAGCGCCGCATCCGCCGCGTGCTTGATGAAGATCGACGCCGACGCCGCGCCGACCTGCCGGCGCAGGCCGTCATGGGGTTCCGGCAACACCACATGCACCCGCGCCACCAATACGCCATCGATCTCGGACAGGGTCCGTGACAGTTCCTGGGACTTCACATAGGTCAGCCGCGCCTGCTCCTCCAGCGGCGAGGAGATCAGGCTGTCCCGGGGAAACACGTCATTGACCGTGGAGAACATCTCGCGTGGGTAGCCCTGGCGCTTGAGTGCCGCCACCGCGCGACCGATGTCGGCTTCGTCGATCAGGATCTTCACCTTGCCGTCCTTGTCCTGGGCCTTCACCGCGCCGATACCCTCGGCGTCCAGCACCGCGAGCATTTCGTTGGCTTCGCGCTGGCCGAGGCCAAGGTAAAGCTCGACCCTGCACCCCCCCATTGCCAGCACCGCCAGAAGCAGCATGCACTGCCATGTTCTCTTCACCGGGCACCTACTGGGCTTTCATCAGGGTTTCGATGTTCTGCGTGGTGCGCCCCACGCCCTTGGCAATCAACTCCACCTGCAGGTTGGCGCGGATCAGCGCCCAATGGGCATCCATCAATGCCACGGGATCACCCGTGCCGGAGACCAGATTGACGTGCGCGCCTCGCCTGGCCTCGGCATGCTGCTGGCTGAGCTGACCGACCTGATGCAACAGTCCGTCCTCAGCGCTGCCGGCAGGACCGGCAAGCGCCTGCTCGAACTCGGCGACCTGCCCGGCGTCGGCAACCGGTGCCGACAGGGACTGCAAATCGGTGACCACTGGCGCTACCTCGATAATGCCACTCATGAGCTGCCCTCCACCGTGAAGGAATCATTCAGCAGGTCCATCGCCATGGCGAGCACTTGCAGGTTCATTTGCCGTGTGATTTCCACGCACGCCTGCTCGCGTGCCTGATCTGCAGCAAGGCTTGCCTGGAATTCAGTCGCGTGTTTGTCGTTGTGTGCCGGTATCGGGGCCAGTGTTTGCTGCACGCCGGAAAACAGCGTCAATCCCAGCGGGTTCATGCCACCACCTGGGCGCGCATGCCCTTGGCGAACCGCATCAGGTCGGGATCCTCGCTCAGCGCCATACGTTCGAGCCGTCGCTCCAGCGCAGCCATGTAGCCCAGCTGGCGCTCGCACAGTGCCAGCCAGGGCCCAAGGGATGGCCAGGGAGCCTCGTTGCCCTCTACAAGGGCCTCTTCGCAGCGCCCCTGCCCCATCAAACTGGCGATGCGAATCGCACTGGCGGCCTCCCTGGTCGCCGGCTCCCGGGCAAGCCATTGCGCAATAGACATGGCCTCGTCATGGTGGCAGTGCTCGACCCCCAGCAGGCCCAGGCGAGCCATCAGATTGTTCACGGAATGGTTCATGCTCAGAACTTCTGCAAGATGCTGCTGATGGTGTTCTTGAACGTCTGGCCAAGGGTCGCGTCGACCTGGAAGACGTTCGACCAGATGTTCGAACGGTGGCGCATGTCAGCCAGCAATGCCGGATCGTCACTTTTCTCGTTGAGTTTCTGGAGTGAGTCGAGTACCGCCTTGTTGGCCTGTTGCGCCTGCTTGACCATACCCTCGTGGACCATGTCCATGGTGTTGCTGGTGCCGTCGTAGAATCCGCTGCTGATGGTGGTCATTTCAGTGTTTCTCCAATTTATCGAGTATATTCAAGGCGGCCTCAAGGGCTGCCAGCTGGCTGTGCAACGCTTGGAACTCAACCGGCGGCAGGGGCTCTGTCATCTGCCTGAGGCAAGTCTGTCGCGCGTGCTCCAGCACCGAGAACATCCGTGCCTGCCTGCGTGGGTCACGTACCTCTTGCATGAGTTCATCCATCATCTGCCGATCTCTCTTTCAGGTTGATCACGTAGTCCCGGCCACCCTTGCTCAGCGTGATCGCCTGATCATCAATTGCCAGGATGCGCATTCCGGAAGGCATCAGCGCCCCCACGGGATAACGATGGTTGTCAGTCAGTGTCACGAAGGGCAATCGTCCCAGTGACACGCCTCGAACAGGAAAATCGAGTTTGCCGGACGCAGGCGCCCTGCCCTCGTCGATCAGCCGCAACGACGGGTGGTCGCCGAATGCCTCGCGATACTGCCGCTGGAGATTTTGGTAGTCCTGGCGCTGGCGCTCCCCAAGCGCCCCACGCAGCACCAGGGTGTCCCCCTGGTCCACGACGCTCAAGCTGTCCTCCAGCCGCCACTCGCGCAGCAGATGCGCCAATTTCGTCCGAGCTTGCACCTGGGGCCGAGGCGCAGGCGCGACTGGGACAGCCACTGCCGTGGGGGTGTCCTGCGACCCTGTCTGGGGAGTCAACACTTGCGTGAGCAGCACGAGCAGCATGAGCAACCCAGCCGCGGGCACCATGAACCAGCCACGCCGCACACCAGACTGCTCAGCCTGTGCGCAGGGTCGCTCGGCAAACACGTCGTGCTGATTGCAGAAGGCCCAGTGCAACGGGCCGCAACATTGAATCGCCAGCGCCTGCAACTCGGCATCTGCTGCCACCTTCCGCCCAGCCTGAGTGGGGGGTTCGGCCGATCCCCACTCCAGCAGGCGCACGCCACCGGCCTCCACCATCAGTACCAGGTGAACCGAGGCTATCCCTGCATCCATCAGGACCAGGTCGGCCTGGGCCGGGTCGGCGCCAATGACCACCCGACCGTGTGCCAGGGACACCTCGGCGCCAGCGTTCAAACCACTGTAGATGCGCAGTTTCCAGGTCATTTCAGGCACGCTCGCCAAGCCCGGGATCAATCAGCCTCGGCTCGATCAGGAACAGCCGGACCGAGCGACGCGTGTTGTTCGAGTGATAGCGAAACAAGGCTCCCAGGAAAGGAATGTCACCCAGCAAGGGGACCTTGCGGATGCTTTCGCTTGACTCGTCGCGATGGATGCCACCGATCATGAGGCTCTGCCCAAGATCAACCCGGGCCAGCGTGTCGATGACCGTGCGGCTGATGGTGGGAATACCGTCGGGGCCGGTGCTGTTGGGCTTCTGGTTGCCATCCTCGATATGCAGGCTCAGGCTGATTTCCGGCCGGTCCGCATTGCGGATCAGGCGCGGCGTCATCTTCAACAAGGTGCCGTAGGTGATCGCCTTGAGCTCGGCCACCCGTTCGCCCATCACCCGCACATAGTAGGTTTCACTGTGGTCGATCACCGCCAGGGTGTTTTCCTGGGTCAGCAAGGTCGGCCGCGACACCACCTGGGCATGGCCTTCGCCCTGCATCAGGGTCACCTTGGCCAGCAAGCGGTCGACGCCTCGGCTATCGACCAGGCTGCCGGCCAGCGATCCCTCGGCCTGGCCAGCGGAGGTACGGATGTCGATCAACTGGTGCTTGCCGGTACCGATACCCACCTGCCATTGCACCCCCAACTCCGACAAGTGCTCGGCATTGATGTCGAGTATTGTCAGGCCCACTTCGATCCGCGCCGCGGGCCGGTCCAACGCCATCACCAGGCGCCTGTACATGGGCAGGCGCTCGGCGTGATCACGCACGATGATGGCATTGAGCGACGGTTCGGCCTGGACCACGGCACGCCCTGGACGCACGGAGGCGCCCTCTCCCACAGGCTGACCATCGACCGTCACCACATTGGCATCGGCCAGAACCCGGGAAAGAATCGTCGCCACGCCGGGCACCGCCACCTTCTGGTCGCGATAGTCGATCTCACGATCCTCGGCCACCGCATGCCTGAGCGGGATCACCTCGACGCTGAGGCTGCCGCCCAGCTCGTCATGCAGGCTCGCCTGCTGTTCCAGGGCCTTGACCGTCTGCTCGACCCGATCCAGATAGCGGGGTGGTCCCGATGCATACACCAGCCGTCCACCCGCCGCGGCACGCCAGGCGAAGCGCGAGGTCCAGCCACCACCCTCCTGGAGCGCGGCACGCAGTTGCGGCTCGCGTACCTTGTCCAGATGGATCAGCCGGGTCTGCACTTCGCTCGACTTGTCGACATGCAGCACCGCGCCGTCGTAGTACCAGGCCAGGTTGTAGAGCACGGCGACCTGCTCGAGAAAGGCTTGTGGATCCGGCTGCTCGAAGGTCGCGCTCACCTGATCCCTGACTTTGTCGCTCACCACCACCGATCCCTGGTAGTTGGCGGCGAAGTTGGCCAGTACGTCGCGCAGACTCTCGCCCTGGGCAACGTAGTGGAACGGCTCGTCCGACCAGTCCAGCGGCTCGCCGTGGGCGACAAGAGTGGCAAGCAGGGCCAACCCGGCGGCAAGCGATCTCATGGCAGCCATACGCTAGTCCCCCGGGCAATCAAAGGTGCCCGGCTGCGGCGTTGCGCGCACAGGATATCCAGAAGGGCGACCTGGACGCCCAGCACGTGCTCGAAAGTACCCACATCCCCCTGTGCCGCATCTATCCACGCCTCGAGCAGCAACTCGCCCTCAGCTGTCATCGCCAGCCGCTGCGGGCAATGCGCGGCCCACCCAGTGACCATGCCCAACAGACGGCGCAGGGTTTGCCGGTCGAGACCGGCGCCTTGCCCAACCACCGATGACAGCGAACTGCCAACCCGCCACTGAGTGCCACGCGGTTCGAGCCGCAGACCGTGGCCATCGATGCACAGGTGATAGACGCCGGCCTCATCGGCAAGCCAGGGCGCCATGCCCAGCCGCCGGGCCAGCTGCGTTGGAAGTCTGTTCATGCAGGATTTGTCCATGGAAGGTAGAGATTGGCGTCTAGCGGCGGGCATCGCTGGGTGTGCAACCGAAACGCCGGCGGTAACTCTGGCTGAAGTACGACTGGCTGGAGAAACCGCTTTCCATGGCGATGTCGACAATACTCATGCGCGTGTTCAGCAGCAGGTGATGCGCGTGGATGATCCTGCGCTCGGTGATCCAGGCCCGCGGCGAGCAGTTGTAGAACGAGCAGAACAGACTCTTGAACGCCGTCAGGCCAAGCCCGAAGGCTTCGGCGTATTGATCAAGGCGCCACTCGCGCAGGTAATGCTGCTCCATGAAGGCATGCAAGCGATCCGCATGACGATTGCCCTGCTGGCGCAAGGCCGCCAGCAATGTCCGCCCCTGCGGCCCGAACACCAGCAACAGCAGCAGCTCCTCCAGGCGCAGCATCGCCAGCATGGACGAGGTACCCTCCCCGCCGAGCGCAGCCAGACGGGTCACGCACTCCTGGGCCATGGCGCAAGGGTCAAGTCGCAGGGCATTCACACAGGGCTCGCCACAGCGCTCAAGGTGGCTCAGCTCTTTGCCATGCCGCTGCATGAACGCCTGCACGAAATTCACATCAAGCGGCAGCCACAGCACTTGGCATTCCACCCATCGGGTCGCTACCAGGTAGGTACCGCGCCTGACAAACAGCAGGTCGCCGGCCCGCAGCTCAATGACGGTGTCCTTCTCGCGCACGGCCAACTCACCCGCCATCACCGCGTAGAAGCCTTCCTTCCCCTGGGACGCAAACCCCGCCCCGACAACATCCATCTGCCGCCCTTGCACACACCAGTCCTCAACTGGAGAAATCCCTCTCGCACCAGGCCTTACGTCCCGTAGGCCCTTCAACACACCGGCCAGGTCGTTACAACCGGTATAGACATGGCGTTAGGCTACGGCGCTTTCCCAGGAATGGACGCAGGGATTTTCTTCACCTGACAGGTATCATTTCGCCATCACCTGTAAGGCGACAGGAAGCAAGAGGAGCAGCCAACAACTAAAAAAACGCGACAACACCCGATATCCCGGCAAGGCGCGCGGTCGCTACCGTGACAACCCCATCCAGAGAGAACTTGCCATGCCAGGCTCGAACTATGACTACGCGTTGACCCAGCTGTACGCCGCCTTGAAGCTGGAACCCCCTGCGGCCTTCGAGCCCGTGATCAGCCTGCGGGTAGGCCCCCATGTGTGCAACGTGACCGAGCACCCTGCCGACCAGCTGCTGATGTTCATTGAACTGCCCACCCTCGATGACGTGCGCTGGGGCGAACAGAACCTGTTCTGCCAGGACCTCTGCAAACCCCTGCTCGGGGCTGATCCGCTCACGGGCATGCAGGTGCTGTGGAACCGCCAGTCTCTGCTGCAAATGGATCGGGCCATGGTCCACCACCAGCTGGAGCAGCTGGTCCAGGCCGCCCACGACCTGGTGGCTGGAGAAGCACCATGACCCGCGCTCAGCGCCGCGTCCAGATTTGCGCCTCGCTCCAGCCGAGGGCGGCAAAATCCTCGGCGCGCAGCGACGCCTCCTCCTCGCAGAAGAACTCATCCAGTTGCGGAGGCCTGACCGCCGTATCGCTCAGCATCGCGTGCACCTGGCCGCGATGATGGATCTGGTGCTCGAACAGGTGTGACAGCAAGCGCAGGCGTGACTCATGCTGCATCCGCTGCGGTCGAACAATGCTGACATAGCGTCCGAGCTGGTCGTCACGCAGCTGTCGGCAATAGGTAATCAATCGCTGGTCAGCCTGTGCCTGCTGGGCGTGCAAATCGGTGCATGTGGCATAGGGCTGCTCGGGCACGAAAAAACGCTCGCCATCCGGGTCAGGTGCCGCACCGCGCTGCTCGCACTCCAGTGCGTCCAGGTAAAACCAGTCCACTGTCAGAAGATGGTTCAGGGTCGCCTTGATCGACGGGAAGAAGCTGCAACGAGGGGCGACGAACTCGTCCTGGGTCAGTTGCAGGCAAGCCTTGTACAGGCGGTGGTTGGCCCAGCCATTGTTGTAGGCCTGGGTCAGCAGATGATGCGACAGCGGCTCCATGGTCGGCTCCTTCAGGCGAAGCGTTGCAGTTGCATCTCCCGTAGCCGGCTCAGGGTCCGTTGGTACGGGAACGCCAGATACCCTTGAGTGTAGAGCGCTTCCAGCGGGACCTCGGCCTCCAGGTACAATGCCACCCGACGGTCGTAGCACTCGTCGACCAACGCGATGAAACGGCGCACGCTGTCATCCTTGGGCGCCAGGGTCGGCAGTTGGCGATCCCCGGCCTCGACCCGGGCCGCGCCATCCTCGGTGCCACGGGCGATACGCCCGGCCTGTTGCACGCCGCCCAGGGCTGGCACATCACTTACCAGAATGGCCGGAAAACGGTCGCACAACGCCATGAAGTCCGTGGCGGCCAGGGGCTGCTCGCACAGATCGGCGAATCGGCACCAGAGCGCCCGGGGGCTCTGGCGCACGACCCGCACATGGCGCGAACCGATCTGCACGGCCTGCGCGCTTCCGGGATCATCCGGGCTCAACTGTTCGAACACCGCAGCCAGCGCCCCGCCACCTCCCGCCGGCGCCACCCAGTAGCGCTGCCGCCATGCTCCTGGATGCAGGCGATGGTCCTGCTCGCCGGCCACCGGAAGCACCCGCATGTGCCGCTCGATGGCGGCGATGGCTGGCAGGAAGCGTTCACGGTTGAAACCGTCGCGATACAACTGACCGGGGGGCTGGTTGGACGTGGCGACGATCACCACGCCCTCGTCGAACAACACCTGGAACAGTCGGCCGAGGATGATCGCGTCACCGATATCGCTGACGAACAGCTCGTCGAAACACAGGACGCGGATCTCGCCGGCCAACGCCCGAGCCAATGCCTTGAGCGGGTCGGCGGTGCCGTTGAGCTGGAACAGGCGCTGGTGGACCCAGGCCATGAAGTGGTGGAAATGCTGGCGCCGGGCGGGTAGCGGCAGGCACCGGTGGAACAGGTCCATCAACCAGGTCTTGCCGCGGCCGACCGGGCCCCAGAGGTAAAGGCCCTGGGTCGGCTTGCCCTGGGCCAGGGCATCGAAGCAGCCCTGCAATGCAGTGACGGCCGCCGCCTGAGCCGGATCAGGAAAGAAACCGCGTTCGATGAGTGCTTGCTGGTAGAAGGATTCGGGCGTCATGCCCGCCATGTTACGACACTTTCGGCATTGTCGCGGGCGCGCCTGCTGCCACGCGACAGGTCCTCACCGGCATCAATCGTCTTTCAACCCCACCTTCAGCAATGCCCCATCCTTGGCATCGGTCAGCACATACACATAGCCATCCGGCCCTACCCGCACGTCACGGATCCGCGCCTTGAGGTCGCCCAGCAAGCGCTCTTCATGCACGATCTTGTCGCCATCTAGCTGCAGGCGGATCAACTCCCGGGTCGCCAGCGCGCCGATGAACAGGTTGTGGTCCCACGCCTTGAAGGTCGGGCTGTCATAGAACGCCATGCCGCTGATGCCCGGCGATTTCTCCCACACATGATGCGGGTCGACCATGCCCTGGACATGCTTGCCCTTGGCCTCCGGGATCGGCAACAGCGAGTAGTTGATGCCATGGGTGGCGATCGGCCAGCCGTAGTTCTTGCCGGGCCGCGGAATGTTGATCTCGTCGCCGCCACGGGGGCCGTGCTCGTGGGTCCACAGCTGGCCGGTCCAGGGATTCAGGGCCGCGCCCTGTTGGTTGCGGTGGCCGAACGACCAGATCTCCGGGCGCACGTTGTCGCGGCCGACGAAGGGGTTGTCCTTGGGTACCTCGCCATCGGGCAGGATACGCACGAGCTTGCCCTGCAGCTTGTCCAGGTCCTGGGCGGTGGGCCGCTGGTTGTTCTCGCCCAGGGCAATGAACAGGTAGCCGTCACGATCGAACACCAACCGAGAACCGAAGTGATTGCCTTCGGAGAGCTTGGGCTGCTGGCGGAAAATCACGGTGAAATTTTCCAGGCGCGCCCGGTCCTGCGACAGCTGGCCACGGCCGACCGCAGTCCCGGCCTTGCCGTCGGGGCCTTCCTCGGCAAACGACAAATACACCGTGCGATCCGTGGAAAAATCAGGCGACAGCACCACGTCGAGCAGGCCACCCTGCCCTTCGGCCCACACCTTGGGCACGCCGGACAACGGTGGGCCTACCTTGCCCTCGGCGCTGACAATGCGCAGGTTGCCGGGGCGCTCGCTCACCAGCATGTCCTTGTCACCCGGCAGGAAGGCCAGGGCCCAGGGGTTGCGCAGGCCGTCGGCGACGGTGCTGACGGTCAGCTGCCCCTCTTCACTGGGAAACTGTTGCTCGGCGGCCGCCTGGGCCAACAAGGGGAACAGACTGGCGGCCGCCAGGGAGATCATCCAGGTGCGTGGCGTCATGCTCGATTCCTTCGAAGGGGCTCACGGCACGCGCAGTGAGTCGCGTGGTGGCCGGGTGGGTTCCAGGTTCGGGGTTTGCTGCTCGCGGCGCAGATTGTCGCCGTTGCCGATACCGCGGTTGTCGAGGGTCGGCGGGCGCGGGTTGGGTTGCGTGGACGGGCCGCGCACCGGTGGGCTGGCGGGCACGCTGCCCTGGCGGCTGTTGGGGTTGGCGCGCATGATCGGGCTGTTGTACGGATTGTTGCTGTCATTGGCGGCCAGCAACGGCCCTGGCAGGGGCGCTGCCTGCAGCGGCAGGGCCAGCAACAAGCCAAGGCCCAGGATTGGCAAGGTGGGATTCATGCTTCACCTCCGGTACGAAAAGGCGCGCGCCTGGGTTGGATAGCCTAGGACGCGCCGGCCTGATCGCAAAAGGATGAATTTGGGTCCTGATGTTTCAGTATGGACCCTCTCTCTGCTGGCGACGACGCCATCAGGTGGGACTCATCACCAATACCCCCAATGGCGGCAGGTTCAGCGCCAGCGACAACGGCTGGCCATGGCTGGCGATCGCCTCGCAGGCCACCCCTCCGAGATTCCCCACATTCGATCCGGCATATAGCCCGGCATCGCTATTGAGCAACTCCTGCCACCGTTCGCCGAACGGCACGCCGATCCGGTAGCCCTCTCGCGGCACCGGGGTGAAGTTGGCAACCACCAGCAGAGGCTCGCCCTGGCTGCTCCAGCGCAACCAGGCGTACACACTGTTGTGCGCATCGTCGCCGATCAGCCACTGGAAGCCCTGGGCCCGGCAGTCCTGTTCGTGCAGCGCCGGCCGTTCACGGTACAGCCGGTTGAGGTCAGCCACCAGCTTCTGCACGCCCTGGTGCTCGGAGTACTGCAGCAGGTACCAGTCCAGTTGCTGGTCGTGGTTCCACTCGCGCCACTGGCCGAACTCGCAGCCCATGAACAGCAGCTTCTTGCCCGGGTGGGTCCACATGAAGGCCAGGTACGCCCGCAGGTTGGCGAACTTCTGCCAGCGATCGCCGGGCATCTTGTCGATCAGCGAGTGCTTGCCGTGGACCACTTCGTCGTGGGAAATCGGCAGGATGAAATGCTCGGAATAGGCGTAGATCAGCCCGAAGCTCATCTCGTTGTGATGATAGGTGCGGTGCACCGGGTCGTTCTGGATGTAGTGCAAGGTGTCGTGCATCCAGCCCATGTTCCACTTGTAGGCAAAGCCCAGTCCGCCCTGCTGCACCGGCTGGCTGACCCCGGGCCAGGCGGTGGATTCCTCGGCGATGATCAGCGCGCCCGGCGCTTCGTGGGCGGCGACACCATTTAGGTGGCGGATGAAGTCGATGGCTTCGAGGTTCTCGCGCCCGCCGTGGCGGTTGGGCACCCACTCGCCGGCCTTGCGCGAATAGTCGCGGTAGAGCATCGAGGCCACCGCGTCCACGCGCAAGCCGTCGATGTGGAAGTGCTTGAGCCAGTGCAGCGCCGAGGCCAGCATGAAGCCGCGCACCTCGTTGCGGCCGAGGTTGTAGATCAACGTGTTCCAGTCCTGGTGGAAGCCTTCCAGCGGGTTGTCGTACTCGTAAAGGGCGGTGCCGTCGAAACGCGCCAGGCCATGCTCGTCGGTGGGAAAATGCGCCGGCACCCAATCGAGGATCACGCCGATGCCACCCTGGTGGCAGGCATCGACGAAGAAGGCGAAGTCCTCGGCGCTGCCATAGCGCGAGGTCGGCGCGAACAGCGACAGCGGCTGGTAGCCCCAGGAGCCGCCGAAAGGGTGTTCCATGATCGGCATCAGCTCGATATGGGTGAAGCCCAGCTCCTGCACATAGGGCACCAGGCGCTCGGCCAGCTCGCGCCAGTTGTAGAAGCGCGCGACTTCGCCGGCATCGTCCAGCTCGCAGCGCCAGGAGCCGGCGTGCAGTTCGTAGATCGACAGTGGCGCGCTGTAGGCATGGCGCTGGGCGCGCTGCTCCATCCACTGGCCGTCGCGCCAGTCGTGGGCCAGGGCCCCGGCCACCTTCGAGGCGGTGCTCGGCGGCAGCTCCGTGGCGCGGGCCAGGGGGTCGGCCTTGAGCGGCAGCACGCCGTCCGCGCCCAGCACCTCGAACTTGTAGGTTTCGCCCACGCCGAGCCTGGGCACGAACAGTTCCCACACCCCGGCGCTGTGGCGCAGGCGCATGGGGTGACGGCGGCCGTCCCAGTTGTTGAAGTCGCCGACCACCGAGACCCGTCGGGCATTGGGCGCCCACACCGAAAAGCACACGCCCGCGACACCGTCGACCACGGTCGGCTGGGCACCGAAACGCCCGGACAGGTCGCGGTGGTTGCCTTCGGCGAACAGGTAGAGGTCCATGTCGCCCAGTTGCGGGCCGAAGCTGTAAGGGTCCTCGGTGACCTGCTCGCCGCCGGCCCAGCCGATCTGCAGCAGGTAGGCCCGTGCCTGATCGAGGTGCGCGGTGAACAGCCCCGGCACGCTGCCCTGCACCATTTCGGCAAGCACCTGCCCGTCATGGCGCGCCAGCAGGCGTGCACTCAGGGCATTGGGCAGGAAAGCGCGAACCAACAGGCCGCCCGCCCCATCGTCATGGGGACCCAGAACGGCAAATGGATCGGCGTGCTCGGCGCGAGCCAGGGCATCGAGGTCCCGCTGCCGAAGGCCGCCGTTGTCACGCGTGGTTGCATTCATCTAAGACTCTCCCCAGGTACTGATCAGTCCATGCAGGCCATGCAAAGGCACGGCCAGCCAATTGGGCCGGTTTTCGGCTTCATAGGTGATTTCGTAGGCAGCCTTCTCCAAGCAGAACAGCTCAAGCGCGGCGCGCTCGCCGTCGGCCTGCTGCCAGGCGTGGGGCATGGCGGCGGTGGCCAACCCGTAGGCCTCGACGAAAGCGTGACGCGACTGGTGCAGGTACTGCCGGGCGACCCGCTGGCGGGCCTGGCGCGCCGCCTCGGAGAGGTCTACCGCAGAGGCGCTGCGCAGGATCATCGCAGCAGCATAGTCGAAGGAGCGCAGCACGCCGCTGACATCCTTGTACGGGCTGTGTTTCGCCCGACGCTCGTCGAGCGGGCGCGCCGGCTCGCCCTCGAAATCGATCAGGTAGGCATCGCCCTGCACCACCAGCACCTGGCCCAGGTGCAGGTCGCCGTGCACGCGCATCAGCAAGCCGCCCCGGGCTTGCCGGGCGAGGTCGTCGACGTGCTGCTGCAGGCCGTCGCGCTGTTGCTGCAGATCGTCGACCAGCGCCTGGCTGTCGCGGTCAAGGGTGTCGCGGTGCTGGGCCAGCAGGTCGAGGGCGCGGGTCAGTTCGGCGCTGATCTGCCGGCTCCAGCGCTCGCTGTCCCGGGCATCGCTCGGGCGGGACTGGAACGCTGCGTCGTCGCTCGGCGCGGCCAGCAGCAGGTGCATCTCGCCCAGGCGTTGGCCGAGCAAGGCGGCAAACCCCGTCAGCTCGGCCAGGGCATCGGTATGCGCCTCCGGTTCGACGTTGCCGGGCTCCATCTGGTCGCGGATCGCCCGCTCCAGGGTATTCTGCGTCCAGTCCCAGGCATCGCCCTGGTTGCTCAGGTAGCCCTGGGCGATCATCAGCAGGTGCGGCTGCTCGCTGTCGTCCACGCGGCTGACCCAGGCCAGCAACGGCGAGATATTGGCAAAGCCGGCGGCGGTCAGGTAGGCGCTCATCTCCAGCTCCGGGTGAGTGCCCGGATTGACCCGACGGATCAACTTGAGCACCAGGCTGCCACCGACCACCACCGAACTGTTGGATTGCTCCGCGCCCAGGTAGCGCACCTCGCTCTGCGCATCGAGCTGCAGCGCGGCCAACTGCTCGGTGCTGTGGAAGCGCAGCTCGCCCAGGCCATCGCCACAGGCCAGCCGCAGGCCGTCCTGGCAGCCCTGGAGCACGGCGCGGATGAAGGGTTCAAGCACGAACGCATCGGTGATCAGCCCCACCTGACGGCCGCGGCGTACCCGCGACAGCGCCAGCTGCTGGGGCAGCGCGGCATTGATCTGCTCCTCTGGCAACAGGCCGAAGGGCAGTTGGTAGTAGGTGACCACGCCTTCGCTGTGCACCTCCAGCTCGCCAAGCAGCACCGGCAGCGCCGGGGTGGCGAAGCGCACGCCATAGCGCAGGCGCACCTGGTCGATCGGCCCTTCCTTGCCGGCGAACCAGCGACGCTTGGGCAGGTACTGCGGCAGGATCGACGCCTGCAAGGTTTCGCGGGAGGGCGACTCGAGCAGTTCCTCCATGCGCTTGCGCAGCACCAGGGTGGTCAGCTCGGGCAGCCCCTCGGCAGGCTGGACATGCCAGCTGGGCATGCGGTCGTGACTGGCCAGCAGGAACCAGTAGAAGCCATAGGGCGGCAGGGTCAACAGGAACGGCAGCTGGCCGATGGGCGGGAAGGCGCTGCCGCCAAGCATCTCCACCGGTACCTTGTCGGCGTACTGCGACAGTTCCAGCTCCGCCGCCTGGGCCGCCCGCGAGACGTTGGCCACGCACAGCACGATTTCGCTGTTGCCGTCGGCATCGGTGTATTCGCGGATGTACGCCAGCACCCGGCGATTGCTCGGCGTGAGCATCTTCAGGCTGCCACGGCCAAAGGCCTTCTGCTGCTTGCGCACCGCCAGCAGGCGGCGGTTCCAATTGAGCAGCGAATGCGGGTCGTGGGCCTGGGCTTCGACGTTGATGGTCTGGTAGCCGTACAGCGGGTCCATGATCGGCGGCAACACCAGGCGCTGCGGGTCGGCGCGGGAGAAGCCGCCGTTGCGGTCCGGCGACCACTGCATGGGGGTGCGCACGCCATCGCGGTCGCCCAGGTAGATGTTGTCGCCCATGCCCAGTTCGTCGCCGTAGTACAGCGTCGGCGTGCCGGGCATCGACAGCAGCAGGCTGGTGAGCAGCTCGATGCGCCGCCGGTCGCGTTGCAGCAGCGGTGCCAAGCGCCGGCGAATTCCTAAGTTGATGCGTGCGCGGCGGTCCTCGGCGTAGTAGTTCCACAGGTAGTCGCGCTCGCGGTCGGTGACCATCTCCAGAGTCAGCTCATCGTGGTTGCGCAGGAAGATCGCCCACTGGCAGTTGGCCGGGATCTCCGGGGTCTGGCGCAGGATGTCGGTGATCGGGAAGCGGTCTTCCATGGCCAGGGCCATGTACATGCGCGGCATCAACGGGAAGTGGAAGGCCATGTGGCATTCGTCGCCGTCGCCCTCGCCGAAGTACGGGCGGGTGTCCTCGGGCCACTGGTTGGCCTCGGCCAGGAGCATGCGGTCGGGGTAGTTGGCATCGATCTCGGCGCGGATGGCCTTGAGCACGGTGTGGGTTTCGGGGAGGTTCTCGTTGTTGGTGCCGTCGCGCTCGATCAGGTAGGGGATGGCGTCCAGGCGCAGGCCATCGACGCCGATGTCGAGCCAGAAGCGCATCACCCCGATCACTGCCTTGAGCACTTGCGGGTTGTCGAAATTGAGGTCCGGCTGGTGCGAGTAGAAGCGGTGCCAGAAGTACTGGCCTGCCACCGGGTCCCAGGTCCAGTTGGACTTCTCGGTGTCGAGGAAGATGATCCGCGTGCCGTCGTACTTCTGGTCATCGTCCGACCACACGTAGAAGTCCCGGGCCTTGCTGCCACGCTTGGCATGCCGGGCGCGCTGGAACCAGGGGTGCTGGTCGGAGGTGTGGTTGATGACCAGCTCGGTGATCACCCGCAGGCCGCGCTTGTGCGCCTCGGTGATGAAGCGCTTGGCATCGGCCATGCTGCCGTAGTCCGGGTGCACGGCCTTGTACTCGGCGATGTCATAGCCGTCATCGCGCCGGGGCGAAGGGTAGAACGGCAGCAGCCAGAGGGTGTTGACGCCCAGTTCGGCGATGTAGTCGAGCTTGCCGATCAGGCCTGCGAAATCACCGATGCCGTCGTTGTTCGCGTCGAAGAACGATTTTACGTGCAGTTGGTAGATCACCGCGTCCTTGTACCACAGCGGATCGTCGATGAAGGCTGCCGGGCGGGAACGCTTGGCCATTGGGGACTCCTTTCAGTGCTACGGGACCGTGTCGCCTGGATTGGGGCCGCTTTGCGGCCCCTTCATGTAGCCCTTTCGATGCGCCAGATACCGAACGGCTGGTGCCACGGCTCGATGCGCATCCACTGGGTCTTGCCATGCCAGGTCCAGCGCTGGCCATTCATCAGGTCCTCGCCCTGGGTGTCGGCGCTGTCGTCCAGCCCCAGCTCCCATAGCGGCAACTCGAAGCTGGCCTCCTGGGCGTTGTGCGGGTCGAGGCTGATGGCCACGAGGATGAAGTTGTCACGCTCGGGCGTGCGCTTGGCGAAGTAGAGAATGTTGTCATTCCAGCAGTTGAGGAACACCACCCCCAGGTGGGTCTGCAGGGCGCGGTTCTGCCGGCGGATACGGTTGAGCTGGGCGATCTCGGCGACGATGTTGCCGGACTGGGTGAAATCGCGTGGGCGGATCTCGTATTTCTCAGAATCCAGGTACTCCTCCTTGCCCGGCAACGGCGTGCCCTCGCACAGCTCGAAGCCCGAGTACATGCCCCACAGGCCCGAGCCCATGGTCGCCAGCGCGGCGCGGATAAGAAAGCCGGCACGGCCCGAGGTCTGCAGGAAGAACGGATTGATATCCGGCGTGTTGACGAAGAAATTGGGCCGGTAGCACTGGCTCCACGGCGGCTGGTTGAGCTCTTCGAAGTATTCGCGCAGCTCTTGCTTGGTATTGCGCCAGGTGAAGTAGGTGTAGCTCTGCGCGTAGCCGACCTTGCCCAGGCGCGCCATCATCGCCGGGCGGGTGAAGGCTTCGGCGAGGAAGATCACCTCGGGGTGCTGGCTACGCACATTGGCGATCAGCCATTGCCAGAACGGCAGCGGCTTGGTGTGCGGGTTGTCGACACGGAAGGTCTTCACCCCCTCCTCCACCCAGCCGACCACCACGTCGCGCAAGGCCAGCCACAGGCTCGGCACCGATTCGGGGGCGTAGAAGTCGACATTGACGATGTCCTGGTACTTCTTCGGTGGGTTCTCGGCGTAGCGGATGCTGCCGTCGGGGCGCCAGCTGAACCAGCCGGGGTGCTCCGTGAGCCAGGGGTGGTCCTGGGAACACTGGATGGCGAAGTCCAGGGCGATTTCCAGGCCGTGCTCGGCGGCGGCGGCAACCAGGCGGCGGAAGTCCTCGCGGCTGCCCAGCTGCGGGTGGATGGCATCGTGCCCGCCCTCGGGGCTGCCGATGGCGTAGGGGCTGCCGGGGTCACCGGGCTCGGCCTGCAAGGCATTGTTGCGGCCCTTGCGGTGCTTCATGCCGATGGGGTGGATCGGCGGGAAGTACAGCACGTCGAAGCCCATGTCGCGGATCATCGGCAGGCGCTGGTGCACGTCATTGAACGTACCATGGCGTTCAGGATCGTCGGTGATCGATCGCGGAAACAGTTCGTACCAGCTGCCGAACAGTGCTGCCTCGCGGTCCACATCCAGGGGAAACTCACGGCTTCGGGTGAGGTAACTGCGGTGCTCGGCCTCGGCCATCAGCTGGGCGGCATCAGGATGCAACAGCAACGCCACCTGGTCGTCCACCGGCAAATCCGGCAGGCGCTGTTGCAACCGTTCAAGCTGCTCGCGCAACAGTCCGTCGCTGCGCTCGATGCCCTGGCCCAGCAGCAGCCGGCCTTCCTCGAGTTCGAGCTTCACGTCCACACCGGCGGCGTACTTCTTCTCCAGGTCGTGGCAGAAGGTGGCGAACGGGTCGATCCAGGCCTCGATGCTGAACAGGTGCAAGCCCAGATCGGCGGGGGTGAAGTCCGCCAGCCACAGGTCGTTGCCCGGCGAGTGCATCGCCACGCAGTGCCAGCGCCGGCTGTGGGCCTGGCGCCAGTTCAGGCTCACCGCCAGGCGGTCGTGACCATCGCTGTAGACCTTGGCCGTCACCTCGACCTTGTGCCCGCGCACCGCCTTGGCGGCGAAGGTGCCGCCGTCGAGCACCGGGCTTGCGTCCTCGATCACGATGCGCGGCGCCAGCAGCGCCTGGGCCAGGCTGATGGCCTGGTCCGGGTGATCGTTGGCCATGGGCACGCTTTCGAACGGCTCTTTACCAGACATCGACCTGCTCCCCTGGGCTGGTGGCGGTAAGGGTTCAGAGCCGTGTTGGCGCACGGGGGTTCAAAAAAAATGAGCGTCGGGCGCAGGCCTGGGTCAAAGCCTTCGACACCGCTTCATTCATCCCGCGAGGCCAGGCCCATGAACATTCCTATTCCACCGGAGACACCCGACCCGAACATCGACGACCCGACCTTGCCGCCGCCGGTGCCCGAGGAGGATCCGGACGAGCTGCCGATCAAGCCGACCGTGCCGCCGACCGTGGGCGACCCGCCGAGCCAGGAGCCGCCGGTGAAAGCTTGAGGATAGACAAGGCTGCAGCAATTTGGCGCTTGGCCCGGCCCTGTCACGGGGCCGGCACTGAAAGCATGAACCTGGCTCAACCGCACCTGGCATTCCTACCAGTAGCACCTGCCCTACCTGGCATTTTTGCCAGTTGTTGAGGCTGTCGGAACGTTTTAAAAAATAGCTTCAAGCCCTTGCCGCATGGAGCATCCCTGATGGCCGCCGCCTCTTCCAAAGAACTCAAGTCCGCAGCGGATACCGACACCTTCCCGGTGCCCTACCTGATCAGCACCCAACCCGACGGCAGCCTGCCCGACATGCAGGGCTTCGACCTGGAACGGGTAGGCAGCGTCGAAGGGGGCTGGTACAGCCTGTGCCCGATCAAGGCCGGTCGCGCCCTGGCCAAGGGCGAAACCATCAGCGCGTGCCTGGTACACCGTCGTACCGGCGAACTGACTCGGGTCGACTACACAGCGAAAGCCGGCAAGCTGGACGCCACAAAGTGGTTGGCAGACTTCGCCGAACAGGTCGCCAAGGCCGGCAAGCCGATCACGGCCGGGGGTTGGAGCGAAGACAATGCGTTTTCCAGCAGCCACGCGAAACCACGCCTGTGGTGCCAGGCCGACTATCGGGCGTTCAGCACCGCACCGTTCAGCAACAACCGCGTTCAGGTGCTGGCGTGTGACGACAATTTCTCGCTGACCAAGGGCAAGACACTTAGCCTGCAAGTGCGCGACCTCAAGACCCAGGCCCTGCACGAACAGCACCTGTTTACCGCCGAAGCGGACAGTGGCTGGAGCAAGGCCCTGTGCGAGCAGATCAACCGCGACAGCCACCTGTTGCGCGCCGGTGTACTGGACGCGGCGGCCTGCACGGTGACACCAGGCGACCAAGGCAACGCCTTCTGGGGGCCGCAGCACGCCGAACTGTGCGTGACCCTGACCGAGGTGGACTGGTGGGCCAGCGATACGCTCGACAGCACCGCAATACCCAGTGGCGGCCCGCTGCATGCGTGGGTATACGACGCGTTCTCCCATCGCCTGCTTGGCCACCACACCTGGACGCCGAGCAAGGTGCAGAGCACCAGCGACAAATGGCTCAAGCCTTGGGCCGAAGCGCTGGCCAAATCGCAGGTGGCGCCTTACTTGCGCATCAATACCACCACGGCGATGCTCGAACAGCGCGGCGACGGCCTGCGCATCTTCGCCACGCTGCCGGGGGACGAGCATGCGGTCGATGGCCCGGTGCTGAAGGCGGCTTTCAAGGCTCCGGGAGATGCTGTGCTGGTGACCGTGCGTCATCCTGGCAACCAGGCGTTGCTGCACCACGCACTGTTCAGGCCGCAGGATTGCAAGACAGTGCCCGGCAACCAGACCACCTGGGTAAAGGCGCTATCCCTCTTCATCCAAGCACAAAATTGGCCGGAGCTGTCTGTCAAGGATGACAAGCAGCTGTGGCTACCTCGCCACGCTGAACTGCTGGTCGCGCTGGACAACGTTGGCGACGGTGGTGGCTGGAGTACCGAGGATTATGGGTTGCAGCTGCTGAACACCGATGAATGGCCAAGCGACAAGACAACTGATTCCGCACAGATCACGGTCCAGCCAACCGAAGGTGTGACTGGGGTGACGATCAATTCTGAGGGCGCAGAATTAGCGTTTCGCCTTGACGAGGCAGCGCGCAAAAAGGGCTACCGGGTGATGGCGTGCGTACCGAGGCAGGAGCAGGCCGAACGCCTCAGAGAAACCTACAATGCCTATGTGGATGCATGTGTAGCGGTAGGCACGCCAATCGCAGCAACGTTTGCCGAAGTCACAACCTTGGATGACCCCGCCAACGTCGCCAAGGTTTTAGCGCAGAGAAAATATTCCTTAGACAGTTCTTCCGTAGACGTTATTTACGTAGACAGTGCTTCCTTAGACATTTCTTCCTTAGACAGTTCTTCCTTAGACAGCTTTCCTTTAGACAGCTTTTCTTCGAATCTACTAAGATACTGCGTTTACACGCAGATCCTCAGAAAACATGCCACCGTCCAGACCGTTTTTAGGACAGGAGACATTGGCACCTACGAAAACTACTGGAAAGACGTTGACGGAAAGAAATATGCGAGATTCTGCAACGCTATCCTCCGTGACATTCTTGTTACCTTCAACCCCTTACGTTACGAAAAATTCAAAGGCGATCTGGCGGCTACCGAGGCCGAAGTTGTTCTAATCAGCGGCGGCGTCAAGCATATGTTCGATTCCCGCCTCTATACATTTCTAGATGAACAAATAGTTCATTCCAGCCCCCTAAACACCATAGAAACGACCGCCGACACCGTACTTAAGAGTGCGTACAAATTCGCTGAAACTATCACTCAAAAATTTAACAGCGAGGCTAATGTAGTCGCCATCGTGGACACTGTCATCAAGGCTATTGGTGAGGTGGCGGAGCAGATGAAGGCGGCGATTTCGAACTCGTTGGCGACAAAGCTGAAGAAGCTGGAGACGCCGGTGAGGAAGAAGAAGAAGATGAAGATGGAGAAGGAGATGGAGATGGAGATGGAGATGGAGAGCGCGGAGCAAAAGCTCAAGCGATCACCTTATGAAGTCTCGGTCGCTAGACTTCACCACGAGTTTTTTCTCTCTCAAGACACACCCCCACCGGTGTGGCCTGTATCGGTCACTGGCGATACCATCACTTGGCAAGGCCCTCTGGCCAACCAGACGTATGATATCTACATGGACTTCCCAGAGTCCGAGCGCGGCAAAACCGCTTCGACCGTGGGCCATATCGGTACATTGCAGGCCACCCAGTTGTGGCACGCTCCCCAGTCTGTCAGCTTCCACCCAGCGAAAGCGCTCAAAGAATGGAAGGAAATCAGCTTCCTCTGCGAAGACTACGCTAACACCAGCCGCTCCGAACTGTTTGATACCACCGGCCACAGCGAATCCGGGGTGGACCCACGCACCGGACTGTTCCACGCCCATTACCCAGTGGCCAGCCTGCAGGGCTTGCAAGGCCAAGGGCCCGCGTGCGACCTGACCTTGCACTACTCGGCGCTACGCGCCAACGAGGCCGGGCTGGGTGATGGCTGGGCCTGGCGCTTTTCCAGCGTGCAGGTGCGCGACAGGCTGCTGACCCTGGCCGATGGCACCCAGGTCAAGTTCACCGACGCGCAATGGGCCGACCTGGGCAAAGGCCAGGCGCTCAAGCTGGCCTCCTGCGTGGTGCGCAGCAACGAGGACTACAGCGAATTCACGCTTGACCTACCCAGCGGCCGCCAGGAAATCTTAAAGGCGCCTGCGGCCAAAGGCAGCGACGACGAGGAGCCGAACAAAGAGTTCCACGACCTGGTCGTGAAAACGTTGAAAGCCATTCGGGACAAGTCAAAACCTGATTTCCCGACAACACCGGAAAACTGGCAACAGTGGCTACTGATGTGCGTTCCCTGGCTCTACTACGCCACTGCGGCAATCGATTATAACGAGGCGGTCAAGGCGTGGGAGGGTGACGAGAACATCAAGGAACTGAAACGACGCATCGCTGAATACGAAAAGCCGTTCGTGTTGCTGCTGCCATCGACCATCGAGTCGCCCTACGGTGAGCAGTTGACGTTGGAGTGGAAGCGCCAGAAGGGCCAGTTCCTGCTGTTGGCGATCAACAGTGGCGACGAGGCACTGTTCACGGCGGAATACGTCACGCCGCAGGAGAAAAAGGCCTCGCAAGTGAAAATGCAGGTCTGGCCGGGCAGCAAGACCGAGAAGTACGAGGTTAATCTCGACCTCAAAGGTTATCTGCTGCGTACGCTCAAGCGCGAGCAGAACGGCAAGGTTTTGCAACAGGTCGACTGCGATTACGATGACGACCCGACACTGGACCGCGTGCTGTGCGGGCTGCGAGAACTGGATGGTTCGGTCGAATGCGTGAAGTACCAAGCTGCCACGAAGCAACACGGCCGCCCTGGCCTGCCTCGCGTCAAGCTGCACACCCTGCTGCCAGGCGATGGGCATCAGAACCAGGTGACGACCTACCGCTACGACGGGGAATTTCTGGAGACCGACCAGCGGGTCGTCAGTGTCGAGTACGAAGGCGGCGCGCATGGAGCCCGCGAGCAGCATTTGCTGGTGCATGGTCGCGTCAAACACGGCAGCCGTTTCGAGCGGTTCGAACTGCTGCGCGGTGTGGCCTCGGAGCAGGACCACTGGCTGGCCTTCAGCACACGCAAGGACGAGAAAAAAGGTGACAAACATCGGTTGACCAAGGGTTACCGCTATACCGGAGCGGGCGATGAGTTTGTCGAATTGTGCTACGCCCTGGAGGCCGGCGCCGAGAGCGACGAGATCGTGGTGAAGGACGGAGCGGTGCTGATCGAGCGCCAGCAGGAGCTGCTTGAGTGGCTCCTCAACAAATCCGATAACGCCGACCGCCCAAAATTGGCCGCGAGCATCACTCGGCTGTTGGCCGGCGTTCCCCGCTCCGAGCGCGATGCGCTGGGCCGCACAGTGGAGGTGGCCACGCAGGAAGAAGACCTGGCCGGCAACATCCAGCGCCTGCACAAGAGCGACGAGCACACGCTGTACCGCTGCTACTACACCAAAGCCGGCGACAACCCGATCACGCTCAACACGTTGAAAGGGTTGGAAGCACTACCGACCCTGAACTGCCCCTTCATTCCGGACTATGCCGCGGCGCCGCTCATGGCGGAGTACCAGTGCGATCCATTCGGCAATCCAAAGGGTCTGCGCCTGTTCGGCTACCGCAAGGTCAAACGTGGCACTCGTGACTTGCTGGAGCAGGCCGAGGTGGTCGTGATCGAGGGGGTCAAGGCCCAGCTCAAAGGCGACCGGCTCGACGCCGATGCCACCTGGGCGCTGGCCGGCGCCTCGGCCCCCCTGCTGTGGCGCCAGCGCAGCACCGAGATTACGGGGGTCAGCGCCAAGACAGCACAAAGCAAGGTCATGCAGTGGTCGGTCAAGGATACCCAGGTCACTCACCTCGGCCAGCAGCGCTTCGAGCTGAAGAACGTCCAGGACTTCGAGGACAACCCCACCAATAACGGCATCGTGGTACGCGTCAACGCCAGCACCGAGGCCGGTACCGAACAGCTCAGCAAGGAGCTGCGCTCACGCCATGCCCGGCGTCGCCTGGAACGGGTGGAGCAAGGCGAAGAGGTGCACTGGCAGTACGATGCGCTGGGCCGCGTGACCCAAGAGACGCGCTACCTGGTCAAGGCAGGTGGCACGGGCAAGGACAAGGACCAGAAGGCCGACGAGCAGACCGACACCACCTATTCGGCTGACGGCAAGGTGGCCACGCACACCCATGCCAACAAGGACATCAGCCGCAGCTACCTGGATGGCCTGCAACGGGTTTGGCGCCGCGAGTGGCGCAAGCACGGCACCCAGCACTATGTACCGCTGGAGCAATGCAGCCTGCAAGGCCTGGATGCATCGCAGTTGCTGGCCAGTTGCACCTGGGACTACCTGCCCGGCGGCCAGGCCGTGGTGGCGATGGCCCCAGCGGTGTTGAGCGTGGGGCCTCAAGCCTGGACGCGGGAACAAGGCGGCCTGGATGGGCCAGGCCTGCGTAGCGTGCTGCAAGCCAAGGACAAAGCTGACGCTGCACAAAGTGCATGGGTGTTCGAAGCGCTGGCAACCCAGGACATCACCAGCCAGTGCCTCGTCGAACACGGCCTCGATGGGCAGTGCTTGTTCCAACGCAGCACCGATTATACCTATCGCAAGAACGGCACCTTCGAGCAAGTGGAACGCCTGATCGACACTGACGGCAAAACCCACATGCAATTGCTCCGGCACTTCGACAGTTCGGGGCACGTCATCAAGTATGAACGCACTCTGGGCAAGCAGATCGATACCTATAGCCTTGAACGCGACGCCTTGGGCCGGGTTACCCAGCTCACGCGCCCCAACGACTCCACCGTCGCGTACAGCTACCATGGCCTGAGCAACCACGCCACCGAGCTCAAGGTGGACGGTACGGTGGTGGCAACACAAAAGGTGAGCAAAGTCAGCACGCTGACGTCGCGTACCGTGGGCAAGCGCGCCTATGGTTTCACCGACACGACGGTGACCTTGCCCGACAAGACCATCCTCACCACTGCACAGGACGCCAAGGGCATGAGTTTCAAAGGGCAGGAGCAGGCCTTCTCCAGCCTTACTCACGAGGACAACACGCTGACCTTGTCCTCGGACGCCAGCGACAGCGCGATGTCCAGCGGCTGGACGCAGGCCTACCGTGACGTAAACCTGCCTGGTCGGCAGCAGGTCAAGCAAACTTCCCCTCGCGCCACGCGCCAGGGCTGCCGCTGGCAGAGCCTGCGTGGCCAGACGCTGGCCTCGCTGCGCGCCGACGGCCACTGGCAACGGGAGTTCACTGATCGCCTGGGCCGGGTGCTGCGCACGTGCCAGGACCACGAGGAAGTGCTGCATCGCTATGACGCGCTGGGGCGCTTGCAGTCGCGTCAAGCCCAGGCACTCAAGGCCGGCGGCCGCTGGCAGGTACTCAGCGAATATGACAGCTTTGGCCAGGAAGTGACTCGACGCTTCCTGCACAACGGCAGCGAGTGCTTCAAGCAATGCCTGACCTGGCGCGGCGATGGCCGCCTGGCGAGCAAGACCAGCTACGAGAAAGGCACCCAGCTGCGCGCCGAGCACTTCACCTACGACGCGCTCGACCGCCTGCAAAAGTATGAATGCAAGACCAGCGCCGCCAAGCATTGCCCGCAAGACAGCCAGGGCACGGCGGTCAAGGCCCAGGACTTCACCTGGGATGCCATGAGCAACCTGACCCAGTGCGTCACCACCGACTTTGACGACAAGACGCACACCGAGGACCTGGCCTATGCCAAGGCCGATCCGACCCAGCTGACAGGCGTCACCCGTGGCAAGGACACCCAAAAGATGGCCTGGAACAGCAATGGCTACCTGACCGACGCCGCAGGCCAGCACCGCTTCAGCTACAACGCCGCCGGCCAGCTCGACAAAGTCCACGACAGCGCCGACAAGCTCCTGGCCCGGTACGAATACGACGGCAGCCAGCGCCTCGCGGCGCAGTACCTCGAGGCCGACAAGAGCACCCGCGAGCTACGCTACGACGGCGACGAACTGATTGGCGAGCTGCGTTACGACAAGGCCGGCAAGGTCAGCCAACGCACAAGCCTGACCGGCGGCCTGGCCCAGTACGATGAAAACGAGGTGCGCTGGCTGATCGATGACCCACAGGTCGGGGTCGCCGGGCAGGTCAAGGAAGGTAAGCTGGAACTGGCACCGCTGCTGCCGTTTGGCGAAGGCAAGGCGCTGACCGGCGTTGTCAACGGCTACAACGGCATGCGCCGCGACCCCCTCACCGGGCATTACCACGCCGGCAATGGCTACCGCACCTACAACCCGGCACTGCGCCGCTATGCCCAGCCGGATTGGCTCAGCCCGTTTGGTGAAGGGGGCATCAACGACTACGCCCACTGCCCGGACCCAGTCAACCTGCACGACCCTAGCGGGGCCATCATGATCAGTCGTTGGGACCAGACAAACCAACTGGCCTCCTATCACCAGGCACTGCAGGACACCCAGAAGATGCCGGTCGGCAGTCGCTGGCGTGGCCTGGCGTTCTCGGCATTGGTGGCCGTGGTGGGCGCGGTACTGACCGTTGTCACCGGGGGCATGTCGGCGATCGTGCTGGGGTTCGTCACGGCGATGAGTGTGCTGTCGTTCGCCTTCGAAGTAACGGCGGTGTTCACAGCAGACTCGAACCCTGAACTATCCAGAAAATTGAGCATCGTTTCGGTCGCCACAGGGGTACTGAGTACCTTGGGCTTCTCCGGGTTGTTCAAGCTTGGCCTGAAAGGGCTGAAGCTCCTGGCGACGGGGGCCAAGCTGCTAGGGAAAGGCGCCAAGGTGGTGTGGAACGGTGCCAAGACCCTGTGGCGCAACGGGTTAAAAGGGTTGTCAGGTACGGGGCGCGCAGCCAGAGCGGGCGGTCGATTCACCAAGTTTGCCGACAACGCGCTGGGAGGGGTTGGCACTCCTGACAAGCTCGGCAGCCCTTGGCGGCGACTGATGTATCACCTGACAGAGCCTGTTGAAATCTATACCCATACCAACTTTGCACACGCAGGCGCCATTGGAAAAATTGGCAGCTATATGCAAGCCAAGGGATTGCATCTCCCACTGGCCAGCCGCTACCTGCCGACCCGCATCTCGCAGGGTGCCGCATACGCAGCCGACGTTGTCTGCAACGTACTCGATGCCAACCTCTTGCAAGGCACGATCCTATCGAGCATAGGCCTGGAAGAGCAGCGCCTGGCGCTGCAGGCAGAGGAACAACCCGAGCGGGCGGCGAGCGTCACGATCAGCGTAAGGAACGCGGGCGATTCCTCGGCCGCGCAGGTACCCCGGCTTCCATCCATTGGCACAGTACGGCACAGGTTGCCACCGGCCACGCACAGCGTGAGGTTCTGGTGGTGAGCTTGCCAGCGGATTGCGCAGCAGCGCTTTCCCTGCCCCGCGCTGGGGAAGCGCATCCATAGGCAATGATAACGAAGGTGGCAATCATGAGCGATACAAAGGGCAAGACCGGAAAAGTGGTGGAGTTCGATGACGAAGAGGGCTACGGCTACATCGACTACAAACACCAAGGAACACGGGTGTACCTGCCCAAGGATCAGGCCACGGGCCTGGAGGATGACGTCGAGGTGACGTTCGACATCAAGCTGGTGGGAAACAAACCGCACGCCACCAATGTGAAGCGCAAATAAACCCCGGCGTGCTGTAGCGTGCCCCGCGTCAAGGCGCGGGGCGCGTTCACTCGAAGGCTTCGACCGAGTACCCTCGGACTCCAGCTCAAACGCCTCCGATTTCCGCGACGCTGATCTCGCGCATCCGAAACTTCTGCACCTTGCCGGTCACGGTCATCGGAAACTCTTCGACAAAGCGGAAATGCCGCGGCGTCTTGAAGTGCGCCAGCCGCGCCTTGCACCACTGCTGCAACTCCTCGGCCGTGGCACTGTGCCCGGGGTGCAGACGGATCCACGCCACCACCTCCTCGCCATACTTGCTGCACGGAATCCCCACCACCTGTGCCTCGGCCACCGCCGGATGGGTGTGGAAAAACTCCTCCAGCTCGCGCGGATAGATGTTCTCGCCCCCGCGAATGATCATGTCCTTGTTGCGCCCGACAATCCGCACGTAACCGTCGTCATCCATCACCGCCAGGTCGCCGCTGTGCATCCACCCGGCCGGGTCGATGGCGTCATGGGTGGCCTGCAGGTTGTCCCAATAGCCGAGCATCACGCTGTAGCCGCGGGTGCACAGCTCGCCGATCTCGCCCCGGGCAACGATGCGCCCGTCAGCGTCCACCAGCTTGGTCTCCAGCTGCGGCTGGGTGCGGCCCACGGTGGTCACGCGCATCTCCAGGCCGTCATCGGGGCCGGTCTGCAGCGACACCGGGCTGGTCTCGGTCATGCCGTAGGCGATCTGCACCTCGGCCATGTGCAACTGGTCGATGACCTTGCGCATCACCTCGATCGGGCAGGTGGCGCCGGCCATGATGCCGCTGCGCAGTGTGGACAGGTCCAGCGCAACGCGGCTGGGGTGATCGAGCATGGCGATGAACATGGTCGGCACGCCATAGAGGATGCTCGCGCGCTCCTCGGCCACGGCGCGCAGGGTGAGTTCGGCGTCGAAAGCGTCGTTGGGATAGATCAGGGTGCTGCCGTGGGTGATGCAGCCAAGATTGCCCATGACCATGCCGAAACAGTGGTACAGCGGCACCGGGATCACCATGCGATCCTGCTCGGTCAGGCCCAGGCTCTCGCCGACCATGTAGCCGTTGTTGAGCAGGTTGTAGTGGCTCAGGGTCGCGCCTTTGGGCGCGCCGGTGGTGCCGGAGGTGTACTGGATGTTCACCGCCTGGTCGAACTGCAGGCCCTGCTGCCGGGCCTCGTAGGCGGCGAGCTCCACCTGCCCTGCCCGCCCGGCCAGCGCGGTCCAGGGCAAGAAGCCCATCGGCGGCTCGGCGGCGAGGCTGATCACCCCGCGCAGGTCGGGCAGGCGCTCACTGGCCAACTCGCCCACGGCATGTAGCGCCAGCTCAGGTACCAACGCCTGCACCATCGCGTGGTAGTCGGAGGTCTTGAAGGCATCGGCGCACACCAGCCAGCGGCAGCCGGACTGGCGCAGCACGTATTCAAGCTCACCCACGCGATAGGCCGGGTTGATATTGACCAGAATCCCGCCGACCTTGGCCGTGGCCAGTTGCAGGATGCACCACTGGGCGCAGTTGGGCGCCCAGATGCCGACCCGCTCGCCGACCTCCACGCCCAGCGCCATCAAGGCCCGGGCATGCACATCGACCTCGGCGGCCAGCTCGCGCCAGCTGTAGCGCAATCCCTGGTGGCGCACCACCAGCGCCTCGCGCTCGCCATGAAGGGCGACGGTGGCATCGAAGGCCTGGCCGATGGTCAGGGTGAGCAAGGGTTTGTCTTGGCGGCCGCGCGTGTAGCTTGGTTGAGGCATGGTTGTCCCTTCTTGTGGTTGTTCTGGGCATGACTGAAGCAGGCGGCAATTACTCTGGCGCAGATTTACGTTTACGTAAAGGTGACGTTGCGATTGACAGCCCCGGAAGGCAGGTTTACGTTAACGTCAACCACAGACATGACGGCGTTGTGGGAGCGGGCTTGCCCCGCGATGAGGCCGGACCAGGCAATACCGCTGGCCGTTCTGACGGGCATCGCGGGGCAAGCCCGCTCCCACAACGCCGCAGCAACCGCTCCCATTTCAAGAACAAGAAGGTGCCCGCACATGCATTACCCCAGCCTGAACTTCGCCCTGGGCGAGACCATCGACATGCTCCGCGACCAGGTGCGCACCTTCGTCGCCGCCGAGCTGGCGCCGCGTGCCGCGCAGATCGACCACGACAACCTGTTCCCCGCCGACATGTGGCGCAAGTTCGGCGACATGGGCCTGTTGGGCATCACCGTCCCTGAAGAATACGGCGGCGCCGGCCTGGGCTACCTGGCCCATGTGGTGTCGATGGAAGAAATCAGCCGGGGCTCGGCGTCGGTGGCCCTCTCCTACGGCGCCCACTCCAACCTGTGCGTCAACCAGATCAACCGCAACGGCACCCACGAGCAGAAGCTCAAGTACCTGCCCAAGCTGATCAGCGGCGAGCACATCGGCGCCCTGGCCATGAGCGAGCCCAACGCCGGTTCCGACGTGGTGTCGATGAAGCTGCGCGCCGAAAAACGCGGCGACCGCTACGTGCTCAACGGCAGCAAGACCTGGATCACCAACGGCCCCGACGCCAACACCTACGTGATCTACGCCAAGACCGACCTGGACAAGGGCCCCCACGGCATCACCGCGTTCATCGTCGAGCGCGACTGGAAAGGCTTCACCCGCAGCAACAAGTTCGACAAGCTCGGCATGCGCGGCTCCAACACCTGCGAACTGTTCTTCGATGACGTCGAAGTGCCGGAAGAAAACATCCTCGGCCAGCTCAACGGCGGCGTGCGCGTGCTGATGAGCGGCCTGGACTACGAGCGCGTGGTGCTCGCTGGCGGCCCCACCGGCATCATGCAGAGCTGCATGGACCTGGTGGTGCCGTACATCCACGACCGCAAGCAGTTCGGCCAGAGCATCGGCGAGTTCCAGCTGATCCAGGGCAAGATCGCCGACATGTACACCCAGCTCAACGCCAGCCGCGCCTACCTGTACGCCGTGGCCCAGGCCTGCGACCGCAGCGAAACCACCCGCAAGGACGCCGCCGGGGTGATCCTCTACACCGCCGAGCGCGCCACGCAGATGGCCCTGGAGGCAATCCAGATCCTTGGCGGCAACGGCTACATCAATGAATTCCCGGCTGGGCGCCTGTTGCGCGACGCCAAGCTGTACGAGATCGGTGCCGGCACCAGCGAGATCCGCCGGATGCTGATCGGCCGCGAACTGTTCAACGAAACCCGCTGAGCACAAGGAACCGGCGTCCATGGCTACCTTGCATACCCAGATCAACCCACGCTCGGCGGAATTCGCCGCCAACAGCGCGGCCATGCTCGAACAGGTCCAGGCCCTGCGCGGCCTGCTCGCCCAGGTCAGCCAGGGCGGCGGGCCGAAGGCCCAGGAGCGGCACACCTCGCGCGGCAAGCTGCTGCCCCGCGAGCGTATCGACCGCCTGCTCGACCCAGGCTCGGCGTTTCTCGAGATCGGCCAGCTCGCCGCCCATGAAGTCTACGGCGAAGACGTGCCGGCCGCCGGCGTGATCGCCGGCATCGGCCGGGTCGAAGGCGTGGAATGCATGATCGTGGCCAACGACGCCACGGTCAAAGGCGGCTCCTACTACCCGCTGACGGTGAAAAAGCACCTGCGCGCCCAGACCATCGCCCTGCAGAACCGCCTGCCGTGCATCTACCTGGTGGACTCCGGCGGCGCCAACCTGCCGCGCCAGGACGAGGTATTCCCCGACCGCGAGCACTTCGGGCGGATCTTCTTCAACCAGGCCAACATGAGCGCCCTGGGCATCCCGCAGATCGCCGTGGTGATGGGCTCGTGCACCGCCGGCGGCGCCTATGTGCCGGCCATGGCCGACGAGGCGATCATGGTGCGCCAGCAGGCGACCATTTTCCTCGCAGGCCCGCCTTTGGTGAAAGCCGCGACCGGTGAAGTGGTCAGCGCCGAGGACCTCGGCGGTGCCGACGTGCACTGCCGCACCAGCGGCGTGGCCGACCATTACGCCGATAACGACGAGCACGCCCTGGCCATCGCCCGGCGCAGTGTCGCCAACCTCAACTGGCACAAGCAGGGCAAGCTGCAGTGCCAGGCGCCGATCGCGCCGCTGTACGACGCCGAGGAGCTGTACGGTGTGGTCCCGGCCGACGCCAAGCAGCCGTTCGACGTGCGCGAGGTGATCGCACGGCTGGTCGACGGTTCGGTGTTCGATGAGTTCAAGGCGCTGTTCGGCACTACCCTGGTGTGCGGCTTCGCCCACCTGCACGGCTACCCGGTGGCGATCCTGGCCAACAACGGCATCCTCTTCGCCGAGGCCGCGCAAAAAGGCGCGCACTTCATCGAACTGGCCTGCCAGCGCGGCATCCCGCTGCTGTTCCTGCAGAACATCACAGGTTTCATGGTCGGCAAGAAGTACGAGGAAGGCGGCATCGCCAAGCACGGCGCCAAGCTGGTGACCGCCGTGGCCTGTGCGCAGGTGCCGAAGTTCACGGTGATCATCGGCGGCAGCTTCGGCGCCGGCAACTATGGCATGTGCGGCCGCGCCTACGACCCGCGCTTCCTGTGGATGTGGCCCAACGCGCGCATCGGCGTGATGGGCGCCGAGCAGGCGGCCGGCGTGCTGGCCCAGGTAAAGCGCGAACAGAGCGAGCGCAGTGGCGAAGTGTTCAGCAGCGAAGACGAGAAGAAGCTCAAGCAGCCGATCCTCGACCAGTACGAACGCCAGGGCCACCCCTACTACTCCAGCGCCCGGCTGTGGGACGACGGCGTCATCGACCCGGCGCAGACCCGCGATGTGCTCGGCCTGGCGTTGTCCGCCGCGCTGAACGCCCCGATCGAACAGAGCCGCTTCGGCATTTTCCGGATGTGACCCATGAGCGAATTCGCCACCCTTGAACTGGTCAAGGACCCTCGCGGCTTCGCCACCCTGTGGCTGAGCCGGGAAGACAAGAACAACGCCTTCAACGCGCAGATGATCCGCGAACTGATCGTCGCCCTCGACCGCCTGGCCGAGGACGCCAGCCTGCGTTTCGTGGTGCTGCGCGGCCGCGGCCGGCATTTCAGTGCCGGCGCGGACCTTGCCTGGATGCAGCAGTCGGCGCAACTGGACTTCAACACCAACCTGGACGACGCCCACGAGCTGGGCGAGCTGATGTACGCCCTGCACCGGCTCAAGGCGCCGACCCTGGCCGTGGTGCAAGGCGCGGCCTTCGGCGGTGCGCTGGGGCTGATCAGCTGCTGCGACATGGCCATCGGCGCCGAGGATGCGCAGCTGTGCCTGTCGGAAGTGCGCATCGGCCTGGCCCCGGCGGTGATCAGCCCGTTCGTGGTCAAGGCCATCGGCGAGCGCGCCGCCCGCCGCTACGCCCTAACCGCCGAGCGCTTCAGCGGCGTGCGCGCCCGTGAGCTGGGCCTGCTGGCCGAGGTGTACCCTGCCAGCGAGCTGGACGCCCAGGTCGAGGCCTGGGTCGACAACCTGCTGCACAACAGCCCGCAGGCGCTGCGCGCCACCAAGGACCTGCTGCGCGAGGTGGACGCTGGCGAGCTGAGCCCGGCCCTGCGCCGCTACTGCGAGAACACCATCGCCCGCATCCGCGTCAGCGCCGAAGGCCAGGAAGGCCTGCGCGCCTTCCTGGAAAAACGCCGCCCCGCCTGGCAAGACAACAAGGAGCCGCGCCCATGAGCCGACCCACGCTGACCACCCTGCTGGTCGCCAACCGCGGCGAGATCGCCTGCCGGGTGATGCGCACCGCCAAGGCCATGGGCCTGACCACCGTGGCCGTGCACAGCGCCACCGACCGCGATGCGCGCCACAGTCGCGAGGCCGATATCCGTGTCGACCTCGGTGGCACCAAGGCCGCCGAAAGCTACCTGGTGATCGACAAGCTGCTCGCCGCGGCCAAGGCCAGCGGCGCCCAGGCGATCCACCCGGGCTATGGCTTCCTGTCGGAGAACGCCGGTTTTGCCCGCGCCATCGAGCAGGCCGGGCTGATCTTCCTCGGCCCACCGGCCAGCGCCATCGATGCCATGGGCAGCAAGTCGGCGGCCAAGGCGCTGATGGAGTCCGCCGGCGTGCCGCTGGTGCCGGGCTACCACGGCGAGGCCCAGGACCTGGAGACCTTCCGCGCCGCCGCCGAGCGCATCGGCTACCCGGTGCTGCTCAAGGCCAGCGCTGGCGGTGGCGGCAAGGGCATGAAGGTGGTCGAGGACGAGAGCCAGCTGGCCGACGCCCTGGCCTCGGCGCAGCGCGAGGCGCAGTCGTCGTTCGGCGATGCGCGCATGCTGGTCGAGAAGTACGTGCTCAAGCCGCGTCATGTGGAGATCCAGGTGTTCGCCGACCAGCACGGCAATTGCCTGTACCTCAACGAGCGTGACTGCTCGATCCAGCGTCGCCACCAGAAGGTGGTCGAGGAAGCCCCGGCGCCGGGCCTGTCCCCCGAGCTGCGCAAGGCCATGGGCGAGGCCGCGGTGCGGGCCGCCCAAGCCATCGGCTACGTGGGCGCCGGCACCGTCGAGTTCCTGCTCGATGCCCGCGGCGAGTTCTTCTTCATGGAAATGAACACCCGCCTGCAGGTGGAGCACCCGGTCACCGAAGCCATCACCGGGCTCGACCTGGTGGCCTGGCAGATCCGCGTGGCCTGCGGCGAGCCGCTGCCGATCACCCAGGAGCAGGTGCCGCTGATCGGCCATGCCATCGAGGTGCGGCTGTATGCGGAGGATCCGGCCAACGAGTTCCTTCCCGCCACCGGCACCCTGGCGCTGTACCGCGAGTCGGCGCCGGGCGAAGGCCGCAGGGTGGACAGCGGCGTCAGCGAGGGCGACGTGGTGTCGCCGTTCTACGACCCGATGCTGGGCAAGCTGATTGCCTGGGGCCAGGACCGCGAGCAGGCGCGCCTGCGCTTGCTGGCGATGCTCGATGAGTTCGCCATTGGCGGGCTGAAGACCAATATCGCCTTCCTGCGCCGCATCCTTGCACACCCGGCGTTTGCCGAGGCGGAGCTGGATACCGGGTTCATTCCGCGTCACCAGGATGTGCTGCTGCCTGCGCCCCAGGCGCTGCCGGCGCAGTTCTGGGAGGCGGCCGCCGAGGCGTGGCTGCAAGGCGAGCCAGCGCTACAGCGCCAGGACGACCGCGCTTCGCCGTGGGCGGCACGCGATGGCCTGCGCCTGGGCTTGCCGGCGCGCAGCAGCCTGCATTTGCAGTGCGACGGGCATGAGCAGGCCGTGGCGCTGGAACGCAGCGCGCCTTCGGCCTATCGGCTGGAGGGGGAGCAGCTGTGTCACGACCAGGACGGCCTGCGCCGTCGTCACCTGTCGGTGCGTCGGGGTGGCACCTTGTACCTGCAGTGGGCCGGCGAGTTGCACGCCATCAGCGCCCATGACCCGATTGCGGCGGCAGAAGCCAGCCACAGCCATCAGGGCGGGCTGGGCGCCCCCATGAATGGCAGCATCGTGCGAGTGCTGGTCGAACCGGGACAGGTGGTCGAGGCCGGTACCGCGCTGGTGGTGCTGGAGGCGATGAAGATGGAGCACAGCATTCGGGCGCCCCATGAGGGGACGGTGAAGGCGCTGTTCTGTCAGGAGGGGGATATGGTCAGCGAAGGGACAGTGCTGGTGGAGTTGGAGGGGGCATAACGGCGGCAATGTGTTCGCCGAAAGGGTTGTTTCGCCTATGAGATCGAGCGCCGCCCGCGCGGCGCATCGCGACGCAAGGCCGCTCCCACATTTGTTGCAACGTGCCAAACCTGTCAGGCCATGGTTGCCCGCCCTGGCGCATGCCTTGAGACAGGCGGGGCGGCAGCAGTCTCTATGCTGGGACCGCGTCGGACCAACGAGGCGGACCAGGTAATGGCACAGGATTGACTGGCCCGAAACAGATGTGGGAGCGGCCTTGCGTCGCGATGCGCCGCGCGGGCGGCGCTCGATCTCAAGAGCGCTGCAAGGCCCCTGCCTGGCGCCTCGCAGCCCCAACACGACCTGCGCGCGAACCTAGAGCACCCCGTGCATCCGCACCACAACACCAAGGAACTCGCAGCCCTCCTCGCAGACCAGGGTCGGATAGGCATTGTTGAGCGCCTTCAGATACCGCTGCCCACCCTCCTCGGTCAACTGCCGAAAGATCGCGGACTTGCCAGGCAGTCGGGCAATCACCAGGCGCCCCGGCTCGGCGGCCACGCCGTCATCAACCAGGATTCGAACCCCCTCGGGCACGCTCCTGCCGCTGGCAGCACTCATGGTGTCGTTCTCGACCGTCAGCCAGAACGCCTTGCCCTGGGCCAGGTAGTCGGTCTGCTCGAAGACCTCCGGCGCTTCCTGCTCCTGCTGACCCAAGGTGCTCCAGTCACGTACCGGATAGCGGAAACACACGAAGTATTTTGCCAGCCCGTCATCATCATCCTCGTCCTCGAGGCCATAACGCGCCCGCTCCTCGCCCACCTGTCCCAGCACACGCAGTTGCATGCTGACCTGGTAATGCGGCATGCCCAACTCGATGAACGTACGGTTCATCGAGTCGACCCGAGGCTGACGGCGTTTCTTCAGCCAATGGCCGATGCTGCCCTGGGAGACCCCAACGCGTTCGGCAAGCTGCTCCTGGGAGATATCGAGTTCCTCGATCCGTTCCCGGACCAGGGCTATCCATTTGTCCATATTCATCGCAGGCACGATACGGACTGCCTCCCTGCGTTCAATACACATCAAGTAGTATTTGTCCAAACACATTTCAATACTTTAGGTATTAGAATCGAGCTTCACCTTTCCCCTATTGGTATTCGCAGGTAATCAGGATGAGCATCTCGAAAGAAACGGAAACAGATCTCGACGAAGAAGCAGCCCGCCGCGCCCTCGATTTCTACCTCAACCCCACCCCCACGCCCCGCGACCTGGAGCGTTCGCTGTGGACCTTGCGCGAAGGCGTCAGCAACGCCCAGGCCTGTGACCATGCCATGGCGCTGCTGCGCTGCGCGTCGGCCACGGCACAGGAAACCGGCAACCATCTGCAGGGCACGACGCGGGAAGTGGTGTTTGCGCTGATGCACATGGTCAACATGGCCCGCGCCCTGCTGGAGCAGTGCCACGCCACGGAAAAGGCATCGATGTGAAGGGAGAACGTGATAGCCGACGAACGGCAAAAGCCCCGATTGCCGGGGACGAGGCGTGCGTCAGTTAGATATTTTTTTGCCAATCGCGGAAAAATCATTTGACTGGCAAATGATAACGATTATTATTGCACTCAGCAGGTCGCGAGACCCGCTGGATAACCTGCAACGTCCTCAGGTCGGACGCTCAGATTATCTCCTCATCAGGCTAATCACGGTTTTTGACCCGGCTTTTTGCCGGGTCATTTTTTTTGGCTCTTCAGGCTAATGAAGATCGTTGATGGCGGCGATGATAGCAAAACTGTGTCAGGACGTGAACGCTCATTACAAATCTTTGCGGAATCAGCACTTGAGAATCAATCTCGTTTAGCCTAGGCTTTGTACGAAAAGGAGCCGAGCGGCGATCAGGCAAGGCGAAAACAGGCGAGGAAGCGGAGTTTACGGGTTGGAAATGAGCATTCCGAGCCTGTTTTCAACGCAGCATGATCGTCGCGCAGGCCCTTTTCGTACAAAGCCTAAGCTGATTTCGCGTCAAGGAAGACGCCCCCACCCCTTTCCTTAATGAGCAAGGAGCTGTCCATGACCCGCCTGCTGCTGCCCCTCGAGCACGACCCGCACACCGCCGAACAGCATGGCGATGACGCGCTGCTGCATGCGCTCAAGCGTCTGCCGCGCCGGGTCCAGCAAGTGTTCCTGCTCAACCGCCTCGACCAGCTGGGCTTCGCCGCCATCGCCGAACGCCTGGACCTGCCGCTGATCAGCATCGAACGCCATATGAACCAGGCCCTGCAGACCGCCCGCGCCCCAGGCGACGCGCTGGCCAGCATCGCCGGCCAATGGTACGTGCGGCTGCAGAGCCCGCAGGTGACCGCCAGCGAGCGCATCGACTTCCGCCGCTGGCTGGATGCCGACCCCGACCACCTGCGCGCCTTCCACGAAACCGAACTGCGCTGGCGCAGCCTGCTCGCCCCTGCCCGGCAATTGGGCCACGACGGCTGGTACCGGCAAGGGCGTGCGGCGCTGTCGCTGGGTGGCTGCTCGATTGCCGTCGTTATAGGTGTTGCAGCACTGGTTCTATTTGGATACTGCGTGTGATCCCCTTTACATCGCCTAGCCTTCAAGGCCCCTGATGTTTTTGCCGAGGGGAGATATGTCGCTGTAGGCTGGGGGAAGATCGTGAGGTGGTGATGGGGCCAACCGATCGTGTGAAGTCTGATCAAAAACTGAGTCCTCTTGGGTCGACGCACTCCCGACAGCGGGACGTCTACCGGATGCTCTCCTTTGCAACGAAGGGGTGAGCACAGTAAAGGTGATCGGCTCATACAAGTTTCGTAAGTAGGACAGCCGTTGCCGCGTCCTGTCCACCTTGCCTTTGACTTTATTGTATTCGCGTTCCAGCCCTTCTAAACGCGATTCGCGCTTTGCTTTTATTTCGTACTTGTAAACCCAGTCGAGAAAATGCATACGATCCAAACGCCGACCTAATTTATCTGCCATGACGAGATCGTCGACAGTGGTCTCTTCTTTGCGCCAAAAACCTGAAAACTCTTGCGTGGCTGGATTCGTGTCGAACCGACTTAGCCAATGCTTTGTAATTTTTATTTCAGCCATATACCTCAATTTTAATGAATCGAAATGCCCAGAAGGATCATGTAGATTGACCGGGTCGTTCCTACAATAGGCGTACCCATTTAAACCTCCCATAGCAAATGGACTTAGGCTGTCGGGGGACATAAAACGCATTAATGTAGTGTTGAACGCACGGTAACCGTTACCCAAAAAATAACAATGCAACAACGATTCAAGATACTGCCCATTAAACAACAATTTCATTCGTCGTCCATCCTCCACATTCAGATGGCCGAAAGGCAGGTAAGCAAACCGCTGAACCTCTTCACTTGGACGTTTATTGACGAGAACAGTTAGCTTATCAGTGCCGGCCAACGTGCACACAAAAATCTGATCCATATTAATTCGACCCTCTAAACCAGGTGTTCCAGAGACATCCTAAATGCGACACGCCAGACGCTACTACTGGCAAAACTGCCAGGTGCACCCCTCGCCATCATCAGGTCGGATCTACACAGCTGCGTGGTAACGCCTTTGGCCACCAGTGCCCTGAGAGCTGCCAACCGATGTACAGTAGGTGCCAACAACAACGCCAACAGGAGGCTGGCAATGACCGTGACGCTCTCCCCGCTGCACATCGACTGCGATTTCGACTCCGGCAACATCCTGGTCCTGGACGCCAGCAACCCTGCGCATGTCCACCTGAACATCCGCCCGGACACCAACAGTGGCCACTTCCAGTGGTTCCACTTCAAGGCCAGCGGCCTGACCCCGGGCCAGGTCCATCGCTTCAGCCTGGACAACGCCCACCAGTCCTCCTACAAGAACGCCTGGACCGGCTACCACGCCGTGGCCTCCTACGACCAGCAGACCTGGTTCCGCGTGCCCAGCCAGTTCGACGGCAAGGCCCTGAGCTTCGACTTCAAGGCTGAACAGGCGCAGGCCTGGTTCGCCTACTTCGAGCCCTACCCGCGTGCGCGCCACAACCAGCTGATCGAGCGCGCCAAGCAGATCCCGGGCGTCGAACTGCTGGCCAGCGGGCGCAGCGTGCAGGGGCGCGACATTCCGCTGCTGCGCGCGGGCGACGGCGCAACCGGCAAGCGCAAGCTGTGGATCATCGCCCAGCAGCACCCGGGCGAGCACATGGCCGAGTGGTTCATGGAAGGCGTGATCGACGCCCTCGAAGCCAACGGCCCGGTCATCCAGCAACTGCTGGCCAAGGCCGACCTGTACCTGATCCCCAACATGAACCCGGACGGCGCCTTCCTCGGCCACCTGCGCACCAACTTCAAGGGCAAGGACCTCAACCGCGCCTGGCAGGACGCCAGCGTCGAACTGAGCCCCGAAGTGTTCTTCGCCCAGAGCCAGATGAAGCTGCATGGCGTGGATGCGTTCATCGACGCCCATGGCGACGAGGAGATCCCCCATGTGTTCACCGCGGCCTGCGAAGGCAACCCCGGCTACACGCCGCGCCTCGCCAAGCTGGAAGAGCAGTTCCGCAGCACCCTGTGCAGCCTGACTCCGGACTTCCAGACCAAATACGGCTACACCCGCGACGAGCCGGGCCAGGCCAACATGACCTTGGCCTGCAATGCCGTGGGCCAGGCCCATGACTGCCTGTCGCTGACCCTGGAGATGCCGTTCAAGGACCACGACGATGCGCCGAACCCGCGCACCGGCTGGTCGGGCGAGCGCTCGAAGGCGCTGGCCGGGGCGGTGCTGGAGACGTTGCTGAAGATGGTCGGCGATCTGCGCTGAGCAACCCGATCCCATTGTGGGAGCTGCCCTTTCGCGACACAAGGCCGCTCCCAGGTGTGGTGTTACTCAGAACTGCACATCCAGGACCACACTGTCGGTATAGGTCGCCGCCGGCGGCGTGGCCTGGTCGGTGTACACCTTGGCGTTGTAGTTGAACACCTGGCTCCCCGTCCCGGTCCCCGCCCCGGGGTTCACCTCGGCATCGCTGCTCGAACGTCGCGCCGCGCCCACCGAGCCCCAGCGCACCACGCCGGCGCTCTTGAAGATGTCGTAGGCCAGGTAGTTGTTGGCGCTGGACTTCATCCGCCGCCGCCCGCCCGAGACGTTCTGCCCGTCATCCAGCCCCACCGTGTAGTTGCTGCCCTTGGTGCACGACACACTCACGCTCTGGTTCACCGTGCCGAATCCGGCCACCACCGGCGCGCTGGCAAAGCTGATGTTGGGCGTGGTGATCTGGCAGTCGTTGGTCACGGTGAGGCTGACCAGCAGGGTCTGGTTGCCGCTGCCGATGTCGCGCCCCAGGCAGATGGCACCGATACCAATCCCCGAGCAGTAGTTCCAGCTCCAGGCGATGTTCAGGGTTTCCTGGTACAGGCCGGCGGCGACATTGGCACCGACCACGGTCTTCAGGTACAGCGGCACGGCTTTGGGCGTGGTGCCGTTGAGCAGGCCCAGGGCATCGATGATGCCATTGCGGGCGAAGTCGAACTGCACGCCACGGCTGATCGGGTAGCTGGTGGTGTTGTCGGCGTAGAGCGTATAGGGAATCACATCGCCGGTCGGCCCCACCAACCCACTGCTGGACGACGTGAAGGTGGCATAGAAATGGTCATTGCTGGTCAACAGCGACAACAGCGAGCCGGTGCACTGCAGGCCGGCGTTGGTGGTCGAGGCATTCTGCACGGTGGTGCGCACCAGCGTCGAGTTGACCGAGCCGTAGGCCGCCGGCGCGGTGACCACCGACGAGCACAACGCCCAGGCCGTCCCCGGCAGCGCCAACAGCCCTGCCAGGCACCCACGGATCAGCCGGTTCATTGGCACACCAGCGGGCCGATCAGTGGAATCGGCCCCTGCCCTTCAGGCAGGTCGAACGCCACCTGGCACTGCCCGCCATCGGCCTTGTCCACCTGCAGGCGATTGTGCGGTGCCAGGTTCTCCAGGTAGACCAACCCATCCCACCCCACCACCGCCTCGCCGCCGCTTTCCTGATGGCGTACCCGGCTGCCCAGCTTGAGTTCCTGCTGGTCAGCATCGACCAGCACCAGGCTCGCCGCCAGCACACGCTTAAGCGGGAACTCCAGCAGGTAGCCGCTGCCACGGCGCACCGCCACGCGTTGCTCCACCTGCGGCGCCAGCACATCGGCAGGCAGGTCCATCGGGTCGATCTCGTACTTGCCGCGGTAGTAGCCGCTGCTGTACGGCACCAACAGGTGGCCGTTGCGGTCGGTGCGGCCGATCTGCTGGTTCTCGTAGCGCACCGGCACGTCGGCGTAGCCGCTGGTGCTGACCACCACGAAGGCGTCGTCAATACGGTTGGCGGCGAAAAGGCCCGCATCCATCAGCACCAGCGAGCCACTGGCATCGGCCCAACGGGTCATCTCGCCGCTGCTGCCGTAGGCGCCCACCTGCAACTGCACCGACTGCAGGCGCCAGGTCAGGTCGGCCTGGCGGTAGTCGTCGCGGTTGCCGCCGGTGGCGTAGCCCAGGTTGTAGCCCACCCCGCCGCCCACGGGCACCGCCTGGCTGTAGTTGACCCGCTGCAGGTCCTGGCCATCCTTGCTGCGCTCGGCGCTGAAGGCCAGGGTGCCACGCAGGTCGAAGGGAATCACCAGTTGCGCCTGCACCGCCCACTGGCTGTCACCGACCTCGCGGTTGGCCGACAGGTACAGGCTGCTGTTGCGCCACAGCGGCTTGCTCCAGCTCATGTTGATCAGCCGCGTGCGCGTGCCGTCGCCGGCGCGCACGTCGAAATAGCCCATACCAAGGCTGCCGTAGCGGTCCAGGTTGAGGCTCAGGGTGGCCTGCTCGCTGCGCTGGCTCAGGCGGGTGAAGGGGCTGTCGACCAGCGACAGGTCGGCGTAGTCGCCGTGGCGCTGCACGCGCTGGTAGTTGAAGCCGATGCGCCGGCTGTTGTACTGGTAGCCCAGCGCCAGCTGCTGGCCCGTATCGCCTTCGAAACGGCTCTGGGTCAGCGCCGCGTTGAGCACGCCGAGGGTACCCAGGCGCAGGTTGCCGCCCAGGCCGCCGAGCATCATCGACTCGGCGCTCTCGGCATGGGTTTCCAGGGTGAAGTAGTCGGACACCCCGTGGCGCAAGGTCGCCGAGGCGACCCCCGGGCCATAGGCGAAATCGCGCACGGCATAGTCGCGGCGCAGGCTGCCGGCGGCCACCGAGAAGTCCGACAGCCCCTTGGCCAGCAGGCTGCTGGTGACGTAGAACGGCAAGGTGGTCGACACCTGCCGGCCGAGGGCGTCGGTGGTCACCACCACCGCTTCGCCGGCGCCGTTGATGAACGGCACGTTGGTCAGGGTATAGGGGCCCGGCTGCAGTTCAGTGCTGCTGCTCTTGTAGCCGTTGATGAACAGGTCCAGCGATGTCGGCACGGCGGCTTCACCGGCAAAGGCCGGCAGCGGATAGGTGATCAGGTCGGGACGGGCGCCGAAGTCGCGGGACAGTTGCAGGCCGCCCACCCGCACCGAGGTGGTCCAGGGCAGCGCGCCGGTCACCAGGTCGCCCGCCTCATAGGTGAGCAGGCGCTGCTCGTCGGTGTAGCGGAAGGTGGTGTCGTAACGCAGGAAACCCTGGCGACCCTGGGCCTGGGCACCATTGAACGACTGGCGCCATTGCCCGGTGCTGGAGAAGGTGCCCCAGTCGTCGAACAGGCGTAGCTCGTTCCAGGCGGCCAGGTAGCTGCCGCCCTCGTCGGTGTCGTTGAGGTAGGCGTCGTAGTTGAGCAAGGCGCCGAAGCTGCTGCGGGCGTCGCTGGCCGGGTACAGGTTGCGCTCGCCGACCTGCTGGTCGGGCAGCCAGGCCGGCGGCACCTGCAGCAGCAGGCGCTGGTTCTGGCTGTCGTAGTCGCTGTGCAAGCCGGGGATCTCGTCCAGGGCCACTTCGCCCTGGGGTTCGCCCGGCAGCCTGATGCCCGCCTCGCGCAACACCTCGCTGGCCAGGTACAGGCGCCCGGCGCGCTGCTGCACCGGCACCAGCTCAGCCTTGGCCACCTGGTTCACCTGCAGGTCGAGGTACAGCGTGGCGTCGGCGATGGCGGCCTGTTCCGAGGGTGGCGGCGGCAGCTCGTCGGCCACGCCCAGGCCGGGCCCCAGTACCGCCAGGCCCAGGCACAACCGGTGCGTTGCCACACACACCCAGCTCACACACGACTTCCAACCATTACCGGGTCCTCCCTGGCCCCTTCGATCCGTTCATGCGCAGGTCACAGCCCCTGTTTGATGGCCTGTGCCACCTCCTGGCCGTTGACCCGTCCCTTGAGCACGCTGGCCGCGCCCGGCGTGGCCGGTGCCGGCCAGCGCATGCTGGCGCCGGGCAGCACGTAGCCGAGCAGCCCCTCTACCAGCGGCCGGTCCTGGCCGGCCTGCTGCAACACCACGTCGGTCAGCCGCGCATGCACCGGCCCCGTGTTGCGCAGCTCGACATAGGGCTTGCCCTGCACCGTCACCGCGCGCCAGCTCAACTGCGGCTTGCCCACGCCCTCTGCACTGCGCCTGCCCTCTGGGTCGGGCTTGCCCCACAGCCCCTCGCCGTAGACGAACAGCGGCACCGAGTAGCGCATCTGCAGGCGGATTGCCGCTTTCGGCCCCTCGCTGGCGGCATCGGTCGGCAGCGGCGAAGGGATCTCGTCGATGATGATGCGGTAGGCCTGCTCCTGGCCCGCGGGCGAGCTGCCGGTGCGGGTCAGGCGGATCAGTTGCTTCTGCCCCGGCGGGATATTGGCCACCGGCGGGCTGCCGATGATCTCGCGCTGGGCCTGGAACTGCTCCTGGTACTCGCCCTGGCGCCAGGCGAACACCCGCACCTGCAGGCTGGTCGGCGCAGAACCACGGTTTTCCAGCCACAGCGCGCCGGCCTTCTGGTCGGCCTCCAGCACCGGGTCGATCGGCCAGATCAGCACCGAAGTGGCCGCGAAGGCCGATGCGCAGCTGGCCAACAGCAGCAGCCCGATGATCCCACGCGCCCGTTTCGCGCCTGCCCCCATGCCCCTCTCCTTCTCGGTTATCCGCAGTGGCCTGTCACCAGGTCACCGTCACTTGCACGACATCGGTATAGGTCCCGGCCGGCAGGGTGCCGGTCAGGGTGGTACGGCCATAGACCGGCAACTTGATCGCCGTCGGATCGCTGTAGCTCACCGCCACGCTGCTGCCGATGCCCAGGCTCTGGCTGAACGCGGCGTCGCGGTACAGCTGGTAGGCCAGCAGTTGCGTGCCCCCCGAACGCTTGAGGTTGCGCGTGCCGCTGGCGCCGTTCTGGCCGCCGTCCAGGCTCATGCTCAGGGCCACGCCGGGGGTGCACTGGAAGGTCACCGAGCTGCCGCCGAGCGAGGTGCTCAGGGTGGCGGTGGACAGCGCCGAGCTGGTGCCGTAGTCGAGCACGCCATAGGCCGTCACGCCGCCGACCACCAGGCAGCCGGCGACGATCTGCGCCGTCACCTGGAAGGTGCTGGTGGTGACCGCGTGGGCACCCTGGGTCAGCGCCAGGCACAGCCCGACGGCCAGTAGCCGCGCCGTGCCCGACATGGCTCAGAAACTCAGCTCGACCGCCACCGTGTCGGTGTACACCCCGGCCGGCAGGCCGGCCTTGCCGCGAGCCTGGCCGTACAGGTTGACGGTCTGCGCCACGCCGGTGCTGGTCGGCAGGGTGATGGTGCCGTCGATCGCCAACAGCTGAGTGTGCCCGGCATCGGTGTAGAAGTCGTAGGGCACGAAATTGCCCGCGCCATCGGCCAGGGCCCGGGTCCCGCCGGCGGACTGCGAGTCATGGGTACCGGCACGCACCTTGATCGTCGGCACCGTGCCTGCCGAGCAGAGAATGCTCATGGCCCCGCCACCGCCGCCGAGCACCTGGCCATTGGCGGTGGTGAACAGCGAGTCCTGGGTGCCGAAGTTGAGGCTGCCGAAGTTGAGCCCCGAGGTGCCGCCGCTGCCGTTGACCTGGCAGGCGGCGGTCAGTGTCAGGGTCGAGCTGATGGTGCCGGTCACGGTGGCGGCCTGGGCCTGGGCGGCCAGGGCCAGGCCAAGGCCGGCGAAGATGCAGCGGGTGAGGTGCTTGGGCATCGGAATCTCCTTGCGTGTTACCAGTCCAGGGTCACCCTGAGGGTGTCGCGATACAGCCCGGCAGGCAGCGCGCGCGGTTGCGCGACCACCACGCCATAGATGGGCACGGGCACCTGCTGGGTGCCGCTGATGGTGAAGGTACGGGCCTGGCCGATGCCATAACGGCTGTTGCCGCCCGGGTCGGTGGCCAGTTGGTAGGGAATGAGCTCGCGGCCGTTGCGCAGGCGGCGCACGCCGTCGCCACCGTTCTGCCCGCCGTTGATGCGCACGCTGAAGGCACGCACCTGCGGCGAGCAACTGATCTGCAGGCTGCCCTCGCCGCCGGCCTCGTCGACCCTGCTGGTCAGCGGCTGGTCCCAGGTCGGCCCGCGGGCACCGAAGTCCATCAGGCCCGGGTTGCCCAGGGTGGCCGGTTGCGGGTCGCTGCTGATCTGGCAGGCGGCGCTGATCACCAGCCGTGCCTGGATGAAGCCGGTGGTGGTGCCGTGGGCCGCGCCGCTGGGCAGCAGCAGCGGGCCGAGGGTCAGTAGCAGGATCGAACCACGGTGCAACACGTCCATGAGCATGCAGCCTCCCTACCAGGTGACCGTAACTTTGAGCAGGTCGGCGTACAGCCCGGCGCGGGGGGCCCAGGCCAGCTTGTCGATCCGTGCGTAGAGGGGCAGCTCCACCGAGCCGCTGTCCGGTACCCGCGCCGATTGCGCCACGTCCACCGCCAGCGGCTGACGCCAGGCGGCATCACGGTACAGGCGGTAAGGAATCGGCCGGGCCTGGGCATCGGGGCTTACGAGGTAGCGCACTTCGCCGACGCCGCCGTGCTGGCCGCCATCGACACGCACTTGGTACGGGGTGTCCGGGTTGCACTCCAACCGCGGCGGGCGCTGTGCGAGCAGCACGCCACTGACCGGCGCAGCCGGGCCATCCAGGCGCGCCGCGCTGCCCAGGTCGATGCGCCCCAACGCCTGCGAACCGGCGTCGCGTTGCTGGTTGACCAGCATGCAACCACGCTGCACGCGCACCTGCACTTCGACGAGGAAATCCGCTGCCATGGCGTTGCCACTCAACCACAGGCCCAACAGCAGGGCCACCAAGCGCTCCGTCACCGGTCGATCCTTGTGCGTATGGGTTGAGCTTGAGCGTAGCAGCGCGATTGGATCCGAGCCGGGGAAGGCCTACCCCTCTTTGGCATTAATGAAAATGGCAGGGCTGGACCTGTGCTTGCCGGTTTGTGTCACCGGGGCTGCCGCGCAGCCCATCACCGGCAGGCCCCAGAAGGAATTTTCCGGTCTGGAACGAAACCTCGGCGCCCGCCCACTTTCCAATGACCAGATTCCGGCATGGCGGCCACCATTCTGGTACCGTTCATCCGCAATATTTTGTGCTAGCGCATGACTCATGCATGGACGGAACCTACAGGAGAGTCCCGTGACGACCGACCAGACCCCGCTCGACCAGGCGATCGAGCGCTGCGCCCAGGAGCCGATCCAGGTTCCGGGCAGCATTCAGCCCCAGGGCTTCCTGCTGGCTGTTGACGAGAGCACGTTGCGCGTCCTGCAGGCGAGCGAGAACGCCGAGCGATGGTTCGGCGTACCCGCAGGCGACCTGCTCGGCCAGGCATTCCCGGATCTGGTCAGCGCTGACTTCGACCTGAGCGGCCAGCTGGGCTATCTGCCGCAAGGAGACGTCTTCCCTTTTCACATTGGCGACGTGCACTTGCGCCAGGACGCACCCAGCCAGTCATTGCTGCGCGTGCTCGCCCATCGGCATGATCAGGTGCTGATTCTCGAATTCGAATCGAGCCATAAGTCCGAGGGCGTTTATCAGGGGGACTACTATCCGTTGGTGCGCGCTTTCGTCAGCACCTTGCACAAAGCCACCAGCGTCGAGGATCTGCTGCAGCATTCGGTGCGGCAGATCAAACGCATCACCGGCTTCGGACGGGTCAAGGCCTACAGTTTCGATCCCGAGGGCAACGGCACGGTATTGGCCGAAGAGGCCGACCCTGGCTATCCAAGCTATCTGGGGCTGAGTTTCCCCGCGTCCGACATTCCTCGCCAGGCCCGGGAGTTGTACCGGGTCAATCGCATCCGCCTGATCGAAGATGCCGACTATCAGCCCTCTCCCTTGCTGCCGCCGTTGAACCCGATGACCGGCAAGCCGCTGGACATGAGCTTTGCGGCCCTGCGCAGCGTGTCGCCCGTGCATCTGCAATACATGCGAAACATGGGCACCCTGGCCTCCATGTCGCTGTCCATCGTGGTCGACGGTCGACTATGGGGGCTGGTGTCCTGCCACCACGAGCGCCCCCGACCGGTGGACTTCCAGACGCGCACCGCGTGCGAATTGCTTGCCAGTGTCCTGTCGCTGCAGATCGAGTCACGCGAATCCCACGACCGCACCCGTACCCTGCTCGAGCTGCGTGAGCGCATCGTACGCATGCTGGCGGCGATGGCCGATCGTGACAGCGTGAGCGAGGGCCTGCTCGACCAGCCCGAGGTGCTGCTGGCCTTCGCCGGGGCCAGTGGCGCAGCCATCATCAGCGCCGAGCGCTGCGACCTGATCGGAGACACACCTTCGGCGGCGCAGGTCAATGCCCTGGTGCACTGGCTTGGCGAGCGCGGCGAAGAGGGGGTGTTCCATACCGACAACGTGGGCCGTGACATCGAAGCTCTGCCGGAGCTCGCCAGCTGTGTCGGCGGAGTACTGGCCGTTGCGATCTCGCAGTTGCACTCGCATTACCTGGTGTGGTTTCGCCCTGAGCAAACCCGCCTGGTCAACTGGGCCGGACGGCCGGACAAAGCGATCAGCCCCCAAGGACACCTCAATCCACGCCACAGCTTCGAACGCTGGCAGGAGGAAGTGCGTGGCTTCAGCGCCCCCTGGAGTCCCCTCGTCGTCGATGGCGTGCTCGAACTGCGCATGGCCGTATTGGGCATCGTCCTGCGCAAGGCCGAGGAACTGGCGCAACTGGCCGGAGAGCTCAAACGCTCCAACAAGGAACTCGAAGCCTTCTCCTATAGCGTCTCCCACGACCTGCGCGCACCGTTGCGGCATATCGCCGGCTATACCGAGCTGCTGAGCGAAATCGAGGGCGAACACTTGAGCGAACGCGGTCGACGCTTCCTGTCCCACATCGATGAGGCCGCACATTTTGCCGGTTCACTGGTGGACAACCTTCTAAACTTCTCGCAAATGGGACGCTCGGCGCTGCGCTTGGCGGACGTCGACCTCAACACCCTGGTCGATACCATCCGCCAGGAGTTCGAGCCCGATTACCAGGGGCGCGAAATCATCTGGATGGTCGCCTCCATGCCCAAAGTCATCGCGGATCCGGCGTTCATCAACATGGCCCTGTACAATCTCATCGCCAATGCCATCAAATACAGCCGTGGACGCCGCCCCGCGCGTATCGAAATCGGCGCCGTGCAGCACGAACTGGAGACCGAGGTGTACGTGCGCGACAACGGCGTGGGCTTCGACATGGCCTATGCCAACAAGCTTTTCGGTGTGTTCCAGCGCCTGCATCGCATGGAAGAATTCGAAGGGACCGGCATCGGCCTGGCCAGCGTGCGTCGCATCATCGAGCGCCACGACGGCCGGGTCTGGGCTGAAGGCCAGGTCGGCCAGGGCGCCAGCTTCCATTTCACCCTTCCTCGCCATCAACCGCATTCCTGAGGCGTCTGCACCTATCATGCTCAAACCCATTCTGCTGGTCGAAGATAACCCCAGGGACCTGGAGTTGACCCTCCTGGCACTGGAGCGCAGCCAACTGGCCAATGAGGTCATCGTGCTGCGCGATGGCGCCGAAGCCCTGGACTACCTGTTGCGACGCAACACCTACGCCGAGCGTGACGGTGGCAACCCGGCGGTGCTGCTGCTTGATCTGAAGCTGCCCAAGGTTGATGGCCTTGAGGTACTCAAGCAAGTGCGCGATACCGCCGAGTTGCGCAGCATCCCGACGGTCATGCTGACCTCCTCGCGAGAAGAACCCGACCTATTGCGCGCCTACGAACTGGGCGTCAATGCCTACGTGGTCAAGCCCGTGGAGTTCAAGGAGTTCGTGGCAGCGATCTCCGATCTGGGCGTGTTCTGGGCGGTACTCAACGAACCGCCGCCCGGCTCGCTGCGCCTGAACAGGCGCGGCAGCAATTGAGTCAGCTGGCAATGCAAGGCGCACCACTCAGCCTGCTGCTGGTCGAAGACAGCTCGATGGACGCCGAGCTGACGCTTTTGTGCCTGGAACGCAGCGGGCTGCAGGTCCAGTCACGGCTGGTGTTCGACCATGTCGGCGTCGAGCATGCCCTGCGCGAAGACAGCTACGACCTGATCCTGTGCGACTGTGTGCTACCGGGCTCATCGGGCACTGATGTACTGGCCATTGTCCAGCGCCTGGCACCGGACATACCGTTCATCTTCCTTTCCGGCATCTATGGCGAAGAGCATGCGGTCGAGATGATCCGCCTGGGCGCCACCGACTACGTGCTGAAGAAGAACCTGCCACTGCTGCCCAAGGCAGTGCACCGGGCATTGACAGAGGTACACGAGCGCCAGCGTCGGCGCCGTGCCGAGGAGGCACTGGCCGACGTCGAGGCCCGGGCGCGCATCGCCATCGACGCGGCAGGCATGGGCAGCTGGGATTTCCGCCCGCAGGAGAACCTGCTGCTGTGGGATGACCGCTGCAAGACGCTGTTCGGCCTTCCCACCGAGACGCAAATGACCCTCGAGGTGTTCTACGACGGTATCTTCCACGAAGACCTGGCAAGGGTCCGCGCAGCCGTTGAGCAGGCCATGCGCCCGGACAGTGACGGCCTGTACCGCGCAGAGTTCCGTATCGCCCAGCCCAATGGCCTGGAGCCTCGCTGGCTGCTTTCCAGCGGCCAGAGCCAGTTCGTCGACAACCGATGCGTTCGCTTCTCCGGGGTATTGCAGGATATTCACCAGCAACGCCAGGCCACGCGCGCCCTGGAACAGCTCAACGAAATGCTGGGTGAGCGGGTCGAGCAGCGTACCCGGGAACGCGACCGCGCATGGGAGTTGTCCCAGGACCTGCTGGCAGTACTGAACAAGGACCTGACGCCGGTCACCCTGAACCCGGCCTGGGAAGCCAGCCTGGGCTTCACCCGCGAACGCCTGGGCCAGACTTCGCTTCTGCAACTGGTGCTCGAAAGCGACCAGCAGGCACTTCTCGCAGAACTGGCCGCGTTGTCCTCGGGTAACACCAGCGCCCGCTTCGTCGGGCGCATCCTGCATGCCAATGGCCAACCACGCTGGCTGTCCTGGGTGGTGGTTCCTGATGACAGCCTGCTGTACGTGGTCGCCCGGGACATAACCAGCGAACGCGAAGCTACACTGGAACTGGCCAAGGCCAACGAGCACCTGCGCGAACAAATTGCCGAACGCGAACGCATAGAGGCAACACTGCAACAGATGCAGCGCCTGGAAGCTGTCGGCCAGCTCACCGCAGGCGTGGCGCACGACTTCAACAATCTGCTGACGGTCATTCTCACCGGCGCCAGCTTTCTCCAGCGCGATCTGGACAAAGGCTCACTGGACAAGGCCCTCACCCGCCTTCAGCACATCCGCGAAGCCGGTGAGCGCGGAGCCAAGCTGACTGCGCAATTGCTGGCATTCTCCCGCAAACAGCGACTCGAACCGGTGCCAGTGAACCTCAACCGCACCCTGTCCGGGTTGGAGGAGCTGTTGCGACGCACACTGGGCGGCAACATTTCGGTGCGGCTGGACCTGGATACCCGCCTTTGGCAGGCGTTGACCGATATTACCCAGACCGAAATGATCATCCTCAACCTTGCCATCAATGCCCGTGACGCGATGCCCGACGGCGGTCAACTGACGCTGGCCACCCGCAACGGCCGGATCAGTGCCCGCCCTCTGCGCCCGGAAGACCCGGATCCGGGCGAATACGTGGTACTGTCGATTCGCGATACCGGCTGCGGCATGAGTGAAGAAGTGCTGGCCAAGGTGTTCGAGCCCTTCTTCACCACCAAGGACATCGGCAAGGGCTCAGGCCTGGGGCTGGCCCAGGTGTTCGGCTTCGCCAAGCAGTCAGGCGGTGGCGTGCGCATCGATACCGCGCCGGGGCGCGGCACACAGGTCAGTGTCTACCTGCCCGCAGTGCATCAACCGGAGGCGCCGGCAACCCAGGAACAAAGTACGCAGGCTCTGCCGACACGGCCTGCCGGCAGGCGCAGTGTGCTGCTGGTGGATGACGACCATCTGGTACGCGAGATGATGAGCGACGTTCTGCTGCGCCATGGCTATCAGGTGCGTCAGGCGCACAGCAGCGAGCAGGCATTGCCACTGCTGAACGATGAAATAGATGTGCTACTCACCGATTTCGCCATGCCGGAATTCAATGGTGCGCAACTGGCGCTGGCTGCGCGCCAGCGCTTCCCTGACCTGCCCGTGGTGTTCCTGACGGGGTATGCCGAGTTGCAGGGACTGGAACTGCCCGGCAGCCTGGTGATTCAGAAACCGGTAAGCGAGCAGGCTCTTGCCCAGGCACTGGCCGAGCTTCTGGAAAATAGATAGGCAGAAACGAAAAAAATCGCCTGAAGGCGATTTGGGGAGAGTATATAGCTTGAAAATGGCAGGGGCGGCTGGATTCGAACCAACGCATGGCAGGATCAAAACCTGCTGCCTTACCGCTTGGCGACGCCCCTGTATCGGATCTGGCAAGTGAATCAATCACCGCCTCACTGACAACTCCTTGCAGCACCGTGAGTTGCTGCTTGGGAATGGCCAGCACTTTAACAACCTTTTTTCGAAGTGGAAAGCTTTTTTTTAAAAAAATCGCAGAAAAACAGCAGCTTACTTGTAGCGAACCCTTTTCGCGGGGTTTGCGCCTGTAAACGATCAGGACGACCATTCGTCGTAATTCCCCCCGCCTCGCTTCAACACAATGACGTTCCTCCCTTCCAATCAGATAGAACCCGTCGGCGCATCACAAGGAGGACGCCATGCCCGTTTCCCACGACCTCTACCAGGACCTGCACTACCCTCGCGAGATCGTCCAGCAGCGACGCCAACGCGACCCGCAGCTCGACCGCCTGCTCGACGAGTACATGGACATCGACAACCAAGTCCTGGCCGGGGAGTCGATCTCGGCGGGCAACTTCCAGGACGACGACTTGCGCCATCTCAAGGAGCTTCGCCTGGCGATCAAGTACATGATCGAACGCCAGCTGGAGCACAAGGCCTGACCTATCGCATTTCACGATCATTGCCCGGTGGATTCTCGATTGGTCAAAATGCACGGCGTCGCGCAAGCTGTGCCCTGCCCCAGCCCCCCCCAAGGAGCCTCTCAATTGTCCACCTGGATTTCCGCGCCCTTGCGTCTGCTCGGCCGCCGTTTGCGCCCCGAACCACCTGCGCACACCCACCTTGCGGACTACTTCCAGGACCGTGCGACCGAACGCGGCTACACCCTGAGTGACGGGCAACACCGGGTGATCGCGGCGATGGCCACGCAGTTGGCAACGCTCACAACGGGCCACGCAGGCAGCCTGTACCTGCACGGCGCGGTCGGACGCGGCAAGAGCTGGCTGCTCGATGGTTTCTTCCAGGCCGTGCCAACGGCGGACAAACGTCGCCTGCACTTCCACGACTTTTTCGCCCGTCTGCACCAGGGGATGCATCGCCATCGGGCGCAGGACGATGCTCTGGAGGCGACCCTCGACGAACTGTTGGGAGATTGCCGGGTGCTGTGCTTCGACGAATTTCACGTCCACGACATCGGCGACGCCATGCTGCTCACCCGGTTGTTCGACGCCCTGTTCGCCCGTGGCGTATTCCTGATGGTCACCTCCAACTACCCACCCGAGGGTCTGCTGCCCAACCCGCTGTACCATCAGCGCTTCCTGCCGGTGATCCGCCTGATCAACAGCCGCATGCAGGTGCTGGAGGTGGACGGGGACACGGACTTTCGCAGCTTGCCGGCCAACCGCGCACATCAGCGATTTACCCAAGGGCATTATGTCTGGCCGGGCAATGCGCAGCAGCGCGAGCGCTTGCGGGTACCCGTGCTGCAGCCTCTGCAACTGGAGGTCAACCAGCGTCCGTTGCGCGCCCAGGGCAGCGAGGGACGCCAGGTCGTGTTCAGTTTCCACGACCTGTGCGAGCAGCCCACCGCGGTGATCGACTACCTGGCCCTGGCCGAGCGCTACGACCACTGGATCATCGAGGGCCTGGACGATCTGGCCGAGTGCTCGCTGGCGGCGCAGCAGCGCTTCGTCAACCTGGTGGACGTGCTTTATGATCAGGACTGCCAGGTGACGATGATCGGCAAGCGACCACTGGAGCAGAGCCTGGGTGGATCGCTGGCCGACCTGATGCGTACGCGCAGCCGGCTGGGACAGTTGCATCAGCTGGGACCTCCTCAAGACCAGTGATGCTTTTGGGGAAGCGGGCTTGCCGGAGATGAAGTCAGCGCATCAACTCGCCCGTGGCAAATCCGCCAGCATCTGTTCGATCTCCGTCAGCACCGCCGGATCATCCAATGTCGAGGGCGGCACGTAGTCCTGCCCATCGGCGATCTTGCGCAGCACCGCCCGCAGGATCTTGCCCGAGCGGGTCTTGGGCAGGCGTTTCACCAAGCGCACTCGGTTGAAGCAAGCCAGCGCGCCGATCTGTTCACGCACGCTGGCCACCAACTCGCCCTGCAACTGCGCCTCGCCAATACCCTGGCCGTCCTTGAGGACCACCAGCGCCAGCGGCACCTGGCCCTTGATCTCGTCGTGCACACCGATCACCGCGCACTCGGCCACAGCCGGATGACGCGCCACCAGGTCCTCCATTTCGCCAGTCGACAGCCGATGCCCGGAGACGTTGATCACGTCATCGGTGCGTCCCATGATGTAAACGAAGCCGTCCTCGTCGAGATAACCGCCGTCGCCAGTGTGGTAATAGCCCGGGTAGCTGTGCAGGTACGCCTGCAAGTAGCGCTCGTGATCGCCCCACAGCGTCTGGCTGCACCCCGGCGGCAGCGGCAGGGCGATGACGATCGCGCCCTGCTGGTTGGGTCCCAGCGGCTTGCCGTCGTCGTCCAGCACCTGCACGTGATAACCCGGTACCGCACGGTTGCTCGACCCAGGCCGCGCCGCGCTGCCTTCGAGGCCGACGCAAGGCGCGGTCACCGGCCAACCGGTCTCGGTCTGCCACCAATGGTCATGCACCGGCTTGCCGCTGACCCGCTCGAGCCATTCATGGGTGCTCGAATCGAGCTTTTCCCCGGCCAGGAACAGTTGGCGCAGCGAGCCCAGGTCATGGCGACGGATCAACTCGCCTTCCGGGTCTTCTTTGCGAATCGCGCGCATGGCGGTGGGCGCACAGAACAAGCCGTTGACCTTGTACTGCTCGACCACCCGCCAGTAGGCCGAGGCATCCGGGGTACGAATCGGCTTGCCCTCATAAAACACCGTGGTGCAGCCGCTCATCAGCGGCCCGTAGACGATCAGTGAATGACCCACCACCCAACCCACATCGGAAATCCCCCACCACACATCACCCGCCTGCATGCCGTAGACATGACGCATGGCGTAGCACAGGGCGACTGCGTTGCCGCCATTCTCGCGCACGATGCCCTTGGGTTTGCCGGTGGTGCCGGAGGTGTACATGATGTACAGCGGGTCACCCGCGTCGAGCGCCACCGGCGCTACCGGCTCGGCGCCAACCAGCGCTTGCTGCCAGTCCAGGTCGCGCCCGGCCTGCAGTTCGGCGCGCGCCTGCGGACGCTGCAGCACCAGTACATGCCGTGGCTGATGGCGGGCCAACTGCAGGGCGCGATCGACCAGGGGCTTGTATTCAATCACCCGGTCGAATTCCAGGCCGCAGGATGCCGTCAGCAGCAGCGTCGGCCGGGCGTCGTCGATGCGCAGGGCGAGCTCGTTGGCGGCAAAACCGCCGAACACCACCGAGTGCACCGCGCCGATGCGGGCGCAGGCGAGCATGGCCATCGCCGCCTGGGGCACCATTGGCATGTAGATGATCACCCCGTCCCCCTTGCCCACGCCCAGCGAGCGCAGCAGCCCGGCCAGGCGCGCCACCTCGTCGCGCAGCTGGTGGTAGGTGAAGGTCTGCTGCACGCCGGTCACGGGCGAATCGTAGATCAACGCCAGCTGTTCGCCACGGCCCTGCTCGATCTGGTGGTCGAGGGCCAAGTGACAGCTGTTGAGGCGCCCATCAGCGAACCAGCTGTGGGTGCCGTCGGCGTTCTGCTGCAGGGTCAGGGTAGGCTTGCGCTGCCAGGCCAGCTGTTCGGCCTGGGCCTGCCAGAAGGTGGCGGGATCGGTGATGGAATGGGCGTAGCTGTGCTGATAAGTCATTGGTTCGCAACCCGGTACTTGTTGTTATTGAAGGGCGAACCTTGAGTATGGACCGGCGCGGTCCACCTGCCATCGGACTTAAGTCGCAACCCATATGCAGATTTGCCGCACCTGTCTGCTTACAATGGCCGTTCATCAATACAGAACAGCCTATGCATACCCTCGACGACCTACGCGCCGGCCGCCTGCGCGGCATCACTCGCCTCAATCTCTGCCAGGACTTGATCGATTTCCCTCGGGAGATCTTTGACCTGGCCGACAGCCTCGAGGTGCTGGACCTCTCCGGCAACAGGCTGAGTGAACTGCCCGAAGACCTGCACCGCTTGAATCGCCTCAAGGTGCTGTTCTGCTCCAACAACCGATTCACCCACCTGCCTCACGCCATTGGCCGTTGCCAAGCCCTGCAGACAGTGGGTTTCAGGAACAACCGCATCACCCGGGTCGACGCCCAGGCGCTGCCGCGCTCGTTGCGCTCGCTGGTGCTGACAGAAAACGCACTGGAGCAATTGCCCGAGGCCTTGGGCAATTGCCCACAGCTGCAAAAGCTGATGCTCGCCGGCAATCGGCTCACCACCCTGCCTGAAGGCCTGGCCAATTGCGTACGGCTGGAGTTGCTGCGCGTGGCCAGCAACCGCCTGGACACCCTGCCCGACTGGCTGCTGCGCATGCCGCGCCTGGCTTGGTTGGCCTACGCCGACAATCCCCTGCCGCCAGGTTTTGTCGCCCCTGTAACGCAGGAGAACTGCCCCTCCCTTCACTGGAAGGATATCCGCCTGGAGGAAGAGCTTGGCCGTGGTGCCTCTGGAGTGATCCACCGGGCGCACTGGAACGGCCAGGCGGCACCGGTGGCGGTCAAGCTGTACAAGGGCGCGATGACCAGCGATGGTTCGCCGCTGGCGGAGATGAGCGCCTGCATCGCCGCCGGTGACCACCCCCAGTTGGTAAGCCTGGCCGGGCGCATCGACGACCACCCGCAGCAGCTTCCGGCACTGGTGATGCAATTGATCGATGCGCACTGGTCGAACCTGGCCGGCCCACCCAGCCTAGACAGCTGCACCCGTGACCGTTACCCCGGCACACGAGAACTGACCTTGCCAGCATTGCGACACCTCGTTGCCGGTATTGCCTCGGTCTGCGCCCACCTGCACAGTCGAGGCTTGAATCACGGCGACCTGTATGCTCACAACATCCTGTTCGATGCGAATGGCCAGTGCCTGCTGGGCGACTTCGGCGCCGCCTCGTTCCATCCACAGGACGACAGTCTCCCGGCACGCGCGCTCGAACGCCTGGAAACAAGGGCTTTCGGCATTCTTGTCGAGGAACTGCTGGTGCGCTGCGACAAGCCCGATACAGTGTTAGGGGAACTGGCTGAACGCTGCCAGCAACCCGATGTACTGGCCCGTCCATCTTTCAACGAGCTGGCGACACAACTCGCGCAAAGACCTGTGCGGCCCCTGTAGGAGCGGCCCCAGGATTTGTGCATCACGCTGATATCGCCGGGGCCGCTCCCACAGGGCTGGCGGTATGGCGTTGATGTTGGAAAGCGGAAAAGACAAAACCCCTACCTGCTCGCGCAGATAGGGGTTTTGCGAAATGAATCTTGACGATGACCTACTCTCACATGGGGAAGCCCCACACTACCATCGGCGATGCATCGTTTCACTACTGAGTTCGGGATGGGATCAGGTGGTTCCAATGCTCTATGGTCGTCAAGAAATTCTGTTGCCAGAAGATCCTGATGGATACTCCAGCGAATTCGGATATGTGAATTTGTGGTCTTACGAACTTTCGGGTCTTTCGTCTTCACCACCACAATCTGGCCGCAGCGCAAATTGCTTGGGTGTTATATGGTCAAGCCTCACGGGCAATTAGTA